>CAJUPT010000062.1 GCA_910588405.1 uncultured Lachnospiraceae bacterium | reverse complement strand
CCGCTAACTATTTTGTATGCGGGTGTCTTTTAGCCGCTTACTATTTTGTAGTACGGACTTCCGCTGTTTTTATTTCTACTACACCCCCATTATACACGACATTCCTCATAAATCAATAGTTTGTCCTCTTTTTTCCAGTCCCTTTCCTCAATATTTCCCCCGTTCCCATATACCGCCTCCGGATATTATACTTGACGCCTTTTCTTTTTTGCCGCCTCATAACCCACATATATGAGAATCAAAACCCAGGCCGCCGCCAGCCCTGACAGCAGCAATACCGACGTGGCTGGCAGCTTTCCCAGGTCGGATTTTCCGGATAAGGACTGGCCTCCCGGCCCACCGATCTGGTCGAGGCGGTAAAGGGCGGTCATATCCCCGTAAAGCTTTTCGATATACGCGTCATCAACCTCCTGCTTACGCCTGACAGATTTCACCGTATTCTCAATCATCTGTCCGGCCGCATCCCGCAGGGACGCGGAGCCGTTAAATACCGGGGTGACGAATGTGTGGTCCACATTATCCAGCAGAAGCTTCGTCGCTTTGATTTTCACATCGTAATGCAACTCCGTATCCTGGCCACACCCGACCAGGTATTCCTGATATTCCGCCGATTCCTGTGCCTTTTTTGTCACCGGCACATAGCCTTCTGTCCCGGCATAAGCGATCTGTACCTGGTTGGTAAGCAGGTACTGGGTAAACAGCCAGGAAGCCAATACCTCCTGAGGATCACTCTTATTGAACACACAGACAGACGGCCCCTGGGAGATCATCTGGGGATGCTCCGGGTCAATCTGGGGAACCGGCCTGACCGCCGTCTCAAATTCGACGATCTTGTCTTCGCTGATATCACACAGCGGCGCATCCGTTCCCATCCAGGTCGCTCCCGCAGTGGAATCCACGGCAAAAATACACTGCCCTGCATTGAGGAAATTGGCCGGATAGCTGGAAATTTTAAAGGTGGAAAACGCGCCGCTTTTCGCATGATTGGCAATGGTCTTCAAAAGCTCCTTTGTCGTGTCATGGAATAAAAGGATCTGGCCGCTTTCACTGGAATAATCCGCCTGGCTCTGACGCAATAGCTGGATCATCATATTATCCGTGGATTTATAGATAAAAGGAATCATTACCTTCTGCCTGTTTACCAAAAAGTTTCCGTCCCCGTCTTTAGCCATAGCCGCCTCGGAGACCTCCCAGACAAAGTCCCAGGTCAGCACATCCGGCAGCGTATAGCCCAACGCCTCCACATAGGTCTGGTTAATATAACAGGCTTCCGTAGACCGCATGTAAGGAATGGCGTAATAATGGCCGCCAAATTCGCACTCCTCCAGAAACTGCGGGATAATCTCCTCCTCCTTCTTCGGCGCGTCAAACCGAACCTCTGTCCCGCCTAACCCATACCTTCCGTCCGCAAATAATCCTTCCAGCGGCACCACCGTATTGCTCCCCGTCAGATAGGTTGCGATATGATCAGGATAAGTGATACACACGTTAGGCGTGGTATTCGTTGCAATATTCGTAATTACATCGTTATAGATTTTCCCGTAATCCGTATACAGCCGCAGATTCACGCTGATATTCGGATATAATTCTTCAAAGTCCTCTATCGCCTGCGCATAGATGTCCGTCTGCCTTTTATTCGTGTCATTTTTTGCCCAGAAGGTCAGCTCATAATCCCTGGAAAGGTCAAACTCTTCAGGAATCTCAAAAGCAGTCCCCTCCTCCTTTCCATGACATCCGGCAAGCAGCGAAAGCATCCCTAAAATGAGCGCTCCAAAAACCAAACGAAGCCACATATCTTTCCACATTCCTCGCCGCAGCATACCGCCTATCATCTTCTTCCCCGCATTCATCCCTTCGTCCCCCCTCTTGACACGCCTGCCATAATCTTCTTCCGGAACACCAGAAACAACAGGATCAGAGGAACAGAGATCACCGTTACCGCCGCCATCATAGCCGGGATGTTCTCGCGGCCAAACCCATTTTCCCGGATTTCCTGAATCCCGTTGGAAACCAGAAAATAAGCCGCGTCGTCAGTGATCAGCCTAGGCCATACGTAGGAATTCCAGCACTCGATCACCTTCAATATGACGATGGTGATCAGCGTGGGCTTTGACATGGGGATCATTACCTTAAACAGATATTTCAGGTCTGAGGTTCCGTCCACCTTGGCCGCATAGTACAGGCTGTCGGGAATCTGCTCAAAATTCTCTTTCAGCAGATAAATGTAAAAAACTGACATCACCGACGGCAGAATCAAACCTGGAAATGAATTTCGCAGATCCAGGCTGGTAATAGTGACAAAGTTTGTGATAACGACCAATTCATTGGGGATCATCATCATGGAAAGGAACAGAATAAACACCATATTCTTTCCTTTAAATTCCAGCCTAGCAAAAGCAAAGGCGGCAAAAACCGCCACCACCAGCAAAATTGCCGTTGTGACAATCGTAAAAATAAGGGTATTCAGCAGATAACGACCCAGCGGCACCGTGGTAAAAGCGTCCACATAGTTTTGCAGCGTGGGCGTCAGGGTGTAAAAGCTGGGAATGTACTCGGAATTATATGCGCCGTAGCTTTTTACCGACGTAAGCAGCATCCAGTAAAAAGGAAACAGTACAATCAAAGCCCAGAAGGTTAAAAACAGATACGTAACGGCATTCCCGGCCATCCTCCGGGCTTTGGCAGCCTTTACGGTTTTTTCATAATCGTCAAATTCCATATCACGTTCCTCTTTTTAAAGCTTTGCAGCTCCCCTCCTAAGCCCCTTGAACCGGGAGAACTTTCAGACACATATTTTTACGGGGCTTATACGGTCCGTTCCTGTTTTGCTTATGAATAATAGACATTCTTCTTCCCTGCCAGCAGATTCACGCAGGTAATGGTCAGCACAATCACAAACAGCAGAATCGCCGACGACGACGCATAAGAGGGATAACCGCCGCTGTCTCCGTACAGCATGTCGTACACATAGCCCACAATCGTGTTCATCCCCGCCGCATTCAGATTGGTTCCGAACAGAGCCACCACGTCGCTGTAGGCTTTAAATGCGCCGATAAAACCGGTAACCACCAGGTAAAAAATCATCGGCGAAATCATCGGAAGGGTAATCCGCATAAAGGTACGGAACCGGGAGGTGCCATCCACCTTCGCCGCCTGGTAATAGTCAGGATTGACGCCGGCCAGCGCGCTGGTCAAAATCAAAATTTTAAAGGGCATCACCACCCATATGGTGTAAAAACAGAGCACAAACATTTTCGCCCAGTAAGGCCCGTCGATAAAATCCACCGCAGTTCCCCCGAACCATCGGATAATCAGATTGATAAATCCGTCGGAATAAGCGGTCTTTTTGAACAAAATCATAAAAACCAGCCCCACCGCCAGCGTATTGGTCACATAGGGCAGGAAATAAATGGTCCGGAACAGTTCCCGCAGAAATTTAATGGAATTCAGCCCCACTGAGATCAGCAGAGCGATCACTGTGGATAAGGGCACTGTGATTATCACCAGCAAAAATGTATTTTTCACCGCCTGCAGAAAATAAGGGTCATGCAGTACATAAGAATAATTATAAAACCCGATGCCGAACCGAGTCTGGGAAGCGGAGTTATATCCTTCCTCAAAAGAGTAGATCACCACGTCGATCAGCGGATATACCAGAAACGCCCCCAGAAAAAGAAGGGCCGGCAAAAGGTACAGCCAGCCTTTCAGGCTGCCGTCCGTTCTATTATTTTTCATATTTATCGTTTTCCTAACACTCTTTATTCATGGGCTTATTCCCAATGTCTCGTCTCTATCCTGGCACAGCAAGAGGGCGGTCCGGACCGTGGTCACTTGGCTCTTTACTCGCGGAAATAAATCCGCTCACCAGTCTCTTTATCAAACAGAAAAACCTTCTGCGGCCTCAATTCAAACCGCACCAGAGGCTTTGACGTATCCACCCGATTCTCAGTACCGATAATCGAACGGACCTGCGGATTTTCCGAGGCGTCATGCTCCGAAACCACGCTGATATCGCGTCCCATCACCTCCACGCCCTTTAATCGGCAGCTGAAAGGCCCGTCCTCCTTAAGAATAAATCCCTCCGGGCGAATTCCCGCCCAAACCTCCCTGGCAGCGCCGATTTCCCCTAAATCCGGCGATTTCTCATCTTGCTTCCCGAACACAACATTCCCCTCAATATCACCAATTTCTCTGATATCCAGAACTGCTTCTTCTCCAATATACAACTTATCCTCTTTAATCCGTCCGCTGAATACATTGATCGGCGGCGTCCCCAAAAATTTAGCCACAAACAGGTTTCGCGGATCGTCATAAACCTCCTGGGGCCTTCCTGCCTGCTGTACCACCCCTGCATCCATCACCACGATCATATCGGAAATACTCATGGCCTCCTCCTGGTCATGGGTCACAAACACCGTGGTAATCCCCGTCTCCCTCTGAATCCGCCGGATTTCCTCCCGAGTCTGAAGCCGCAGGCGGGCATCCAGGTTTGACAAAGGCTCATCCAGCAAAAGCACTCTCGGCCTTTTCACCAGCGCCCGGGCAATGGCTGCCCGCTGCTGCTGCCCTCCCGACAGCTCCCTGGGCTTCCTGTCCATCAATTCTTCGATCTGCACCAGCCTGGCAGCCTCATAAGCCTTTCTCAGCATCTCTTCCTTAGACAGCCGGTCTTTTCCTTTCAGATTTTGCAGCGGAAACAAAATATTCTGCTTCACTGTCAGATGGGGATACAGGGCATAGTTCTGGAAAACCAGGCCGATCCCTCTGTTTTCCGCCGGAATATCCGTCACGTCCTCCTCCCCAAAGAAAATTTTCCCTTCGGTAGGCTTTTGCAGGCCGCTGATCAGATTCAATGTTGAGCTTTTCCCGCAGCCGGAAGGTCCCAGAAGGGCAATCAGCTTTCCATCCGGTATTTCAAAGGTGAAATGATCGACGGCGGTCACGCCCTCAGCATTTTTCCTGCCCCGCCCCGGATATTTTTTTGTCAGGTTCCGTAATACAACTTTCATCGCCGCTCCTCTATTGATAGTTCCGCAACTCCCCTCCCAGGGCTTCGCTACGAGCACTTAGGTTCTGTTCTTTAGTCCCTTATGTGTGATGCATACAAAATAGTTAGCGGGTGTCTTTTAGCCGCTTACTATTTTGCAGTCCGATCCGTTGCTGTTTTTCCATAGTTCCGCTTACACCGGCGGACGGCGCAAAGGGCATCTGGACATGGAAATCTGCCCTGCCAGCTTCTTCATGCCATTGTCACGCAAATAATCCTGTAAAATAGCCGCAGACTGGGTAGACTCCGGCCCAATGATAATCTCTGACACCAGCTCCTCCAGCGTAATCCCGATTTTTTGGCACATAGCCATCAGATCCAGCGGATAATATTTTTTAATGCGCTCGACAGTCACATGATAGCAGGGTTCCATGTCAAAATACCCCTTCTCAAAGGGCGAAACCACCAGGCGCACCTCTCTTTCCGAGGAAAAGGAGGGATGCTTAAACACCACCGACTGAATCCATGCAGCCTTCATCACCCCTTTGATCCGGGGATTCCCGGCCGAGAGGTCCCCTTCCCCTTTGATCAGCCGGTAAAACACGTCCGCCAGCGGATGCTCCGTCATATCATCCTGGTAGCAAACCTCCTGCAATGACAGCTCTCCCTCCGCCATTTTTTCCAGATAATCACCGCGAAAGGCAATGCAGACACCCCGTCCTCGATTCCCATACCGCTCCCACTGAGCCGCATCGTCCCGGTAAAGGGAAAAGCAGGCCGCATAAGCCGAATAAAAAAATTCCTTTTTCAGCTCGTCATGAAAAAGCTTTCGAACCTTTTCCACCCGTTCCATATCTCCCTCTGCCTTCAACCTTTTCACCATCGCATGGCAAAGGCCACTCATAAACAAGCGCATCTCCGCCGCGTCATTCATATTCAGCACATTATTCACCCGCAGCTGCGCATGATATAAAATGCCGTCCAATGCCTGAAAATCCGTATAGTGATAAAGAATATTTTTTTCATATCCGGCCAATTTTATCAGTCCTCCGTCCGGTTACGCGGGAAATGGGAAATGAAAAATCATTGTTTTCAAATATCTTCCATGTATTTATTAGTTTATCATCAAGACGGCGGCTTTGCAAGGATAACAGCGACATATTTCCTCCGCCCTGAAATGAAAACTATATGGTACTGGCATTTCCAGCGAATATGTGATATGCTGTTATTGTCCATTTGGACCGCCTCCTATCCTTTGCGTTGGCTTGCAACACCATACTCATTGTATCATAGGAGGCTTTTTCTTGAGATCCTCATTGTTTCCACTACACTATTCTCCCCAGCATAGCCGGGGATTTAGTGCTTTTCAATCACTTCACCTTTCTATCCGGGTAATTTTGAGCGTAAGAAAAGAGACAGCCAAAACTGTCCCTTATCCCGCTATGAAAAGATTTAGTTGATTATTTTTTGCGGTTTCCCCAGAATTTTTGAAAGAGCTTCCTGAAGCACTCTGGAATAATTAATCCCAGCCTTATCCGCTTCAACGCTCATCCAGTACGGAATCGTACAATTTTTCTTCACCGCCCTCTGATCCACTCTTTTTCTATATTCCGCAAAATCAACATCGACTAAGGTAACAATGTCCTCTTGATCCACATTGCTACGAAAAGTAAGAACATGAAATTTTATCAAACGCCGGAACTTAAAGCCCCAGCCGCTTAATAATGTCTTTTGTCAGCATCTCTTTGATCTCCGAATGCTCGGAATAGCCTCCACCCTTTTGCCATCGGTATATAAGTCATGATTGCCCCCGTTCCGTTTGAAGCGCCATCCGTTTTTCTCAAGAAGCTTAACTAAATCTTTTCTTTTCACGTTCAACTCCTTAAGCAGGCCATATCTCTGGCTGCAATGATATTATACGCATTTGGAGGTGCTGCCTGGCCATCGCCCAGGCAGCCATTACGAAGAAGGAGGCTTTCCGAATGCACCACTTTCAGCCTGTACATTAACACTTTTCTTCCCGCCATGAACCGACATTTTCAAAAAATTTTTGATTTCTCCGCCCTATAAAAAGCCGGGCTGCCGCATCTCCGTTTTTATGATCTCAGATACTATAGCGCATCGATCCAGCACGCCCTCGGGATTCCTGACGCTTATATCATGCAGAGAGGCGGATGGGTATCAGACGGAACATTAAAAGCCGTTTACCGCCACGCTATGAATGACCAGGCGAAAGCAATGGATGCCGTTGCCAATGCTCACTTTGAATCGCTATGCAACACAAAATGCAACACGGATTAAAAAAAACCAGCGTTACCGCTGGTTTTTTCATGCCGGTGGCCGGACTCGAACCGGCACGGATCTCTCCGCATGATTTTGAGTCATGTGCGTCTGCCAATTCCGCCACACCGGCAGGATGATAAAACGGCAGATATTTCCGACTTGATTATAGTACCATTTTGGAGGCAATTTGTCAATCAAAAAATTTTGTAGATTTTTGTGAATTTTTTCAATTTTTTTGCATGTCACTACTGTTTATGATAAACTGTTTATATTAATACAAAATATAGAAATCGATTAACCCTGATTGAGTAAATTTACGACGACGTATTCCGCACCCTGCTGAATGACTGCAGTTCTCCGGTCATTCCTCTGATCAACGAACTGTTCGGAACACATTATTCAGGACAGGAAACCATCGTTTTCTCACCGAACGAACATTTCCTTAACCAGCAGGACGGAAACGAGGATAAACGGATCACCGATTCCAGCTTTTTTACAATACAAAAGCCTCCCAACCACCCTGTTTTTTCAAAACAATGGTTGAGAGGCTTCCGCTTTTTATCCTTTATTCATTGGCCTTCCACTTTAATATCACCTTAAACAGATCCCCGTCCAGCACCACGTCAAAGGTTCCTCCCTGAATCGTGGTAAAGCTTTTCGCGATGGCAAGGCCAAGCCCTGACCCTTCCGTATTTCGGGACTGGTCGCCCCTGACGAACCGTTCGGTGATCTCCTCGGACTGGAAGGTCAGCTCCTGCTCCGAGGTGTTTTTCAGCGTAATCCAGATCTCGTTCTGAATCTTCTCCCCGGTGATAAAGGCCCGGGAATGGGGCATTCCGTATTTCAGGATATTCACTACCAGGTTTTCAAAAATCCGGTAGCTCTTGTCACAGTCCAGATAAGCCAGCAGCTTATCCGGATGGAAGGAACAGCGGAATTCAATCTCCGATGCCTTCACCCTGTCGTCCAGCTCGAACATGACCTGCTTGATCAGCGCCGCCAGATCCAGGTTCACCGGATTTAACACAATGCTGTTGCTGCTGGCCTTGCTGATCACAAACAGATCCTCGATCAGACGTTTCAGCCGCTGGGATTTCTGGTCCAGCGTTTCAATATATTCCTGTCGCTGTTCCTCAGTAATCCCTTCCTCTTTCAGCAGGTTGGTATAGGTGATAATGGAGGTCAGCGGCGTCTTTAAATCATGGGACACATTGGTAATCAGCTCCGACCGCATCCGCTGGCTCTTGATCTCCTCCTGTACCGCCTTTTTAAAGCCGGTCTGGATATCTAAAAGCTCCTCCTTCACCGAATTGAACACGCCCAGATCCTCAGGCAGCCTGATCTCCAGATTCCCGTCCGCCATCTCCTGAACGCCCAGAAGCAGATCGCAGTAGTCCTCCCGCACCCGCTCGTAACGCTTTCTGATCATCAGAAAGAGGACGATGGTATAGACAAACAACCCGGCCACGCCGGCCACCCATGCGCAGCACAGAACGGTAAGCACGATGAAATTTATCCCCAAAAGGATCAGCAGCTGACGGTCAACGGTATCCTTCAGATCCACCGTTTTCAACTGCCTCAGAAGCTGGAAACAGGCATGCTTCACCAGCCTGCCCCATTTAACCAGAAAATGCCCGCAGTAAGAATATTCATTCAGGTAACGGACAGGCCCCAGGGTAAACAGCGGATGTACCGCCAGCGCCAGAAAAAGAGCCGAACCATAATAGAGAATCCACACGCTGTAATTAAACAGATAGTCCGCAAAGGTATGGGCAGCGGAAGGCCCCTTGCCTAAAAAGGTGGCAAATAGGGAATTCGTCGCCGTATAATACCCCATGGAAGACAGAGGCCCGTACAGGCAAAACAGGGTCAAAATCCCCGCCCCCACAAACTCCATGGGAACCCGCCGCCTGATCGCGAACCGGGAGCCGTCATTTTCTTTCACCATAAATGGCAGGCCGATTCCCACCAGCGCGACCAGAGCAAGCGCAAGGGTCAGAAAGCCGGTGAAACCTGCGTTTCCAAAACGGTATTCGGTGGAATAGGTAAAATAATCCTCTGACTCCTTGGTCATATAAAATTTATCCCTGGCCGAGGCAAAAATAATCACCGTACTTTCCGGCCCCCGGCTGATCATATCGGAAGGACCCATAACGCCGTCCATTTCCGCCAGGCTAAACAATCGGTTCCTGTCCTGAAATTCGCTGATATAGCGGTTCAGATACCGTTCCTCTATCCCTTTAAAGGAAGTGACCGAAATATTCCCTACCTTGTCAAAGCAAAAAGCCGCATAAAAGGCATATTTCTCTTTCACCTCATTGTTTTCGGGCTCCTCTAACAGCTTTAAATCGCTGACCGCATTGCCCCGGCCTGCCTCGCCGGCGGAATAAATCTCATATTCCAGTTCATATTGCGGCACCCAGACGCGTAAAAATGTCTGGAAAATTTCTTTGACCTTATCATTGAACTGCGTGGAATAACGGGAATCCCACATATCCGTTTCATTGGATTCCATATATTCCTCTTCCCCATAATAGACAGTTTCCGTAAACTCGCCTGCCGCCGCACTGTCTTCCGAACCGTAGGGCGCGTCGTCCCCACCCATACCTGGCCCGGCGTCCGCGGCGGTATCCGCCTGTCCTGCGTCTGCCTCCTTCCGGCCGTTGTCCTTCGCTCTCGGAAAATACAGCTGGGACGGCGACAGCGGCTCCTCCTGATAGGAATTCACATAGTCCCAGTACAGACCGATACTGCCCGCGTACATCATGGTCAGGAAATCGTCCATCTGTTTTTCCGACGCTTCCAGCTGCAGTTCATTCTGCTTCTGCAGCCTTGCATACACCACCGGATATAATGACATGGTAATCACGGCCATCACTGTCAAAAGCAGCCAGACCATAACCACGTTTTTCAGATTGCTATTGCTTTTCAATTTTGTATCCAACACCCCACACCACCTTCAGATATTTCGGCTCCTTCGGGTTCACTTCAATTTTCTCCCTAATTTTTCTCACATGAACCATAATGGTGTCCGTATTGACCGCCCGCTCATTCCACACACGCTCATAGATTTCATCGGCGGAATAAACCCGGCCGGGATTTTTGATCAACAGGGCCAGAATGCGGAATTCCAGCGGTGTCATCTTGACCTGAACGCCGTCCACGAATACCTGGACCGTGTCCTCGTTCAGCTCCAGACCGCCCACCGTATAGACATGGTCGGATTTTTCATTGCCCAGTACCGCCAGATATTTTGCGTAGCGCCTTAACTGGGAATTCACCCGGGCTACCAGCTCCATGGGGGCGAAGGGCTTCGTCACATAATCGTCGGCGCCAATGTTTAAACCGGTTACTTTGTCGATTTCCTCTGACTTGGCCGTCAGCATAATCACAGGAAAATCATACTGCTCCCTCAGCCTCATCGTCATCGTAATCCCGTCCATCACCGGCATCATCACATCCACGATGGCCAGATGAATCTCCTCCGTCTCCAGGATTTTTAAGCCTTCCTGGCCGTTATAGGCCTGGAATACCTGATATCCCTGGTTCTTCATGTAAATGGCGATGCCCGCCGCGATTTCCCTGTCATCCTCCACGATCAAAATCCTGTACTGCTCCATTTGGTTCTCCTTATGTTCCGAAGTATAGTATAAAAAAGGCAGATAAAATATTAGTATATATTTTAGCAGATAAAATAAAAAAGGTTTTCTAGGATTTTCTTAATATTTTCTAAACCTACGCAATCCGACAAAACACTTCGCTTTCAAGCGACAATTCCTCTGCGTCTGCATACCCTCGCTCCGTCGGCACAGCCCCTGTGCACCCTGTGCGGAACGTTTTTGTATCATAGGATTCGGATGACTTTCCTATGATATAAAAAAAGAGACCTTCGTCTAAAGTGAAAGTCTCTCTTCGTCGGGGCGACAGGATTCGAACCTGCGACCTCCCGGTCCCTAACCGGACGCTCTACCAAACTGAGCCACGCTCCGATATTTTGCTGAACCGATTCTGCGCTCCGTTCAGCAAAATAAATTATATCATTAACCTTGCGGTTTGTCAACCATTTTTTTGCATAATCAGGCAATTTTTTTGCTCATCACTTTTTGCAAATTTCTTTTTGGAAAATCTCCCTTACGCGATTTTTTCCTTTGCCACTTCAGCCAGCTTTGTAAATCCGGCAGCGTCATTGACAGCCAGCTCGGCCAACATCTTTCTGTTCATCTCCACGCCGGCCAGCTTTAAACCGTACATAAACCTGCTGTAAGACAGCCCGTTCATTCTTGCAGCCGCATTGATCCGAGCGATCCACAGTCTCCTGAACTGTCTCTTTCTCTGCTTTCTGCCTGCATAGGATGAAGCCAATGCCCGCATAACAGACTGTTTTGCCACTCTGTACTGCTTGGATCTTGCGCCCCTGTAGCCTTTTGCAAGCTTTAATACTTTATTATGTTTTCTTCTCGCGTTCATTCCGCCTTTTACTCTTGCCATTACAGTCTTCCTCCTTTATTCTATCCTGAGCCAATTATAAGTAAGGTAAAATTTTCTTCATTACCTTTGCGTTGGTCGCATCGGCGATGGTTGCTTTACGCAGGTTTCTCTTTCTCTTGGTAGACTTCTTGGTCAAGATATGGCTCTTGTAGGCTTTCATTCTTTTTAACTGACCTGTTCCGGTCTTTTTAAAACGCTTTGCAGCTGCTCTGCTGGTTTTCATTTTTGGCATAATTTGTGTCCTCCTTTATTTTCCGTATCCTATTTCTCTAACGCTTCGCCGTCAGAAACATGACCAGACTTCTGCCTTCTACCTTAGACGGCTTATCTACCACAGCGATATCCTTCAATGCTTCAGCAAAATCATCCAGGATATGTTTTGAGTTGGCCATATGGCTCATCTCCCGTCCGCGGAACCTAAGCGTTACCTTTACCTTGTCCCCTTTGGTCAGGAACTTCCTGGCTGCGCTGATCTTTGTATTCAGATCGTTTTCCTCAATGTTGGGAGACAGACGAACTTCTTTGATCTCAATGGTTTTCTGCTTTTTGCGGGCCTCTTTTTCTTTTCTGGCCTGCTCATAACGAAATTTGCCATAATCGATGATCTTGCATACCGGCGGCTTTGCGTTCGGCGCGATCTTCACCAGATCCAGCTCAGCCTCAGCAGCCATCTTTAAAGCTTCCTTCGCAGACATAATTCCCAGCTGTTCTCCATTGGAACCAACCAGACGAATTTCCTTGTCTCTAATTTGTTCGTTAATCATTAAATCGCTAATTGTTGTGCACCCCCATATCATCCGGACAACCGTGGTATTTTATCGTCGCTGCGCCTTTTTGCTGGGTATTCCAATCGAGTAGGGGAAAAGCCTTTCCTCTGCTCGTGCACCAAACGCCCGTCAGCCTCTGCTGATATATTTCCTTTGGGTGCCTGTGCACATAAAAAAGGTGGATAGAAAACTATCCACCATACTCTTAATCTCCTGATACCGGCAGCCACCTTCCTTAGCAAGCCGCCATATCTATTAAAAAGCATAACCCGAGTCACTGTCCGTGCTGAGGTGAGAGTGGATACTCTTCTTCTGATCGCTTCGCAACATCGCTATCATAGCACTGTAGGCATGAGCTGTCAAGGGATTATGGGGAGAAATTCATAAAAAAATTTTGTTACCCTCATTTTCAGACAATATAATTATAATTGTTGATAAATTAACAATCAATACCGTTTCCACTTCTATCACACGGCAGAAAATCCGGAAAAAACGCTCCACGGGGCTGTCATACCAAGCAATTAGTGCGCAGCTCCTTTTCTGTAAAAAAAATACAGCCGGACTTCGAAAAATCCGGCTGTTGGTGTAAAATTATAGGTGTGTTAAAGTGTGTCCTTTTTTATTTCAGGACAACTCTTCTAATAGAATAGCGTGAATATAGACATAAGAATCCTGCTTCACAGGATTATGCGCCGCACACATATTGCACTTAGCGAGGTCTTTTCGACCTTAGTGCAATAGCGCACACTGTGAACGCATCGCTTTTAAGAGACAATTATCTCTGCGTTTGCGTACCCTCGCTTCGCCGGGGCAGACCCTGCGCATCCTCGCGGAGCATGAATATGATTTATCTCCTCTATTTACAAGCCAAGAAGATTCGTATAGAGCGGAGCAAACGCCATCAGCATGACCATAATAACAGAAGGCAGAGAGCCATATTTCAGAACATCCTGCGGTTTATAATAACCATAGCCAAAGCTGAACAGGAAAATCGGCTCAATCCACAGCAGCATAGGGCAGCAAGCCCAGTATGCCGGAATCATCAGCAGCGGCACAGGGCTTAACCCTGTCAGGGCAGCCACGGACAGCAGCGGTGCACCGAAAAGAGCAACAATTGCAGGCGCTGTGGGAATAAATGCCCGTATTACACAGACTACGAAACCGATTGTCAGGAACATAGCAATAACATTCCATGACGATATGCTTGTAAATAATGTATTTACCATATAATCCATAATACCTGTGGCGGTCATCCCTCCAATCAAAACACCTACTGCCCCGATGGTAAACACCAGATTCCAATTCGTTTTTTTCGCGATTTCATCCCATGTTACCACTTGCACGCCGGGAAAGAATAGGGCAGTCATGCCTGCTACAGCCACCAGCGTCACATTCAGGACGCTGATCCAGGTTCCCAGAAACCAGCATACAAGCATAACGAAAATAATGGCAATTGTTTTCTTTTCATCTGACTTTAACTGTCCGCTTTCCCGCAACTTATCATTTAATGTCTTTATGGCATTTTCCCCAATTGTCTCAGGTTTAAAAATAGCCGTAGCCCAAAGGCCGCAGATAAGAATCGTAATCAGAGACAGTGGGGCAAAGAGGATAGTCCACTGTAAAAAAGATAAATGGATTCCCTGTGTAGCCAGCAAGTCCATAATCAGGAGATTGCCGGGCGTACCTGCCGGTGTGATCAGCCCGCCGCAGCCTGCCGCAGCAGGAATGCCGATCATCAGGCAGCGGCCCAAATTAGATTTCAGCGGCTCGCAACGGTTAGCACGCAGCAGTGCCAGGCTAAGGCTGAGATAAATAATTGTGGTTGACAGATTCGACATAATGGCTGATGTAACGGCACAGGCAAATAGCATGGCAATCACCAGCTTCTTTGGATTTCCTTTAGACCATTTTGTCAAAGCATAGCAGATTCTCAGCGGAACGGAGGTCTTCTCCAGTGCGATTGACACAGCAAAGGTCGCGATGGCGAAGAAAAAAGCGCTGCCGCCGAAACCTGAAAAAACGCTGTTTAAATCCGTTACCCCAAATAGCGGCATGATAAAAATCAGGATAAAGGATGTAACACACATAGGTAAAGAATCACAAATCCACATGATAATGGCGCTAAAAAAAATGGCCAGTGAATATAACCCCTCTCTGGTGACATCGCCGGAGACAGGAATAACAGCTGCGGCGGCCAACAGTACAACGGCAGCCAAAATGCCCACAAGAGCCTTTTTGTTTAATGGTGCTTTTTCCATGAATACCCCTCCCTCTTCATTTTGATTAGCGCTTTGCTGCGTCATCCGCCGCTTTAGCCATCATCTGAATATTCTCTAATTTCCCGTTAAATGGAATATCACAGCCGGAGCATATCATGTATCCGCCAGGGCCGATATCACGGATCAGCGCGGATACATAATCATACACATCCTCTGGTTTGCCAAAAGCAAGCATTTCCGCAGGAACATCCCCCATAATACAGATACGGTCTCCCACCACTTCTTTTGCTTTCCGAATATCTGTTTTTCCATCCAGAGACATAATTGCTTTTTTAGCAGGAAGTTCTTTAAAACGCTGAAGGCCGTTATCCCAACAGGAATCCAGGTGCATAATAGGCACCACGCCATAATCAACACATAACTGCACCAGTTCCCGGTAAAATTTCCAGGAAAAGCGCTCAAACATGGCGGGATTCAGGGTTTCGGGCGTTCCCCGCCAGCCTCCTACCCAAACGCCATAAGGTTTTGCCGGGGACTGGAACAGAGCTTCATAGCGGTTCATGTTAAAACGATGTATTTCCGCAAACACAGTGTCCATTTTATCCGGGATTTCTATTAAATCATCCATCAGGAAGGCACACATAGATCGGCCTCCGCAAAGCATCTCAAAAGGCGTCAAAAGAGAACTGCCTTTAATGCACGGATAACCGGCTTCCTCAAACCGTTTCTTCGCGGTCGGGCTATATGCGCTCACATGCTTCATGCGGGAGATCGGATCATCCAGCTTTTCTTTCATAAACGTTTCATACCAGGGGCCAAAACCGCCGTCCAGGATGATATCATAGTCCTCCTGCCGTACAAGCTCCTGTTCTAACACCTGCCACAATTCGTTGTCCGGCAGTTCTTTTCCGGGCACGCGGATCTGGGACAGCCACAATGTGGGCAGCGGTTCTGGGGAGGAAAGCGTTGCCTGAACGCCATCAATATTTCCAATCATTTCAGTGGCTTTTATATTGGCCGTACAGTTTAATTCCATATCCGACAAATATTCCGGCATAGGCGTATTGGTGAGCACTGCGGCGACTGCCGCCAGTCCGGAAATGACCGGTATTTTATCCACGGGCTCCAGTGCGATTGCCCTTTCGATACGCTGTAAGCGTTCTTCATATAATGACATAATTTCTCCTTTCAAACGCGCCTGGCACGGCAGCATGACGAAGATGGATATAACCTCCCTGTCTTCCTTCCGGATCAGGCGGTATGGCATAAGATTTACATATTTGCACAAAATAAAAATGGGATACTTGAAGACCGGTCTTTATTAATCCATATTATAAAAGGTTTTACAGGAAAGGTAAATGTTCATATTTTTGCAAAAAGAAAAATGTTTTGTGCAAAAATATAGATACTGATTCAAAAACATCAGATATCCATATTCTCAGCATCAAGAAAAAGAAAAGAAAGAAATAACCTGTTTAAATTATCAAAATCCCTGAACGAAGCCATATGGTCGAAAATCCGGAAATCAATCAGTTCTCTGATTTTATCCAGACGGTATGTCAGGCTATTTCGGTGGATATTCAGCATGCGCGCGGCATCTGACATGTGGAAACCACAGTAAAAATAAGCTCGCAACGTTTTATAAAACTCGGTTCCATGTTCATCGTCATAGGATTTCAAAAATACCAATGGGCGGTATACATAAGCTTTTGACAAGCGGTTCTCTGTTAACAGTTCCAAAAAGAATGGCAGGCTGTTTTCTTCCGCATAGGAAATAGCTTTTGACAGCCTGGCGCACCGCTCCAGTTCATAATTGGCCTGGGCATAGTATAATTCGCACTGTTTCAGGCCTTTGAAAATATTGCTGACCCCGCAGATAAAATTATCTTCCAACAGCTTTCTAGCCATATCATCCGTATTGTTTTGGGACTGCAGCCATGTCTGGTTTTCCAATATAACAAGCTGCGCGCCCATCTGGAATACAACGGCATTTTTAATCTGACCCGAAAGCCGGATGAAGACATTGGCCAGCATCACCGGCTCATGAGCCACATTTTCTTTCAGTGCAAAGAAACGGAATGCATCATTTTCATTCCACCTCATCGTTTGCAGCAGCAGTTGAAAGCCCTTTTCCTCATAAGGCCTGTGGGAGAGAATGGAAATAATAATCTCGGATAGCCTGGAGGAAGGACTATACTCAGAAAAATGATATTCCATATGGCGGGACATATGGCGGACAAGATTTTCTACCAAAATCTCCTGCCCTTCCGTAAAAGGCGTGAGCATACTAAAAACCACCAAATGCCCGCCCATATACCCATTGGCCAAAATACTGCAGTGCATATATTGATGCCCACCCATTTTAGAATCGCGGATAGCAGGGGATAAGTCCTGGAACACATCGGTTAAACTGATGCTTTCCTTTAAATTTAAAAGCCGTTCTTCCGTAAGGCCATGGTGATCCAGGATTTCCTTCCAATGCCAGTGGATAGACGGCGGAAACCCTGCGGCAATTGCCAGCGCTTTGCCGTCCGGCGCATAAATAAAAGATGGATTTCGCAGCAGATGTTTGCTGGCATCCAACATTTTATTCAATCCGTCCGGCTGTTTTTCGCACTGTGCCAACTGTTCCTCCCAGACCTCAAAGGAGTCCAGCAGACAGCAGATCTCATTGAATAAATCTTCCGGTTCCACCTGACCCACTAAGATCAAATCCTGGCGATGTACAATAATGGCGTTTTCCCTGTCCGTATAAAAAAAATCTTTTTCCCTTCCCACATATACGGCGTCTTTATTCAGATAAGAAGAAGTAATCCACCGGGCACAAGAAATCGAAGGGCTCCCATCTTTGATCATTGGAACCTTATCCGAAAAAGGAAGGTTATGAAAAATATTCCACATACTGATTTTGAGCATAACAGTACCTTTCTTTTATGGACGCAAAGCTGTTTATGGCATCAAAAAGAATTTTAGATGTGTAATGATTATACTTTGGGGGGCCGTCAGTGTCAATAATCAACGCAAAGCCATTAGTAAGAAACACCGCTACTTTTACGCCCGGAACCTGTCACACTGACCACAATAGTCCAGGCACAGCTTTTTATCCCCCGCCAGCCTGATTCAGTTCGTGTTGGTATTCTCTGGTTTTTACACCACTCCAGCTCAGGCGACAAAAAAGCACATTTCCCTCACACCAATACATATCTTCTGCCGTTCCCCTCCGGACAGCTCATCCGTATAGCGGAGCTCAAATCCCCGCTGGCCCATGCGTTCTATCGTCCACTCCACAACCTGCCTGTTTTTTGCGCAGAAGCCGATTTTATAAAAGGCTTCCTTATGCCAGTTCATTGTTGTAATCAAGGCGAATGGCGTTTTTTACTGCGATAATATCCCTTTTGAAACGGCAGATTTCAACTTCCCTCTATAAACGATTGCTGTTGACAGAGGGAAGAACAAATCAGGAAACCGTTCTTTCCCTTGCTCAAAAAGGAATTGAAATGGCACAGCCTGTTGATATGATTAAAGATCCTTATGTCTTTGAGTTCTTAGGTATACCGGAAAATAAACCGTTGCTGGAAAGTGATTAGGAAAAAGCGTTAGTTGCGCAAATAGAAAGATTTCTGTTAGAGCTGGGTCGTGGTTTTATGTTCGTGGGTACGCAGCAACGAATTACCCTGAATAATATCCACTACTATGTCGATTATTCCGATTCTCTGATTATTCCGATTTTAGCATAGAAACCTTGATATT
>CAJUPT010000061.1 GCA_910588405.1 uncultured Lachnospiraceae bacterium | reverse complement strand
TGCGGACCATATGGTAGAGAAAACCGTTTCCGGTGGCGGTAATACGGAGCGCATCCCCGGCCTGCTCCGCATGCAGGCTGTATAAACAGCGGACCGTGGATTTTTTCATCCGCTTATTGGCGCAGAAGCTTTTAAAATCATGCTCTCCTTCAAGGAACCGGGCCGCCCGCTCCATCTCCGGAACAGACAGCCGCTTTTTCTCCTCCGGAATCCATATATAATTGCGATCAAACACAGGCTTTGCGCCTCCTGTATAAATGCGGTAGCAGTAAGTTTTCGCCGCCGCATTCAGACGGCTGTGAAAACGTCCGTCCGCCTCCATGACACTGATCACGGAAATATCCGCCGGCAGATATCGGTTCAGATAGCCTCTGATCTCATCACAGGACAGCGGCGTATCCATATGAGCATTCGCCACCTGCCCACGGGCATGAACCCCGGCATCCGTCCTGCCCGAACCATGCGCCTCTATTTCCCCTTCCGGACAACCGCACAGCTTCGCCAGCACCGCTTCCAGCTTCCCCTGGATGGTCTGCGCAGTATTCTTCTGCTTCTGCCAGCCCTCGTAACGGGTTCCGTCATATTGCAATAAAAATCTATAGTTTTTCATCGACGCCTCTTTCTGTCGCAAATCTTTCCATACGAGATTATAACGACCGCCTCAGTCCGTTAAATCTGTTTCATATGATACGTTCCTTAAGAATTTTAACATAATCATTTATCAAATTCAATCATTGCCGCGCACGCTGCATAATCTCACGACCGCATTGCCTGAGATTCCATCCATGCAATATGAATCCAACCCAATGTGTCACCGGCACATTTCACAGGATGCCGCACAATAAAAATCCTGCTTTTCAGAACTCTGCGCGCAGGTAATCATAAAGCAGCAGAAAAAACGCCTCTCACCTTGACAGATCAAATCACCCGTGGGAAAATAAGAAAAAACGACAGACAACGCTACACTTAGGAGGAACAAGCACAAAATGGCACATTCTGCAAATCTGACCACATTATGTTACATAGAACAGAACGACTGTTATCTGATGATGCACCGGGTTAAAAAGAAAGCGGATTTAAATAAGGGGAAATGGGTTGGCGTAGGCGGACACTTTCTGGAAGGGGAAAGCCCGGAGGAATGCCTGCTTAGAGAGGTAAAGGAGGAAACGGGTCTGACACTGACCTCCTACCGGTTCCGGGGCATCGTCACCTTCCTCTCCGACATATGGGGCTGCGAATATATGCATCTATTTACGGCTGACGCCTTTGCAGAATCCCCCGAACAGTGTACTTTGGAAGACTGTCCGGAAGGCATCCTTCAATGGATTCCCAAAAACCAGGTCCCCCTGCTTCCCCTGTGGGAAGGCGATAAAATTTTCCTGAAATTACTGTTGGAGGAACAGCATTTTTTCTCTTTGAAGCTGGTCTATGAAGGGGATATACTGAAAAATTGGAAAAGCGAAGTGTATTGAAGATATTCCGTTATATACAGATCTGCATGACGGCAGTTTGTTTTTCTCAACGGTTACATGATTTTCTTCTTGATTTCAGCGATAAAAATATATCCAAATATGAATTTTTTATGAAACATATATCAAAAAATTCGACCTTTATTGACATAATCACCTACATATGGTATTTTAGTATTACCGATACATATTTAACATGCTTTTTAAGAGCAGGGGGTCTAAAACATGAAAACAACAGGCGTTGTAAGACGGCTGGATGAACTTGGACGAGTGACGCTCCCCATCGAACTGAGAAGATCCTTTCAGTTAGAGGAAAGAGACGCCGTCGAAATTTATGTAGAGGGTGACAGCATCATCCTGAAAAAGTACATCTCCAGCGACATTTTTACGGGCAGCAAGGAAAATCTGGTGGAATACAAAGGAAAGCTGGTTTCCAAAGAAACAATCAAAGAGCTGGCGGCTCTGGCAGGTCTGAAAGTAACTGAATAACCGACACGAAAAGGCTGTTATGCCATGATCCGAAATCATAGCGTACAGCCTTTTTCTAAATGAACCTTTCTACTGACGCAAACAATCAAAAAAATGTACCCGTCTTATCACTTTCACTTTCTTCGCCGCTTTTCTCCGTCTCCGGAATCCGCATTTCATAAACCCGGTAATATTCCTTTGTCTCCACATTTTTCTTTGTCGTACAGCGGTTTCGCGACAGGAAGCGGGTCAGCGCATAGCAATCCACCCAGATTTCATTGTTTCCCTCCTTCTGGGATTCGTCAAAAATCAGTTGTAATCCCCAGTGCAGATGGGTCTCGTCGATATTATTGACATTTTCCTTCGCACTGTAGCCGGTATGCCCCATATAACCGATTACATCGCCGGCTGTCACCACGCTGCCCTCCTGCAATGATTTATTAAAAGGAAAATTCTGGCGCAGATGGGCATAATAATAATAACGTTTTTTATCGAAGCTTCGGATGCCGATCCGCCAGCCCCCGTACTGATTCCATCCGATGGCCTCCACATATCCGGATTCGATGGCGATGATCGGCGTACCGGTCTGCCCCATCATATCATGGCCCAGATGCTGGCGCCGGTATCCATAGGACCTGGCAACGCCGAAGTCATCATAATCACTGTATTCATATCCCTTAGCCACCGGAGAAAAGGCCCGCAGCCCATATTTCTTTTCCCAGTGTTTTTCTTCCGGGTTTCCCTCGGCAGGCACCTCGATCTCATATTCTCCTACCATACCGCCCAGCACTGCCGTGTAGGCTTCCAGATAATAAGGGTAATATTTCCTGTCCTGGGCATATTCGGCCATGGTCTGGCCGCTGTCTGTCAGCGCCTGAACCAGCTCCTGCATATCTTTTGTCTTATATTTTGAAAAATCTCCGCCATATTTTGTAGCCAGATACGCCAGCAGCTCAATCCAGTTCAAATGCTGTCCGGTTCCGTAGCTGTCCACATCCTGCTGATAGGCATCCTCCATCGCCTGCACCGTTATGTCAAAATCCACCCACTTAATATAGTCTTTCGGCGCTTCCGTCTCGGATTCTATATTTTCTGTCTCCGACTCATCAGGTTTTGTCCCGGACTCTCCGTTATTTATTCCTGACTCCCCACTTTTCGACCCTGATTCCCCACTTTTTTCTCCCGTTTCTGTCTTTTCATCTCCCAGCTCCCCGGCCTGATAGGATTCCCCCAGACATCCGGTTTGTTCCTGTCCCCGTCTCCCATTCTCCTCTACCGCTTTGCTTTCCCCTGACGCAGTCTTCGGCCTCTGTCCATCCAGCCGCGCCAGTGTTTCCGCCTGTCTTTTGTAACCAAACCAGGAAACCGCCGCCCCGCACAGCATCAATCCCACCGCACAGGAAAATATTACATATTTTGCCTTCATAAGCCCTGCCTGTAAAAAAGCAGCGGAGCCTGCCCCGCCGCTTTATCCGTCGTTTATTTTATTATATGAAGGTTTTGACCAGATATGATCTTCCAATCATTCATTTGTCTGTGTATATTTAAAACTTTGACTCGGCCCCGTCAATCAATTCCTGATAAATGTCCCTCTTACTCACGCCTCTGTCCTTCGCCATCTGCTTCATCGCCTCTTTTTTTGACAGCCCCTGGGACAGATACTGCTGTAAATGCGCTTCTAACGAAATGCTCTCCCAGTCTCTGATCTTTTCTGCCTCCAGCTGTCGGTGATCTCTCCCCTGAATCACCAGGACAAACTCCCCTTTGGGCTCGTTTTGCTCATAAAACCTGACTGCCTCTTCCAAAGTCAAAGGCATCCTTTCCTCAAACCGCTTTGTCAGCTCCCGGCAGACAGTCAGACGGCGTTCGCCGCCCAGCGTTTCTTCAAGCTCCGCCAGTGTCTTTCTCACACGATGAGGCGCCTCATAAAGAACGATGGTCCGCGTCTCTCCCCTAAGCTCCTCCAAAACCCTCGCTCGTTCTTTTTTGTCATAGGGCAGAAACGCCTCAAAGCAAAACCGCCTAGTTTCCAGACCGGAAGTAGTGAGCGCCGTGATGCAGGCAGCCGGACCCGGCAGCGCCGTCAGCGAAACGCCGGCCTCATAGCACTGGCGCACCAGCTCCTCTCCCGGATCGGAAATACCGGGCGTGCCTGCGTCGGTAATCAGCGCCACCGACAGCCCCCTTTTCAGCTGCTCCACCAGATAACGGGCCTTCTCTATTTTATTATGCTCATGATAGCTGGTCATCGGCGTTTTAATGCCAAAATGATTTAACAGCTTCAGACTGTGCCTGGTATCCTCTGCGGCAATCAGATCCGCTTCTTTTAAAATTCGCAGCGTGCGCAGAGTGATATCCTCCAGATTTCCTATGGGCGTGGCACAGAGATACAATATTCCTGACTTCGTTTCAATATCCATAGATCGTGTAAATTTCCTCGCTGTAAACGCCCGGCGCCTGATAGACGATCACAGGCGGCTCGACGCGCATCTGGGGCCGTCCGCCCAAAAAGGCTTCGATCAGCACCATATTCGCCTCCTGGTCCACAAATGGGTGTACCAATTTCATCCGCTTTGGCTCCAAATGGTAAACCCTCATAGTTTCAAACAATTCCACCAGACGGCGCGGACGATGAACCATATAAAAACGGCCTCCCAAACGCAGCAGCCTGGCTGCCTCCCTGGCCACATCCTCAAAGGTGCACAAAATCTCATGGCGGGCGATCGCCTTTGGTTCCTCCGGATTTTTCAGGCCATGATTCTGATTCATATAAGGCGGATTACAGGTAACTACGTCGAAGGAAGCTTCGCCAAACAAGGCGGAAGCTTCCTTAATATCGCCGCATACAATAGAAACCTTCTCTTCCAGGCGGTTATAGGCCACACTGCGGCCCGCCATCTCCGCCATCTCCGACTGAATTTCCAGCCCGGTAAAATGCTGTCCCTGGGTTTTCGCCTCCAGAAGAATCGGGATAATTCCGGTGCCGGTTCCCAGATCCAGCGCCGTCTCCCCTTTCCTCACCTGTGCGAATCCGGAGAGCAGCACCGCGTCCATACCAAAGCAAAACCGTTTCGGCTTCTGTATAATTTTATAATGATTCCGCTGCAGGTCGTCCAGACGTTCGTCCTCGTATATTTTGACGCCATATTCCTCTCTTCCCGTCATGGCAGCTTTGAACTTCCTTCCTTCTTCTCCAGCGCTTCCAGCTCCTTTAATTCCTCATCCTTAATATCCAGCCGCTCTTTTCTGCGTTTCGGACGGAAACGAAGCTGTTTTACCTTATATTCCCGGATATCCCGGTTATCCTTGTCCACCGTCACCAGCACCTTCACCGTCTGACGCAGCACATTGACGCTGTGCACTTCGCCTTTAAACCCATCCTCGGCGGTGACAAAATCTCCGATGGAGGGCAGCCGGCTGTTCAGATACTCGTAGGTGTCCTCCTCATTTTTCAGGCAGCACATCAGCCTGCCGCAGGTTCCGGAAATCTTGGACGGGTTTAAGGACAGGTTTTGTTCCTTCGCCATCTTAATGGACACCGGGATAAATTCGGACAGGTAGGTATGGCAGCACAGCTCCCGGCCGCAGTTTCCCACACCGCCTAAGATCTTCGTCTCATCCCGGACGCCGATCTGCCGAAGCTCGATTCTCGTCTTAAACACCGAAGCCAGGTCCTTCACCAGCTCCCGGAAGTCGATGCGGCCGTCGGCAGTAAAATAGAACAGCACTTTATTATTATCAAAAGTATATTCCGTGTCGATCAGCTTCATATCCAGATTGTGTTTGGCGATTTTCTCAAGGCATACCCGGTGAGCCGCTTTTTCTTTTTCCTTATTCTTCTCCTCCGTCCGGTCATCCTGCTCCGTGGCGACGCGCAATACCGCTTTCAAAGGCTGTACCACCTTCTCCTCCTCCACTTCCCGGACACCCATGACCACATAGCCGTATTCCACGCCCCTGGCCGTCTCCACAATCACATTCTGGCCTTTTTTGATTTCCAGCTCTCCCGGATCAAAAAAATAGATTTTTCCGGCAGTGCGGAATCTGACTCCTATTACTTTTATCATAATCGATCAATCGTTCCTTTCTACAACTCCTTAATCGTCAGCAGCAGCAATTCCATCACCAGATCAAACCCCACATTCGCATTCAGCCGAATCCTGGCCTTATCGATGGCGTCGATAACCGTGTCAATTCCGTGAAAGCTGCTGTAATTGGCCGTCTCCCTGATCGCTGTCAGCTCGTGAATAAAAATCAGTACATTGGCATCCTGGGTGGCTTTAAAAACCATCACATCCCGATACCACAGCTTCATCAGCTCCAGACATTCCATAAAATCCCGGTTTCCATCCTTTAAAACCCGCAAACTTTCTATCATCATGGGCACGGACATTTCCTTCGCCCCCTTCAGAATCCGAAGCACGCTCTGGTACATGTCCATAAACGCCTCGGACCGGGCCAGGGAAATGGCTTTGCCCAGATTCCCTCTGGCGAAAGCACAGCAGATATCCGCCTGCTGCTTTGCCATATGCAGATGTTCTGACAGATAACCCTTCACCACCTCGTCAGGCAGCGGCTTTAACGGCAGCATAATACACCGGGACAGAATCGTCGGCAAAAATGCCTCGCTGTTTGCCGCCAGTAATAGGATAACGGCGTATGCCGGCGGCTCCTCTATGGTTTTCAGCAGCGCGTTCTGAGCCTGGACCGTCATCTTCCCGGCCTCGTCTACAATATAGATCTTATATGGATTGGCATAAGGCTTGATTTGCACATCCTCCACCAGCTTCTCCCTGATATCGTCCACGCCGATGCTGCCCGGCTTCTCATGGGTGACATAAATAATATCCGGATGATTGTCCGTCAAAAACTGGCGGCAGGAGTGGCAGACGCCGCAGGGCTCGATTCCTTTGCGATTCTCGCACTCGATGGCCATAGCAAAGGTTTTTGCCAACAGCTTCTTTCCCATTCCTGTCTCTCCGGACAAAATATAGGCATGGGAGATATGGGTTTCTTCAATCGCCCTGGCCAGATGTTCTTTCACTGCGTCCTGCCCTAAAATATCCTTAAATTGAAACATAATCCCCTCCCGTTTGCCTGTTTTTAAGTCTCCTGCTTATGCTTTCTGCGGCTTTTACGTTTTTTCCTTAGATTCTCTCTCTTTTCCCGAACCGCCGCCGCTTCTTCCTCATCGGCCGGACGGAGTATCTTCACCGCGTAATACTGCTTATCGTCCGCCGACTTTTTCAGGCGGATCTTCCCTTTCATATAGCCATGGTCCGGACACCAGGACAGACTGTCATAGGTTTTCCCCCCTGAGGGAAACCATCGAATCCGTTTGCGCAATAAGCGGCCGCAGACAGAACAGGGTGTGGAAATAACCGTTTTGTCTTCCATCACGTCCTCTCTTGTGTCAAAAGGACGAGACACATATTTCGCGTAATCGGGAAAAGTCAGATAAATCTCATCCTCTTTCGCAGCAGGCGGCCGATGGTAATCCACAGACAGATATATTTTTGCAAGGCTCCAGTCAAGCTGCTGCATAATCATGGCAGTGTAACAGGTGTCCTCGAACGCCCCGTGAAAAGTCAGAGATTTCTGAAAATGTAAGAATTCTACCGCATATTCCAGAGATCTCCTGGAATGACCGTCTTCGTAAATCCGGCTGAACAGCTTCTGCACATCATAAAAAAGCAACGGCCTGGGAAAAGGATTTTCCAGGTGATAAAATTCGATATTCCGCTGCAGCTCCTCCAAATCCATGCTCCCCCAGGTGCAGATCATATAATCATCCCCACACCAATCAAGAAAATCCTCTATCACTTCAGGGAAACAGCGGGCATCCCGCAGCTCCTTCATAGATATATGGACCAGCTCCTGGGTTTTAAAATGCAGACGCCGATATACCTGAGGACGGACACATTCGTGAAAACGGTCCTCTATCCGCATCGTTTCCGAAAGCTTTAATGCACCGATCTCTATAATCTCAAAAGGAATGGCCCGGTTCTCACCAGATTTGCCGGCAGGGGACTGGTTCCATTCCAGATCCAGTACAATATAATCCATAACGATCCTCCTCTGCCTTATCTCGGCACTATTCATTATTTTATCACAACATCCCGCCATGGTCAAAAGATATTTTTTCTGTGCGTTTTCCCGATAAACTATTGCTATTAGGCGCAAAAAAGCTATAATAATTACATAGATCAAACACAAAAGAAGGAGTACCTATGGACAACTTGCCCCGCCTGATCGACCGTCTGGAACAGAATCAGGTTTTAAACAAAGAGGATTTTATCCGTCTGATCGAAAAGCATACCCCCGATACGGATGAATACCTTTTCCAAAAAGCAGATCGGCTGCGCCAGGAAAACTATGGAAATGAAATCTACATCCGCGGCCTGATCGAGCTGACAAATTACTGTAAAAACGACTGCATCTACTGCGGCATCCGGCGAAGCAACCGTAACGCCCAGAGATATCGACTGGAACCAGAGGACATTATGGAATGCTGCCGGACAGGCTACGAGCTGGGCTTTCGCACCTTCGTTCTGCAGGGCGGAGAGGACGGCTGGTACACCGATGAAAAGGTCTGCCAGATCTTGACTGCCATCAAAAAGGACTATCCTGACTGCGCCGTCACCCTTTCTCTGGGAGAACGGAGCCGGGA
Organism: uncultured Lachnospiraceae bacterium; assembly: GCA_910588405.1. GTDB lineage: Bacteria > Bacillota > Clostridia > Lachnospirales > Lachnospiraceae > Paralachnospira_A. The sequence continues at coordinate 10,162 of CAJUPT010000061.1, read as the reverse complement.
AAGCTATCAGGCTTGGTTCGATGCAGGCGCTGACCGGTACTTGCTGCGCCATGAGACGGCGACCCCGGAGCATTACGCGAAGCTTCATCCGCCGGAATTGTCTTTGGCCCGCCGGATGGAATGCCTGCATAATCTAAAGGAGATCGGCTACCAGACCGGCTGCGGATTTATGGTGGGCTCTCCCTTTCAGACTGCCCACCATCTGGCGCAGGATCTGTTATACATTCATGAGCTTCAGCCCCAGATGGTGGGCATCGGGCCTTTTATCCCCCACCATGACACGCCCTTCGCGAAAAAACCGGCAGGTACTGTGGAGGACACGCTGTTTTACCTGGCGATTATCCGGCTGATGCTGCCCAAGGTGCTCCTGCCCGCCACCACAGCCCTGGGAACCATTGACCCCAACGGACGGGAAAAAGGCGTACATGCCGGGGCAAACGTCATTATGCCCAACCTGTCGCCCTTATCCGTCCGCAAAAAATACATGCTCTATGACAATAAAATCTCCACCGGTGAGGAAGCCGCCGAGAGCGTCACCCTGCTGAAAAAACGCATGGAAGCCATCGGCTGCCAGGTAATCATCGGGCGGGGGGATTATAAAAAATAACGGAACTCAAATCAGCGGAACTCAATTTAGGAGGATAAATATTATGAGTCTTAACAGCACACCTGCGTCCGACAGGGTACACATCGGCTTCTTCGGACGCAGAAACGCGGGCAAATCCAGCGTAGTCAACGCTGTCACCGGTCAGAACCTGGCCATTGTCTCCGACGTAAAGGGCACCACCACGGACCCGGTATATAAAGCCATGGAGCTTTTACCTCTGGGCCCTGTCATGATTATCGACACTCCCGGCATCGACGATGAGGGCGCTCTCGGCGAGCTGCGTATCAAAAAAACCCGTCAGGTTTTGAATAAAACGGATGTGGCCGTTTTAATCGTGGACGGCACGGAAGGAAAAAAACAGAGCGACGAGGAACTGATCGGCATGTTTCAGAAAAAAGGGCTGCCTTATGTCGTGGTCTACAACAAAGCCGACCTGTGCGGTCCGACCGCCGAAAAAAATAGCCCGAATGAGATATGGGTCAGCGCCATGGAAGGCTCCAATATCTATGAATTGAAAGAGCTGATCGCCCGGCTCGCCGCCACCCAGGAGCCCCAGCAGCGGATCGTGGCCGATCTGCTCTCTCCTTCCGATTTTGTGGTGCTTGTGGTGCCCATCGACAAAGCCGCCCCTAAGGGCCGTCTGATTCTGCCCCAGCAGCAGACCATCCGGGATATTCTGGAAGCGGACGCCGTTTCCATCGTCGTAAAAGAAAATGAACTGAAAAACACACTGAAACGTCTGGGACAGAAGGTCAGACTGGTGATTACCGACAGTCAGGTATTTGCCGGCGTATCCGCCGATACCCCCGAAGATATTCCGCTCACCTCCTTCTCAATCCTGTTCGCCCGCTATAAGGGCAACCTGGAGCTGACCGTAAAAGGAGTCCGGGCCATCGAAGCCTTAAAGGACGGAGACAGGGTGTTGATCTGCGAGGGCTGTACCCATCATCGCCAGTGCGACGATATCGGCACGGTGAAAATCCCCAGGTGGATTCGCCAGTACACCGGCAAACAATTAGAATTTGATTTCACCTCCGGCACGGAATTTCCCGACGAACTAGGAGAATACGCCATGGTTGTTCACTGCGGCGGCTGTATGCTGAATGAGCGGGAGATGAAATACCGGCTGCAGTGTGCCGAGGATCAGGGAGTGCCCGTCACAAACTATGGAATCCTGATGGCCTATATCAACGGCATTTTAAAGCGCAGCCTAGAACCCTTTCCGCAGATCGCCATGGCATTGGCGGATGAGGCATAACAGAAACCGACACTTTTGGCAGCTGCCTGACGGCTCCTTTTGCCAAATCCTTCGAAATCAACAAACTGCCGTAAGACAAAACAGCGATGTTTTTGTCTTACGGCAGTTTTTGCTTTTATCTATTACAATTTTACATCCATTCCGAAAGTCAGACACAACCGACCTTTAACCAAGCGCCTCCTCAAACGCTTTAAGCAGCTGCTCCCGATGAAAAGGCTTGTCCACAAAGCCTTTCGCGCCGATGGCTTTTGCTCTCTCAAAAGTATCTTCATACGCCAGGGAGGAAACCATGATGATCCTCGCCTCCGGGTGCTGTTTTAAAATAATCTCGGCAGCGTCCAGACCATCCATTCCCTGCATAATAATATCCATCGTCACCAGATCAGGCTTTACCGCATCATACTGCTCGATCGCGTCCTCTCCGCTTCGAACATATGACGCGATCTCATAATCCGTACCTTCCAAAACATCGCCCAGCTGAACCCGCGCCAGCCGAGAATCATCTACCACCATAATTCGTTTGCTCATTTCAATATGCCCCCTTTCTCATTAAACCGTACCGTCTTCATCGACACGCGGCACATGGTGAATGAACTGCGCGCCTCCGCAGTCTCCATCGGAATATGTCAGCATAAACTGCACCTCGCTCCCCTCAGGCTCATAACGCCCGTGATAAAAAACAGGAGGGCTGAAATGGGCCGGAACATTTGTGACCTGAAACATGGCCCTGGCAATTCTGCCGCAAAGCACATTGAAATACTCTTTGCTGAACTCCTCCAAATCCTCCGGGCTGATCGATTCCTCATGAAAAGAATTGCAGGCCATACGGCTCAGCAGTCCGGTATCCGCACAAAGGGTCAGACTGGTATGGAACCCTTTGTCAAAGGTAATCCGCACCGTGCAAAGGTCTTCTCCCGGCGACTGGTTATCCTGACGCAGACACACGCCCGCGGTCTGCTCCGTCACATCCTGAACCGCCTGATCCAATATCCGCTCAAGCTCCTCTTTTGCCAAAGCAGTATTCATCCCGTATCCTCCTTTTTTATTTTAGTGCCGCAACTCCCCTTCCAAGCCCTTTTGACCTTTGACCCGGAAGGATCTTCTGCCGCATTTTCATCACGCTTCCGCTTCCTGTTCTTCCTGTGCAAAAGCCCGGCGGAGTCTTTTTAACAGCTCCGCGGAAGTAAAAGGCTTTAGCAGATAATCACAGATTCCCAGCTTGGCACTTTCCATAACAGTGTCCTTGTTCTCCACACCGGTGAGCATGATCACCGGTATGTCCTTACATTCCTCGGTATTTCGTATCTTCCGCAGCGTCTCAATGCCGTCCTGCTGCATCATATGAATATCCAGCAGAATCAGATCCGGCTTCTCCAATTCCAGATATTTTAATGCCCGCACCCCCGAATTGACGGTGACCACATCATAATCATTCCGCAGGATACTGGAAATCCGCGTCAAAACAATGATATCATCATCCACCGCTAAAATATTCTTTTTAAAGCTTCCCTCTGTCTGGCTCATTTACATTCTTCCTCCCTTTCAAGTATGTCAAGCAGCTGACTCAGCAAATCTTCCGCATTGTCATCCTCATATAATCGCAACTGTTCCCGTATCTCCAAAAGACGCGCTTCCACATCCTCCGGCGATTCATGTGCCAGCATCATATCCACCCGCTCCGCGCATTTCTGAGATCGGAAATGCTTCAGCTCCTCCAAAGCTGCCTCTGTTTCTTCCCGCAGTTTTTGTATCGTCAGACCCGGCAGCTTTTCTTTTCTTCCATCCTCCTGCCTGCGCCGCTCCAGAAACTGTCCGATATTCTCCAAAAGAGTCTCATATTCTGCCAGCAGCACAGGAAATTGGCTGTCGATCAATTCCCTGTCCCCCTGGGCTGCGGCATTCTCCTGGGCGCGGGCCAAAGCAGACACCTTCATAGCCCCGATATTGGCGGAGGCACTTTTCAGTCCGTGCACCTCGATCTGGTAGCGCAAAATATCCGACTCCACCAGTTCGCATAAAAGCTCCGTCTTGCGCTTGCCGTCTATACAGTAAAGGTCCAGCAGCTCAACAAAGCCCTCCTCGTCACCGGAATAATACTTCGTCGCGGAGTCCATATCTACCCCATCGATCCGAATTGCCGCCGGGTCCAGCGGTTTGGCTTCCTCTTCCGCCTTTTCCGCCTGCCTGTACTTCTCCGGCACCCAGCGCAGCAAAAGCCTGTTCAGCGCTTTCCTGTCAAGAGGCTTCGCAATAAAGTCCTGAAAACCATGCTCCAGAAAATATTCCCGCATCCCTTCCATGGCATTGGCCGTCAACGCGATCATCACAGGGGCGGCCCCGTTCTCGCCGCAATCCATGCGGATAATCTCCGCCGCCTCAACGCCGTCCATGTCAGGCATCATATGATCCATAAAAATTATATCATACCATCCGGTACGCACCAGCTCGATGGCCTGCGGCCCGTTTTCCGCCTCGGTCAGGTCAAAGGAATAGCTTTTCAAAAAGCTTCTGGCCACCTTGCGGTTGATCACATTGTCATCGACGATCAGCACCTTCACGCCGGGCGCCGTAAACGTATCCGTTACCTTCTGTTCCGGCCGGGGAATATCCGGCATCTCAGAAACAGGACGGCTGTCCGCGATTTTCTGGGGAAGCGTAATCGTAAATGTGGTCCCTTTCCCATAAATGCTGTCTACATGAATCGTCCCTCCCATCAGCTCCACCAGATGCCTCACAATGGCAAGGCCCAGTCCGGTGCCTTCCACACTCCGGTTCTTCTTGGAATCCAGCTGCCGGAAATCCTCAAAAATATTAGGAAGGTCTTCCTCTTTGATGCCGCGGCCGGTGTCCTCCACGCAGAAGGTAAGCAGCTCCTCATCCGGGCTCTTCCCGGGTTTTCCGGTAATATAGGCGCGCACGTATCCTTTTGAGGTAAATTTAATCGCGTTACTGAATATATTGAGCAAAACCTGCTTGATTTTGCCGTCATCGCCGTTATAACGGCAGGGAATCGTCTCATCGCACTCATATTTCAGAATCAGACCCCGCTGGGAAGCGGCCATATCCATCATGCCAATGAGATCGTCCACCATATCTTTTATGTAATAATTCACATTCACCAGTTCCATTTTGCCTGCCTCCACTTTGGACAGGTCCAAAATATCGTTGATGATTGTCAGCAGATTTTTTGCCGCGGACTGAACATCTTTGGCATAGCCATAGATCTCCGTGTCCCCGCATTCCTCCATGATAATATCATTCAGTCCGATAATGGCATTCATCGGCGTCCGGATCTCATGGGACATATTCGCCAGAAATTCACTTTTCGCGATGCTGGCCTTTTCCGCCTGACGCCGCACCCGCTTAATCTCGTTGATATAAGCCCGCATATCGGTCATATCCAGAATCAGAATCACGCATCCCTGTATCCGGCCGTTTTCATCCATTATATGCTTGCTGTGGCTTTCATAGTGCTGTTCTCTGATGGAAAAGCTCTGGGGAATGTCATTGTTCAGCATTTCCTCCCGGAACCCTTCCACAACCCGGATATTCTCTCCCAGCTTATGGGCGGACAGGTCGGTGAAAATCGTCGCCGCCGCCCGGTTATAGCTGACCAGACGGTCATGGTCATCCAGCGCAATCACTCCGTCGCCCATACTCTCCAGAACCTTCTCCGCCGCCAGATGACGGAAATCATAATTGCGCCGGCTCCAGACCACAATGACCACCATGGACATGGAAATCGTCAGCGTCACCGGCGTGAGATCAAATACCCCCACCAGTTTAAAAACATATGCCGTCAGCACGATGACCGGCAGGGTGGAAATGGCAAGAATCATCCGGTACTGACGGTTGACCTGCCGATCCGTGCACGCACGGACCGCCTTCAGCAATGTATATATGCAGAGGACATATGGAATAATAATATGAACGATCGTAAAAAACACATACAGCAGACCATAGCTTAAGCTGATATGCCAGAAACCGCCCGCGCTTTCTACCCACCGGACTTCCCGGTAAAAAAGGCCCTGCCAGTTAAAGATCACCGATGGCAGGGACAAAAAGCTGAATACGCCAATCGTCCTTAATAACACCTTCGGCGGGACAACGGAACAATAAATATAAATAAACCAGCAGTAGCACAGCGGCGTAAAAGCAGAGCCCACCTTTTCCACAATGACCGCCGTCATGGCTGCCTCCACCGTGGGCGCGATCAGCTCCAGCAAATAACCGAAGTTCTGTACCAGAGAGCCGCACATAATCATAATCAGCAGCTTCTGCTCCCTGGCGCCGTCCCCGTTTAACAGAAGAAATAAGGCGATGGCCGTCAGGCATATGCCAAAACACTCTAACGCGATAATAATATTTACCATACTTCCTTTCCTCCCGCCTGCGGCTTTTCTCAAATCCGCAATGCTAAAAATACAATATTATAATTTCCAGGCTATGTCAAGAAATACCTGTTGATTTGCCTAAAATTCGCTCTTTTATTCATTTACTGTTTTTTAAAATTTTCCATAAAAAACGGCAGGCCCGCATGGTCCCCTCTCTTTTCCGGGGCAAACCCTGTGCGAATCCTGCCGTACGGCCGATTCTATTTTCTACTATCCTTCCACAGTGATTAATTCATACTCCCGTGACCCGAAGCCCAGCTTCGCAGCAGCCTCCACCGTATGCACACCGTTTTTGCTCTCAATCCGTTCCAGAAGATGAGCCTGTCCCGGATCGTCCTTTGCCCCGTAAACCAGATCCAGGCAAGCCTGGTCGATGGCAATGGGGTCTGTTGACGCCAGAATACCAATATCTTTCATGCAGGGATCTTCCGCCACGGCACAGCAGTCACAGTCCACCGACATATTTTTCATCACATTAATATATACAATCTTTCCTTTAAAGTACTCTGCCACAGAAGCCGCGGCATCTGCCATGGATTCCAGGAAAGAATCATGATCGGAGGTCCAGAAAGCATCCACATCCCCCACTCCATGAATATACGCCTTTCCATAGGAGGAAGCAAAACCGATGGAAAGCTGTTTCAGCGCGCCGCCGAAGCCGCCCATGGGATGTCCCTTAAAATGAGAAAGCACCAGAATCGAATCATAATCTGCCATATGCCGGCCCACAAAATTTTTAGAAATCTTATTTCCGTTTTTTACTTCCAGCTCCAGATCCGGACCCTGGGAGTCCAGGATATCCACGGTAAAATGTTTGCTCCATCCATGGTCCTCCATAGTCTTTACATGCTTTTCCGTCGTGTTGCGGGTTCCTTCATAAGCCGTATTGCACTCCACTACCGTTCCGCCTACATGGTCGATCACCGGCTTCCAGAACTCCGGACGAAGGAAATTCTGATTTCCCGTCTCACCGGAATGTACCTTGATCCCAACTTTCCCTAACAGCGGCTGATCAACCAGCCTGTAAAGCTCCAGCACCTTTTCCGGCGTGATCGTTCTTGAAAAATAAACCTTTGACTTCATCGCAGCACTCTCCTTCTTCTCTTTCTTTTTGTTTTCATTTTTCACTGACACCTATTTTACATCTTAGAGCCCGCTCTAAGTCAAGGGAAAGTTTCTTATTTTCACGCAGAGCTGTTAATACATTGTCATAATCTCCCGTATCACCAGATACCCCGCCGGCCCCAGCAGCATCCCCCAGACGCCGAACAGACTGAGTCCCACATAGATGGCGATCAGCGTTTCCAGTCCGGTGATGCCAAGCTGGGTGCCCATCAGGCGGGCCTCGGCGTATTCTCTGAAAAAGTAGCAGATGCCGTAGATTACCATCAGCCCCGCCGCCATCAGATACCTTTTCTGAAACAGGCAGACAATGGCCCAGGGAATCAACACTGTCCCGGTTCCCAGAATCGGCAGCACGTCCACAAAACCCAGAGCCACGCCTATGGCCACCGGATAGGGATTCCCTAAAATCCACAGTCCCAGTATGCAGACGCCGATCACCACCACCATAATCAGAAGCTGGCTTTTAAAGTACGCCCCGCCGGCCAGAGACAGCCGGCGGCACAGTGCCGTCACTTCCGTGCCGAAGGTGGAGGCCTGCTGCCTCTGTTTCAGCTCGTCCATCTCCGTAACCGACAGCACGCAGGCAATGACCGACACCGTAAAAACAGCTCCGGCTTTCAGAACCCATTTCAGCGCCGGCACCGACGCGCCTGCCATCGCAGGCATCAGTTTTTCCTCGATCTGCATATGCACAAAGCCCCTGGCCTGCTCCGTAGCGCTGATCAGCACGCCTCTGGGCAGAGACAGCGCCTGCTCCGCCTGATTGCAGCAGGAAAACACGGCATTCTCCATACCCCTTAAGAGCCCGGGAAGCCTCTCTGACAAAATCCTGATCTGCCAGATCAGCCTGCCCCCCAGACTATATAACACAATGCCCGCCGCCACGGCCTCCACCGTCAGCAAAACGCCTGCGCTCACCGCCTCCGGTATGCGCAAATGCTTTTTCAGCCACCGGGTCGTCCGCCGCATCTTCACCGCCAGAAACCACCCGATACAAAAAGGCAGCACCACCGGCAGCGCAAACCGAAAGCCCAGATATACAAAAGCCGCCGCCAGAATAAAAATACCGCCTCTTACCAGTTTTTCCTTCTTGATTTCGCCCATAATAAAAGTCACCCTCTGCTGTTTATGATAAACAGTGAGGGCAACTTTATTCACATTACCTTATCCAGTTTTTTCCTCTCACACCTTAAACCGATAGCCTACCCCCCAGATCGTCTCAATATACTGGGGCTTCGCCGTATTAAACTCAATCTTCTCCCGGATTTTTTTGATATGCACCGTAACCGTGGCGATATCCCCCACGGATTCCATATCCCAGATCTTGTTGAACAGCTCCTCTTTCGTATAAACATGATTCGGATTCTGAGCCAGAAACGTCAGCAGATCAAACTCCTTCGTCGTAAACTGCTTTTCCTCCCCGTTAATATAAACCCGGCGGGCCGTCTTGTCGATTTTCAGGCCCCGGATCTCGATAATCTCATTCTCCACCACTGTGCTGCCGATCAGCCGCTCGTACCTGGCCAGATGTGCTTTCACCCTGGCCACCAGCTCGCTGGGGCTGAAGGGCTTCGTAATATAATCGTCGGCGCCCAGCCCCAGCCCTCTGATTTTATCAATATCGTCCTTCTTGGCGGACACCATCAGAATCGGCGTATTTTTATTTTTCCGAATCCGCTTGCAGATCTCAAAGCCGTCCATCTCCGGCAGCATCAGGTCCAGAATAAACAGGTCGAAATCCTCCTTCATGGCCCGCTCAAGCCCTCTGTTGCCCGACGTCTCGATCTCCACGTCAAAGCCGCTCAGCTCCAGATAGTCCTTCTCCAGCTCGGCAATCGCCTCTTCATCCTCGATAATCAGTAATTTACTCATAAATGACCTCCTGGTATTTTCTCAGTACAAAATGCATGACCGTTCCCGTGGATTCCCTGCTGGTGGCCCAGATCCGGCCTCCGTGGTCCTCGATAATCTTCCTGACGATGGACAGACCGATGCCGCTGCCTCCCTGGGAAGAATTTCTGGAAGAATCCGTTCTGTAAAACCTGTCGAATATATAGGGCAGATCCTTCTGGGATATGCCTTTGCCGTTATCCTCGATCTCCACCTGGATAAAATCGCCCCTGTCTTTAATTCTGATATTGATGATTCCCCGGCGCTTGTCCAGATATTTGACGGAATTGCTGATAATGTTATTGATCACCCGCTTCATCTGCTCCGCGTCGGCAATCACCAGCGTATCCTCCTCACAGTAATTAAAGTATCCCAGCTCAATATTTTTCGCCTCCAGCTCAATGCCCACCTCGTCGATACAGTCCTTGAAATAACTGGCCACATTGATCTTGGTAAACACATAGGGAACCCGGTTGGTATCGATCTTGCTGTAAAAGGTCAGCTCGTCGATCAGCTTGTCCATGTCGTTGGCCTTATTATAGATAGTGCGGATATATTTGTCCAGCTTTTCCGGGGAGGAGGCCACTCCGTCCATAATACCCTCCACATACCCTTTGATGGCCGTGATCGGCGTCTTTAAATCATGGGAAATATTACTGAGCAATTCCTTCGTCTCATTGTCATACTGAATCTTTTCCTCGGCGGATTCTTTCAGTCTGAGCCGCATCTCCTCAAAATCCATGCAGAGCTGGCCGATCTCATCCCTGGTATCCTGCACCTCCAGCTCAAAGTCCATGTTTCCTTCTTTAATCTCCCTGGTGGCCTTCTGCAATAGCCCCAGCGGCTGGATAATCGAACGGTAAATCCAGGTGGTCAGTACCACCGCCG
>CAJUPT010000060.1 GCA_910588405.1 uncultured Lachnospiraceae bacterium | reverse complement strand
GCCGTGATCTTCATCACAACCGGCGCCAGAGACACGACGCCGATCAGGTTGGGAATAGCCATCAGGCCGTTAAAGGTGTCAGACAGATCCCAGGCCAGATCCAGACTCATCGTAGCGCCGAACAGGATAAACACGATAAAGATCACCCTGTAAATAATCGTAGCGCCGGAACCGAACAGATACTCAAACGCCTTGGTTCCGTAATGACTCCATCCGAGAACCGTGGAAAAGGCAAACAGCAGAATCGCCACGGCGATAAACGCCGGTCCCGCAGAACCAAATACGGTGGCGAAAGCTTCGCCCACCAGCGCGGACCCTTCCGAGCTGCTTAATACCGCGCCGGTATCCAGATCAACCAGTCCGGTAGATAAAACGGTGAACGCAGTCAGCGTACAGACAATAATCGTATCCGCAAACACCTCAAAAATCCCCCACATTCCCTGGCGCACCGGCTCCTTTACATTGGAGCTGGAATGTACCATAACGGAGGAACCGAGGCCGGCTTCATTGGAGAACACGCCCCGCTTCATACCCCAGGTGATAGCCAGCTTAACGCCGGAGCCTACGATGCCGCCGCCCACGGCCTTCATGGCAAAAGCACCTTTGAAAATGGCGGTAAATACAGCGCCGAACTGCCCGATATTGGAAATACATACGACCAGCGCACCCACCACATACAGCAGCGCCATCACCGGAACCAGCTTCTCCGCCACGGAGGCGATTCTCTTAATTCCGCCTAAAATCACCAGCGCCGCGATCACCATCAGGACAATACCGGTGGCAATGGACGGAACGCCGAAAGCCGTCTTCATATTTCCGGCAATGGAATTGATCTGGCTCATGTTTCCGATCCCGAAGGAGGCCAGCAGACAGAACACGGAAAACAGCACCGCCAGTACCGCGCCCACCTGCTTCATGCCCTGCTTTGCGCCCAGGCCGTCCCGCAGATAATACATAGCGCCGCCGCTCCACTCGTTTTTATCGTTTTTCCTTCTGTAATAAATGCCCAGGACATTCTCGGAATAATTGGTCATCATGCCGAAAAAGGCCACGATCCACATCCAGAAAATCGCGCCTGGGCCGCCGGAGATCAGCGCAGTGGATACGCCCACGATATTTCCGGTGCCGATGGTAGCCGCCAGCGCCGTACACAAAGACTGGAACTGGGAGATAGATTTATCCTCCGCTCCGGTGTGCTTCGTGATATGCTTGTCAGTAAAAATACTGCCCAGCGTATGCTTCATCCAGTACCCGAAATGGGAAATCTGGAACACCTTGGTCAGCGCGGTCATCAGAATTCCGGTTCCTACCAGAAGAACCAGCATGGGAATCCCCCAGACAAAATTGTTAACCGCTCCGTTAATGGTTTCAATCAAGCCAATCATACTCTTCACTCCTCTTTTTCGATAGTATGTACGCTCAAAATTTCTCAACACCCGCTTTTACAGCAGATTCTTCCGACCACAAAAGAAGATACCGCAAAACCCCGAAAGTACATGATTGCAAGCAATGGATAAACCCGAAACGTATGTCCTGTGATCATAGATTCTTATTCATGATATGAAAAGCAGCAGGAAAGCATCTTGTCTTACCTGCTGTAATCTGCATACTTATCAATTTCGTTCACCCGAATCACTGTCCACATGGGAAGACACACAAAAAACGCCGCCCACCCCGTTGTAAGCATCCGAATCATCTGACGATTAAGATTCTATTATGTAATTAAAATTTTTCGGAATTTATCGATTTCTCCAAATTAAAGTATCATAATACAACGCAAATGTCAAGAAAAACGAAAAAATTACATTAATAAGTTACTTTGATAAAGCAAAATTTCCTGAAAACCTGTTTCAGCCACCATGGATAATCGATCGCTTTCACATTCTGAGGCGCGATCAGCCTGTAGCTGCAAAGCTCTTCCCCGTCCAGCGTATAAGTAATCCTGCCCACGGTTTCTCCCTGGGCGACAGGGGCGGTCAGAGCATCCGGAATCTGATAATTTACCTGCACCCGCTCCGTCTCCTTCAGCAAAATTTTATTCACCCCTTCGCTTTCTATAATCTGCAGCGGAATCACAGCGGAATCACCGATCTGAGCAGTCTGGGCATTCCGGACGGGAATGGACGCAAAACGGTTGTAATCAATCAGGGAATCGTCAAGGGTATACAGCGAATAATTGTCGAAACCATAGTCCAATAATTTCCGACAGTCCGACCATTTATAGGTTTTGTGAGGCGGCCAGCCGCTGGCCAGTAAGGCGACCACAAGCGTCTTTCCCTCTCTGCTTGCGGCGCCGATATAACAGTATCCGGCTTTTCCGGTAAAGCCGGTCTTTCCGGACAAAGCGCCGGTAAACATTGTCAGCAGCGCATTGTGATTATGGCAGGAGAAAGAACGATTTCCGGATAAGTCGGTAAAAGAATAATCCTGGGTCTGGGTAATCTGCAAAAACATTTCTTTCTGCGGCGATTCCATCACGCAGTAACGCATAATCCGGGCCAAATCCGCCGCCGTCGTAGAGTGGGATTTTTCAGTTGCGCCTTCTTTTGTCTCATCTCCCGCCTGAACCGCGTCCAGACCGTTCGGCGTAATAAACCAGGTGTCCTTACAGCCCAGGGAGGCTGCCTTTTCATTCATCAGCTTTGCGAAGTCCTCTACGTTTCCGCCTACATGTTCGGCAATCGCCACCGCGCTGTCATTATGGGATTCCAACATCAGGGAATGAAGGAGATCGCCCAGACGGTACTGCTCCCCCTGCCGGATATTCAGCTGGACATCCGGCATGGAAGCGGCATAAGCCGACACCTCCACGGTATCCTCCACATCCGCCCGCTCCAGCGCCAGAATACAGGTCATAATCTTCGTGGTGCTGGCCATGGGACGAATCTCATCCATATTTTTTCCATATAAAATACGCCCGGAATCTGCGTCCATCAGCACCGCGCTCTGGGCATACAGCTCGATTGACGGAACATCTGTTGTTTCCGATAATGTCGATGCCGTCCCTGCCGCCGCCTCAGATGCTGTCCCTGCTGTTGCTTCTGGCACTGTCCATAACGCTGTTTCAGATTCCGCCCCTGCAGTTGTTCCTGCCGCCGTCTCCGCTGTTATCTCAGCCACAGTCCCCGGCCCTGTTTCCGCATAAAGCCTTAAAACAGGACGCAGGCAGAGCAAAGCGGCAGCCAGCAGACACAGAAACGATATCCTTCTCCTGTCTCCCCGCGCGCGTCCCCCCAGAGCTTTCACCATATGCCTCCAAAATTTTTCAAACAGGCTTCTGTTCAGCATATGTGAAATTGCCGCGAAATATGCCCCGGTGTTCTGTCTGGCTCATATCAGGCAAACAGAACACTGTTAAAACACTGAGGCAGACATAAACTTACTGTTCCATCGCCCACATTTCCTTCTTCTGCCCTACCAGCACGGCCAGCGTTTCCACCGCCTCTTTGCGTTTGCGGTAATAGGTACGGCGGGGAACGACAAAGCCCTGATCGGCCAAAAGCTCCAGAATCTCGTCCGTACACTCAGGCTTTTTCGGCGAAAGGTAGGTGTAATATAAAATCCAGTAATACTGTTCTCCATAAGGGTGATAATTTCGAATCAGATCGGCCAGACGGTCAATGCCGGAAAGATGTTCAGATAAGAATGAGATTTGATTCCACAGCTTTTGCTGTTCATGGTCCAAATAAGAGCCGGTTTCGCAACAGACCGATCCGGCAGCCAGTTCCGGGGAACTTTTCCCCAAATCTTCCCCGAATCCCGACGCCCGGCATGTGAATACTTTTAACTGCCAGCTATAGGACCGGTAATATTTCAGAATCCTGAGCGTATACCGATATAATGTGTCGGAAAGCGTGAGAGTATCGCCAAAACAAATCGCGTAATCAGACCGCATAAAAAATTCCTCCTGTATAGAAATGATTCCAAGAGCCGAAACGAATGTCCGTTTCGGCAGACATGTCCAAATGAAAAAGAAAGGGCATTGCTCTATATATACCATTCTATGCAGGAGGATATTCAAATATGACACTAATATTTGCGAATTATATCACTTTTTTATCAAAAATCCTTTCCGACTCATTGATAACGGCTCTCTCCTGTGATCCTTTTCGACCCGTTTTCAGCATTCTCCGCCCATGATCATTTCCCCAGGTTCCCTTGTCCGCTCAATTACGTTCATCCAGCGTATGATAGGGCTTATGGGTTCCCACATACTTATAAGCGGGGCGGATAATCTTGCCGCCGTTGACCAGCTCCTCGATCCGGTGGGCGCTCCATCCGGAGATACGGGAGATGGCAAAAATCGGCGTAAACAATTCTTCCGGCAGCCCCAGCATGGTGTAGACAAATCCGCTGTAGAAGTCCACATTGGCGCAGAGTATCTTAAACAGATGCCGCTCGCTTGCGATCACCTCCTTGCCAAGCCGCTCCACCCGCTCATACAGGGCAAATTCCTCCTGACAGCCTTTCTCCGCCGACAGCTTTTTCGCATACTCCTTTAAGATCAGGCATCGGGGATCTGATTTGGTATAAACGGCATGGCCAAGCCCGTAAATCAGCCCCGCCCCGTCAAAAGTTTCTCCCCGGACAATTTTCCGCAGATAATCCCGCAGCGCCTCTTCATCCTCCCAGTCCGCCACATGAGCCTTGATGTCCGCGAACATATGCTGTACCTTCAGGTTTGCACCGCCGTGCTTGAAACCCTTTAAAGAACCCAAGGACGCCGCCACCGCCGAATAGGTATCCGTACCTGTGGAGGACACCACATGGGTGGTAAAGGTTGAGTTATTGCCGCCGCCGTGATCCGCGTGAAGCACCAGCGCCACATCCAGCACCTTCGCTTCCAGCTCTGTATACTGTCCGTCAGGCCGCAAAAGGCGCAGGATATTTTCCGCAGTGGACAGCTCCGGCTTGGGATGACGGATCACCAGGCTTTTATCCAGATGGTAATGTCTGTAAGCCTGATAGCCATACACGGAAATCAGTGGAAACTGGGCAATCAGATGCAGCGACTGATTCAGCACATGCTTGATGGAAATATCATTTGGATTTTCATCATAGGAATACAGAGTCAGCACACTTTTCTGGAGCACGTTCATCATGTCAGAGCTGGGAACCTTCATAATGATATCACGCACAAAGGTATCCGGCAGCTCCCGCCAGTTTCCGAGAATATCCAGAAACTCCTGCAGCTGGCGTTCATTTGGCAGCTCGCCGAACAATAACAGGTAGGTCGTCTCCTCGAAACCGAACTTCCGGTCACGGAATCCGCCCACCAGGTCTCTCACCCGGTAGCCCTGATAGTAAAGACTTCCCTCGTCAGGCATCTTTTTGCCGTCCACAAATTTGTAGCCGAGCACATCGGAGATCTCTGTCAGTCCGGTAAGGACGCCGTTTCCGTTGGAATCACGCAGTCCTCTTTTGACATCGTACTCCGTATATAGATTCAGATTGATCCTGCCGGATTTCATACAGTAATCCACCATCTGGTTAAAACGCTTTTCAAACTCTACGTTGTCATAATTATGCATAGGAACGCTCCCTCTATTGTTTTGCCCGCCAGGGGATAAATTTCGACAGGCACATCTATTATAGCATTCCGCCGCAACTTTTTGGATACACAAATGTATAAAAAAATTAAGAAATTGTAAGAGATTTTTAGAGAATATTTATGTTATAATATGGAAGAACATAACAACGGCTCCGCACAAAACGGCATAAACAGCCTCCGGGATACGGGGCCGAAGGGAATGATATCGTATAATCATTCAGTTCACTGAATATATGAGAACAGGCAGAGAGATAAGGGGCACGGATGACAAACGAGTATTATGAGAATCAGGAAAACCAGGAAAACAGCGGTCAAAATGCAATCAGAAGAACTGTCGGCAGTAATGAAATCAGGATCTCTGACGGCAGCGGCGAAAGCAGGATCACAGACGACAGCGATGAAAGCGGAGAATATCACAAATCAGACGAAAATACCTCTCGCCAGACAGACAGCGAACGCAGTATCATAAACGATGCACACGGCGCAGCGGGCGCCAGACATACTCCGGACAGCACAGGAAAAACAGCGAACCGCATTTTTGTAAACGACTTTTCACGAAACGGCCTTTCAAAAGGTGAAATCCGCAGAAGACGAATCCGCCGCAGAAATCAGGATAGGGCGATCCGGATCGCGCTGATCTTTTTCACCGGTTTTTTATGCGGCAGTCTGTTCACCGGCCTGTTTTTAAGACCACAGGCGATACCTGCCTCCGCCGTGGCGAATAACCCTGAGGAGAATTCGGCCGCCTATGATGAGACCGCCGAGCCTGAGACGCCGGACGCCGATCAGCCGCCCCTGGGCATCGTCGTAATCGATGCCGGGCATGGCGGAAAAGACCCGGGCTGCATGGAGTCGTCGGTCTGGGAATCGGAACTCAACCTGCAGATGGCGCTGAAGCTCCAGGCAAAACTGGAAGCGAAAGGCGTACAGGTTCTGATGACCCGTACGGACGACGAAGTCACCTTAAGCCTGGCGGAACGGGCCGAACTGGCCAACGATCACAAAGCGGACGTCTTTGTCAGCATCCACCAGAATTCTTATACAAGCCCCCAGATCAGCGGCATTGAATTTTTTTATAAAGAAGGCGAACCGGGAAGCGAAGCCCTGGCCGGATTATTTGAGGAAAACATTCAGTCCGACGGCTCGATCAGCAGCCGGGGAATAAAAGCCAGCGGCGATTTAAAAGTGCTGCGCCTTTCAAAAGGTCCCGCCGTCCTGATCGAGTCAGGCTATCTGACCAATCCGGCGGAGGAAAAGAATCTGCTGTCAGACAGCTATCAGGATAAACTGATGGGATACATAGCCGACGGAATTATAAAATTTCTGGAACAGGAGGCGTAACGGGAAGCATAGCATACGGCCATCTGAATCCAATCCCCCATATAGAATCCTTTCACGCATAAATATACCTTTTTCATATTTGTGCCAGTCATATGATATTGGTTCTATATAGGGGATTTTTGCGTTCAGTTATTAATCCCTGAGCCATTGAAAAGTATATTCATCAAAATCCGTCCCTTCCAGATAAAGTCCGATTCCGCTTTGATCAGACTTCATCGGATCAAAATCACCGAACCCCGATGGTATATCTCCCAGCTTTGTCAATGGATTCCACGACAGATCAAGAGAATACACCGTATTTTCACCCCAGTTCCCATATATGTCCATAATGGCTGACGCATCCGAAATCCGGTTATTTCTCAGGCTCAGGCTATCGGGATAAATGGAATTCTGATCAAGCCCCGCAAAAGCCTTCTCCGTAATATTACAGTTATCCAGATTAACCCATATGAAATGATGCGAAAAGAAAGGAGACAGATCGTCAGGCAGATTCACGCAATAGAACTCAACCCTTGTCAATTCGGACAAATCATTCATAAAAGAAAGATCATCGATGGTGTCTGTGATCACCGTATATTTTGAATCGAAAGTAAAGCTTCTTAACCGTATGCACAGATTGGACAGCCGCCGCAATTTTCCCAGTTCCTCATAGTGAGTCAGATACGGCTCAGAATGCGGCTTATCATACCAGATCCGCAGCATCTCCAGATTTTCGTATTTGACGATATCGCTTATATCGATCTGTTCCGGAAACTCGTCTGATAAAATATATACCTCTCCCTGCGCTCCGTCCCAGGTAAATCTCACATAATTGTCTGTTCCCGTTTTGGTCTGTTCTCCACCATGAATAAACAGTTTCTCCACAGACAGATAATCCTCTTCCGTTAAAAACCTTGGATGCGTTCCCAGGCATTCGGCCAACGCCCTGTCCAGCCAAAAATATTTGTTGTACGACGGCGGCATGGATTTTTTCATGTTTTTCACTTTCATCTGTCCAGCGGTTATTCCTGTATTTACATCTATCACCGTTGTGGACACTGCTTTTACTTCAGACTGTGCTGCTGCCTCAGCCTTTACGCCATTTTCCTGACGACCGTCCAGCCAAATAGCCGTCAGCAGCATCAGTATCATACTGATCTGAAGCATTCTTTTCTTATTATGCATGTAATTGTCTGCCTCCGTATCCTGATACATGTACATCCGGAACACCTGCTTCCTGACAAACATGTTTTTTGCAGTCAATTATAACATGTTTTTTTTACAACAGTATGAGGGAAACATTACAGATTCTTTACAATTACTCAGAATATCCCAGATATTCCTCCAGGCAGATCTCCCGCTCCATAATCTCCGTTGCCGCCTCCTTCCCCACATAGCGGAAATGCCAGGGCTCATAGATGATGCCGGTGATCCCGGTCTTGTCATTGGGGTAGCGGAGAATAAAGCCGTACTCCGCGCAGTGGCGCACCAGCCATTGATAACCGGCAGTCTGCTCCTGCCGCTCATCCAGCGTCGTGTAACTGGCATCCGCCAAATCCACAGCCAGCCCCGACTGGTGCTCGCTGGTTCCGGGAACCGCCACGATTTTTCCGGCCTCCTCCTCAGCTCTTTCCTGGGTATATCCCTGGCTTTTCATCTGTTTCACTTTCTGCTCATAGAGCTGGGTCTGCTTTTTCATCGTGCGGAAGGAGGAAACAATCAGAATGTCGCAACCCGCCTTCTTTCCATCTTCCAGCATATCTAAAAGATCGGAGGCAATGCGCTGATCCACCTGATGGCCTTCTCCCACAGACTCCAACGTAACCGCAAAATCTGAGGGAAGCGGATGCTCCCTGTTTACCAGAAGCAGATTCCAGCCTCTACTCTTTACATCGGAGGCTTCTCTCTGGCTGCCCGGAACCATATCGTTCCCCTCGCTGCCGAAACCGGCAGCCGCCTGCACCTGGGGATTCCTTGTTCCATACTTCATGACTCTGAGCGTTACGGCCTTCCCGGATAAAAAACCCAGACAAAAGACCGCAAGGCAAAAAAGCCCGCCCAGCCTCTGACGTCTGCGCCGCCTGCGCATTCTCGTATAATATGACCTGCTCTTTCTGCCTGACCTGCTGTTCTGATACATTTTGCTCCCGCCTTTCTCTTAAAATGGACTCAAAAACGTATTTAGGGTGCTCTTGAGTATATTCTCATCATAAAAGAAGCCTGCATCAAAAATGTGTCATATTCTACCGATTTTCACCCGATCCTTACCGTTCGCTTCATGACCGGCAGCACGCTTCGCAGAGACGAAAAAGCAAATTCCATATTGCAGCATTGTAAAATTGATGTAAAACGTCTAAACAGAAAAAGGAAAAAAGCAGTAAATCCTTTTCGGACTTACTGCTTTTTAAAAAAGTTTCTCTACCGCATTTTAAAAGTAGCACACTCGGTCTGCTGTGCATTGGTTGCGCCGTTTCCGGCAATGCCGATATTTTCGGCCTGGCAAAGCCTGTCCGTATTATAAACACAGTTTACGGCCTCACACTTCACATCCAGATGAGTGTTGGGAGATTCAGAAGCATTTTTATAGGAATCTCCTGATTTCTCATCAAAGCTTCCGCAGCAGGTGCAGTCGGAAGTTTTGGCATCCTGGCCTTCCACCTCGATTTCCTTTTTACAGCACAGCAGATCTGCATTGTGCAGGCAGGTAGTTACGCTACAGCCTAATTTTGTCATGATCAGACACCTCCTTAATTTTTCACAACAGTTTCATATCGCAGGGAAATCTGGTCAGCTTTCCTGTGATATGAAAAACAGCAAGCGTATGATACCGCTTACTGTTTTTCAGTTCTTCATAAGGTAGTATGGCTGTATCTTGCTGAAATATACCGCCTGTCATAAGAGATCATGCATTTACTCTGTTTTCTGCCCTGCCTGCTCGTAAAATTGCTCTGCCTTTTCTTTTACAGTCTGATAAAATGCTTCACCGTAAGCCCGGATACGAAGGGCATATTCTTTTACCTGGGGCAGCACCTTCTCCTGCATCATCTGCGAAGACTGCTCAAAGCCTTTTCTCAGACCCTCCATGGAAATGTCGTAAGCCTTGCCCATCCCTCGGAACATTTTCTGCAGCATATCTGCCATGGGATCTGACAACAGGTTTGCCACGCAAATTGTCAGAACCGCCGTAGTGACCAGGGCAGTCAGGCCTACGCCCAGCAAAGAACCTACGCCGGTGGCAATACCGAATACCACTGCCGCTGCCAAACTGGCGATGATATACAGGGCTGCCATAGTCAGGAATACTGCGCCCACCACTTTAATTATTTTAACCGCTTCCTCCCAGCTAATTTTTCCGGAAGCCGCGTTCTTCGTAGCATTGTCAGCATCCATGCCGGCACAGACGCTGACAGTCAGAAGCTCTATGGTTACATCCTCTGGCAAGGTGGTCAAACTACCATTTCTGTAAGCAATCCACGTGGCCAGAGACTGGAAGCATTTCAGCTTCGTATCCGTCCACATGTCCGTGACAAAGATTTTCACCGCTTCTTCTTCGGAAACCTGCTCCAGCAGCCTGGCAAAATTTTCGCATCCGTATAACATGGCGCCAGATTTCTCGATGCCGTCCGCCAGCGCCTGGTTCAGCCGTTCCAAGTCCTCCTCTGTCACGGAGCCCTTCGGCGGAACCTTCAGTGATTCGCTGCTGACCCTCTCCGTATCATATGTCCACTCGGAAACGGCCAGATCGCTCATATTTTTCAGACTTTGCCCATCCACAGCGTCGATTGCTACCAGTACATTCATCTTGCACCAGTATTCCTCTTCCGCTGACATTTCTCCGGTGTGGCTGTCAATCTGCTCCATAATCCACTGGTTAATATCCGCATCCATGGCCTCCTCACACTTGGAATGATAGCCGTCTACCACCGTGCTGATCTTTTCCGCCAGCTCCCTGGCAGATTCCTGTGATACATTCGGAAACTTCTCACAGTAAAAACGTGCCATACAGTCGATAGCGCCTTCTTCCTCCTCATGAGAGTGAAGAATCTCCTCTAAAATTTTTTTCACCGTATCCATTTCTTTTCTGGGAATCTTCATAAAATCTTCTGCCATAATCAATGCCCTCCTAATTATAGTACCGCTTCAGTCCTACTATACCCCCTGGATCCGGAAGAATTTCCAGCCGCCTTCTGCGTCTGTAAATCCTTCCGGGGTACATTCGGACTTCCGCTGTTTTAATAGTACCGCTTCAGTCCTCCACAACATTTATATTCATAACTGATACGCATAATATACCACATATAATATTATATGTCAACATTTTTGTTGTATATTTTTGTTGTAATTAATGCGGATATTATGGCTGTTACGTTCTGACTCCGCCTGCCGCTTTTCGCTCCCGGTTAGCTACAGTCAATATATGCTGCTTTAATGCCTGTTTCATATGGATATCGTAAGGGTGGCACAGCGTAGAATCATCCGTTGTGTTCTCTGCATCGTCCTTCCAATAAAACCCTTGCTCATCCTCGGCTAACCGTTCGAATTCTAACAGCACCAGCCGCTGACCCGGAAGGCTTCGTTTCTTTACGGAGGCGCATTCAAAACGGCCCTCTCGCAATGCCAGCCAATACGCCGCCGTTTCCGTTGTATTCGTCTCACCAAATGGTTTTGTAAAGGCCACCTGCCCCAACAGCTTTTCCTGAAACAGCTCTCTGCCCACTGGTTCCACATACCCTTCCTGATATAATTCCGACAGCGCCTCCCGCACCAAGCTCTCGATATCTGCTCCTGTGTAGAACTTATTTTCGAATTTCGCCGCATAGTCGAAAACGGCATCCCCGAAGGTTTCCAGATCCTCCACAATCCATCTGGATTGGAACAGCCCCGGACTTTCCTTGGCCTCTTTTCTGATAATCTGACGCAGAATGGCAACACATTCCTCATGCATTGGTAAAAACGTGTAAAACTTTTTCGAAATCCGGCCTGCCCTGGTCAGCTCCCGGGGCAGGTTTTGGATTCGATTCGCCGTGGCAAATACCAGACACTGACGGTCACTCTCCTGCATCCAGTTCAGCAGCCTGGCCAGAATCCGGTTACCCACGCCCCCGTCGGCCTCTCCCCTGCCCTGGGTCCCTCCCAGCTCCTTTTCAATTTCATCAATCCATACGACACAGGGGGAGACAGCTTCCGCAAGCTTCAACGCCCTGTCCAGATTGGCCTCTGACTCTCCTACCAGACCGCCTAAAATCATGCTGAGATGAAACTGAATCAATGGCAGGGAAAGCTCAGCCGCAATCTTTTTTGCCAGCAGCGATTTCCCCGAGCCGGGAAGCCCTGCCATTAAAATGCCTTTTGGAAAACGCTCTCCCCGGGCTTTGGCCGTCTCCGGATCTCGCAAATATTTCTTTTTTTCCTCAATCCACTCCAATACGCCATCTAGTCCACCCACAGGAGGATTGGCGGCCATTACAAAAGAAATTGCGCCATCCTTTTCTACCATAGACTGTTTTTCACGAAGAATTAACTGATTCCCGTAATCGATGAGTGCCGCCGCCTTTCTTTGCCCCTCGTCCCCCTCCTGCCAAAGTCCGGCGGCAGATACTCTGCCAAATCTGGAATGAATCATAGACAAAACGGAACGGACCTGACGCTCATTCAGTCCCCTAAGACCAGACAAAAAGCTATCCTCCCCATTGTCGCCGCAAGCTCCATATTCCATCATTAACTGCCGAATCTCATACAGGCCGATCATGGGCACATCGATCAGCTCAATATATGCTTCCAAACCTTTGGGAATCAATTTTTTCGGGGAGGAAATCAACAGATTGGCAATCTGGAAAGGATTTTGCTCATTGGCATTGATAAAATCTCTGATATAGGTATCACGGCTGTAGGGATCAGGATAGAGCAGGTGGAAATCCCGACAGAAATAATAAAAGGGGCCATGATAGGGCTCCATGCGATATGCCCGGGGATTCAGCGTGCCCGGGTTTGTATATTGAATAATGTTTCCTTTGTTTCCCTGCTCCTCTCTGGAATACAACGCCTCTCGAAACGTAAACACTTCCTCACAGACCTTCTCTCCGTCCCGTTCCTCCAGTCGGCATAGATCAAAACAGCCTGATTGGTCGAATATTTTCTCAATCAGATTCCTATCTTCCGTCACCAGGAAAATAACAGGCATCGTATCCCTGACCAGCGAAATCCGGCGGATCACATCCTCAATTATGGGACCTGCCCCCACCCTATTCGGTCTTACATCATTTTGATTCACTGCATTCTGTTCCATTGCATACCGTTCCTTCCATCCAGATGATCTGCTCACGCTCCCGATCCCACACGCCTACACAGCTGTCCGAAGTCTCAAAGCCGATCAGCTCCTTTGACACGCTGACCACAGCTGCCGGAAAGGGCAGATCTTTTGCCGCTGATTCCTGACGGAACTCTCTTTCATCCAAAAAAACTTCTTCCGGGCGTAAACCTGCGTCCTCTCTCAGGTTGGTTACAACTGTTCCGTTTTCTTTCACCAAACAATAAACCTTTCCTTTCAAGCTGGCAAAAACAATCTTTCCCTCATTTCCGATTCCCTCATCCAATTCCAGGCCGGAATACTGCCTTAAGCCACCATCTTTGTCCACACCCAAAATGCCTGTCCGCCTGTCGAAGGAAAAATCCACCATTCCATCCCCCCGCATCGGATCACCATCCACTGTCAGGCAGCCGTTTCTGTCCACACAGGCAAATGACCGTTTATGCACCTGAACCCGCCGACCCCATCTGACAAAGCAGCCGTTCTGCGTCAGCATCCATGCATAGCCGCCAGGATTCAGACAGCGAAGCTCTTCCTCACACGCATATCCTTTCGTATGCGCTTTCACCCGTACTTCTTTTATCGTTCGTACGGATACCGGAAAGCTCCCTTTATTGATTAACTTTTTCCATATCAATGGTTGATGAACCCTTTCCTTTCTCCAAACCGGCAGCCTGTATTCTTTTCCGGTCAAAAAAATTTCCCTGCCGACATCTTTCCCTTCCTCCTTATATGCCAGCCTTCTTTTTTGCCTCTCTGCTTTCAGACAGGCCAGACGATTCATCTCCATCATGTCCTCATCCGTCATGGTCAGATGTGCCAGCCTGTAAAATAACAAAAAGAGTTTCTGATAATAGCTCTCATCAGACTCCAACTTTTTACCGCACATTTTTTCATCATTTGTTGTGATATCGTGCGGTCCCATCTCTTGTGTTCCCACGTCATGTGTTTTCCCAGCATCAGCACCAGCTGACTGGCATACCATTTTCTCGCTTTTGAGCCACGGACGCAGCATCAACCGGATTTCTTCTATGATGAGACCGTCCTCCGAAAAGGTGTCTTCTCTTTCTTTCATTGTCTCCCAAATTGCATCCAGCCATTCCAGGTAAGCGCCGTTCTCCAAAGCGTCCACGGCATCCGCTAAACAGAAATATTTTCGATAGCTTTTCAGATTATTGATATGATATCCGCTAAACTGCATAATTAAATATCCCAAATGTCCTCTGTGAGTTGCCCGAAGCTTCCCGATTGTCCGGACTGACCCGATTGTCTAAATTGGTCCCATTGTTCTGATCGTCTGAAATTCTCAACATCCCGGCCACTCTGTCCCTGCAATACACCGGAAGGCCCTGCATCCCATGACAGACCATGAAGCCTGCAAAACCATTGCAGCAAATAGGATGGAACATCATTTGTCCTGACCGGACCGGCACCGCTTAGTAAGACATCCATATCAGTCAGTGCCTTTTCAGCACAGGGCAAACTAAATTCACTCCCAGCAATAGACATACGACAGCATTCTTCTTCCCATCTCTGCGCCTCAAATACTTTTTTACAAATCTGATAAAAAGCCTGATACCAGGAGGCATAGGAGGCATCCTGCCAGAGAAACCGGTTTGGTTCATACAGATAATTGTTTTCCCGATACCGAACCGGCTTGTGATAATACTCCCTTGAATGCCCATCCTCCGATCTGGCCAGATAGTCTCCAAAAGAAGCCGTAACCTCCTGTCCGGGACGGAGCAAAAACTGGGTGGCTTCCTCTAAAATCTGAACAACACCGATTCCAAGGCCGTCAGGATCAAGACTGCGGCAATATTCCCAAATGACCCGAATCCGGGGAAATAAAACCACTCGGATTTGATCCGGCTCGATCTGGCAAAACCCGTCGCCAGCGCGATCTGCCGAATACTCCGTAATATCATCCGCCGGCGACACACGCTGGCACATGCGCCAAAGCATTGGCTCCACCGCCCGTTCCAGCTCTGCTGCGAAATCCAATGCCTCATACCGCTCCAATCTAGCTTCCGGCACACTGACCAGAAACAATAAGCCCTTTGTTCTGTTCCGTTCGGCCCCGGTTTCCTTAGGCATTGCAAAAGGCGATGCCTGTATATTTGCAAAAAAATCCTCTAATTTCCCACAGAAAAACTGTTCTGGCATACGTCCGTTTCTTTTATGAACATACTCCCCTTCCGCCAGCATGGGTACAGCGCGAAAAATACCCTGCTGCCCCACAAGACGCTTGGCGCAAAGTCCGGACTGCCGCCAGTCTATCCCAATGACACTCATGTCCTGAAAATCAGCGGCTTTCATAGAGGCTTCCCAATATTCCTGATCTAAGTAAACAAAATTTTCCATATCAAAATTCCAACTGCCGCGCCGCATATGATACCTGCCGTTGCAAACCGCCGGTTCAGCCTGGGCCTAGAGGTTTGCCGCACTTTATTTTCTGTCCCCTCTGCATTTTCTTCCATGCATAATCGTTCCGCCTGCTGCTCCGGCAGCCCCGTACAATAAAACACCCTCTCGCCCCGGACAGCCCGCTCCATCGCCTGCTTTAGTAAAGCTTCGACGTCTGCTTGCTCTATCCCTGCCCATTCCGTCCACGGTTCCCTGTAATCAGACAGCGTCGCCTTTTCCGCATCCTTCCCGTTTTTTGGCTCTTCCCATCGAGGAATGACATATTCCTCAACCAAATGCCGGAAATCCTCCATAGAAGGAAAGGCGGAAGGACGAAACAGAGAATCCGTTTTCCAGACAAAGCCCACAAACCCATAAGCCGGCCGCCGCCCCTCATCCTCAAAAGATCCCCCGGCAATATCCCGGAAATAAGCGGCCACTCCAACCACGCCGTACATGCCGTCACAAATCACCGCCCGACGCACCTGATGCCTGGTCCGCATTTCCTCCGGTTCTCTGGTGCAGCGCAAAAGCTGCCGCTTCCATTGATACGCCTGTGTTTCTGTCATATCCGCCGGGCGCACCAAAAGCCCTTCCCGGAAATCCCTGTATCGGGTTCTACTGTGAATAACCGCCGCCCCGCA
This sequence comes from uncultured Lachnospiraceae bacterium, assembly GCA_910588405.1. Classification (GTDB taxonomy): domain Bacteria; phylum Bacillota; class Clostridia; order Lachnospirales; family Lachnospiraceae; genus Paralachnospira_A. The sequence goes on along the minus strand of CAJUPT010000060.1, from coordinate 2,749 downwards.
CTGTTCTGCGATCTCTAACTCTTCTTTTTTTACCATTTCTTCCTTTTTCTCCGCTTCACCAGAATCCTGCCCTCGTCTCTCCCGGCACAGCTCACATTCATAAAAGCAGAACGCCCCGCGCTGTTCAGATTGGGGAATCCGGTGCAGCAGGAAACGGGAACGCCGTCATAGACCGCCGCCTCCAACGTTTTGCACAGCATCACCTCATTCAAACTGCCGGGATAAACCTTTAGCAGCGCTCTTTCCTGATTCGCCAGCAGACTGACCAAGGGAATTTTATTTCTTGATTCCGACATCCCGCTTCCTAATCCCGCCAGCTCACGCTTACAATCCGGCTCATCCTGCCGTAATTCTGCCAAAAATGTCGGAAACAGATCAAATTCCACCTGCTCCCCATAATCTGCCCCCTGATCCTCCTCCCAATACCGCGCCTCCCATTTCGGAAGCACATGATTCCGGATCAACAGGCCAATGCTCTCCAATGAGGGGAAGCCTTCCGCAATCTGCAGCGGATATCGCCCTTTTTCTCCCTCTGGCCCTTTCCATACAAATCCGAAAAACCCATAGACAGGCCGTCCGCCGCAGTCCGCATAAATATCTGTTCCTGAATACGCAGCATCATATCCCTTTTCCACACTCTTTTTATGGCTGTCTGCCTCCAAAATGTCTCTGATATAAGCTGTAACTCCCATCACCAAATGGGTACCTGTGCAGATAATTACCCGCCGCTTTTCATGGGTCTGACGCAAATCCTCTATGGATTCCGTCGTTTGCAATATCATGGCGCGCACCTGATACAACTGGGCTGCCGTAAAATCCTGCGGATACTGAAACAGCTTTCCCGGAAAATCACAATATTTGCTCCTGCAGTGAATCAAAACTGAGCCATTGTCCACCGGCATAATCAGCCTCCATAAAATCTTTTGCTTCCAATCATTCGAAGTTTCATAATCGCCTCAATTCATTGTTCATATGACCCGGAGCACCCTGAACTTCGGTGCATTCTATGACTTTCCCGCTCTGGTCTCGATCAGCCGATCCCAGGGAATCTGCTTGCCATTGTCAAACAATTCCATATTTTGCAGTGAACGCTTCATGTCCATCAAATCCCGTTCCAGCTGACAGCAGGCTTCCACCATCCGGCCCAGCTCCTCCTCTGTCACTTGGTTGCCGGGACGCTGCGGCAGCAGACGTTTCAGCAAGCGATGGCTGCGATGCGCTTCCTCTCTGGCACGGCGGCGCAAAAGCTCCGTCTTCATCTGCTCCATCTCCTGCCGGTACTGTCCCAAAGCCGCGGCCATGCGCAGAAATGTCAGATAACAAAAGGGCTTTTCAATATTCCTCGGTTCCAGCTTTCCTCCCTGGCCGATATCCCGACCCAGAGTAACCGGACAGACGGAAACCAGGCGGCTTTTTTGCCCCACGGAAGGATAAAACAGGATGGGAAATACCTCTTTTAAAATATCCACGAGAAATTCCTCATTCCGTTTATCTGGCTCTACCAGGTCATATTTGGTGATAATCAGGCAAACCGGCGGCAAATCCTTGTCATTTCCCGTTTTTCTGTCCACAGCGGCCCGATTCAGCATAAAATTTAGCTCCATACCGCCGCCGTCACAGTTAATGGCATTGATAATTCCGTTTCGGGTGTCATGATTAAAATGGGCGCCGTCCACACAAAGGAACAGGCAGTCCGCCCCGTCCATATACTCCATCAGCCTGACATTATCCGGATTTTCCTCGTCCTCCTCCACCAAATTGCCCGGATAATCGATCCACTGAATTTCATCTATGGTTTTCAGATTATATTTTAATATGAACGTATACTCCTCAATCCGGTCGCTGGGCGCCGGAAAACGCTCGTTTAATGGCAGACGGGTGTCCCCGATCCGCTTGCACTGCCTGTTAAACTGGGCAAAATGATATTTGGGCGTCAGCGTAAACCCATAGATCCCTTTCATCATCTGATGGAAGGTTCCATACATAAAGGTAGTCTTCCCTGACAATGTATTGGCACAGATCAATATCCTGCTCATAACCGTCCGATCTCACTGTTAAATGCCTGAATCTCGCTGTCACAACGTTCCAGTTCATTTTCCAAAAGCTGCTTCTGACACAGCAGCATCTTTCGTTTTTCCTCCCATTTGGCCTTTTCTTCATATAATTTCAATTTATAGTGGGCGGCGTCCAGCTCTTGATTCATATGCATTTTTAGCAGCTCATAAAACTTTCCCGGTACAATTTCCGCTGCCAGCTGCAGCTGAGACATCGAAAAAATCCGACAAAATGCATCGCTGGCGCATTTTGCCGGATGCTCCGCTACGGGGGCAATTGCCTGGCGCAGCGCGTCGGCCGCCGCCATGCCCGCTTTTTTCAGCTTTTTTCCGTATTTCGACTCGCCGAAAGCCCGAAGATCCTCTTCTAAAATCTGATGGCCCTCCCGGCCCTGGTTCATCACAGCCGGAAGCTGCTTTGTCCTGATCGCCCGGCGAATCGTCTCTTCACTTTTCGGCGCCACCTTGGGATAATGGATATTCAGATATTCTACCGCCTCAGCCACCGAGTAAAACTGCTGCGCAGGACCCATATCGGATTTTTGCTCTGTCTTCAGCTCCATGTAAGATGCCTCCCCGGGCCTTGTATTACTTTCTGTTTTCCTTCCTGCATCCATCTTCCTTCCTCCCTAGTGTGCTATCTGGTTTATATCTGGTAAAACTCCGCAGAATATTTTTCTGAGAGTGCTGTTTCA
>CAJUPT010000059.1 GCA_910588405.1 uncultured Lachnospiraceae bacterium | reverse complement strand
TAAATGAATTAGTAAAAGCATGTGAGGAAGAGTTTGGCGTATCCGCAGCAGCGGGCGTAGTCGTAGCGGCAGCAGGCGACGGCGCGGCGGCAGCAGGCGAAGAGAAGACTGAGTTCGACGTTGAGCTGACAGAGATCGGACCGAACAAGGTTAAGGTGATCAAGGTTGTTCGTGAGCTGACCGGACTGGGCTTGAAGGAAGCGAAGGAAGTAGTTGACGGCGCTCCCAAGAACGTAAAAGAAGGCGTTTCCAAGGAAGAAGCCGAGGCTGCAAAGGCTGCATTAGAGGCAGAAGGCGCAAAGATCACGCTGAAATAATCAGAGGTGTATCAGATTACGGGAATGTGTAAAATCCCCGGAGGCATCTGTAATATATGACAGATGCTCCGGGGATTTTTTACATATATTTTTTATTTCTCCTGATATGCTACCAGTACGATATTCTTCCCACATGTCTTGCTGATTTCTTTTTCCAGCGCGTCAATTTTCTGATTGCATTCGTCGGTGATGCTGGCAGTACGGTAATTGCCGCCTTTGCCCTTTCCGCTTCCGCAGCCGCAGCTGTTCTCTGCTCTCAGCGCGCTCTCCATACGGTCGGCCGCCGCACGGCAGCTGGCGGGAAGATCTGTGGTATCATATGATGTGTGACTCATAGCCGGATGCCTCCTTTTTTATGCTTAAGATTGGATTCAGAAAATAGGATGCGTAAAAGAGAAGTCAAATATGCATTTGATTTTGAATGGATTTTTTTTACTTTCATTTCGGACTTTTATTTTAACGCATTTATTTTTAAGAAAAGATTCTGTGGAATAAATTTTTAAAATGGTATACAATAGAAAAGAAATATAAAGAAGGAGAATAGAATGGAAAGCATCTGGTCGCTTCTGGGACAGGCCTGGAGATGGGTCTGGGACAATATTTTTTACATTAATATCATACTGGCTGTCCTGATTGTTTTTTTTCAGAGACGGGACCCGAAAGCGGTGTGGACCTGGTTGCTGGCCCTGTATTTTCTGCCGATTGTCGGGTTTATCTTTTATCTTCTGATCTGTCAGGATTACCGGAAGCAGAAAATGTTCCGGATTAAGGATGTGGAGGATTCCCTGAACAGTATGCGCTCCAAGCAGGAGGAGGATCTGATCCGGAACAAAACCCATATCCATGATTCGGTTTTGCAGGAGTATGCCGATTTGGCCCTTTATAATCTGGAGGCCAACGGCGCGGTTTATACCCGGGGAAATGATATTCAGGTGTTCACCGACGGTATAGCGAAGTTTGAGGATCTGAAAGCGGAGATTCAATGCGCGAAACAGTATATCCATATGGAGTATTATATTATACAGAATGATTCTCTGTTTGGAGAGATCAGCCAGCTTTTGATGGAGAAGGCCCGGGAGGGCGTGGAGGTGCGGGTTCTGTATGACGCCATGGGCTGCCGGATGATGCCGCCCTGGGCGATGCGCGGCCTGAAACAGGCGGGCGTTAAGGTGGCGGTGTTTTTTCCCGCGATTCTGAAATGGTTTCAGATCAGAGTTAATTACCGCAACCACAGAAAGATCGTGGTGATCGACGGTAAGGTGGGATATGTGGGCGGTTTTAATATTGGCGAGGAATATATTTCCAAAAAAAGGAAGTTTGGTTATTGGAGGGATACCCACTTAAAGCTCTGGGGACCGTCGGTGATGGCGCTGCAGCTTCGGTTCGTACTGGACTGGAATTTCGCGGCGAAGGATAATCTGTTTCGGGATGCGAAGTATTTTCAGGAAGGGGAAAATGACCGTCATGGGGATAAAGGGGTTCAGATCGTAGCCAGCGGCCCCGATTCCCGCAGTCAGGAAATCCGGGATAATTATCTGCGGCTGATGCACAAGGCCAAGGATCATATTTATATTCAGACGCCTTATTTTGTGCCGGATGAAGCGATTCTTTCCGCCCTGATTATCGCGGCGAAATCCGGTGTGGACGTGCGGCTGATGATCCCCTGCAAGCCGGACCATCCGTTTGTGTACTGGGCTTCCTATTCCTATATCTGGGATCTGCTGGAGGCCGGCGCGAAATGCTATACGTACCAGAACGGCTTTCTTCATTCCAAGCTGGTGACGGCGGACGGGCTTGTGGCCTGCTGCGGTACGGCAAATATGGATATCCGCAGTTTTCAGCTGAATTTTGAGGTGAACGCGGTGATTTACGATCAGGATACGACGAGAGAGCTGGAGGATGCGTTTCTGAAGGATATTTGTCAGTCAAAAGAAATCACCAGAGAGCTGTATGCCCAGCGCTCTCTGGTGGTGCGGGTGAAAGAGCAGGTTTCCCGGCTGCTGTCGCCTCTTTTGTAGCGGCCGGGAAAAATTGAACTTATCTTTATGACACAGCTTTTCTGCAATCGCCGTATCCATTCTTATGGGACAATACTATAAAATTATGCTGTTTCGGTACTGGCAGACGGTTCATTGTCCAGCATCTTTTGAATGATAGTTCTGACTTTTTTGCTCAGTTCTTTCTTTTCTTCTTTAGAAAGCTCCGCCGTGGGCACAGGTTTTCCGAATTCCACTGTCACCTGCGTCTTTTTCATACGGGGAAAATGGTTTTCAAAAATGTCCGCCGTGCGGTGCATAGCCACCGGGACGATGGGACAGCCGGATTTTTCGGCGATCTTAAAGCTTCCGTCCTTAAAGGGCAGCATTCCTTCTTCCCTGCTTCTCGTGCCCTCGGGAAAGATCCAGATGGAGACGCCCTGTTTTACACAATCGATGGCGGCCAGAATGGTTTTCAATCCTTCCTTTAAATTATCCCGGTCTAAAAACTGACAGTGAAGGTTTCGCATCCAGTCGGATAAAAGGGGGTATCGCTCCATCTCTTTCTTGGCGATAAAGCCGCATTCTCTTTTGATCAGCGTATAGCCGATTACGATGTCAAAATAGCTTCGGTGGTTTCCCACATAGAGAACCGGCTGGTCCTCCGGGATACTTTCCCGGCCAATGACGGTCAGCTTTGTACCGCTTAAAACCAGAACGCAGCGGAAGGCCCACTGTACGATTTTCAGCGAGGAACGGCTCTTTCTTTCCGGATTAAATTTTCCGATGATATATTCCGCCAGCAGGAGGGGAGACCCCAGCACTAAAAACAGGATGACGAAGGAAGCGGTGATAAGGAATCGGATCATAAGTAAAAACCTCCAGTATAATGTAAAGGGCAGATTCCTTACCAGAGACAGGTTCTGTCGTATCTGCCCAGTAAAAGTATAGCATGGACCGTTTTTTATAGCAAGTTTTTTGCGTGTTTTCCGGATTGCCATCTGAAAAAAATGTGTTACAATATCAGTATGGATGCTGGCTGTGTCAGCAGAAGATAAAATTAGCACAAACGTTAGAGCGCAAAACGATGGAATCGGGCAGGCAGCATAGTATCTGGCAAAATGACAGCGGAAAGGAATTTTGTTATGAGATTAAAAATTGAAAATTTTGCACAGATCAGGTATGCGGATGTCATTATGGATGGCATTACCGTGATTGCAGGAGAAAATAACACAGGCAAAAGTACCGTGGGAAAAATATTGTTTTCTCTGTTCAACGCGACTTCTGATATAGAGAATAAAATTATTTCTCAGAGGACAGCAGAAATTCGGAATATGTGCAGGCGGTACTTGAGAAACGGCATTGTGTATGAGAGCGGGGAGGAAAAAAGGGTATGGAACGCCTCTCCTTTTTCCACGGCAACTGCAATTGCCAGACAGGTAGACAATGTATTAAAAAATGAAAATGCGGAAATGGACAAAGTACGGGAAGGCGTTCATGCGGTCTTGAAAAAAGCTTATGGAAAAGATCAGCGGAACCCTTTGGTACAGGAAATAGAAAATGAAATAATGGGTCAAATCGAGAAAATTATTAATTTGCCGGAATATGCCATTATAACAGAGCTTATATCCAGGTATTTTGGCAGTATGTTCCGCAGTCAGATTAATTCACTGATTATGCCGGAGCTGAAAGCGAAACTTACGCTTTATATAAAAAGAAGTAAAAACATTTTGTTATTCGAGGGAAATATCTGCGCAGATTATTCTTCTGAGATTGATCTTGTGAATCAGGCAATTTATATTGATAATCCTTTTGTTATTGATAAGTTATCTGACGATTATGGGCTTGACATGGCAGAGACCTATTTAGTCAGACTTTTGACACGGAGGCCGGATCAAGACCCCATGGACGGAATCATCAGCTCCGTTCTTGCGAAAGAAAAATTGTCGGAAGTGTATGCGGCTGTCAGATCAGTGATTCCGGGAAATATTGTTGAGGGTCAGAATGATAAATACTTTTTGGAGCAGGAAAACTATAAACAGCCTGTTTCTGTCGGCAGTCTTTCAACCGGAATGAAATCTTTTCTGATTTTAAAAATGCTGATTGAAAGGGGGCAGATCAAAGAGAAGGACGTTCTGATTCTGGATGAGCCGGAGATTCACCTTCATCCCCAATGGCAGGTTGTATATGCGGAATTGGTAGTATTGCTGCAGAAATATTTTCACCTGTCCGTCATCGTGACTACCCATAGTCCCTATTTTATGGATGCGATTAATGTGTTTTCGGTGAAGCATGGCATTGATCAAGGTGTTCACTATTATTTATCATCAGTGGAGGATGGCTGGGCGGCCATGGAGGATGTGACAGATCATATTGACAGTATTTATAAGAAAATGGCTTCGTCCATACAGGTGCTGGATTCCCTGCGGTATGAGCTGAATAATCAGTGAGGGCATTGTGATGACAGAAGAAGTGATCAACAAATTACCGGATATCTTTAAAGCGCGTATAGGTACTTTGAAAAAAGCTTCGTATGATAATGAAAATCACGTTTATATGTCTGAAAGTCAGATGAAGGTGATTTTGTTTGACAAAATACCAAAGAGCTATGCAAAAAATACGAATTGCCCCAATGTACCTGCTTCAAATGATGCTTTATATATGTCAAAGGACGACGACTGGTATTTTATTGAATTTAAAAATGGCTCTGTTGATAAAGCGGATTTATATCGAAAAATTTATGACAGTTTGATTATATTGCTGGAACTTGGTCTGATGCCTGACTACAGTTGTATTCGAGGAACGGTCAATTATATTCTGGTTTATAATTCTGAGAAATACGGGAAAATTCAGGCATCAAAAGCAAGAGATATGAATTTTGATTATATTATGAGATTGTCCGATCAAGAAGAACAACTTTTTGGAGTTGAAAAATTCGAGGGATATCTGTTTAAAACGACACATACATACACAAAAAGATTGTTTGAAAAAAATTTTGTTATTCCGATGGAAGCCTGTGAAACGAGCGGCGACTTGCGTAAATGAAAGTCAGATTATTTTCAGACAGGACTGCCGGCCTGAAACATAAAATCCGTTTCAGGCCGACTGCAATCCTTATTCCACAAACACCGAATTATACCGGTCGATACACTTCCCTAAAGTCTCTGAGAAATGTCCGATGGAACCCAGAGGCGCGCCGGAGCCGCTTAAATCCAAAGGCTGGCCGCTCTCAACCTGTTTGATCATCCATTCCAGCGCCTGAATCAGAGAATCATAGAGGCCGTCGAAAGGACGGGAGTTGCTTAAAGATTCTTTGACCAGCTGGTTGTTGTCCGCCAGGGCGGCATCCAGGTCGGCTACGGTAGTTACCAGCTCTTCATACAGCGTGCGGATATTCGTAAGGTCCAGGCTGGTGATGTTTTCATCGGTAATCTCCTGAGCATATACTTCATCCAGCACCGCTTTTCCGACGGTGATGCCATGGCTGGCGTTATAGATAATAAGCAATCCGTCCGCTTTCATCTGTTCTTCTTCTTTTGCGGTTCTCTCGGCGCCCATTTTGGCTACCGCGTCCATATACTCCGCGCCCATTTCGTAAATAGAGTCGGCGTTCGCGTAGATAATCGCGTGATACTCTTTTGCTTTCTGGTACTGATTGTCAGCGTAATCGTAGCTGCCGCTGATCTCCGAGAAGGTTTCCATCATGATCCGCAAAGGTTCGGCCATTTCCTTTACCATCCCGTCCAGCTCGTCAAAGGCCGGTTCCATATCCGCCAGCTGCAGGCAGTCGTCGATGATATCGGTATTTTTGCCGGAAATGTCAAAGCCATAGGTGTATCCGGTGTCGGGCAGCAGAGCAAATTCTTCCGCGTAATCCACGACCAGGAAATAAGCGTCGATATCGTCCAGGACATCCAGAATATCGTTGTTCAGGTCAACATAATAGTTATATTTGACCAGTTCCATCTGCTCTGGGGAGAGGGTTTCCTCCGGTGTGGTTTCCTTTACCGCTTCCGTGGTTTCCTTTGCCTCAGTCGTTGTTTCCGTTTTTTTGTCGGCTGTCTCCTTTGCGCCGCCTTTGCCGTCATTTTTCTGGCCGCACCCGGATAGGACAAGAGCCAGGAGCAAAAGAATAGATGCTTTTTTTAAAATGCTTTTACGAAGTATGTCCATAGTGTTCCTCCTCGTTTTTTGGTGATGTACACTCGGAACCTCACAAAAACAGGCACTGCGGGACTTTAAGAGTACATAGTGATGTACATGCATATGCGCCCGGAGTTTTGCAAAATTAGTCTCTGTGAAATTCCATGGTGTATATGGAATTGATTTGATAAAAGTATAGCATGTTTTTAGCAGTAAAGCATCGAAAATTTTAATTTAATTAAAAAAATACTTGTAAAAATATCCCATATATGTTAGAATATGGAAAGAACGGATTTTCATAAATATCAATGATCATTTCAAGATTATATAATTTCAAGCAATCAATTTCGTTTCATCAGCTGTGTTTCGCAGTGAATTTTCGATGATTGATCCATGGACTATATCAGGAAAAATGTGTCGCGGCATATCGTACGCTTTTCGTATGGTGTATTTTCGCGGGGTACTTCGCGATAAGCGTGCGCTTGTGATATCTGATAACGGAAAAAAGAGTTTGAGTGAGGAGAGGCGGATGGGATATTTGTTGTCTTATCACACAGATACCGGAAGAGTAAAGAATGTCAATCAGGACGCTCTTTTGCTGCAGTCGGGTTGTTTTAAGGGTGAGCAGATTGTACTGGCTGTTCTGTGCGACGGGATGGGAGGACTGGAAAAGGGTGAGGCGGCCAGCGCTGCCGTAATCCGCAGGTTTGCCGGTTGGTTTCGAAAGGAGCTTCCCGTGATGCTGAAAAAGGGCCTGGACAGGCTGGAAAACAGCGTTCTTTCGGCCTGGACAGGCATTTTGGAACAGGAGGATGAGGCGATTGGCATTTATGGACGGAAACACGGAGTCTTAATGGGTACGACGGCGACGGCTATGCTGTTTGCCGGAGGTGTATATTACATTGCCCATGTGGGCGACGGACGGGTGTATGAGCTGGATGCGTCCGGCGATTGGATTTGGCAGCTGACAAAGGACCAGACACTGGCAGAGCGGGAGGTAGAGCGGGGGCGGCTGACGAAACAGGAAGCGGAGTCGGACAGCAGGAGGAATGTGCTGCTGCAAAGTATCGGCGCAGGCAGCTGCATGGGAGGCAGGCCGGTACCTTCTTTTATGAGGGGACCGGTCCGTAGAGGCAGAGTGTATCTGCTTTGCAGCGATGGCTTTCGCCATGAAATTTCGGAGGAGGAGCTTTTGCGGGCCTTTCATCCCTCTGCCATGGCCGGAGAATCGGATATGAAGAGGGCTTGTATCAGGCTCACCGAGCTGGATAAGGCAAGAGGGGAAAATGATAATATTTCAGTGCTCGCAGTGAAAGCAGTGTGACGGGAATTGGAGATGGCGTAGACGTTTTGCGGGGTGTATGAAGCGTATGCCGGGAGGGGTGGCATGTTAGAGATTGGTTCCGTGGTAGCCGGGAGCTATAAAATACTGAGTGTGATTGGCAGAGGCGGCATGAGCGTGGTTTATCTGGCGATTAATGAGCGGGCGAACAGACCTTGGGCGATCAAAGAAGTGAGAAAAGGGCAGGGGGCAGACCTTGCGGCGGACAGGAAAGAGATCGAGATGCTGAGACGACTGAAGCATCCGAATCTGCCGGCTATTGCCGATGTGATTGAGCATGAGGATTCACTGCTGATTGTGATGGATTATATAGAAGGGCGGTCGCTGGAGGATATTTTGCGCGAGCAGGGAGCGCAGCCCCAGGAACAGGTGGCAAGATGGGCCAGACAGCTCTGTGACGTCCTGTTTTATCTCCATACCCGAGAGCCGGCTGTGATCTACCGGGATATGAAACCGGCAAATGTGATGCTGAAGCCGGACGGGGAGGAGATTGCCCTGATCGATTTTGGCGCGGCGAAGGAATATAAACCGGAAAAGATCAAGGATACCGTGTCTTTAGGAACGCGGGGATACGCGGCGCCGGAGCAGTATGAGGAAGAGGGAAAAAGCGATGCCAGAACGGATATCTACTGTTTTGGCGTGATGCTGTTTCAGCTGCTGACCGGTGCGGCGCCCCATGGACTGCGGCCTATTACGGAGATTAATCCGGTGCTTTCCCAGGGGCTTGAGAGCATTATTTTAAAATGTACTCAGGTGAAAAAAGAGGACCGGTATCAGTCCTGTGGCGAGCTGCTTTATGATCTGGAGCATTATGATCGGATCGACAGAAAGAGTCGCAGGCGCCGCAGAACAAAGCTGACTCTGTTTTTTGCCACGGCAGGACTTGGCGTGCTGTGCGGCATGGCGGCGCTGGGATTTTGGCTCGGGGAGTCACATGTGCGGGCAAATACCTATGATGCCTGTATCCTGGCGGCGGTAAGCTGTAGCGATACTTCTGAGGCGCTTGACTATTATGAAAAGGCCATTTCTATCGCGCCTGCAAGGCAGGAGGCGTATCTGATGCTACTGGACCGGATTTTTCTGACAGATGATAATCTGACGGCGAAGGAGGATAAGGAACTGCGCCGTATTTTGAATGACGCCGGTACAGGGAGTATGTCCCATGAACAGTCTCTGGCGGAGAATAAGGAAGGATATGAGATGCTGGCGTACCGTCTGGGACTGGCCTATTTTTACTCCTATGAAAAAAATGGAAATAAGGGGATGGCTTTGAAATGGCTGCGTATCGCGGCACAGGCCCAGACATTGGAGCCCCATATGATTTTGCGCGCCGGGAAGCTGGGGCAGATCGCTGAATACTATGGAAGGATCGGTATGGCGAATAAGGCGGGGGATGCGGCGATTAGTTATCGTGATTATTGGGAGGATCTGATCGTCATGGCAGAGGGCGATATCGCAGGAGTGGACAATATCACCACGGCTTTGATGGTGTATAAGGAGCTGGTGTATCAGATTTATAACCGTGCGTCTCTGTTTCGAAGTGCGGGGGTGGAACGACAAGAGCTGCTTGATGAGCTGGAGGCAGTCGGACAGCTGCTTGAGACAAAGCTCCTGATTCCGGAGGATGGAAATCAGGAGAGAAACCGACTGCTTATGGAAGAGCTGCTGTCTGATCTGGAACGGGCTAAAAGACAGGTGGATGCTGCATTTCTGGTGTGGGAGGAGGCGTGATGGTGAGCATTGTCATTGCGATGTATGGCGGGGAGAACGCACAGCTTTTACATACGGCATGGATCGGGGCGCTGATTTTTATGTTTTTGCTTTTGGCTGTGGCTGCCGCAGAGTTTTTTCTGCTGGATATTCAGGAGGCTTTTGCGCTTGAGTCAGGGATTGCGGCCCGAAAGCGGCTGAAGCAGCTGAACAAGCGTGAAAATCAAGGAAATTCAAAGGCGTTTGTCATAGAAAGAGACATTGTGATTGTTCATACGGATGAGCGGATAGATGGCTAGCGCAAAGGATGCCGGACCTGAGAGAATCTCGGGGAAGGAATTGCCCAATGATGCGAGGAGGTAAAAGAATTGGAGAGAAAAGGAGACATGCGGACAGGGAGGAAAAAGGAAAACAGAGGCGGAAAAACAGATCAAAAGAAAATGCCGTTTGAAGGAAAAGCAGCATTTGCGTTTCTGACAGTGCTGCTGCAGCTGCTGATCTTTTTTGCGCCGCTTGCGGCAAAGGCGGAGGATGGGAAGGATTTTATAAAAGGGAATGGAACGGTTACTGCTGATGATCCGGACATTGTCTCTGACGATTTGATTTCAGGTGATGGCGGCGATGACAGCAAAAATGAAAACGATAAGGATAATGACAGTAATGATAATGACGATAATCCTTTGGAGATTCAGATTCGGTGGAATGGAACGGATCGGGATCATTACTGGTATCGGGGCGGAGCGGAGCAGTTTGAATTTGTGGTAATGGTAGAAGATCATGATGAAGAGGGCGAGCTGACTGCGTCGATCTATTGTGTGACAGAGGAGGAAGAAATCGGGGATGTATCGGATAAAAAAGAGTGTGTTCCTGTGGAGAACGGACAGGTGTCCTTTGGAGGCTGGGTTTACGACAGAGAGGGGGATATGGAGCATGGTGATCAGCGGCAGTCTTATGTGGTCACTGTGGAGGATCAGGCGGGAAATATGACAAAATCGGAAGCTGTGGAGGTTAGAATTGACGAGACAGGCCCTGGGCTTGCACGATACGACGGACATCCGGCAGTCTATTATCAGTTTGCGAATGCGGTGCATGAAAAGATAAAGGATCGGGTGCAGGCGTATCAGATCGGGGACTATCTATTTCAGGAGACTTTGCTTAGCAGGACCGCCGTTATCGTGACAGTGAATGTCAGAGATGAGGCGGTAAAAATAGTCGGCGAAGAGAACGATGTTCAGGGAACGGAGGAGGCGGAAAGCCTTGCTCCTTTAAGTGAAAGTGCTATAGAAGGATTGGATTTTGAAGTGGATACTTCAGAAAAAGATACTTCCATAGAAAACTTTTGTGGCTCGGGAGTCGAAAAAGTGGTATTAAAGGTAAACGGGAAAAGCTTTGAGCCGACGGAGAAGCCGGATGGAGAAAACGGGGAGGGAATTTACCGTTTTCAATTACCGTTTTTACCGGGAGAGGAGATACGGTACTGTCCGGAAGCATTGGAATTGACAGATCGGGCGGGGAATCGGACCGTATATCGATTTGGAGCGGAGCTGGCTCCTGAGACGATTGTGGTGGATGGTAAAATACCGGAGGCGGATTTTTTAGATGAGATTTATTCGGAGAAAAATGGGGAAGGCGCTTTGGAATGGTATTCGGCCTCCGTTAAAGGGCAAGGTCTGCGCATCACTGCAAATGCCAGGGACCGGTATGGCATCTATTCCATGGAATGGTATATGACGGATGAGGATGGAAACGTAACGCAGGGACCTTTGACTGCGGAGCAGCCTGGGAAGATGGCGTCAGTGCCGGAACAGGCTTCAGGGGCGTTTGATCAGACGGTTTTGTCGGGTACCGCTTTATTTCAGTCTCCTCAGACTCAGTTGTATGCTGTGCGGGCAATCGACTGGGCCGGGAATGCAACCGGATTCATACGAAGCAGGGACATTTCCGGGAATCAGGGAAGTCAGGTTAATATTGATAACCAGCCTGCTGCGATTCAGGAGACGAAAGGTGCGCCCAATGTGACTTACTGTTTTTCAAATGTAAAATATCAGGAGAAGGCTGCAATTCAGGATCAGGCACTGACAGAGCAGAAGCATTTGGTAGACGGGAAGCTGCTCAGCGGTACGGATGTCAGAGTGGCCGTTGCAGTGGAGGACCTTCCGGAAGCATCGGACACAAGGGCTTCCGGTGTGAAGGAGGTGGTGCTGGTTACTAGTCAGGGCGAGCACAGGTTTTCTGCTTCCGACGGTATAGGAGGGGGTTACGATCTGGTTTTGACCGGCGTGGAGGGGGAAGAAACAACGTATGAATGTAAATTGATCCGTATTAGGGATAATGCCGGGAATGTGACTGTTTGTCCTTACACGGATGAAGGACTGGGCAGTCTGACGATTGTGGTAGACAAAAAAAGCCCGGTGCAGCCAGAGTCAGGCGCTTTTTGCACAACAGCCGGAGAGAATCATGTCAGGACGGCGGAGGGAGGCAGCCTTACCGGATGGTATTCCGCGGCGGATGGGAAAGGGAAAACCATCTGTGCCACGGCGGAGGATGCTTACGGTATTTTTTCACTCAGGTGGTATGCGTTGAAGGAGGGAACGGATAGTCAGAACCAATTGGAGGGCAGTCTGTTGATCAGCGAGACAAAAAATCTGGATGAAGGGGCCAGGTCCTTTGCATGCAGCGAGACTTTTTTGCGTGATCAGGACCAGCTATATGGAGTAGAGGTTACGGACTGGGCAGGAAACCTGGCGCTGTTTCAGGTGAATGAATCAGGCAGTCGGGGCAGCCGGGTACGCATAGACAATGGAATGCCCGAGGAATCCGTATTGATTCAGTGGGAAACGGGCAATAGAAAGGATCATGAGGAGGATCATGGAACGATCGGAACGGTAAAACATCGATATGAAAAAAGAACACATGAATATGATAAGAACCATCGTGCAGAAAACAGAGAAACAGACGGATCAGGAAATGAAGTTTATGATGAATTGACAGAGCGTCATTATCAGATGCCGGGAAAAGGAGCGGTTTATGGCGAAAATCACATAGCTTTGAAGCTGTATGTCCGCGATGAACTGCGGGAGGGGATGCGTTTTGCGAAAACAGCCCTGATTTCTTCAGAAATCCAAAAAGTAACGGTTACGGTCAATCATGACGGGAAAAAGGAGACGCTGGTAAAAAGGAATGGCACGCAGACCGGGCGGGTACGCATCGGGGGAAAGGAATACCTGGAATTTGTCTTTGACCTTGATTGGAACATTCCGGATCGGACAGAGACGGAAAAATATATTGAATGTATTCAAATCTATGATCAGGCCGGGAATGTGGCACCGGCCTCGGCCCAGTCCCTTAGCGATCATGTTCGATATATTCTGGATAGCCGGCCGCCAGAATGGAAGGTGAATTATCATCCGGAAAGCTATGTGGAGCATGAGGGATATCCGGATACCTATTTTTATAAAGAGAAAGGGAACGTGGACATTTGTATTCGGGAAAGGTACTTTTTTTCAGAGGATGATGGACGGATGCAGATCAACTGTCAGGCTAGCGGCGCGACGGAAAAATTGGGGAGAAGTTCCTGGGAGGGAGACGGTGAAGAACATAACAGCGTTTTGTCTATGTCAAAAGACGGAATATATTGTTTTTCCGTGCGGTATGCAGATCGTTCCGGCAATTTGATGGAGGGAGAGGAAGTATCGGAGGGCGGATTTACCAGCAAAAATTTGGTGCTGGATACGAAGAAGCCGGTAATTGAGGTGGCCTTTCTGTCTCATGGTGTCGATATTACCGAAGAAATCGCGGAAAAGAAATATTATGCGGGGCCCGTGACGGCGGAGGTGAAGATTACGGAGATGAATTTTGATCCGACGCTGACAGAACTGAAAGCATTGGGATATAGCAGCGGGGACCATAAGGCTGTATCTGCGGATTGGGATGGCCCCTGGCGAGACGAAGGGGGAGGGGTATATAGGAATACAGTTACTTTCAAGGAGCAGGGAGTCTGGCAGTTTGCCTGTGCCGTAAAGGATATTGTGGGATGGGAGGCGGAAGCGCCTGCCGCTGTGGAATTTGTGATTGATACCCTTTTGCCGTCTGTAGAGATTGGTTTTGATCGGAATGCTCCGGAGCATGAGCGGTTCTACCGGGAGGCGCGGACGGCTTTCATCAGGGTGACGGATCGGACCTTTGATCCGGAAGAGGCGAAAATCTTCCTTACGACGTCAGGACAGAAGCCCGCAGAAGGAGAATGGCGGCATTTGCCGGGCCCTGGCTGTACGGGGGAGGAGAATGGCCATGTAGATAGCTGTATTTATGAAATGCGGATGACATTTGCCCAGGACGGAGATTACACGCTGGCGTTTCAGTGTGCCGACAGAGCCGGGAATCCGTCAGGGCGGATAGAGGCTGCGCCTTTTACCATCGACCATACGCCTCCGAGGGTGACAGTGATCTATGATCATACGGATGCTTCTCATGGCTTGTATTATAACCGGCCGCGGCGGGCAGTGATCACAGTGGAGGACCGGAACTTTCGGCCGGAGGACGCGATCATTACCATTACTGCCGCGCGGGCAGGGGTGGAGGTTGTTCCGCCCTCCATAAGCGAATGGACCGGCTCCATGGACCGGCACAGCACTACCGTGTTATATGATGCTGACGGGGAATTTACTTTTCACATTTCCTGTAAAGACCTGGCGGGAAATTTGGCGGAGGCTTATCCGGAGGACCATTTTATCATTGATCTGACGCCTCCCAACCTTGAGATTACAAATATCCGGAACAAATCGGCCAATAACCAAGAGGTGGCTCCGGGAATCTGCTATTTCGATGAAAATTTGAATTCGGAGGCGGTGATGATCGAGCTGATCGGGGCCGGGACTGGTCCTGTTACGCTGGAAACCCGGAGCAACCTCATTCCGGGAGGACAGATGATTCAATATAAAGATTTTCCTCGAACAAAAGAAATGGATGATCTCTATACCCTTGTGGCTTCTGTGTCTGATTTGGCCGGAAATGTATCAGAGGAAACTGTGCTGTTTTCCGTAAACCGTTTTGGCTCCACTTATCAGTTCGATAGCGCGACCCAGGAAGCGCTGGACCGGTACTATCTCAATGGCCCCGCCAGTCTTAAGGTGACGGAAATGAATGTGGATTCCATTGAATTTTGGGAGATCACCAGCGCCAGAGACGGAGAGCTTCGCCTGCTGCGCCAGGGGGAGGATTATCAGGTAACGCAGTCTGACAGCAGGGATGGCTGGAAAGCTTATACCTATGAGATTGGTCCGGATAATTTTCAGGAGAATGGCATGTATACGGTTACGATTTATTCGGAGGACAAAGCATCAAATCATTCCAGCAACGGAATAAAGGAAAAGGAAATTGCCTTTGCCGTGGATACCGCGCCGCCCAATGTTGTCGTGACAGGCGTAGAGGATCAGGCCAGGTATTATGATACCGGGCGCATTGCGACGATTGATATTAGCGATAATCTTGCGCTGCTTCGCGCGGAGGTCTGGCTGAATGGGGAGCTGGTTCATACCTATGAACAGGATGCACTTTTCGCTTCCGGTGGGGTTGTGCGCCTTCCGCTTCAAAGTAAGAATGACTGGCAGACTTTATATGTGAAGGCGACGGATGCTGCCGGGAATGAATTTGTCTCCGACGTCAGAACTTTTCTGATTACGAAAAACCTGCTGATTCAGTGGTACCAAAGACCATGGCTGTTATGGGGAAGTGTGGCGTCTTTAGCAGCGCTTTTGCTGACTGCGCTATGGCTGATCATTCGAAGACTTTCTGCAGGAGAACAGCCGTCTTGAGGGCGGCCGTTTGGAAAATGGTGTTCACTTCGTTGACTTTTTTCCGAAAATGTGGTTGATAAACGACGATAACATATATATACTAAGATAAAGCGCAAAAGTATAAAGACAGATATAAAAACTGTTTTGTAAGCTGAGAGAAATGCGCATCCGGATTTTTGTGGCCTGTCAGGATGATGGGCCGGATGCGTCGGAAAAGAGGGGAAAATGAGCGAGAAAAGAAATTTGACGATGCTGATGGACTTTTATGAGCTGACGATGTCCAACGGATATTTTGTCAAAGGGCTGAAGGACATTATGGTGGTATTTGATATGTTTTACAGAAGCAATCCGGACGGGGCGGGCTTTGCGATCTGTGCTGGCTTAGAACAGCTGGTGGACTACATTGAGCATATGGAATTCACCGATGAGGACGTCGCCTATCTGCGAAGCCGGGAGATGTTCGACGAGGGCTTTCTGGATTATCTGAGACATTTCCGTTTTACCGGTACCATCGAGGCCATTCCGGAGGGTACCGTTGTCTATCCGGGCACGCCACTGGTGACGGTCACAGCGCCGCTGATTGAGGCTCAGCTGGTGGAGACCATGCTGCTTTTGACGGTGAATCATCAGACGCTGATCGCCACCAAGGCAAACCGGATCTGCCGGGCGGCGGCTCCTGCGACAATCATGGAGTTCGGAGCCAGGAGAGCCCAGGGTGCGGATGCGGCGGTGAATGGAGCCAGAGCCGCCTATATCGGCGGTGTGGATGCCACGGCGACGGTGCTGGCGGACCAGATGTTCGGTGTAAAGGCGGTGGGGACTATGGCTCATTCCTGGGTGCAGTTCTTCCCCACGGAGTTTGAAGCCTTTAAAGCTTATGCGGAGGTCTATCCTGATTCCTGTACATTGCTGATCGATACCTATGATATTCTGGAAAGCGGCGTGGTCAATGCCATCCGTACGGCGAAAGAGGTGTTAGAGCCGATGGGGAAGCGATTGAAGGGGGTCCGTATCGACAGCGGAGATCTGGCGTATTTCTCCAAAAAGCTCCGGAAGGAGTTGGATGACGCGGGACTTACGGACTGTCAGATCGTGGTGTCCAACAGCGTAGATGAATATCTGATTAATTCTCTAAATATCCAGGAGGCGCGGATTGATTCATACGGCGTGGGCGAGCGTCTGATTACCTCGAAGTCTGATCCGGTATTTGGCGGCGTCTATAAGCTGGTGGCGGTAAAGCAGCCGGACGGAACTTATGAGCCCAGAATCAAAATTTCCGAGAATCCGGAGAAGGTGACGAACCCGGGCAAGAAAACGCTGTGGAGAATCTACAATAAAGAGACTGGGTTTGGCTATGCGGATCTGCTCACATTGAGTGATGAGGAGATCGACGGAGAGACTCCCTTCGCTTTTGTGGACCCTCAGAAACCGTGGAAGCAGATGGCGTTCACCAATGTTATGGTAGAAAGGGTGCAGAAGACCATTTACCAGGATGGAAAGCTGGTTTATCAGCTTCCCACGCTGGAGGAGATCAGAGAGCATGTGAATAAACAGCTGAAATATACGGTATGGGAGGAGGAACAGCGGTTTGAGAATCCCCATGTCCACTATGTGGATTTGTCCAAAAAGCTGTATGATTTAAAAGAAGATCTCCTGAATAAAAAGGAACGCTAATTCGGGTCTGTTTTATGCTTATGGCCGTTCCATTTCTCGGGCGGCTTTCGCGATTATGCAGTCGGCGTGGTTGAGGCACCGGTCGAAATCGCAGTCCATTTCTTCCAGTGTCCTGCGCCCATCCGGGTATTGGAGAAAGGTGCATTCCACGAGTCTGTGATTGTCCAGTACCCGGCAGTAGCCGGATGCATATTCATAAATGGTTTCAGGTTGCGGTGTGTTCTGTGACATGACACAAAACCTCCTGGTTTTTCGGCTTGTTGACGAGTTTCCACTACATTTTACGAAATTTTATATTGTATTGCAATATTTTTTGTTAAAAAATCTTGACAGTATTGCGTTCCTTCGTTAGAATAAAACTCTAATATACGAAAGTTGTAAAAAGCGATATGTAATTGGTCATATAAAGTGATTTATGGAAGACAGCGGAATGATAAATCAGTGTAAAGGGATGAAAAGGAATGAAGGAAATATTACTGGTAGAGCAGGATCGTGGATTAAGTGATGGGATTGTGCTGGGGCTGGTTCAGGGGCCGTACCGGGTTACGCAGAGTTTTTCCATAAAGGATGCGCTGCAAAGTATTAAATATAAGACATTTTCGCTGATTATTATGGCATGGAAGCTGCCGGATGGCAGGGGCAGAGAGCTGTTGGAGCAGATTCACCGGACCAGAAAGACGCCGGTGATTGTTCTGACAGAGAAAGGAATGGAACCGGAAGGGCTGACAAAGCTTACATGGGAAAGGGATGTCTGGCTTGCGAAGCCGTTTTCCCTGTCACAGCTAAAAGAGCTTATCGACCTTATGTGGAAGAAACAGAAAAGGCGGCCTGAGCGTGAGCGTCGATTTAAGTCGATTTCCTATCAGATAGACAGGGAAAAGGTATTTCGAGACACGGAGGAAGTGCGATTAAGCAGTACGGAGAGAAAACTGCTGAAGGTTCTTGTAGAAAATGAGGGAACGCCTTTATCTGCCAGTCTGCTGGCAAATCGGATCTGGAGCAGCAGTAACAAGGCGGCGGATGACAGATTAGCGGATGCGATTCTTTCTCTGCGCAATAAGCTGGAGGAGGACCCCCAGAGACCGGAAATGATCCATACGGTCTGGGGAAAAGGGTATATGTTCCATCCTGTTCATAGGATTACAGGCTGTATAGAGTCAAGTCCGGCCTGATAGACAAAGAGGCTTGCCTGAATATGAGTGATACGGAACACTCTGCTGTGAAACTTATACTGCGGCGTTTGGCCGGCTCGGAGTCATGGGGTATTCCGAGCCGGCACAAAGCAGCATATCATAACTGACATTTCTGTTCTTTGATCTGATCAAGGAAATTACATTTCATGTAAAAAACCTGTAAAATGAATGTAGACAATAAAATACAAAGCGGATCATTTTTACATCAGCGAAGCATAATGCGGATGGCAGGGCGAACGCCGATATGCTTTTCGTGGATGTTGATTCCCAGATCGTATACCGAGCCGTCGGTATAGACACAGGCGGCGGCTAAAAGGATATAGCCCATCGTGCGCGTCCACCACCACTCCTCCAGTCCACGGTCGGCAGGGTTTGGCAGATACTGGTCGATTTCCTCATGGCTAAACACAAATACCTTGTCCTTGGTGTCAGGACCGCAGTAAGTGTTCCATTCGCGGCTGGCCGGATTTTTCAGCTTGCTGATCATAATGGACATGCGCTCAGCCATTGTAAAGGCTTCGTTGATAAAATCGTGATTCAGCCACTGACGCAGATGGCTGGTGGACCAGTATGTATTATCCCGTTCAAGATTGAAGGGTTGGAAAGCTATGTTGTCATTGGCCAAAAGCAGCCGAACCTTGCCGCTCACCTCCATAACGGTCCAT
This sequence comes from uncultured Lachnospiraceae bacterium, assembly GCA_910588405.1. GTDB lineage: Bacteria > Bacillota > Clostridia > Lachnospirales > Lachnospiraceae > Paralachnospira_A. Next base: position 377 of record CAJUPT010000059.1, on the reverse strand, counting down.
TCTAACGGACGTCCCTTGTAATTGCCGTAGGTGACGGTGTTGCCTAGGCTAAATTTCAGCCAAGTGTCACATTTCTTCAGATAATTGGTGCTGTCCTTGTAGTCTCCTAACTGTTCAAATTGTTTTTTGGCCTCCAGCATGGTTTCCTGTGTCGTTGCGTGAAAAAAAGCTTCCTTTGCCTGCGTATAAAGATTTTCCATATCGTTCCCTCACTTTATAAAATTTTTGTCTTGTTAAAATTATAACTATATTGTAACGGCTTTTTTCGATTCTGTCCATCAAGGAAAATGTGATGGGGTGCCCAGAAAGTGTGAAGCCTAGCACAACATTGCTTAAATAATAATGAATAAATGTTGCTTTTTTATTGTAGTCGGTGC
>CAJUPT010000058.1 GCA_910588405.1 uncultured Lachnospiraceae bacterium | reverse complement strand
CCTGCTTGTATGCCCGTAAATCAAGGCTTTTTTGAGATAATCAACCATTTTATTATAAAATATTAAATTTTTAAGGTTCTATTTCGTGGGCTTTTGACCCCAGCATCATGACATTGTGTAAAATCGATGTTTTTTACAATTTTTGTACTGTAATTGATAAATTTTTTACGTGTATCAGGAAACGCCGTATCAGTGGGAGTAGAACTACACCAGCAGACTCTTCCCCGTCATCTCCTCCGGCTGCTTCATACCCATCAGCTGAATCAGCGTAGGCACGATATCGGCAAGACAGCCGTTTTCTCTCAGCTTATAGCCGTTATGGTCATTAATTAAAATAAAGGGCACAGGGTTTGTGGTATGGGCCGTATAGGGCTCATTGGTGGCGTAATCCACCATCTGCTCCGCGTTTCCGTGATCGGCACACAGGAACATAACGCCGTCCATCTTTTTCACCGCCTCCACGGCACGGCCCACACAGCCGTCCACGGTTTCGATGGCCTGAATGGCGGCTTCCGGCACGCCGGTATGGCCCACCATATCCGGGTTCGCGAAGTTTACGATCACCACGTCGTATTTGCCGGACTCGATGGCCTCCACCAGCTTATCGCAGACGCCGGGGGCGCTCATCTCCGGCTGCAGGTCATAGGTGGCCACCTTGGGGGACTTGACCAGAATCCGGTCCTCTCCCTCGTTGGGTTCTTCTACGCCGCCGTTAAAGAAGAAGGTGACATGGGCATATTTCTCCGTCTCGGCGATCCTGGCCTGGGTCATATGATGAGCCGCCAGAAATTCTCCGAAAGTGTTGGTAATGGATACTTTATGGAAGGCCACCAGCTTGTTGGGAATCGTCACATCGTATTCCGTAAAGCAGACATAGCAGGTTTTCACGCGCTCTCCTCTGTCAAAGCCGGAGAATGCGTCGTCACAGAAGGCTCTGGTCAGCTCTCTTGCCCGGTCGGGACGGAAATTGTAGAATACAACGGAATCGCCGTCTTTGACCGTGGCTAGGGGGCTGCCGTTTTCTTTCAGCACCGTCGGAACCATAAATTCATCGGTTTCCTCTTTGTCATAGGACGCCTGGATCGCCTCCGTGGCGCTCTGTCCTGTCACGCCCTCGCCGTATACCAGCGCCCGGTAAGCCTTTTCCACCCTCTCCCACCGGTTATCCCGGTCCATAGCGTAATAACGGCCGCTTATTGTGGCTACTTTTCCCACGCCGATTTTCTTCATCTCTTCTTCCAGCTGGCGGACATATTCCCTGCCCGAGGCCGGAGGCGTATCTCTGCCGTCCAGGAAACAGTGAACATATACTTTTTCCAGTCCAAAACGCTTCGCCATTTCCACCAGCCCATAAATATGGGTGTTATGGCTGTGGACGCCTCCGTCGGAAACCAGGCCCATCAGATGAAGGGCGGAATCGTTGGCCCTGCAGTTTTCCATGGCTTTTACCAGCGCTTCATTTTTGAAAAAATCCCCGTCCTGAATCTCCTTGGTAATTCTGGTCAGCTCCTGATATACGATACGGCCCGCGCCCATATTCAGATGGCCCACCTCGGAATTGCCCATCTGCCCTTCTGGAAGGCCCACCGCCAGGCCGCTGGCATAGCCCTTCACAAAAGGACAGGTCCGCATCAGCTCGTCGATCACCGGCGTCTTCGCCTGTGCTACCGCATTGCCCTCCGTCTTTTCATTTAATCCATAGCCGTCTAAGATCATTAATACTGTCGGTTTTTTGCTCATTTTATTTTTTACTCCTGCAAGATATTTTAATTGTTATAGTAAAACTCTTTGCGTTTTTAATCTGCGCATTTTCATTCGAAATGATGTTATCAAAACCGCCTTTTAAACGTGCCAATCTTATCAACATTCATTTTCTCATACGAAATGTATTATAATAAATAACAAAAGAATTTCATTTCCTATATAATTTTCAAAAACTCACTTCAGCAGTTTTCCCAACGTCTGAAGTGAGTTTTCACCGACTGATCCCGCAAACGTCCGCCAGAATACGCCGCCGCCAAAAGCTTTTTTGCGTCACGGCAGATTTTAACGGATGTAAAGATTATTTATTATAATTAACGATCTTTCCAAAATCAGCTTTCAGAGAAGCGCCGCCTACAAGGCCGCCGTCGATATCGGGCTGGGCGAACAGCTCAGGAGCGCTGTCGGCGGATACGCTGCCGCCGTACTGGATACGGATGGCGTCTGCCGTGGACTGGCCGTACAGCTCGCTGATGCACTGGCGGATGGCATGGCATACCTCCTGAGCCTGCTCGGTTGTGGCTACCTTGCCGGTGCCGATGGCCCAGATCGGCTCATAGGCGATGACTGCCTTTGCCGCCTGCTCTGCCGTTACATTCAGAAACGCGATTTTGATCTGCTGACGAATCCAGTCGATGGTGATGCCCTGCTCCCGCTGCTTTAAAGATTCACCGCAGCAGATGATCGGGGTCAGTCCGTGCTCGAAGGCTTTTAATACCTTTTTATTCACGGTCTCGTCCGTCTCAGCAAAATACTCCCGGCGCTCGGAATGGCCGATAATCACATATTTCACACCTGCATCTGTCAGCATATCCGGGGCGATTTCTCCGGTGAAAGCGCCTTTCTCCTCAAAATACATATTTTCGGCACCGATGGTAATATTGCTGCCCTCGGCGGCCTGCATACAGGGGATAATGGAGATGGCGGGCACGCAAAATACCACGTCCACCTCGTCATTGGCCACCAGCGGCTTCAACTCGTTGACCAGAGCCACCGCCTGGCTGGGGGTTTTATTCATTTTCCAGTTTCCTGCGATAATTTTTCTGCGCATACTATATACTCCTCTTATTTATAGTCCCGCTACAGTCCTACCAGGCCCCCCTAACCTGGAAGAATTTCCGGCCGCAATGCGTCCGTAAATCCTTCCGAGGCCTGTCCGGACTTCCGCTGTTTTTATAGTCCCGCTACAGTCCTACCAGGCCCCCCTAACCTGGAAGAATTTCCGGCCGCAATGCGTCCGTAAATCCTTCCGAGGCCTGTCCGGACTTCCGCTGTTTTTATAGTCCCGCTACAGTCCTACCAGGCCCCCTAACCTGGAAAAATTTCCGGCCGCAATGCGTCCGTAAATCCTTCCGGGGCCTGTCCGGACTTCCGCTGTTTTTATAGTTCCGCTACAGTCCTTTTTTATTTATCATTGGCCGCCGCTACGCCGGGCAGTTCCTTTCCTTCCAGGAATTCCAGGGAAGCGCCGCCGCCGGTGGAGATATGGGTCATCTTGTCGCCGAAGCCTAATGTATTTACCGCCGCTGCGGAATCGCCGCCGCCGATCACGGTTACGGCGTCGATGGAAGCCAGTTCCTTTGCCACGGCGATTGTGCCTGCGGCAAAGTTTTGCATCTCAAATACGCCCATCGGGCCGTTCCATACCACAGTCTTGGCATCCTTTAACGCCTCGGCATAGAGCGCTCTGGTCTTCGGTCCGATATCCAGACCCATCTCGTCGTCCTCCATGCTGCCCTCTACGACTCTGGAAGGCGCGTCATTGGCAAATTCCTTCGCCACTACCGTGTCAACGGGCAGGAGCAGCTTCACGCCCTTGGCCTTTGCCTTCTCCAGCATTTCTTTCGCGTAATCCAGATATTCATCCTCTACCAGAGATTTTCCGATCTTCTCGCCCTGGGCCTTGGCAAAGGTATAGCTCATGCCGCCGCCGATAATCAATGTGTCTACCTTATCCAGCAGGTTGTTGATCACGGAAATCTTGGAGGATACCTTGGAGCCGCCCAAGATGGCCACAAAGGGACGCTTCGGATTGTTTACCGCATTGCCCAGGAAATCGATTTCCTTCTGCATCAAATAGCCTACCACAGCGGTATCCACAAACTGGGTAACACCTACGTTGGAGCAGTGGGCTCTGTGGGCCGTGCCGAAAGCGTCGTCCACAAACACATCCGCCAGGGAAGCCAGGTCCTTGCTGAAGGCTTCGCCGTTCTTTGTCTCTTCCGCGCGGTAGCGGGTGTTCTCAAGCAGCACTACTTCGCCGTCCTTCATGGCTTCCACGGCCGCCTTCGCATTGGGACCTACCACCTCCGGGTCTGCGGCGAATTTCACTTCCTGGCCCAGAAGCTCTGTCAGACGGGCCGCCACAGGCGCTAAAGACAGCTCTGGCTTCGGCTCTCCCTTGGGCTTGCCCAGATGGGAGCAGAGAATCACCCTGCCGCCGTCGCCGATCAGTTTTTTGATCGTGGGCAGGGCGGCCACCAGACGGTTCTCATCGGTGATTTTTCCGTCCTGCAAGGGTACGTTGAAATCGCAGCGGACAAGAACTCTCTTGCCCTTTACATTGATATCGTCAACAGATTTTTTATTCAGCATTTCTTAAGTTCCTCCTAATTTAGTTCCGCTACAGTCCTACTATCGCTATGAGCACTTAGGGTCTGTCTTTTAGACCCTTACGTGCGATGCATGGAAAATAGTTAGCGGGTGTCCTTTAGCCGCTTACTATTTTTCAAGCCCCCTGGTTCCGGAAGAATTTCCGGCCGCAAGCGTCCATAAATCCTTCCGGGGCTTATCCGGACTTCCGCTGTTTTTGATTAATAATAAACCATAAAAAGGCCCGGTCCTAAGACCGGACCCTTTCTACAGGTCTGACTATCTCATTATAGCTCTTATGCCAGTTCTGCGAAATATTTGATTGTCCTTACCATCTGGCTGGTGTAGGAGTTCTCATTATCATACCATGAAACTACCTGTACCTCGTACAGATCGTCTGCGATATGGCAAACCATGGTCTGGGTGGAATCGAACAGAGAACCGTAGCTGATGCCGATGATATCGGAGGATACGATCTGATCCTCGTTGTAGCCGAAGGATGCGCTGGCCGCCGCCTTCATGGCCGCGTTAATGCTGTCCACGGTTACGTCCTTGCCCTTTACAACGGCGGTCAGGATCGTGGTGGAGCCGGTGGGTACCGGAACACGCTGGGCTGCGCCGATCAGCTTGCCGTTTAACTCAGGAATAACCAGGCCGATCGCCTTGGCTGCACCGGTGGAATTGGGAACGATGTTCACTGCGCCTGCGCGGGCTCTTCTCAGATCGCCTTTTCTATGAGGGCCGTCCAGAATCATTTGATCTCCCGTATACGCATGGATCGTCGCCATAATACCGGACTGGATCGGCGCATAGTCGTTCAGTGCTTTTGCCATAGGAGCAAGGCAGTTGGTAGTGCAGGAAGCGGCGGAAATAATCGCGTCGTCCTTGGTCAGCGTCTTCTCATTTACGCCGAATACAATCGTCTTTAAGTCATTGCCCGCGGGAGCGGAGATCACAACCTTCTTCGCGCCTGCGTCGATATGAGCCTGTGCCTTATCCTTCGCGGTATAGAAGCCGGTGCACTCCAAAACCACATCCACGCCGATCTGTCCCCAGGGAAGGTCGGCAGCCTTCGGTTCTTTATAGATTGTAATGGTTTTTCCGTCGACAACGATGCATCCCTCGCCGGCTTCCACGGTATGCCCGTCATATCTGCCCTGGGATGAATCATATTTTAATAAATGCGCCAGCATCTTGGGATCGGTCAGGTCGTTGATCGCCACAACCTCATACCCTTCCGCTCCGAACATCTGTCTGAATGCCAGACGGCCGATCCGGCCAAAACCATTGATTGCAACTTTTACTGCCATTGTTCATTCCTCCTAATTCAGTACTACAGCGCCCTTACGCCGCGTCTGATTCCGGCCCGGTTTTCGTTCCGCAGACGGCTGCCGGCCGGCATTCGCGATAGAAAGGCTTCTGCTTTTCTCAATACCTCATTAATTGTTAAATAATACTCAGTTCACTGGTATTTTACCTAATTTCAGGCAAAATAGCAAGTCCCTCTCAGTAAAAAAACTCTACAAACTTTTTACCGGCTGCCCTGTGTTTCTCAGCATTTCATGCAAAATTTCCGAGGCCATGTATCCATTTCGCGTCCTTCCGCAAACAGGATGCACATCTCCCTACATTTCATCTTTTACATATCCGGCAATATTATACGCATGATCGGAAACTCTTTCGAAATTCGTCAGAAGATCCAGGAAGGAAACACCTGCGGGAGGCTGACACTGCTTCTGAACGAGGCGCTCGATATGCTCCTCGCGCAGCTCCTCTTCCAGCATGTCCACCCGGTCCTCATTTTTGGATACCACCCGGACATCCTCCATGCTTTTATCCCTTCTGGCCCTCACGGCGGCGTCCACACTGACCGAGACCACATTGCCCACGCCCACGATTTCCTCCAGAGCCATCTCCGAAAAACTCAGGTCATGGGCGATCATATATTCGGTAATCTCGGCGATATTATCGCTGTGGTCGCCGATCCGCTCCAGATCGTTAATCGTGTAAAACAGGTTGTTAACCGTATGGTTCTGCTGCTCTGTCAGCGCCAGCTGGCTCACCTTTACCAGATAAGCCATCAGGATGTTGTTGACCTCGTCCAGATGATTTTCCAGCGCATGCACCTGTTTCAGCTTTTCCGTATCCCGGGTGCGGATACACTCCACGGAATCCCGGATATTGCGGGCAACCAGCTCTCCCATCTGCACCACCTCATGCAGCACGGAGCTGACGGCCACCGCCGGGGATTCCAGCAGACGGTCGTCCAGATGAATCGCCGGATACTCCTGGCTTTTTTCCGTCTCCGCCTCATCCTTGATCACCCACTGGGACAGCCCCACCAGCTTATCGGCAAAGGGAAACAGCACCAGCGTGTTGATCAGATTGAAAAACGTATGGAAGATGGAAATCTGTACCGCATTGATATGGGAGGCCGCCATCACCGGATTGACCATCACAAAATACAAATATAAGACAATGCCAAACAGCAGGGAACCCAGTATATTGAAACTCAAATGAATCACCGCCGCCCGCTTGGCGTTTTTTCCGGCTCCGGCGCTGGACAAAAGGGCTGTCACACAGGAACCGATATTCTGGCCCAGCGTAATATAGACCGCCGCGTTGGTGGTGACAATCCCATTGATGGCCAGGGATTGTAAAATACCCACCGAAGCGGAGGAGCTTTGCAGCAAAGCGGTTACTAGGAAGCCTACGAGAGCGCCCAGTATGGGATTTCCCCCCAGGGCGGCAAAGGCTTTCGCGAAGATCGGAGAATCCGTATAAGGGGCAATAGAGGTGGACATTAAATTCAGCCCGATAAACAAAAGCCCCAGCCCCACAAGAATTTCCCCCACCATCTGCCGCCTCTGTTTCTTGGCAAACAGCATAACAAAAGCGCCCACGCCCAAAAGGAAGGGGGCCCAGAAGGTGGGATTCAGAAGCTCCAGCGCTCCGCCCAGCTGGTTCATGGACACGATCCAGGCAGTGATGGTGGTACCAATATTGGCTCCCATAATAATGCCCACGGCCTGGTTCAGATTCATAATCCCTGCGTTTACAAAGCCCACCACCATAACCGTGGTGGCTCCCGAACTCTGGATAATGGCCGTCACCAGCGCTCCCACGCCCACCGCCAGCAAACGGTTGCTGGTCAGCACCTCCAGAAGATGGCTCATGCTGCTGCCCGCAGACTTTTGGAGCCCGTCTCCCATGATGTGCATTCCGTACAAAAACATGCCTATGCCGCCGCACAGGCCGAATACCATGCTTAAATCCTGTATCAAAGCGTTTCCTCCGAATTGCAGTTATGTACGCTCAGAATCCGGTACGACGCTGCGTAAATAAGCCCGTGCCGATTCTTTGCCGGTTTCGCGTATATTTATCATAAGGTATCCATACAAGCCTGCAATCTGTGAGCCTCCGCCAGGGAAACTCACAGAAACAAAACTCAGCAAGACTCAGGGAATCCGCGGCTTCACATAAGACCCGCAGCATTACTCCGCGATTTTATTTCTTTAATTCTTCAGGATTCAGCCCCTGCAGTTCGGGCAGCACGAATCTTCCGTCCTTGCGCACCAGCACGCCGTCAAACCAGATCTCTCCGCCGCCCCATTCCGGCGTCTGGATGCAGACCAGATCCCAGTGGATGGCGGAGCTGTTGCCGTTTGGCGCCTCGTCATAACAGTTTCCGGGCGTAAAATGGAAGGAGCCCATAATCTTCTCGTCAAATAAGGTATCTTTCATCGGGGTCAGCACGTAAGGATTGATGCCGATGGCAAACTCTCCCACATACCGGGCGCCCTCGTCGGTGTCAAACACCTTGTTAATCCGCCTGGTGTCATTGGCCTCCGCATTCACGATCTTTCCGTTTTCAAAGGTCAGACAGATATTTTCATATACAAAGCCCTGGTACTGAGAGGGCGTGTTGTAGCAGAGAACACCGTTGACAGAGTCCCGTACCGGCGCCGTATAGATTTCTCCGTCGGGAATGTTCATCTCCCCGCAGCAGGGAACGGCCGGGATTCCCTTGATGGAAAAGGTCAGGTCGGTTCCGTTTCCCACGATCCTCACCTGGTCCGTCCGTTCCATCAACAGGCGCAGCGGCTCCACAGCTTCTTTCATCTTATCATAGTCCAGACAGCAGACATCAAAATAAAAGTCCTCGAAAGCTTCCAGGCTTGTGTTTGCTGCCTGGGCCATGGAGGGAGACGGATAGCGCAGCACCACCCAGCGGGTTTTGGGTACCCGAATCTCATTATGCACCGGATGATGGTACACTTTATTGAAAAGCTCCATCCGCTCCGCAGGCACGTCCGACAGCTCGGCCGTGTTATCGCTGCCCCGCACCGCCACATAGCAGTCCATGGCGGACATGGTCAGACAATCTGCCTGCGCTTTCAGCTTTAACTGCTCCTCGCTGCAGTTTAACAGCAATTCCCTCTGAATCCGGGGGCTTTCCAGCCAGAACAGCGGAATGCCCTTCGCCTCATAGACCGCCTTGACAAGCGCTCTGCCCAGAGGCTCCGTGTCATAACCGGTACAGTGAATCAGTACCTTCTCTCCTTCTTTTACTTTCATAGAATGGCCGACCAGCTGCCCGGCCAGCAATTTGATTCGCTCGTCCATGGTATTTCTCCTCAAATTCATTAGTCGAGTCAGGAATTTCCCGCTCGCCTCAATCGCCCGCCTGCCCTGATCATTCCGCCTCGTCCGTCTCCAAATCGACAGCCCGGCGACGACAATACGCTTTTTGCGGGCGTACATTAAAACGCTCCGTTTCAATAGTAGCCCATTCCCAAAATTTTGTAAAGTAGTGAGGCGAATTTTCCCTGTTTTTTTCGTTGACATTTCCGCAAAATTCCAGTAAACTCCATCATACGGGGAACCATAGCCTGTCAGATAACAGACAGGCCGGGAGCCGCTCAAATTTTTGCAAAAACCATGCGGCGCTCCCAAAAACATGATTCATCCGGTTTGTCAACTGTAAAACAGCTTCGATTAAGAAAGGCTCTTATGTATTCCGACTATCACATTCACACCGACTTTTCCGCCGACTCCGACACGCCGGCCCAGGCCCAGATCGAGCGGGCCATCGCCCTTGGCATGGAGCGGATCTGTATTACGGATCATCAGGATTTCGACTACCCGGAGCGCTACCATGAGGACTTTACCTTTCCCACCGACCGTTATATGGAAGCCCTGGGCAGGCTGCGGCAAAGTTTCGAAGGACAGATCCAGGTTTTCACAGGGGTGGAGCTGGGACTGCGCGCCCATCTGACCGGGCAGTTAGAACGCTATGGGGCCGACTGGCCTTTTGACTATATCATCGGCTCCGTCCATCTGGTGGGGGACAGGGACCCCTATTTCAGCGATTTTTATGAGGGAAGGACGGAAGAAGCCGCCTACCGGGAATATTTTGAATGCACGCTGGAAAACGTACGCCTGCACAAAGACTGCTTCGACGCCCTGGGCCATCTGGACTATGCGGTGCGCTACGGCCCGAATAAAAATAAGTTTTATTCTTATTCGGGTTATCGGGATATCATAGACGAAATTTTAAAGACGGTTATCTCCCACGGGAAAGCGCTGGAATGCAATACCTCCGGTCTCAGCCACGGGCTGGGACATACCAATCCTCATCCCGATGTCATCCGGCGCTATATTGAGCTGGGCGGAGAAATGGTTACGATCGGCTCAGACGCCCATGTCCCGGCCAGTTTAGGATATGGTTTTTCTCTGATCAAAGATATGCTGGAAAGCTGCGGCGTCAGGTATTATACGGAATTTCACGGGCGGAAGCCGATGTTTTATCCGCTGTAAAAATGCGATTGACAAGAAAAAACTGGAAACCCTCTTTCCGGTTTCCAGCCCTGCCTCACAGGATTCCGCGCCGCGCATATACCACACTGCGCCAGGCGGCGTCCTTTTTTCACTCTTTTTTCCCCTCCAGCTGCCCCATAATAAAAGGCAGCACCTGCTCCGGCTTGATATTCAATGCCGCGGCAAATTCCTCATGCAGCATCCGCTCCGCATCCTTAAAGAACTTCTCGTCCGTCAGATGCATCTTCTTTCCCAGCTCCTTCTGCTGCTGCCTGTGCAGGTAAAGGGACTTGATCATCCGCACCAATGCGTAACGGTCGCCGCTGTTTAATATTGCCTTATATTTCTCGTTCCGCTCATTCTTGTTCTCAATCCATTCGGCGGCCTCATCGGGCATGTTCCGGATCATCTCACGAATCTCGTCCGCCGACATAATCTGACGCATCTGCTGAACCGCCTTTTCATTGTGAACGCAGACATAAATCGTGGACTTTTCATCCTTTACCGGCTTTAACACATAATAGGTTTTTGTGCTGCCGGTAAAATCCCGTTCCTCGATATCCGCAATCCTGCAGATCCCATGAGTTCCGTATAATACCGTTTCGTTTACATTGTGCATGCAGTCTCCTTTCTTCTGAAATTCCCGCAGGGGTAATACGCTTTTTGAGGTATGCCGATCATAAGAATTTCACTATGGTATAAAAACACGATATAGTATCTGATACTATTATAGCACAAAATTATGACTGATTGTAAGAAATAAAAAATTTTTGTGAAATATATGCAAGGAATCTTAAAATCGTATAAACAATATATGCATTTTTATGTAGAAAGGCATACGGATCGGGAAATATTGGGCGAAATGTCCTTCATTTTTGCAATGGTATGCCAAAAAGCAGAGGAAACAATCCTCTGCTTTTTAACATTTTACCTGACCCATCTATAAACGGAGAAGGAGGGATTTGAACCCTCGCGCCGTGTTACCGACCTACTGGTGTTCGAAGCCAGACCCTTCAGCCTCTTGGGTACTTCTCCATACCGTGCGCCGCGAAAACAGCGGACAAAATCCAACTGCATCAGGCACATAACGCAGTATATTATACAATAACAAAGCCCCTGCCGTCAACACCCAATTGCAATCTCAGACCATAAAATCGAGCAAAATCCCGGAGCATAAAAGCTACGCCAAAAAAAGACTAAAAATAAGGATTCAGCCATCCTATTTATATCTGCTCCATGTTTTAGGCAACCTATATTGCCGATGAAAACAGCCCTGTCTGACAACCATCTGTCTGACAGGGCATCCTGTTTCTTCTAATCTTCTACTCTTCTATCAAAATCCGGCCAATCACCGGCATCCTCACCGGCTTATTCCACGTTTCCGGCCCGCTGGTGGGCAGCGCCGCGATGGCGTCTAACACCTCAAAGCCGGAAACCATCTGCCCGAAGGCCGCATACCTTCCGTCAAGCTTCCCGGCATCCTGATGAACCACAAAAAACTGGGTTCCCGCCGTGTCAAAGCCGTCGTCCCTCGCCATGGAAATAGCACCCCTGATATGGGGAACGGGATTCTCGATGCCGTTTTCGGCAAACTCCCCCTTAATATGCCAGTCGCTGTCCGTCATAATGTCATTATCAGGGGAACCGGACTGGATCACGTAGCCCTTCACAATCCGGCACCAGGCCAGGCCATCGTAAAAGCCGCTTTTTGCCGTATCCGCAAAATTCCGAACCGTAACCGGCGCAAGGTCCGGGAACAGGTCAAAGACCATGTCCCCGAAGCCCTCCGTCGTGATGACGCATCTCAAGCCTTCTCCTTATTTCGCAAGAACTTTCGCGTTCTTGAAATAAATGTTGGAGGAAGATGTCATGTATACGCCTTCGATGTAATCCTTGATCAGATAAGTATTGGACTTGTAGTACAGGCCCAGCACCGGGTAATCGGCGGATACCAGCTCGTCGGCCTGTTTTACCAGCTCGCCGAACTTGGAGGGATCTGTCTCTACCTTTGCCTGATCCACAATCGCATCATAATCAGGATTGCTGTAGAAGCTGTTATTGGTCACGTCGTCCGTATATAACAGCGGCAGGAAGCTCATGGGATTTACATAATCCGCACTCCAACCCATAGCGGCCACTTCGTAGTTGCCGTTCTGTACCGCATCGTAGAATACGGCCCACTCCGCGGAACTTACTTCCACAGTTACGCCCAGGTTCTGCTCCCACATTTCCTTAATCGCTTCCGCGATCTTCTTTACATTGTCGTCCGCATAGAAGGACAGCTGAATCGTGGGGAAACCTTCGCCGTCCGGGTATCCGGCGTCTGCCAGCGCTTTCTTTGCCGCCTCGACGTCAGCGGTAGCAGACAAGTCGAAAGTGGGGCGTCCTTCTGTCAGATCCTTGCCGTCCACTACGTAGCCGGGGGCATAGAAGCTGTATGCAGGCTCGCCTTCCACCTGGGCTACGTTGTTGATCAGCGCCTCTCTGTCGATCGCCAAGTTCAGTGCCTTTCTGACCAGCGGGTCGTTGTAAGGCTCTTTGCTGCAGTTGATGTCATAATAAACGGTACCGTAGCTGGGCGCTACCACCACGCCGGCATTCTCCGCTTTCAGACGGGCCATATCGCTTGAAGGAATGGTCCTGACGCCGTCCACCTCGCCGTTTTCAAAAGCAGTCAGGGCAGTGGACACATCCAGGATATAACGGTAGGTCAGCTTCTCTAACTGTACGTTCGCCGCATCCCAGTAATTCTCGTTCTTTTCCAGCACATAGCTTTCGCCGGGGGTGATCTGAGTCACCTTAAAAGGTCCGTTGCCGATGTAGCTGTCGGCCGATGTGGTCCACTTGTCGCCGTTGGCCTCGATGGTGGCTTCCTGTACGGGGAAGTATACCCACATGCTTACCAGGTCGATAAAGAACGGACAGGGCGCTTTTAAGGTAAATTCCAGTGTATTGTCGTCTACCGCCTTGATGCCTACGTCCTCTGCGGAAGCGGTTCCCTCATAATACTCCTGACCATTTACCACATAATCGGAGATCATGTTCACATACTGGGCGCCGGTTTCCGGGGTCAGTACGCGCAGCGCCGCGTAAACATAGTCCTTTGCGGTCAGCGGTGTTCCGTCGCTCCATTTCAGACCTTCTCTCAAATGGAAGGTGAATACGGTCAGATCGTCGTTAATGTCCCAGGATTCCGCATTGCCGGGAACAACCTCACCATCCTCGTTATAAGTTACCAGACCCTCAAAGCAGTTGATCAGGAACGGGGTGGCAAAGGAGTTGTTTGTGATCGTGGGATCGATGGTGTCAGGCTCGTTATTCAATACGAATACCATTTCCTGGGCCACATCCCCTGCGGGCTGGCTTTCGCCGCCTGCCGCATCGCTTCCTCCCTGAGCCTCCGTCGCCGGAACAGTCGCGGGTACCGTGGCGGGCACGGTCTCGGACTGGTCATCTTTCTTCTGCCCGCAGCCTGTCAGCGCCGTAAGCGCCAGGCACAGAACCAGAAGCAGGCTGAAAATTCTTTTCTTCATTGCTTTCTCCCTTCTGTAATGATAAATGAATAAATATATGTTCTCAGGCGCGCCGATTGATCTGCGCGCCGGGAAACCGATAACTAATAGAGATGGCAGGCCACCATATGTTTTCCATCCACATATTTGGCTTCCGGCACTGCCTCGGAGCACTCCGGCTTCGCGTAAGGGCAGCGGGTATGGAAGCGGCAGCCTTTCGGCGGGTTCACAGGGCTTGGGATATCCCCCTCGATACCGCTTTTCTCCTTCTGCCTCGCCAGCTTCGGATTCGCGATCGGAATGCTGCCCAGAAGCCCCTTCGTATACGGGTGGAGCGGATTTTTATAAATGTCATCGGCATCGCTTAACTCCACCATCTGCCCCAGGTACATCACGCCCACCTGATCCGACACATAGCGGACCATGGACAGGTCATGGGCGATAAACAGGTAAGCGATTCCCTTCTCATCCTGATAATCCTTTAACAGATTGATCACCTGAGCCTGAATGGACACGTCAAGAGCCGAGATCGGCTCGTCGCAGATCACAAGCTGGGGCTTGAGCACCAAAGCTCTGGCGATGCCCACCCGCTGTCTTTGCCCGCCGGAAAACTCATGGGCATAGCGGCCCGCATGCTCCTTCGTCAGCCCTACCCGCTCTAACATCGGGTACACCAGGTCATTGGCGTCCTCCTTATTTTTTACAATGCCGTGGGCGATTAACGGCTCTGCGATAATATCCCGCACCGTCATCCTGGCATTTAAAGAGGCATATGGGTCCTGAAAAATCATCTGCATGTTTTTGCGCAGCGGCTTTAACTCCTTCTGCTTCATATTCGTAATGTCGGTTCCGTCAAGCAGAATCTTCCCCGCCGTCACGTCATAAATCCGGATAATGGTTCTGGCGCAGCTGGATTTGCCGCAGCCGGACTCGCCTACCAGGCCCAGTGTCTTTCCCTTTTCCAGCGTAAAGCTGACGCCGTCCACGGCGTGGACCACCTGGTTCCGCCCCGCCTTAAAATGCTTTGTCAGGTCCGAAACTTCCAATATATTCTGATTACTCATGATTTTCTCCTATTGCTTTGAAAGTTCAGCGCTTCGGCGCTGAACTGCGCGAAAATGGGGGTACGAAGCGACACCTTCCACGCCCATTTTCTGTGCATCCGCCGGAGGCTCAAAGGAAACGCCTTTTCATTTATGGTGGAGCCGCTACAGCTGGTATGGGCGTTTCCGGAACGGATTGTTCTCATCAGCCGGCGCGTCCGGATACTGTAAGAAACATCTGCTGCGGTGCCCCTCTCCCACCTGTACGAAATCCGGCAGCTCAGTGGCGCAGAGCTGCCTTGCGTAGGGACACCGGGGCGCGAAGGGACAGCCCTTCGGCGGGTTCGTCATATCCGGCGGCGAACCGGGAATCGACTGTAAGCGGATCGCCTTATCCTGGTCCATATCCGGAACGGAGGCCAGAAGCCCCATCGTATAAGGATGGCCCGGCCGCTCAAAAATATCGTCGATCATGGCTTCCTCCATAATCAGGCCGCCGTACATCACCGCCACCCGGTCGCACAGCTCCGCCACCACGCCCAGGTCATGGGTAATAAAAATAATGCTGGTGCCGTATTCCTTTTCCAGCTCCCTTAACTGTTTGAGGATCTGATCCTGAATCGTCACGTCAAGAGCCGTCGTCGGCTCGTCGGCAATCAGAAGCCCCGGCTTATTGGCCAGCGCCATGGCGATCATCACACGCTGGCGCATTCCGCCGGAAAACTCATGGGGGAAGCATTTATACCGCTTCTCCGGCTCCGGAATACGCACCTTCCGGAACAGCTCCAGCACGTCCTCCTTCACTTCCTCTTTTTTACGGCCGGGATCATGCTCTTTTATCATTTCCTCCACCTGCCTGCCCACTGGGATCAGCGGATTTAAAGAGGACATGGGGTCCTGGAAAATCATTGAAATCCGCTCGCCCCGGATTTTGCGCAGCTCCTTTTTGGGCATTTGAATCAGATCCTGCCCTTCAAAGGTAATGGTCCCTTCCTTGATTCTAGCCGTATCCGCCAGAAGCCGCAGCACAGACATGGCGGTAACGCTTTTGCCGCTGCCGGACTCGCCCACCAGCCCGAGAATTTCCCCCTTGCCGACCGTGAAGCTGACCCCTCTGACAGCCTGTACCTCGCCGTTGCCGGTCATAAATGAAGTTTTCAGATTTTCTATCTTTAAGATCGGTTCCATAGATTCCTCCTCTTACTTTTTCAGCTTGGGGTCCAGCGCGTCTCTTAAGCCGTCGCCGACGAAATTAAAGGCGAACATAATCAAACAGATCACAAGAGCCGGAATAAAAAGCTGATGAGGACAGGAACGCAAATTTTCCGTCGCGTCGTTACACATCGTCCCCAGGCTGGCCAAAGGCGGCTGAAGGCCGATGCCTAAAAAGCCCAGAAAAGCCTCCATAAAAATAGCCGAGGGGATCAGCATCGTCACCGTTACCAGAATCGAACCCATCGCATTGGGAATCAGATGCTGCATCAGGATGGTTTTGACGGAAGAGCCGATGGTTCTGGCTGCCATGACGAACTCCTGATTTTTCAGGCTCAGCACCTGCCCTCTGACCACCCTGGCCATATCCACCCAGTAGACGGTTCCCAGGGCAATAATTATGCTTTTCAGCCCCGTTCCCAAAATCACCATAATCAGAATGACATACAGCGTAAGAGGAATGGTGCTGATAATATCCACGATCCGCATCATAATCACGTCCACCGTCCCGCCAGCATAGCCTGAGATGCCGCCGAAAACAATGCCGATTACCAGATTTACAAACACCGCCACAAAGGCCACCAGCAGTGATACCCGGGTTCCGTACATCAGCCGGGTCAGAATATCACGGCCAAGGCTGTCGGTGCCGAATATATAGGATTTGTTCCATATCTTCCGGGAGGAAAAAATCACCCGGGTCGCAGGGTCCGCCATCACGTACGGCTTGGAGCCGTAATAAAGCCCCACCTCCGCGCCGTTGCAGTCATAAATCGTCATGGAATGCTCGCTGTCTTCCCTGACCTTTTTTAACTGGTTCCCCAGCGTGCCGTCCTTATTTACCCACACCACTTTCAGCGCCTGGGTGATGTACATATATCCGCTGTGATCCGGCGCTTCGTATACCGTCATCCGGGGTGGTATATTTACCACCTCCAGGTTCTGGGCGGAGTAGCTGTAATTCGTAAACTTCGGCCCTAACAGCGCGAATACCAGCAGCAGCAGTATAATCACAAAGCCCGCGATGGCCGTGGGCTTCCGGCGGAACCGGAACCATACGTCGCCCGCAAAGGTCCGGTTCAGCTTCCAGATTTTCTCCCGTTCTTCGTTGGAGGATTCCAGCATTTCCCATTTATTTTCCATTTTTCCGCTTTCCTCTTATTTATAGTTCCGCAGCTTCTCTTCCATCGCTATGAGCACTTAGGGCCTGTTCCTTAGGCCCTTACGTGCGATGCATGGAAAAGAGTTAGCGGGTGTTCTTTAGCCGCTTACTCTTTTTCAATCGTTGCTGTTTCTTAGTCATATTTGATCCGGGGATCGATGAGGCAGTAGAACACGTCTACGATAAAAACCATTGCCAGAAGAAACGTTGCGTAAAAGATCGTCACGCCCATGATCGTCGTGTAATCACGCATAGTCACGCTGTTGACAAAATGGACGCCCAGGCCCGGCACCGCAAATATTTTCTCCACCACAAAACTGCCGGTCAGCAGATTGGCCACCGTGGGGCCGAGAACCGTGATCACCGGAATCATGGCGTTTCTTAAAGCATGCCTGATAATAACCTTGGGCTCCGATAATCCCTTTGCCCTGGCCGTTCGTATGTAATCCTGCCCCATCACCTCAAGGAGGCTTGACCGCATCTGCCTGGCCAGATAGCTGATGGAATAGCCGCCCAGGGTTATCACGGGCAGAATATACCCCTCCCAGGTATCCAGGCCAAAGCTGGGCAGGGCGCCCATGCGGAATGAGAACACGTAAATCAGCAGGGAAGCAATGACAAAAGAAGGAATCGTCACGCCGATGGTGGCGACGGCCATCACCAGCATGTCCTGCCACTTGCCGTTTTTGATGGCGGCCAGGATGCCCATAGGGATCGAGGCCAGGATCACAAACAGGATCGTCACGCCGCCCAGCTTCGCCGATACGGGAAAGCCGTTCTTGATAAAGTCGTTGACCGTCTTGCCGGTAAAGCGGTAGGACGGGCCGAAGTCTCCGTGAAGCAGATTGCCCACATAGTCGAAAAACTGCTTGGGCAGCGGATCATTCAGATGATACTTCTCGTTCAGCGCCGCTTCTACCTCTTCCGATACGTTCCGGTCGCTGGTAAAGGGGCCGCCGGGGATCGAGTGCATGATCACAAAAGTCACCAATATAATCAGAAAGAGGGCGATCAGCATCATACCGAGCCGTTTCATAAAATATCGAACCATATTTTCCTCCATTATTCCTGATTGCCGCCATATCCCCGCATCTTTATCACTTTAACGCAGGAATGCACAACAGCACAATATCGTTATAGATTATACGCCAGATATAAGAATGTTGTCAATTATTTTCGAAAGGAAAAATGCATACCTGAAAAATGCATATGGAAAAAGTTTTCCCAAAATATTGACATTTCTCCCCCATCCGTCCATACTAAATATTACAGAAAAGACCTTGGCATCGATTTTTGGGGTCTTTTTTAACACCATGGCTTCAATACAATATGGAAAGGTGAACAAATGATTAAGATGCGGAAAGAAAAAAGCCTTCGGCTGCTTGCGTTGATCCTGGTTGGCGCCTTTTTGGCGGCCTGCCCTTCCGGTTACGCCAGCGCGGCTTCTCAGCCCACCGGGAAGTCCTCTCAGCCCACTGAAAAATCTTCCGAACCTGCCGAACAGCTTAAGGCCGGACCCAGCATTGCGGAAATCTCCAGGCTTGCCGGTCTTCAGGCTGATGTAGAGACTAAGACCAGCGTCTGCTATGTCGATGTGGACGACGGTGAAAACCCCTACGATGTGACATGGGATTATGGTCCTCTCTACAATACATATGTGGACAGTATCGACTGGAGTCTTTTGTTCGACGCCGACTACTATATCGAGGCCTTTCCCGCCCTGGCTTTGCTCTACCACCAGGATCAGGAGCTGCTGCTTAAGCACTTTCAGACGGTCGGCATTCACGAAGGCCGTCAGGGCAGCAGCGCCTTCAATGTTGCCGCCTATATGGAAAACTGTGACAGCAAAGTAAAAAAAGTCTTTGGCGACAACTACGAGTGCTATTACTTCTACTACGCCATAAACTACAAAACCGAGAAGGCCGTGACCACTGCAGGCACAAACCAAAAAAAGCAGCTCACCGTAAAGCTGACCAACCGGCAGCGGCGGAGTTGGCACAGCAGAGAGCGCAGCAGTCGGAAGCTGTGAAGAAGTCCCGCCAGAAGATGTATGCGGATGCTGCCGCCGGAGATCCCGAAGCCCAGGCCCGATATGAGCGTTTTCTTGCCGTAAGGCGGGAGAACTACCACAGGAAGAAGCCGGCCGAGGCCGAAACCGCCCAAGCCAGCTAAAGCAGATACAGAAAACGCCAGGGACAATGATAGTCCGT
>CAJUPT010000057.1 GCA_910588405.1 uncultured Lachnospiraceae bacterium | reverse complement strand
TTTTGTATGCATCGCACGTAAGGGTCTAAAGGACAGACCCTAAGTGCTCATTGCAAAAGCCCCGAGAAGATTTACAGACACTTTAGTGGCTGGAAATTCTCCCAGTTCAAAGGGGCTTGGAAGGGGAGTTGCGGAACTATAATGGAGGTTCGGGAATGAAACGGCGGACTTTTTTCGCAATGTTGATTCTGTTTCTGGTATTTCTCAATTCCATGATTCTGATTGTCTCTACCGTTATATTAAACGATAAGCTATCCGCGGACAGGGAGAGGTGTCTGGCGGAGCATTATGTCATAGCCTCGTCCCTGATTAAGGATATGCAGGCCCTGGAGCAGCGGGGGAGTCTGGCAAAGGAGAATATGGCGCAGCTCATGCGCTCTTACTCCAGGTATCTGCAGGGAAAGGACGGCGGGCTTGCGGTGGCATGTTCCGGAAAATGGATTTATAAAAGCGCCGATCCGATGCCGGCAGGGAATACGGAGATTCCACCGGATACGGAGTGGAAGCAGGAGCGGATCGTTTATATGGAAGACGAACCCTTTCCTGTGCTCTTCGTTTACGGCAGCTTTCCGGCTCCCTGGCAGGATTACGGGCTGCTGTATGTCGGAGACTTAACGGACACCTTCTCTTCATGGCGGCATACGAAAAATCTGCTGTTTCTGATGGGCGCCGTGATGATGTTTGTGATGGCTTTTTTCCTTTTTCAGTTCCTGAACCTGATCTTCCGGCCGTTAAGGCAGATTTCCGGCGCCTCCGCCAGGATCGCCAAGGGAGATTACGGAAGCAGGCTTCCCGTACGGGGAAAGGATGAAGTGGCCGGCGTGGCCTGCAGTTTTAATCTGATGGCGGAGCAGGTTGAAACCCAGATTCGGCAGCTTCGGGAGACTGCGGAACAGAAACAGCAGTTTGTAGACAATTTTTCCCATGAACTGCGGATTCCGCTGACGGCGATTTACGGATATGCCGAGTATATGCAGAAAGCGCTGATATCGGAAGAGGAACGCTACGAATGCACCCGGTTTATTATGTCAGAATGCGGCAGGCTTCAAAATATGGCCAACCAGCTGCTGAAACTGGCGCTGCTGAAGCACAGTGAGGATGAGCCGGAGGCGGAGGACTGTTCCGTGGTTGCGCTGTTTGAACAGTCCGCAGGGGTGATGCGGGTAAAGGCGGAAGAAAAGGGACTCCGCCTGTCTTACGGGGCGGTCCGGGATTTTTCGATACGGGGAAATATGGAGCAGCTTTTGATTTTGCTCAACAACCTGATCGACAATGGGATGAAGGCCAGCCGGCCGGGAGGAGAAATACGGGTCTCTGCCTGGCTAAAGGAAACAGGCGCCGTGGTGGAGGTGGAGGATCATGGGATCGGCATGGAGCCAGATCAGATCGGGCATATCAAGGACGCTTTTTACCGTGTGGATAAGGCCCGCAGCCGCGCCGCGGGCGGGGCGGGGCTTGGGCTTTCCATTTGCGAGAGCATTGTCCGGCTTCACCATGGGGAGATGACCTTTGTTTCCGAACCGGGGAAGGGGACGGTCGTGAGGCTATATTTTACAAAGTTTTAACAACTCCGATATGGTTTTGAGACGGAGCGGTTTTATGATGAATCTGTCAAAAGCACCCGGGTAGTGTCTGACAATCTAAATTATTCGGAAGGAGGAACTGAAGAATGAGACGAAAAAACATGTTGAAAATGACGGCGGCGGCCTGTGCCCTGATCGGCGCGACCACGATCCTGTTCAGCCTGGCGGCGGAAGCGGCCGCGCAGGCGAAAAGCGGACGATTGGAGGCGGTTTCCACCAATTACCAGGTTCCCGACAGCCGGACGGCGTCATTGACGGAGACGAAAGGAACGGAGGGAAGCAAAGAGGAAGTCAATTATCAAGTGAGCATGGACAGCCTGAATACCGGGACGCCCGGAGACGTGGATTTAACAATGGAGGAAGCGGCAAAAAAGGGTACGGATTATCTGAAAAATATTTATGGGCTGGATTTGAAAGGTGCTTATGTATACATGATGTATAATCCGGGAACCATAACCTTCCCGCGGGCGTTCTGGTCGGGCGATGTTCTGTTTGAGAAAAATCAGACGCCTGAGAGTACGAGATGGACGTTTATGGTGGACGCGGTGACAGGAGAACTGTTCGATATCTGTCACAGCAGGCATCTGAACGCAAATCCTTCCCTGGATTATGACGCGTCGCTGGAAAAGAATTACGGCGTATATGCGGAGCTTGCGAAAAAAAAGGCGGAGGAATGTAAGCTGTTAGACAGCCCTGTTGACCGGGTGGAATACGGCAGCCAGGGATATAGCGGAAATGATCCGGATATTACGATGGAGGTAATCGATGAGAAAGGGAAAATTCTCACAATGACTTTTTCGAGATATGACCAGACATTTTTAGGGCTCTTCACCGATGCTTCCAGAAGGATTACGGAATCTGCGATGGACGACCTGGCCGGAAGCTACAATGGCGATGACGTGGAGGTGCGGACGGTGGATTTTTCGGAGAGCGCGCTGATGCTTGAAAGCATGGAATGAGACATTTGACGGGAGGGGCTATCGGTTTTTCGATAGCCCTCCTTTTTGATATCATAGGAAAGCTCGACGAACTTCCCTATGATATCAAAAACGCTCTGCGAGGATGCACAGGGTCTGCCCCAGCGAAGCGAGGGTACGCAAACGCAGAGGAAATTGTCGCTTAAAAGCGCCGCATTTTCCCTGCGGTTGTTCCCCTGTGTTTTTTAAACGCCCTGTTCATGGTCTGAACGCCGCCGAAGCCGGTCAGTTCGGAAATTTCCCGGATGCTCAGTTTTTTATTGGGCAGCAGCGCCTCGGCTTCCCGGACCCGAACCCACTGCAGGTAGTCGGAAAAGCCGATTCCCATCAGTTTTTTAAAAATCCTGGACAGATAAGAGGGATTCAGTTCAAAAACTTCTGCGGCTGAGGTGACGCAGAGATTTGGGTCCTGATAATGTTCTTTCAGGTATTGTACAATCTCCGTCATCCGTTCCAGGGAGGACTGGCTTTTCTGTTTTTCCGTATAGCGGTTAATGCTGTTGAAAATTTCCTGAGATTTTCTTTTCAGCTCGGGGACGGAACGGCAGTCCAGAATGGCATGCCAGGGGTCAAGGCGCTGGAAATAATCCGCGTCCACGGTCAGCCGGATTTTCCCCAGGGCATTGATCATATTGTTGATCAGTCCCAGCATCCGGCAGTTAATCAAATTCAGCGGCAGTCCGCTGTTTAAATATTCGCTGTCCAGAATCTCGGAAAAGACGGCGGCGGCATTCTGATAGTCCGCCGTGTTGATACAGTTCATAAACTGCATTTCTTTTTTAAACCAGAAATAATCGTCAGTGTCGGCCGTGTGAGCCGGCGCCATGTTATGGTAGAACAGGATGCTGTCGTCCTCGTTCATAATCCGGGCATATTGAAACAGCTCCATAGCTTCCGAAAATGATTTCTCGATGCCGGAAAGTCCGGCGCTGACGCTTCCCGCCGTGATAGATACCGAATAATCCTCCTGCTCCAGCGTAAGCTGCCGGATCAGAGCCGCGATACGTTTCAGTTCCGTCACACAGTCTTTGGAATCCAGCGTTTCTTCCTGCGAAGCCAGCAGAAGGCAGGCCAGCATTCCGTCCACCTCCACCAGATAGCCGGTAAATACGGCCAGCAGCATATTTCGAATCAGCAGATGAAGAAAGTTATAGATTTGATCGATCTGTTCCTCGGAAGCGGGGCGCTCTCCTTCTTCCCGGACGCCGAAAATCAGAACCTGCAGATGGCCGGTATGGAGATCGATGCCAAAGGTACGGGCGGATTCGTAGGCGGCGGGGATATCCCGGACCCTGCCCTTCATGAGCCGGATCAGGTAATTGCTGAGCAGAAGCTTTTTCTGGCTGTCCAGCTGAGACTGATACAGCTGGTTTTCCCTGACGATGCCGCTGGCGGAATCGATAATCAGTTCCAGGTTTTGATGGCGGGAGTAAGGGTCTTGCCCCGTCTTCCCGGATTCCGATACGGAGAAAATATCCATCAGTTCGTTTAAGGCCGTGTGATAGTCCTGGATCAGATAAAAATAGAGCAGCAGAGCCATGGCGGCCACCATAACCATGCATTTCAGCAGACAATTCAGAAAATCCGCCCATAGCGGCAGCGAAAGGGCCTCTTCTGCCGGGAACAGCCGGTAAGCCTGTGTAAACGCCAGATAAGCAAACATTCCCAGTGAAAGGATAATCACCAGCGCTCCTTTTGTAAAAACAGAGTTTTGAATGCGGGAGTCGTAAGATCCCGGGGCGCGTCGAAAGGACATATCAAGCTCCTCCCTTTATAATTTATCAAAAAAATGATAATGGTGCCAGGCGCAGATGATGGCCAGTATGACGGTCAGCGCGATTCCCGCCGCCAGATTCAGGATTTGGATCAGATTATCTGTCATATGCGAAATTCTCCTTGTTTCATATGAATTTTTTACCGTTTTTCCTATTCCCTGTCCGTCCTGTCATTTCCTGCTTCCGGGCGCAGCAGCTGTTTTTGCAGCAGCAGCCCGTAACCGTAAGCTGTCAGCTGATAGCGGGAAAGCAGTTTTCCGGTCTGGAAATAAGGCGTTTCATCGACGGTTTCCTCTACGCTGGTCAGCAGCCCGGCGGCCCGGGCCTCGATCATATAAGTGCGCAGCCGGTTCCGGCAGCGCTGTCTGGTAATGGGAGACCGTATATGCCGGGTGAGCAGGTCTGCCGCTTCAAAGTCCCAGACAGGGCCTTTTGCGGCGATCAGCAGCAAAAGCCGTGTTTTGAGAGGAACAGCGGAATGGTCGTCCGGGTAGTCCTGCAGGAAAGGACAGGCAGGCATCGGAGCCAGGTTTACGCCGCGGTATATGCCGGTGCTGCTAAGCCCATGCCAGTAAACCTGAAATACGCCGAATATCATAATCAGGGATGCGGCGGCCTCGATCCAGGTCGGCATGGAGATCGCTAAAAGCATGCCGGCCAGCACGGTGGCGAAGCCGGAGACATTGCTGATCACCAGACCCTCTGTCACGCCCATCAGCGTAAAAGAGCGATACCAGGAAAAGTAATTGAAACAGAGGCAGAGGGCGATCAGAAACAGGATGCCCATGGAATACGGGTCGTAAAGCACCAGCCGGATATATTGCCAGATCAGGCATTCCGGGAGGAACAGAGCCAGAGGCAAAAGCAGAGCCGCCCATATGGCAAATTCGTACAGATAGCGTACGGCGACGCAGGTGTCGGTATCGATCAGATCGGAGGAGCCGCTGGCAGCTACGCCTTCCATCGCCCAGCCGATGCCGGTCAGAAGACCCAGTATGCTGCCCACCCACGTATGCTGTCCCCAGCTCTTCTGTATGACAGGAGGAAAATAGAACAGCGCCCATCCGGCACAGATCATCAGCATGCCGCCTTTGATTTTGGAGGGGATTCGTTCCATAAGATATTTGCGGGCCAGCAGAGAGCCAAACAGCGGGTAAAACATGACGCCGCTTACGGCAAACACCGTATTGGAAAGTCCCGCCGTCACATATGTAGCCCAGGCGGCCAGGCCGCCCGTTATAGCCTGGATCAGAAATCTGCGGGAAGCGCCGGGGGAGTGAAGCGCCGCCCGGCGGATTTCCTTGATATCGCCGGCGCATAAAAGCCAGACGACAGCGATCAGCGTAATCATGGCCGTTAAAACGGCAGAGAGGGCAGCGCCTGCGGCGTAAGCGTGCCCGGCGGTTGTTTTCAGCCGGGAAAAGGTATCTCTGGTGATCAGAATTTCCAGAAACTGATAGCTGATGCCCCACAGGATCGAACACCAGAGGGCGAACTGAAAGCCCCAGTTATAGCAGACTCTGTTTTGTTTTTCTCTTAACCGGTTGTTGATCAATTTGCGTCCTCCTGATTTGGTTTCGTAGTTTTTGGAGTATTGCAGTTCCCCTGGCGGGATTTGGCAGCGCGGTTTGCCGCCGTTTTCCTAATGAATATTATACAGAAAAATCATGTGTTGCATAAGAGGCAAAAACTGATATGATAGTCAAATTTTTACCATCAGGGAAAAAGGTAAGAAAATGCCAGTGTCCGCAGTGTCTGATTCTTGAAAAAATCAGGGTTTGGATTTTATACTGTGAGCGTAAACGGATGAGCTGACCAGACGCCGGCCAGACAGCGCATCCACATATAATAGCAACGCTTCGGAAGGGAAACTGCAAAACTGCGAAAATTGTTATTAAGAAAGGGGAGATAAACTGTGACCAATATGAAAAAAGGAATCATCTACGGCGTTCTGTCGGGCGTGTCCTGGGCGGTGAACGCGCTGCTGCTTTACAATGTGCTGAATCTTTATGTGGCCAGCAAAGGAGACACAAGTTCCCTGCGGGGATGGCTTTTGTTAATTACCTGCGCGCTGGTGATCGCGTTGACAGATTCCTGCCTGGCCTTTTTGGCGGAGCTGGTTATTCTGGCGAAAATGAAAAAGCTGGCGGAATTCTGGAAAACGCTGTTCAGCAAAGACTCTCTGGCGGTGCTGCCGGCGGCGGTCTGCTCCGGCCTGTTCGCGGCGGTGCCCTATGTGATTGCCAGCAATTACAATTCACCGCTGGCGCTGACGATGTCCACCGCATTTCCGGTGGTGGGAGCCGTGGCGGCGGTGATCTGGTTTAAGGAAAAACTGACCGGGCTGAAATTTGCCGGTATTGTGGCGACGATTGCCGGCGTGGGCGTGATGACCGGGCTGGGGGAGAAGGTGCCCTGGTTTGTTTATCTGATCGCGCTGATTCCTGCCTTTGGCTATGCTTTTGAAGGATTGTTCGGATACAGCGCCATGCGGGAGGATATCCACCCGGAGGTGACTACCGTGATGCGCCGGGTTTACTTTATCTTACTGTTTTCTGTGATGATTCTGATTTGCTCGATACTGACCGGAGATTTCGGCTATATCGGCGAATTGCTGGCCGGATTTGATGTGAATGCGGAGACGTTCCCCTTTTTAAGCGGACTGGCAGGCAATCGGGCGGCGGTCTGGATCATCCTGCTGATCGGCTCCGGCTGTTCGGCGGTTTCCTATGCGGTCTGGTATTTCAGTATGATTTATGGAGGCGTGGGAACGGCCCAGGCGCTGAATATTACTTATTCCGCATTTCTGGTGATATTTATGGCGCTGCCGCCCTTTAAAGTAATTCCGGGGGTCGGGACGGTGGTCGGCGTGGCGATTATTCTGGCCGGAGCGTTGATTGTGTCCTATGAGAGCATCCGGGCCGACAGGGAGACGCCGGCATAAGCGGGTAAGGTTTTCAAAAGACAAGCTATAAATAAAAGAATGAAGTAACCTGCGGTAAAAAAGGGCAGAGAAGAAAGGAGACTGGCACATATGTCAAAGGAAAAATTCGTAACGCTGCACACCGAGCAGATGATGAACTACAGGAGCGCGTCTGCCGACGAGCTGGGGGCATTGTACGCGACGGCGCAGAAACAGGCGGAAGAAGCGGAAAATGTGAGGCAGATTTCGAAAGAACACTATTTTTTTTCCGTGATCCGGGAAGTGGTGGAGCGGCACTATGAGATCGGCACACTGTCGGAGGTGTATCAGATCTTCGGCGGCTATATCAACACAACCTTCGGCATCTATACGATGAAAGAGGGAGAGCGGCAGACCTGGCTGTTCCGCATGTATAAAAGAGGGAAGAATCTGGATGCGCTGCTCTATGAGCACAGGCTTCTGCTGCATGCGAGAGCAAACGGTTTTTCATTCGGCGCCGCGCCCCTGATCAATAACCAGGGAAAAACCTACTGCCAGCAAAGGATTCAGCTGTCGGATCAGCAGGAAGATTTCCTGTTTGCCGTATTTAATTATGTGGACGGCGACGTTTTATATGACTGGATTCCCAACTGGGCCGAGGAAGGCCTGGCGGACACCACGATCCGGTCGGCGGCCCGGTGTATGGCGGAATTTCACAGCGCCACAGTGAATTTTGACCCCCAGGGGCTGCACGGCGACAATATTATGGACAGTGAGGACAGCCCCTGCAACGAGCTGATCCATAAATTTCCCCAGACCCTTCTGGGCTATCAGAAGGCCTACCGGGAGGCCGGCCTGGACAATGTGTATACCGAATATTTTGACACGGTATGGCCGGTATTTGAAAAGATGTGCGCCAGGGCTTATATTCCGCCCGAAGATTACGACCGGATGCAGATGAATCCCTGCCATTGCGATTTCCATGCAGGTAATTTTAAATACCTTCCCGACGGCACGATCTGCGGCAGCTTCGACTATGATATGGCAAAGCTTGATTCCCGTCTGTTTGAGATCGGGCTGGCCATGCATTATGTGTTTGCTTCCTGGAAGCTGGCGACAAAAGGCGTAATCCGGCTGGATCGTATGGAACGGTTTATCCGGCTCTACGATGAGGAAATTGTGAAAATCGGGAAGATCCCGCCGCTGTCGGCACTGGAGAAAAAATATCTGTATGAAGTGCTGATTCAGGGGACGGCTTACGTATACGGCTGGTGTACTTCGGCGGTGGTATATGACCCCGAACTGAACCCCCATGAATATCTCTATTATGCCCAGCATTATGTGGCCTGTATGGAATGGCTGGAAGCCCATGAGACGGAGATCAGGGAGCTGTCAAAACGGCTTTAGCAGGCGGGAGAACCGATGAAGTGCCTTACCGGAAAGGGTGTTCTGGCACAGCGGAAAAGGATAAAAAAAATTATAATAAAAGATTATTTGACGGAAAGTGAGGTATGATGATGAATTTAGCAGGACAGGTTCAGACATTGACAAAGGATGAAATGCAGAGAGTACATGACAGTGCGTGTAAGCTGCTGGAGGAGAAAGGGCTGGCGTTTCAGTCGGATGAAGCAAGGGAGACGATGAAGCGGCACGGATGCCGGGTGGACGGCGAAATGGTCTATATCCCGAAAGAACTGGTGGAGAAAAGCTGGAAGCAGTGTCCTGGTACCTTTCTTTTAGAAGCCATGGATTCCAAGTATAATGTGACGGTGGGAGAGGATATTCTGATTCATCCGGCCGGCGGAGAGGTGTTTGTGCTGGATCATGACGGCAGACGCCATGCCCCTTCGCTGAAAGACTGCGGCGATCTGCAGACGCTGTATCAGCACTGTGAAAATGTGAATATCGGCGGCTTTCAGCCTTTAAGCCCCGGCGACGTGCCGGAGCGGGTGAAGGGTCTGTATCTGACCCACAACGCGATGCAAAAATGCTCCAAGCCTATCTTAAGCCCGATGGAGCTGGAGACAGTGGAAAAGAAAGAGGAAGTGCTGAAACTGTTTGACATTGCCTACGGCAGGGAGGGATATCTGGAAGACCACTATCTGACCTGGCATGCGGTCTGCCCCAATTCCCCTTATCTGGTGTCTCAGTTTGTCAGCGACGGCATCCGGGTATATGCTGAGCGCAACCAGCCGATTATTATCGTGTCGGCTCCGATGACCGGGATTACCTCCCCGATTTTCCTGATGTCCACCGTGATCCTCTCGATTGCGGAAATGCTGGGGTGCCTGGTTTACGCGCAGCTGGTGAAACCCGGCGTTCCGGTGGTGATGTCGGCCTCCCTTACTTATGGCAATCTGCGCTATGCCACATGGGAGTGCGCAAGCCCTGATACGGCGCTGATGCTGGCTACGTCGATTCAGATGTTTAAGCATTTTTACCATCTTCCGGCTCGCGCCCAGACCGGTGTCACCAGCTCCAAGGTCTGTGATTTCCAGGCGGGCATGGAGACGATGCAGAGCTTCCTGTTTTCTGCCCTGGCCGGCGTGAACCTGACCAGCCAGACCGTAAGCTCCCTGGCGGGACTTCTGACTTCGTCGCTGGAGAAGACCGTGCTGGACGACGAGCTGATCGGCCGTGTCCGCTGGATGGTAAAAGGCATGCGCCTGGACGAGGAGCGTTGGGATCTGGGCGAGCTGATGGAGGCGAATGTGGGACAGGATTTCCTGCTGTCTGACAATACGCTGGACTATATGCATGACTACTGGCAGCCTACCGTATCCGACTGGGCCACCATTGAAGCCTGGGAGGCGGAAGGAAAGAAGGACGCGGAGCAGAGAGCCCACGAGAAAGTGGTCAAAATTCTCGCCGAAGCCCCGGAGACACTGCTGGATCGGGAGCAGGAGAAGGCGATGACGGATTATATCCGGTTTGTGGAAGAAAGAAACTGATAAACGACAGGCAGATTTGATAATCCCTGCCGGGAATCAAATGCGGATGCATTGATTTCGGCGGGGATTTTTTTGTATATATTTTTTGGCGAAATAAGAAATTTTGTATTGCAAAGATCAGAAACAAAGCGTATAATCAATATACGCAATGCGTATATAAGAGGACGACATGAAAGACAAGCTGATCGAACTGAGATTAAGCACGGGAATGAAGCGGGGCGAGTTCGCGGAATATTTCGGGATTCCCTACAGGACGTTGCAGGACTGGGAACTGGGGAACAGGGCCATGCCGGAGTATCTGTTAAGGTTGATGGCCTATAAGCTGCGGATGGAAAAACTGATACGGGAGGAACCGGAGGCCGGAGAGGAGAATTAGGGCGTTTTGCAGGATATGGAGCAGACAGCACACTGACGGCGAAAAGAGGGAAGTATGCTTCACTTTATGATAGATTTTGAGAATGTGGGGAACAGCGGGCTGGCAGGCAGCGAGTATCTTTCCGGACAGGATCGGGTCACGATCTTTTACAGCGCCGGCTGTGCCCAGGTTGAGAATGGGAGGATGGAACAGCTTCTGAACTCCGGCTGCAGGCTGGATTTGTGTAAGCTGCAGAAGCAGGGAAAGAACGGCCTCGACTTTTACATCGCGTCCCGGATCGGGGAGATTTACGGGAGCGGATATGAGGGCGATGTGTCGGTGGTCAGCAGGGATAAAGGGTTCCGGGCAGTGCAGGATTACTGGAAGCGCGCGAAAGAACCGAGAAAAATCGTTCTGAAGCCGGATATCGAACAGAGCATCGTCTCTTCCGGCGAGAACAGCGAGCGCAGCCGTCTGATCCGGGAGAAAAAAAGAATCGTCGGCCTGGAAAGCACGGTTCAGAAATATAACGAGAGAAAGCGGCTGCAGGCAGAACTGGGGAACCTGTTCGCGGACACGGAATACATAGCGCAGATCGGCACGATTCTGGAGATGCTTCTCGTGAAATCCACGCCGAAGGTATTGTACCTGGATATGCTGAAGCGGTTTGGGAAGAAAGACGGGCTGTTGATATACAGGGAAGTGAAGAAGGTGGTGTAGCGTTCTGATATAAAGAAGATGCTGACCTGTCACATGTTTTTTTGTAAAGCAAAGCGCTTGATACTCGCTATACAATATGGTAGGATAATGAAAAAAGGAGCAATTTTTATGGCACAAAGCATGGTAAATATTCGTATGGATACGGAGTTAAAGAAAAGTGTAGAAAAGGTTTGTTCCGAAATGGGTTTATCCGTAACAACCGCTTTTACGTTGTTTGCAAAAAAAATAAGCCGGGAGCGGCGTATCCCTTTTGAGATTACGGCGGAGATGCCAAAGGAAGCCGCTTTTCAGGTTTTTATGGAAGGTGTGAATGGTTTTACAGATGATTGCTTCGTAGATGGCCGGGAGCAGGAGCATCTGACAGTGAGGGAAGATTTATGACCTATATGTTAGATACGAACATCTGCATTTACGCAATTAAGAACAAGCCGGAGCAGGTTTTTCAAAGAGTGCGGGAACATTTACAAAGCGGGCTTTGTATTTCTGCGATTACGCTGGCTGAACTGGAACATGGCATATCAAAAAGCAGTTATCCGGAAAAAAACCGGACTTCCCTTGCCAAATTTCTGGCTGTTATGGATATTCTGTCCTTTGATCAGGCAGCGGCAGTGGAATATGGGAAGATATGCGCATATTTGCAAAGAAAAGGGATGTCGATTGGCACTATGGATATGTTGATTGCCGGGCATGCAAAGGCGAGGAATTGTATACTTGTAACAAATAATTTAAGAGAATTTGAGCGGGTTGAAGGACTTGTAATTGAAAATTGGGTCTGATGAGCCAGAATTGTCCGGAAGCGCGGCATGAAAAGAATGAGGTAAGCAAGAATGGAACGATTTAATTTTTACGTTTCCGGCATCCTTTACGGAAAACTGAAGTTTGATTCCGATCAGACATTTTTGAGAAAGCTGGATGTTTTTACCGGAGAACTGGGGGAATGGGAGATTCTCACGGAACAGGACAACCGGTTTTATCAATCCTTTTTAAAAATGGATTTTCTGTCAATCGCGAAGAAAGCGGGATTATATGAAGAAAACTTAAAAGGAACAGGGGAGATTGTCCTTGACGGCCAGCGATATACCAGCGATGACGGCCGGAATTATCTGCAGCGTGATGTGAAATTCCCCAACAATAAGCTGATGGAGCAGGGACGGCTGATTGCCGTCGTCTGTCCGGCCAGAGAGATGGTAACTGTTCTCGTAAAGGAAGGGTTTGAAGACCGGACGGTTCTGAATATATGGCGGCAGACCTGGCCTGAGGAGAGGCTTTACGGGGTGGAGTATGCCGGAAGCTTTGACGTGCCCATGCGGGACGGCATAAAACTGTCGACGGACATCTATCTGCCGAAAAATGCCGGGCAGCCGGTTCCGGCCGTTCTGGTACGGACGCCCTACGGAAAAGAGGACGGCCGTGAGAGCTATTACCGCTATGTACAGAGAGGGTACGCCGTCGTGATTCAGGATGTGAGAGGGCGGAATGAAAGCGAAGGGGAATGGATGCCCAACTGGTATGAGGTGGAAGACGGGGACGATGCGTTAAACTGGATTGCCTCCAGGGACTGGTGTTCCAAAAGGATCGGCATGGTAGGCGGTTCATACCTGGGTTATGTTCAGTGGGCGGCCGCAGCCAGCGGAAATCCCTATTTAAAGGCGCTGATCAGCGTGGTTTGCGCAGGCAGCCCTTTTGTCGATTCGCCCCGCCGGGGCGGTTCCATGGAATCGGGGACGCTGGCCTGGGCCTTTGCCGTCTCCCGGAAAAAATTTTGTCCTGAGCTGATGGAGCGGGACGACTGGGAGGAAGT
Organism: uncultured Lachnospiraceae bacterium; assembly: GCA_910588405.1. GTDB lineage: Bacteria > Bacillota > Clostridia > Lachnospirales > Lachnospiraceae > Paralachnospira_A. The sequence goes on along the minus strand of CAJUPT010000057.1, from coordinate 10,271 downwards.
ACTGAATATCCGTCCGCTGTCAGAGCTGCCGAAAAAAGCTCTGGGCTATGAGGTTCCTTTCCTGACAAAATGGCTGGAAGACAGCGATTATAATGAATTCTGGCGCCGTTCCAACTGGCAGGAGCGCTCCAAAGGGGCCAAAATCCCTGCGCTGATCCAGTCCGGCTGGTTTGACGACAATGGCATGGGGACGACGGAGGCGCTGGAGCTCGTCCACGATTTCCCGGCCGGCATGAGAAAAGTGGTGCTGGGCCCGTGGCAGCACAGCGGAAACAGCCGGTATGACCTGCACGGGGTATCTTTCGGCAGCCAGGCGCTTCGTTTTGATCTGGATCATCTGTATTTCCGGTGGTTTGAGCGCTATTTGAAGGGAATCGAGAACGGAATCGACCGGACTGCGCCCGTGGAATATTATACGGTGGGCGAGGAACGGTGGAAAACGGCGGAAAACTGGCCGGTGCCGGATACGAAGGTGACGGAGCTTTATCTGGACGGAGAGGGGCGGGCCAACAGTTCAGGAGGTGACGGCCGTCTGGCGTTTGAAAAGCCCGGGAAAGCGCTGGCGGATACCTATGAGTATGACCCGAAGGCGCCTGCCGTCCATATCATCGATATGTCGGAGAATGAGATCGAGGTGCCGGAGGATTATACGGAGGAAGAGAAGCGGCAGGATATTCTCTGCTACACATCGGACATACTGGACAGGGATTTGACGATTACGGGAGATATGACCGCAGAGCTGTACATCTCTTCCGACGCGCCGGATACGGATTTTATCGTAAGAGTGACAGATGTGGATGAAAGCGGCCGTTCCGTAAAGCTGGCCGACGGGATTTTAAGCGCCCGGTACAGAAACGGCTTTGAGAAAGCAGAGTCTCTGGAAAAGGATGAGATCGTGTGCCTGCGCATACGGACGACAAAAATTTCCAACTGTTTTAAAAAGGGACACCGGATTCGGGTGACGGTTACGTCGGGCGCTAAAAATTTTGTCTTTCCCAACAGCAATACGAAAGAGGGCTACAACAGCGCCAAGACCGTTGTGGCGCGCAATCAGGTCTGGCATGGCGGGAATTATGGGTCAAAGCTGATTGTCCGTGTGGAGGAAGGTTATTGAAAATGGACTATGCGCAAATCAATGCAAAGACGATAGATCGTTGGGGGGAAGAAGGATGGGAATGGGGACAGCCGATCAGCCATGAGGAATATGAAGCCGCAGCCAGCGGCGGCGGCCAGCAGATGCCGGTTTTCGCGGCATTGGGCGCCGAATGTACGATCCGGAAACTTATACATAATATCCCGGCTTTTGAGGCGACAAGGAGCATAAAAAGATTGGAATCATGACAAAGGAGCCATATTTTGAAGTATGATAAAATAATCACATTAAAGGACGGCAGACAATGCTGTCTGAGAAACGGAACGGAAAGCGACGGGCAGGCCGTGTTTGAAAACTTTAACCTGACCCATGAACAGACGGATTATCTGCTATCCTATCCGGATGAAAACAGTATGGACGCAGAGCAGGAAGGGCAGTTTCTGAAAGAAAGATCCGAGAGTGAAAATGAGATTCAGCTCATAGCCCTGGTTGACGGCGTTGTGGCAGGTACTGCGGGAATCGAAGCCGTGGGCGCGAAATATAAAGTAAAGCATCGCGCAGAATTAGGCATCGGCATCGATCGCCGGTTCTGGGGGCTGGGGATTGGGCGGGGGTTGTTAGACGCCTGCATTGAATGCGCGAAAACCGCGGGATACACGCAGCTGGAGCTGGACGTGGTAGCGGAAAATCAGCGGGCCGTATCCATGTATGAGCAGGCCGGCTTTGTGGAATACGGCAGGAATCCCAGGGGATTTTGTTCCCGGTCGGCCGGATACCAGGAATTAATTTATATGAGATTAGAGCTGTGATCGTTGAATGAAAAGTTATTATGCGGCGCATTTATGTACAGTGGCCGCATAATAACCGATAAGGAGCTACATATACATACATTTTTTTATCAATTCGGCATCATTTTATTCCCGTGGGCAACGAGCCAAGTGACCATGTTTACATGGGCATTTGGCGACTGCCGCGAGGGTGGAATACCCCGCAGCTTGCTGCGGGGTATTTCACTTACAAATTTCCCGATACAATATTCCCGCAGCCCCTGTTAAAAGAATACAAATCCCGATTTTGAAAATCCACACATATTCCCGGGGAAGCAATACGATGGCTGCGATGCATAAGATCGATAGAATAAATCCGCCCATGCCGCCCAATGTGGCGGACAGGCTCTGTTTTACCACGCTGGCCTCGTTTTCCCAGTCCATTACCGGGAAATGGAGGTTGACAGCCAGGCCGTACACGCAGGAAAACAGGATGATTACCGCCGGAATCAGGAACAGCCAGAGGATATCCAAAATGCCCGGTTTTAAAGCCAGAATCAGCAGTATCTCCGACACAAGATAAAAGGGCAGCATCAAAAGCAGGTTCATTAAAATTTTGGCGTCCATGATCGCTTTTGCGGACAGCGGCAGACTTTTTACGATCCACCAGTTTTTCCCCTCCAGAGAAATAGAGGTGGCCGTGGTGGTCATCGTACAGAAAATGCTTGCCAGGGCAAAAGGCGCCAGGCTGTAGCTGTCAAAAACAGAGGCCAGCGGCCCTGTCAGCATCTCCCCTGTGCCGGAAAACAGAATGACGGCCGAGAGCGCCGTGCCCATCAGGGGGCCGACGATGGTGTTGGTCACGTAGACGCTGGAGGAAAAATACCGCTTAAATTCCCTGCGGCACAGGGCGCTGATCACGGAATGCCGCCGCAGCTTTTCCATCCGGTAATTGTGCTTCGCGAAAGTACCATACAGGTTCTGGCAGATCCAGTGGAAGCGGACGGAAACCAGAAGGAGGATCAGAGCCGAAACAGCCAGGAAAACGCCGGTGCACAGCGCCCATTGCAGAAGGTCTCCCTGGACAATGGCCGTGCCGATCCAGATGGACGGCGGGTAGATTCTGTTCAGCAGTCCCGTTACCAGCACGGACAGCTCCGTAAGCATCTCAGGCGTGATGCTGCTTCCCATGGAAGAGAGCAGGAATGAGCCGGCGGTAATGGCCAGAACGGCTATCATGGATAATATCGTGGCCGCCAGGCTTTTATGCTTTGTTCTGGAAGAAACAGCCGTGATCAGAGCGCCGATCAGAACGGCCAGCGCCATGGGAATCAGAGGAACCAGTAAAATGCCCAGGATACTCACCAGGTAAAATGACATGCCGGGCCGGAGCAGCCATCCGTATACGATCAGCCCCGGCGCCATGGCTGCCGCCGCGAACCCCAGTTCTTCTGTGTATAGCCTGAGAAAACGGCTGATCACGATGGCATTCTGAGGAACGGGCAGGGAGCAGAGGATGTCATAGCCGTTCTTTCTGAAAATAATATTTCCGGCTTTTAAAATGCCGAAGAAGAAAATAATCAGGCTGGCGATGGCAGTTAAATAGGAGGGAACCACGTCGCCTATGCCGATTTGAATAAAAGCGTAAGAGAGCATGCCGATATAGAAAAACATCATCGCCAGTACAATCAGCCAGCCGAACGCAAGGAACAGGGCTTTCTTTTTTACCTTTTTCTCCCGGGAAAAACGAAATTTGTTCAGATCGTAGAGATTGCAAAGCTCCAGCTTTGCCATAGTCTTAATGCTCTCCATTGCTGACCACCTCCATAAAGATCGATTCCAGAGACTGTCCCGGTTTTACGATTTGCTCCATATCCCCGGAGGCAACCAGAACGCCGTCTTTGATAATCGCCACCTTGTCACACAGCTTTTCCGCCACGTCCAGCACATGGGTGGAGAAGAAGATAGCCCCGCCCTCGTCGCAGATGTTTCTCATGATTTCTTTCAGGATCACGGAGGCCTTGGGGTCAAGACCCACAAAGGGTTCGTCCAGAAGCAGCAGTTTCGGCCGGTGCACCAGCGCGGAGATAATGGCCAGCTTCTGCTTCATGCCGTGGGAATAGGAGGAAATCAGGTCGCCTAGGGATGTGGTGATCTCAAATTCATCCCCATACTGTTTAATTCGTTCTTCCCGCACCTTGGCTTCGACGCCGAATACGTCGGCGATGAAATTCAGATATTGGATACCGGTCAGGTATTCATACAGATCCGGATTATCCGGGATGTAGGCAAAGCTCCGTTTGCAGCCCAGGGGATTTTCCCGGATATCCATCCCGTTAATCCGGATCTGTCCGGAATCAAAGTCCTGGATGCCGGCGATACATTTCAGCGTCGTGGTCTTTCCCGCGCCGTTATGGCCGATAAACCCGTAGATATCGCCGGGACGGATGTGCAGGCTGATGTCGGTGACGCCTTTGCTGCTGCCTTTATAATGTTTTGTGAGATTTTGGATTGTAAGCATGGTTTCCTCCCTGTGGACAGATGTTTTATATTGATATTAAAATGATATCATATTATTATCATAGCATGAAATTGGGAGATGTCAAGAGGGGAGTTTCTTAAGAATGATCTGAGGGATAAGATTTGCGAAAAATCAGAGGTTTGGGTTTAAGGGGAAAAGGGGATAATGATAAAAACCCCACCGGAAACATTCGGCGGTTTCCGATGGGGTAAGAGTGATCTGTTGCTTTACAGAGCCGGTTTTTGAAACATCTCAAGATATTCCTGGGCTTTTGGGAAGGGGATGTTCAGTTTTTTCTGAAGCCTTTCTAAAATCTGCTGCTCGGAAAGGCCGAACTCATATCCGGTTTCGACGATTTCCTCCGCCCGGCCTTCGATTTTGCCTTCGATTTTGCCTTCAATTTTGCCTTCAATCTTGCCTTCTGCTCTGGTTTCTTCAAAAACAGTACACATATCGGCGTCTCCTTTCCTGTCAAATGCGTTATAATCAATCTTACAGTTTGCGGCTCCGGCTACGGTCATGACCACTGATTTTTCTACGTTATGCTCTTTGGCATAGGCGATGGCTTTTGCTTTTGCCTCATTGGACGGCGTACTTCTGTTCAACAGGATTTCCAGTAGGTTAAATAAATCCCTGTTGTTGGTGTTGTGAAATTTCAGGTCGTTTTTTCTTGCTTCTACCAACAGTATTTTATAATCGTTTACGAATTTCTCCATACCACTGGGAATATCAAGCATGTCATGGAGGGAAACAGCCCCGTCCCAGGGTCTTTCGCCATAGTAAACCGTGACAGGTACTCATCTTCCTCCAGACCTGCGGCTGTCGTATATTTCCGGGCGTTGCCGTCATATTGTTTTTTATAGCTTCCATAATCATATCCCATAATCCGCATCGGCATGGCATAATGGATATGTTCCTGCGCTTCTTTTCCAAGCAGTACAAATCCTATGTTATGAAACAGGGACTTTTTACATATTTTTATGTTATCTCTGGATGCCTGGATACTTTCAGCGTAATCTCTGTGTTCAAATATACCGGATTGTTCCGTGTCAGCATCCTCAAGTTCCTCGGGTCGGATGACCGGTTCCCCTTGAAACAGGACGGCGTTGAACAGATCGGCAAATTGTTCATTGTTTCTCCAATAATTTTTTAAGATCGTGTCAGGTTTCAGTGTTTTGGATTTTTTTGCCATCCTGCCTCCTGTGTTTGCTTTTTCTGTTTTTAGTATACTATGAAAATTTATTGATTTCAAGAGACGACGCAGGAAGTTTATGGAACCAGAAATTATGCAGTTAATTATTAAAATATTTAATAATACCATTGACAATCCTTAATAATTAAACGTATAATAAAAAAAGCAACAACACTTTACGTCCGTCAGGCACACAAGTCTGCGGCAACAGGGATTGGTGAGTCACTCTATGAGGAGGAAAGGGATGGATTTTAAACAGCTGCAATCCTATATTACGGCGGTAAAATTCAAAAGCTTTACGATGGCGGCGGAGAAGCTGGGGATTTCCCAGCCTACGATCAGCACCCATATACGGATTCTTGAGGCGGAGCTGGATGCCAGGCTGTTAAGCCGGAATGCGAAAAGCTTTGAGGTTACTCAGAAGGGCTGGGAGGTTTATGAAGCCGCCCAGGAAATTTTAAAGGTCTGGGAGGATATGTTAAACCGCTGGGGCGATGAGGAGTCGAGGGTGATCCGGCTTGGGGTTTCCACGATTCCGTCGGCCTATATTCTGCCGGAGGTGCTGCCGGATTTCAAGAAGCAGTATGAAAATGTATGCTTTGAGATCAGCCAGGAGGACAGCCGGGCGATTATCGACGCGGTTCGAGGCGGCAGCTATGATATCGGGCTGGTGGGAATGAAGACGGAGGACGACACGCTGGAATTCCAGCCTTTTTATCAGGATCGGATGGTGCTGATTACGCCGGCGACGGAGCCTTATCTCTCCATGCGGAAGCAGGAGCAGGTACCGATAAAGGAGCTGTTCGCCGAGCCGATGATTCTGCGGGAGCGGGGCAGCGGCAGCAGAAGGAGCGCGGAGCATTTTATGCGGGAGATGGGGATTTCCGAGGAGCAGCTTTCCGTTACCGCAAGGATGAACGACCAGGAGTCCATCAAAAACCTGGTGGCGGGAGGGCTTGGTCTCTCGATTATCTCGGAAAAAGCGGTGCAGGACAGCCTGGACGCCAACCGGCTGCTGAAATTCGACCTGCCCGGGGAACCGGCTAACCGGCAGTTTTATCTGATTTATCAGAAAGGGCGGATACTGAAGGAGTATGCCGGCGCATTCAAAAATTATCTGCTGAATTATTATCAGAAATGATAAAAAATCCGAACCCGGCTATGCAAGGGCTGTCACAGCAAATATCGTAACCCCGGCGTAAGGAATTCGTAAATTTTCCAAAACACATTTGTAATAAAAAACGGTTATAATTAGTTTTTAACGTGGGAGGAAAGTTTATGGAGACGAAAAAACAAATGTTTGTGACAGCGCTTGCTATGGCGGCCATGCTTTGCATCAGCTTTACATCGGGTGTGCTGTTCGGCTGTTTTGTGAAAAGCAGCGGGGCATCGTCCCCTGTTACCGTGAGTGTAAATGTGTATTCACCTGATGGGAGCAGTGTGGAAAGGCAGACCGTGACAGTTGACGCTGCGAAGGGAGCGCCGGGAGAAGCAGAAGACGAAACGGCGGAAGAAGAACCGGAAAAGCAAATGGTATCGGTGGGCATGATGGAAATGGCGAATCTGCGGCTGCAGGTGGAGAAGGACGAAGCGGATTACGGGGATAATTACCGCGAGTTTGCCCATCAGGCTTATGAAAGGAAGCCCGACCGGATCGTGTCCAAAATCGGGGATCAGGATGGATTTCACATTTATGAAAAGACAGACAAGCATTACGAGCACCTGCTGGAGGTGGCAGAGGACAGGATGTTCTGGTCAACCTGTGAGGATTATAACCTGTGGTGCTTTACGCCGGATTCCGTTGATACGATGATGACGTCCGGGGATCAGTATATTATTTTTGATTATGACAATGACACAACGGACGTAACCGACCCGGATTTTCAGAGGGATCTGGTGTTCCGGTTTTCCGACCAGACGAGGCTGTACCGCCTGGCTCTGTATTTATCTTATCAGACAGAACTGATTTCCAGAGAAAATCTTCCTAAAGAGGAATTTGCCGCGGATACGACGATCAGCGGATACGCGTATATGCATTCGAATTATTCTGAGTATTCCGATTGAAAAAGGGGAGCGGGTTTTTGAAAAAGAAAACGGAAAAAAGCCGGGTGATAACCGGGGAACAGGTTTTTTAAAATTGTTTAAAAACCGGGCTGCCAGAAAAAAGAGTTGTCAAGAAAAAACACTTGACAACTCTTTTCATATCTAGTATGATAGCACAGGTGATCGTCTTGGAACGGATTGTGAAACGGACATTATTATATGATTTTTACGGAGAACTGCTGACAGAGCACCAGAAACAGATCTATGAGGATGTGGTGTTCAACGACCTGACCATCAGCGAGGTGGCGAAAGAGCAGGGAACCTCAAGGCAGAGTGTCCATGACATGGTTAAGCGGTGCGACAAGCTGTTGGAGGAGTATGAGCAAAAGCTCAAACTGCTGGATAAGTTTCTCAAAACCAGAGAAAAGGTAGAGGAGATTCACCGGCTGACCCAGGCGTTTTTGCAAAGCGGCGAGCTTGGCCATATCCGCCGGATCGAAGAACTGTCAAGGCAGATCGGGGAGTTGGAGTTGCGGTCTCAGGAGTAGGATGTAATCTTTATTAAATTCAGAGGAGCGTTTTTATGGCATTTGAGAGCCTTTCCGATAAGCTTCAGAATATTTTCAAAAACCTGAGAGGCAAAGGCCGTCTGACCGAGGCCGACGTAAAGGCGGCGCTGAAGGAAGTGAAGATGGCGCTTCTGGAAGCGGACGTAAACTTTAAGATTGTCAAGCAGTTTGTCAAGTCGGTGGAGGAAAGAGCCGTAGGCCAGGACGTACTGAACAGCCTGACGCCGGGCCAGATGGTCATTAAGATTGTCAATGAAGAAATGATCAGCCTGATGGGCTCCGAGACCGTGGAGCTGAAGTTGAAGCCGGGCAGCGAGATGACCGTGATTATGATGACGGGCCTTCAGGGCGCCGGTAAGACCACCACCGCGGCAAAAATCGCCGGAAAGCTGAAAGCGAAAGGAAAACGGCCTCTGCTGGCAGCCTGCGACGTGTACAGGCCGGCGGCCATCGACCAGTTAAAGATTAACGGCGAGAAGCAGGATGTTCCTGTGTTTGCCATGGGCGCAGACCATAAGCCGGTGGACATCGCCAAGGCAGCGCTGGAGCACGGCCTGAAAAATGGCAATAACGTTCTGATTATCGATACGGCCGGCCGTCTTCACATTGATGAAGATATGATGGCGGAATTGCAGGAGATCAAGGAAAACGTGGAGATCGACCAGACCGTTCTGGTAGTAGATGCCATGACCGGCCAGGATGCGGTTAATGTAGCCGGAACCTTTAACGACCAGGTAGGGATCGACGGTGTGATTCTGACCAAGATGGATGGCGATACCCGGGGCGGCGCGGCCCTTTCTATCAAAGCCGTAACCGGAAAGCCGATTCTCTATGTGGGTATGGGCGAGAAGCTGTCGGATTTAGAGCAGTTTTATCCTGACAGGATGGCCTCCCGGATTCTGGGCATGGGCGACATTCTGACGCTGATTGAGAAGGCGGAGTCGGTGGTAGATGCCGACAAGGCCAAAGAGTATGAGCGGAAGATGCGCAAAGCCGAATTTGACTTCAACGACTATCTGGAACAGATGGAGCAGGTGAAGAAGATCGGCGGCATCGGCGCGTTGCTGGAAAACCTTCCCGGCATGGGGATGGGAAAGATGAAGGGGCTGGATTCTGTGGATCTGGGAGATTCCGAGTCGGCGATGAAACGGACGGAGTCGATTATCTATTCCATGACAAAGGAAGAGAGAAGCAATCCGTCACTGCTGAACCCGTCCAGAAAACGGCGGATCGCGGCCGGGGCCGGCGTGGATATCAGCGAGGTCAACCGTCTGGTCAAACAATTTGAGCAGGGCCAGAAGATGATGAAGCAGATGTCCGGCATGATGGGCAAAAAAGGAAAAAGAGGAGGATTTAAGCTTCCTTTTTAATATAACATTTTATCATTTTAAGGAGGTGAAATTGAGATGGCAGTAAAGATGAGATTAAAAAGAATGGGACAGAAGAAGGCTCCTTTCTATAGAGTTGTTGTCGCTGATTCCAGATCTCCCAGAGACGGAAGATTCATCGAAGAGCTTGGTTACTATGATCCCACCAGAGATCCCAGTGTAATCAAAATCGATGAGGAAAAGGCAAAGAAATGGCTTTCTACGGGCGCACAGCCTACGGAGACCGTTGCGAAGCTGTTAAAGATCGCCGGTATTGAAAAATAATCAGGAGGAGAGGCGCTATGAAAGAGTTAGTGGAAGTCATTGCAAGAACCCTGGTTGATTATCCCGACGAGGTGGTGGTTACGGAGACGGACAATGGCCGAGAGCTGGTGCTGGAATTAAAGGTTGCCTCTTCCGATATGGGAAAGGTGATCGGCAAGCAGGGCCGGATCGCGAAAGCTATCCGTTCCGTCGTAAAGGCGGCCGCCTCCAAGGAAAACAAAAGAGTTGTATTGGAGATCCAGTAAAATATTTTGGAAATAAGCAAAATCATTTACAATGGATCGGCAGATACATGGGAGATTCTCTGAAATGCTGCGGAAGGAATGTAATTTACACTTCCGGGTTTCGGAGAATTTCTTGTATCATAGGAAAGTTTGACGAACTTCCCTATGATGATTCGGGTGTCAAAAGGTCTGAATTTCCCTTGCAGGCCA
>CAJUPT010000056.1:9780-23825 GCA_910588405.1 uncultured Lachnospiraceae bacterium | reverse complement strand
CAGCAGGCAGGGATTCTACCGGTACCTTGCAAATAAAGACCGCCCATGGAAGTATGGACTTGTCCCGGAGAGAACCGGTAAACTTTATAAATACTTTTCTATGTCAGCCTCAATCATTTGAAGCCGGTCAGCGCCTTCCCTGACCGTAAGCACTCCGTCACGAATCAGCTGAATAACCATTTCTCGTTTACCTTGTTCAAGCCCCTGTTCAAGCCCCTGTTCAAGCCCCTGTTCAAGCCCCTGTTCGAATTTCTCCTGGTCACGCATTAACAAAGTCATATAGTCCCGCCTCCATTCCTTGTTTTCCCTTACCCTTTTCACTTCATTATCCACTTCGTTTACAAAGCCATCATCACTTTTCTGGCCAGCCACGTAATCCAAAAACGCTTTTAACTCCGGGCTTACGTCGTCCATCGTCCCTTTTGCGTTTAAGAATATTTTCGCTGCCCCGTCGCCTAAAGGCAATTCCTTATCTTCCCGGCACAGGTTCTCAAAAGTATAGCGGTGGCGGCTCTCCCCGAATAAATCAAACGTACAGATGAATATGACAAAACTCTGGTTCAGCTTCTTATAGTTTACGCCTTTGTCAATCAGGTTCATATCAATTAATCCCGAATAGTACCTGGCACGTTTAGGGAGTTCATGGGTATTACGGGCTTGCATCTCAATGTTATATACAACATCGTTACCGGCTACATAAACATCAAGCCGTATCCCCTTCGCCTCCTTCGCTAAGTCAATTGCCGTCTGCTTTTCCGGATACTCAATTTTCTCAATTTCAATCCCCAATATCGTTTCTAAAAGCTTCTTGCATAACTTCGGGTTCTGCATCACTTTTCCAAACATAAAATCATCCGTGATGCCGATTTCGTCCCAGTTTATCCGGTTCATTATTTCATCCGGGTTCTCTTTTTCTTCTGCGCTCATCTTTTCATTCGGGTTCATTTTATCCACCCTCTTTCCCTCCAAACCATTTACAAGCGGAATCCTTTTTCTTTTATTTTACCATCCAATCATCAAAGATACAATACTGAATTTAAAATTCAATAAGATTCATGGAAGCGCATAAACCAAACTTTTATATCTGACTCAATATTTTAAAATCCTCCCTCATTCGATGCGTCGTTCCCGCATACGATCAATCTTTGCGAACAAAGAAAATATCAAAGCATATATTTTTTATCCAAACCATTCTAAAGCACTTATGGGAATCATTTAATGTCATTCGAATTTATTTTTTATTTCGTACCCAAATATTTTTATTACAATCTGTTATTCACTGATAATAATTTTTCTTTCATATGGCTCACTAAAATATGGATAGGTTGCCGCCCCTTAAGTTATGTATTTGATTAGTAACACCACATATTAATGATTCGTTAAAGCGGCGATAAAAAAGTAGTTATATTAGTTATCATTTCAGATGGATTCTATAGGTAATTGCGAAACACCGACCTCAACAAGGGAAAAATTCAATCATACCAAATTTTTTGGAAGTGTATGTAGAAAACGAGACTACGGAGCATGAAAATAAAACAGATAGGAATATCTTCCAGTAAAAGAGTATGAATCCTGCGTATGCTTACGCAATCAGGGGTTTTAGGCTATGGATATACTGATGTTTATGGATTTTATCAGCAACTATTACCGTAACCAACTGGGCAATCCCGGCAAGCAGTAAATCCGCGTGGAGTGTTTTCTCATTCTGTGTTTTACGCCCGGCAACACAGTAGCTGTCCTTAAAGTGGCTGATGGATTTTTCCACATTCACACGGATTTTGTAGTTGGAATCCCATTCTTCCGTGCCACGGACTGTCCCGGGATATGCACGGAGATTCTGTTCCGGATAGATATAAACCATTCTCCCGCAGGAAGAAGCGGTGCAGGGATTGTCACAGTGGCAGACACGTTTGGACTTTTTAGTTTCTTTGTTGTATTCCCATTTCATTTTGGGGCAGACACGGCCTTGCCGCATCCTTTGACAGAAGGGGGCTGGTTGAAACCTACTCCAACCAGCCCCCTTTATAGGAATAGAAATAAATGAAAAGTATGGAACCAAAAAACATAAAGGGAGAAAATATAATACATGGGCTCAAAAATTTTCGGTTTTGGTAGTAACCGCCCTGTCAAAAAAATCTCAAAGTCCCGCAAACCCTGATAAATGCTTGGTTTTTTCGGCCAAGGCTTTATCCGTTCACCTCAAATTTATACCCCATCCCCCAGATAGTTCGTATATATTCCCCTTTTTTTCCTAATTTGCTGCGCAGTTTTTTCACATGGGTGTCGATAGTGCGGGCGTCGCCGAAATAGTCATAGTTCCATACATTATTCAGAATCTTTTCTCGGGACAATGCGATTCCCTGATTCTGCAAAAAGTAACTGAGCAGCTCAAATTCTTTAAAGCTCAATTCGACAGGTGTTCCGTCTACAAACACCTGGTGAGCAACGATATCCACTACGATTCCATCGCATTCGATCCGGGTTTCCTCTGACAATGTTCCTGTTCTTCTTAAAATCGCTTCCACACGGGCGACCAGAATCTTCGGGCTGAATGGTTTGGAGATATACTCATCCACGCCCAGCTCGAAACCTAGCAGCTCGTCTCTCTCGTCAGCTCGAGCCGTTAACATAATCACCGGAACAGAGGATTGCTTTCTGATCTGCTTGCACACCTCCCAGCCGTCAAGCTTAGGCATCATCACATCCAGAATCACCAGCGCAATTTTCGGATCTCCCCAAAAAATTTCCAGTGCTTCCTCTCCGTCTCCGGCTTCCGCCACCTCATATCCTTTTTTCACAAGAAAATCCTTTACCAGCTTCCGCATCCGACTCTCATCGTCTACCACAAGTATTTTCAATGCGTCCATCTCGCCATCTCCTCTGAAAATATGTCACTCAACAAGCAGAAACTCTTCCATATAGGCACACAACATTTATGCCGGAAAAGCTTATATATATAGTATATTCTAGCAAACCCATATAAAAATATCTATATACTTCACTGTAAATTCACAAAATTTAATGCAATTCTTCCCATAACATGTTATACTCATACTATGAATAAGAATCTGCCTTTGGCAGATTCTCCGCCTGCGGCGGGTCGCCCTGGCGACATTTTACCTTTCCGCCGCAGTGCGATCCTGCCCGGAGGGCCTTTGATATCATAGGGAAGTTCGAAGGACTTTCCTATGATATCAAAACAGCGGAACTTAAATCAGCGGAAGTCCATACAGCCCCGGAAGGACTGTAGCGGAACTATTAATAGGAGGATTTTATTATGAATAAACATTTTGTCATAACGATTTCCAGAAATTGCGGAAGCGGAGGAAGTATTATCGGAGACCAGGTTGCAAAGGAATTGGGGATTTCCTACATTGACCGGCAGCTTTTAACCATGGCGTCGGAACAGAGCGGCATCAGCGAGTCCCTGTTTGCCCAAGCCGACGAGAAGCTGAAAAAATCCTTTCTGACCAAAGTAACCCAGAATGTTTACAAGGGAGAGCTGCTCCCACCAGAGAACGATGAGTTTACCTCCAATAAAAATCTGTTTAATTATCAGGCAAAGGTATTAAAAGAGCTGGCAACAGAGCAGTCCTACGTGGTAATCGGCCGATGCTCCGATTTCATCTTAAAAGACATGAAAAATCTGCTCCGCGTCTACATCCATGCGCCTCACGACGAATGTGTGCGTAAGTGCATGAGTGAGTACATGCGCTCTGAACGAGAGATGGAAAAGCATATCCAGAAAACCGATAAGGTCCGGGCAGAATATTACCTCCATTACACCGGAAAGAAATGGAATGACCCCGCGAATTATGATTTATGCCTAAACAGTCTGACTTTGGGCTACGACGGCTGCGTAGAAGTGATTTGTCAGACGGTAAAACGGATGATGGGACAGATATGATCAAAAGGGGCAGTCTGTTTCCGGTTCTTTCTGAACTTTGGCATGAACCTGATTCTTGACTGCCCCTTTTCTGATGTTAGGTACACGCAGCGAACGCCTCTGGCAACACAAGGATATACAAAACCTAAACAGTAACCACCACGCCCCCATCGCTGGCATACAGACTGGTCACGCCGGCCGCCTCGGCGATATAGACATCTTTAAATTTCACCAGCTTACACAGCTGTTCTTTGACATATTCCGCCCTCTCCGGGCAGTTACAGTGAGAAATCCCCAGTATCTTGCTCTCTGGCTCCTTTACGCTTTTGCTCAGATGCTGCACCAGCTTGCCCAGCGCTTTCCGGATGCCTCTTGCCTGGTCCAGCTTGACAATCACGCCGTGGTCTCCCGCCATCAGCGGTTTAATATTCAGCGCCGCAGCTAGAAGAGCCTGTACGCCGGTAAGACGGCCATTTTTCTTCAGCGAATCCAGGGTTTCCAATACAAAATAAGTCAGCATATGATCTCTGAAATACTCGACTTCCTCCACAATCTCCTCGAAGGTTTTCCCCTGATCCGCCAGCTCCCGAAGCTTCATGGCAATCAGCGTCTCGCCGCAGGCCGCCGAATCAGAGCTGAATATATGAATCTGCTTATCCTCCCCGTGCTCCTCTATATAAAGGTTTTTGGCCAATACGGCGCTGTTATAAGAACCACTGAGATGCTGAGACAATGTCACCACAAAAATCATATCTCCGTTTTCCTCGTATGCCGTTTTATACTGCTCCGGAGAAGGGCAGGCAGATTTGGGGCAGTCCGGGCATTCTTTCACGGCTTTCAGAAATGCGGCCTGATCAAAGGTCTCATCATCTACAATAAACTTCTCGCCCACCTGCAGGGTCAGCGGAATCACCTGAAATACACCGCTCTGCTTTAGTTCTTTCGTCAAATCACAGCAGCTGTCCACCACAATTTTATAACTCATCTTTTTCCTCCTGAACAAACATGTCCGTAAGCACAGACGCTACACACAAAGGTGACAAACCATCATTTTTTACCTGTCATAAACCCTTATAGTTTACCGTCAATAAACTGCTGTATTCTATATTTGGCAACTTTCAAAATGAGATTTTGCCGTGCTTACTCCATGACATATAGTTTTGATTACTATTTATAATAACATGAACAGAAGAATTTGAAAAGAGGAAAAATAAAAACATCACAGCAGAAACATCATTTATCCGTTTTTCTTTAGCATCTCATGATAGGGTAGAGACACATAACCGCACTTTTCATAGACCTTTATGGCCCGTTCGTTTTCCTTCTCCACCTCCAGCTTTAAAATCGTACCAGGATATCGCCCCGCCACAAAATCCAAAAATTTGCTTCCAATTCCCGTTCCCCTAAAGGGCTCCTTGATATATAGATCCTCGATCCAGATACAGAGCTTCCCGTATTCAGTAGAAAAGCTTTTCGCCACCATCCCATATCCCTGAATCCCCTGTTCATCCTGGAACACATATCCTTCCAGATAAGGACAAGCTCCGATGCAATGATCAATATCCGCCTGAAACACCTCGTCAGACCCATTGGTGGCGACCGCAGGGGAAGCGTAAAATACCTTCATCATATCAAAGACAGCTTTTCTGTCCGTGTCAATCATCTCTCTTATTATAATACTCATACGAAAAATCTCTCCTTTGTTTTTTATATTCATTATTCTATTGATTCGGGTGTCAAAAGGTCCATTTTCATTTTGGAGAAATTGTCCTTGTTAGCATCCGTTCATGCATCGCCGCCATTAACACCAATATAGCCAGCAGATAAACCGGAAACAGGAAAACGCCGGTATGATTCGCGATAAAGCCGAAGATCGGCGGCATCACACAGGTTCCCACATAAGCGGAAGCCATCTGCACGCCGATCATGGCCTGGGACTTATCCGCCCCAAAATGCGCTGGCGTGGAATGGATGATGGAAGGATAAATCGGTGCGCAGCCCAGTCCCACCAAAATCAGACCTGCCAATGCGCCCCCGTCACCAAGGGGCAGCAGCAAAAAGACAACGCCGGCCAAAATGATCCCCTGTCCCAGCCGTATCATCTGCGTATCATTCAGCTTCACCGTCAGAAATCCGCCTAACGCCCTTCCCACCGTAATGCCGACATAAAACAGGCTGGCAAATCCGGCAGCAGTTTCTGCCGAAAGGCCCTGGCGCAGCACAAGATAGCTGCTTGCCCACAGACCGGACGTCTGTTCCAGGGCGCAGTAACAAAAAAAGGATACCATCACTTCTTTCGCCCCCGGAATGTTCACCACCTGCCGTAAGGACAGGGATTGGGCGCTGCCCTCCCCATCAGACATCTCCTGGCCGTCAGCCTTCTGTCTGTTCCACAAAGGCAGACTAAACAGCAGTAGAGCGGTCAATATAATCTGAAGGATGGCGATATAGCGATAACCCATATTCCAGCCCTGTCCGCCAGTCAGCGCATACCCCATAATGTAAGGCCCAAGGGAAGCGCCGACGCCCCACATACAATGGAGCCAGCTCATATGCCTGCTTGCATAATGGAGCGCTACATAATTATTTAAGGAAGCGTCCACGCTCCCGGCCCCCAGCCCGTAGGGAATTGCCCACAGGCATAAGGCGGCATAGGAGTGGCTGACGGAAAACCCAAACAGCGCGGCGGCGGTCATCAGCACGCTGACAGCCGTAACCATTCCCGTCCCAAATCTCTTTGTCAGCCTGTCGCTTTGCAGGCTGGAAATAATAGTTCCCACGGCAATAATCATGGAAATCCCGCCTGCATAGGAGACAGGCACCGAGAACTCCTGATACATGGCAGGCCATGCGGAACCCAACAGAGAGTCCGGAAGCCCCAGGCTGATAAATGCCAGATAAATGATCACCAACAGTAATTGAAACATCTTATTCTCCTCCTGCTTATTTCATCAAGTCTTTTGCAAAGATTCCCGGTTCAAATATCCCCGGTGTCTTCAGTTCATATTCCTGACAGATTCTTGGTATCCCCGGCCATCTGTTTCCGCCGGCTTCCGTTCTTCTGTCATGCCAAAAGAATACCGCCAAAAAGCCCTTGATTCAATACATTTTCAGACGTATAATATAAGAAAACCGCCAAATTCGCGAGGAGGCTCCCATGGCATTACAGCATTGCTCCCTAAATCTGGATAAGACAGCAAAAGAGCTCCGCCCCCATGGGGATCTGGGTTTTCCCTGTGCAGGGTATTCCTCTTATTATACGGACAAGCCGGAAGACACGATCCCCTGGCACTGGCATGAGGAGATTGAAATCATCTATATGGAAAGCGGGCAGATGAAGGTAAGAATTCCGTCAAAATCCTTTCTGCTAAAACCGGGCGACTGTATCGCAATCAACGCAAACATGCTCCATTCCTGTACCGCCGCCCCGGAATGCCACCTGCTCTCCCTTGTTTTCAGCCCTGCACTGGTTACAGGAAACGCAGATTCCGTATTTGCCCGGAAATATATGCTGCCCCTTTTATCCTGCTGCTCTTTTTCCGGCCATTTAACCAAGGCCGGCAGCAATGAACAGGTTGCACAATGGTTTTGCAGCGCCTTTGACGCCCTTGCCCGGGACAGCTATGGATTTGAATTTACCGTGCGGGACATGCTGTCCCACATCTGCCTCTTTCTCTATGGGGAATTTAAGCCCCAGGCAGATCCGGAAAACACCCCTTTAAACCAGGACAACCTCCGCATCAGAAAAATGCTGGAATACATCGACAATCATTTTTCCGAGGATATCTCCCTGGCGGATATCGCGAAGGCCGCCGATATCAGCGAACGGGAATGCCTGCGCTGCTTCCGGAAAACCATCCAGCTCTCCCCGATCCAGTATTTATTGAAATACCGGGTTATGCAGGGAGCAAAGCTGCTGCTGCAAAATCCGGCTGCCAGCATCTCTGATACGGCGACCCTGTGCGGCTTCGACAGCCCCAGCAATTTTGCCAGGCTGTTTAAACGGTTTTATAACTGTACGCCGCGGGAATACCGGAATTTAAACAAAACAAACATTCCAAATGGAAAACGAGGACATTCACCGATATGAAAATCGCATTTTTTATCTCTGATCACGGCTTCGGCCATATTATGCGCAATGTAGCTGTCATCAAAGCCGTGAAAGAACTGGGACATGAGGTGGTTTTGGTTACAGGGAACCGGCAGATGGCCATGGCACGGCAGTATCTGGCACAGCCGGTTCGGGAAATCGTCTGCAACACGGATGCCGGGCTGGAAGTAAAGCCCGGCACATTGTCAATTGACACGGCAGCCACCATCCAAACAGTCAGACGCCATCTCCTTAGCTGGCCAAAGCTTACCGCCATGGCAAAGGGGCTTCGCGCCGACCGGTTTGTGGTGGACATCGCGCCCTGGGCGCTGGAGGCGGCAAGGGAGGCCGGAACACCCTGCATTCTGATGGCAAGCTTCACCTGGCTTGACCAGTACGGATGGTTTCTGCCGGAAGAATTGCTGGCACGCTACCGAAAAGCATTTGAAGCCGCCGACGCCGTTTTGATGTATGACCTTGCCAACCCTCCCACGAAAACGCGTTATCCGGTACATACCGACATTGGATTCACGGCACGGCCTTTCCATGAAAACGCAGTGACACAGATCAAATCACGGCACCGCCGGAAAATCGTCTTTCTCTCCCTGGGCGGCAGCAACATGGGACTGGATTTCGACATCAATGTCGGCGGGCTGCCCTATGATTTTATCAGCGCGGGGGCATTGCGCCTAAAGGGCGAAAATGTGGAAACGCTGGACAAATCCGTGGGCAACTCCCAGGATTATGTCAAGGCCGCGGATTTCTGCATCGCCAAGGCCGGCTGGACTACCGTCTCGGAAATCATGCTGGCCGGCGCCCGCGCAGCTTTCCTAGAACGGAAGGATACGCCGGAGGACACGATGACCATCGCGGAACTGAAACGGCGGGGCGCAGCCATCTCGATCACCACCGAAGATTTGAAAGACATGGCAAAAGTGATGGAACGCCTGGAGCACTATTCCAGGGCGGAACAGCATTACAGGAACAATTATAGGGAAATTGCCAGGATTATTACGGGATAAACTAACGGCCTGGCGATTTCCTATCTGACGCTTCAACTAAAATACAGTCCTTCGTGCCTTCAGCTCCCCGTTTTCTCCCTCCCAGCATCTCCTGGAGCAGCACCACATAATTTCACTGTTTTCCCACCGGCGCAGCATACACCGTGCACATATAGTCCTGGTCTGCGGACGGACCGGGCATAAATCCTAAAAGTTCATCCATCCGCTCCTGGTCATAAGCGCCGATGGCACAGGTGCCGCAGCCTATGGCCTCACAGGCCAGATACAGATTTTCGCCCACATGCCCCGCATCAATCAACAGATATTTGGCCGCCTTTAAGCCATAGCGCCATTCCATCCGGTAGGGAATGGCTGCCCAGGCAAAGAGAACCGGCGCTTCTGCGGCAAAACGCTGGCCGCATAGGGCATCGCTTAACTCATCCTGAAAATCCGGCCGGTCATCCCACAGTTCCAGCTCATGGCTTTCCGGAAGATAGTGGTATACGGCCTGCTTCAATCCTTCCACATGGTTGACAAACAAATAAGTCTCAAAAGCATGGCGGGAACCGGCAGAAGGGACATACCGGAACGTAACCGGATTCTTATGGCCCGCATAATGGCGGATGCCCTGGGTGCTCATAAGGAGAAAAGACAATTCTAAAAGGGAAAGAGCCTCCTCCCCATATTTCCGCCGGCTCTCCCGTGCCTGCAGCAGTTCCATCATTGTTCCACTGCAGGACAGCCTCCTAAAATCCACAGGCAGAGAAACGGTTTTCGTTCCTTTCTTTTTTAACAGGCTGGGAACAGAGGGAAGCCCCTGGGACTGATCCGGTTTCTCCGCGCCCACATCCGATGCCTGGTAGCCTTTTAACAATTCCCTGTTCCTCATAATCTCATATTTGGTTTTATCATTCATGGCAAATCCTCTTTTCATCATGACGTACTCCGAACGCACATCATAAAATCCAATTTACGGCACAGCCTATACGAGCCATTAAAGCCCTTTCCTAATAACCGCCTCCAAAGCCACTTATCTCTATAATATCCTCAACAGGAATCCTTGTCCCGTCTGTCAGAACAACCATTCTGTCAGTTTCCCTGATTTTTTTCACATTTCCCGCAACCGTCACATATTCACCGCCCTCCTTTTTTTCATCCTGAAGGAAATATGTAAAGGAAGCCGCCGGACATGTCTGAATTTGTTCCTTTAACAACTGCAGTTTCTCATCCAGCTCTCGCCTCATATCCTCCTCCAGCACAAGCCGTTCCTCAGTCAGCCTTCCTGTCTCCTGTATGGCTGCGCCGAAGCCAGTGAGAGCCGCAAACGGAGAAAACTGAGCGGCCCTGTCCGCCCGAGACATATGGGGGTGGGTGGCAGAAACATGGTGGGGCAAATCCAGCATATCGTCATAGCGATGGGGGTCTGTTGATTCCATATTCATTTCTTTCATGCCTTACACACCGCCTCTAGTATACAATCACGCCTTATACCCTTCGACAAAACAGCATTAAATACGACACAAGCCCTGCTTCACCTCCTCTTTTATTGGGATTGCGAAGAAAAAGTTTTTGGATTAACTTTATAATCTTGCATTTCCCATTAGAGTGGGAGGTTTTTTGGTGAACCCTTTGAAGCGAGAAGGCCCCCTCAGTCCGTAAAAAATCCCGTCTCCTCCGCCTTATTATAAATCCCATAACAGGAAAGGGTTTCCGCGGCCGGCTCCATGAAACGGCCGGGCCACCATCCTAAAAACATTTCGGACAATCCTGCAACCGGCGTTTCCGGCGTGTAGAAAACAAACTCCTTTCCTCCGTCCAGACCGTAAGCCTCCGCCGCAACATAGCGGATTTCATCCTCAATCCACTCCGTCCCCGGCTCACGCCCAAGGGTGACTTCATCCAGCTCCATCGAATAGGAAAACTCGTCCACCTTTTGAATATTTACGAATTTCCCCGTAAAATCAGCAATATAGTAAGAGCCATTCGGATATCCATCCCCGATATCTCCCATCTCCGAATCCGAATACTGCCCTTCAAAGGTGCCGTCGGCGTAAAGGGTCAGCCATGTCCGCCAGCCGCCAGCGCCGCTGGAAAAAGTAAAGGACATCGGGAAATCGCCTGGAAGGCCGGCCTTGCCCGCTCCGGAGTCTCCCGCTTTAGACTCTGTCTGTACGTCGGAGGTTTCCTGGGATTCAGCTGTCTGTGCCCCTTCCGTCGTTCCTGCCGGTTTCCTCGTCTGATCAGACTTTTCCTTTGTCTCGCCGGTTGCGTCCGTACCTGTTTCAGTAACAGCCTCTGCCCTTTGATCCGTTTCTTTCCGATCGGCCGTCTCCTTCTGTTCCGTCGTTTCCGTTCCGGCTCCTGCAGCAGAAGTTGCCTGGCTGTCATCCGCCTTTTTGCCACAGCCGCTCAGCAGGCCAATGCAGATCAACAGGCTCAGCGTTAAAATAATTGTTTTCGAACTCTTAAAAATAGTTGCTTTCATCATTTCATTCCATACTCCTTTTTCTGATGTTTCTTAAATACCATATAAAATTATAACCCTTTTCAATCATTTGTGCATCAAAAAAAAATAAATAATTTCTATGAGATTTTTTGAAAATTAGTTCATAAAACATACCCGGTCTTTAAAAAAGCCAGACATGTTATACAATAAAAACGAAGTGTATTTAAAACCCGCATTGAACACAGGCAGGGAAACCCCTGCCTGACTTTATCCATCCCCTTTCAGCACACTTGCCAGAATCTCCGCCAGCAGTTCCACTGCGTTCAGTTCTTCTTCCAGGCTGTTCGTCTCCGCCCCCACCTCGATCAGTACGGATTTTGGCCGCATATGTAGATTATAACGGTAACTTCTCAGATAATTTCTCCGGGTCAAGCCGGGATACAAAGCGTCGGCCGCCATTTTCAGCTGAAAGCTGAAGGCCAGGTTTTCCGAGACATAGGGGTTTTCCAGATAATCGATGGGGCCGTCCGTGGAGCGGGATACGCCGTTGAAAAACATAATCTGGGCGGTCTGCTTTCCGTCCACTTCCGTTACATAGTGATTGCCCTCCGCAGCGTCCCGGTGCAGGTCGATCACCACCTCGATCGACGGATTTTCCTCTAAAATCTGGGTCAGGCGGTTCAATCCCTGAGAATAGGCCTGCTGGTAAGGGAACAGAGTGGTATCATGGATCACATTAAAACCATATCGCTCCCGCAAAAGCCCGGCCAGCCGTTCTCCTACCCCCGTGATCAGCGTATCCGGGTTATTCGCGTCGGAATCCGAGAAATATTCGCTGGCATGTGTGTGATAGATCAGAATCTGAGGCTGATCCGGCGGCGTGGACATATGGGCGTCATAGTTAAGCATGGCCGATGCGTTCAAAAGCTCCGGATCTACCCCTGTGTTGGGATGGACAAAGTACAGGTTTTTTACCAGAAACTGAAAATCTGAAAGCTGTTCCATGGAATATGTAATGTTCTGCCCGGCGGCTTCTCTGGCCTGATCCTCCTGTCCGTCCTGGAAGCCGGCCGGATCGCCGGTCTCCTCCACGGCGGCTTGCGGCTCCCCGGCGGCGCTTTGCTCCCCTGTGCCGCCAGAAGCCGCATACTGCTGATATGCCGCTTCTGTCTGATGCCCCTCCGTAATCTCCTCATAATCCTCGGCTCCATAGGCATATCCGTCCATACCAGCCCGAATTCTGTCGTAGGCCGGGTCCTGGCTCTTAACCGCCTCCTGTTTTTTCATATCCTTCATATAGGAAAACAGAGGCGTCCGGAAGGAGAGAAACTGATCCGCCATGTCCTCAATCCCCTGGCTGCCGGAGCCTTTTCCCAGCACATATGAAATTTTCGGATATTGAACCCTGACCGCCGTCTCCACATTCATGACAATACAAAAGCAGAGTATCAGGCAGCACAGCCATTCCGCGGCCTTCTTTCCCATACACACGCCTTCTGTTGAAAATTCCACCATTCTTCCACTTTAAAATTTATGCATGGAAGGCCATATTCATTCCCTCCGATATCGTAAAGCTCAGCCGTTTCACCACGGCATCGATATCCTTTGGCGTTACGAACATAGGGCCAAGCCTGGGATGCAGCAATTCCTGAATCAGCCTGTACTGGTCGTCCATATCCATGCTTTTAATCGTTCCTGAAAGAGAACTGGTCACCTCGCTCTGCTCCAAAACAGTGGTCAGCGCATCCAGCGTGTCATAGACAATGGCCGCCGCGCTGACCACCGTGGGCACGCCGACGGCGATCACCGGCACCCCGAGACTTTCCTGATTCAGCTTGTTTCTGTGATTTCCCACGCCGGAACCGGGCTGAATGCCGGTATCGCTGAGCTGAATGGTGGAGCCCAGCCGGTGTACGCTTCTGGCTGCCAGGGCGTCGATGGCCACCACCACGTCCGGCCTGGTTTCCCGGACAATTCCTTTTATAATCTCCGCGCTCTCCATCCCGGTCTGAGCCATGACCCCGGGCACAATGCCGCTGATCATACGCCCGGTGCGGTCAAGATGCCTTGTGATCCAGAGGTTGTCCACCACCCTGGGTCCCAGGGAATCCGAGGTAACATGGTGATTGCCCAGTCCCGCCACCAGCAGGCTGTTCCACCCTTTTGGCAGCAATTCTTCCAGCTTCTCCGCAAAGACCTCCGACACGTCCCTGTGATAATCCTCATCCTCCTGGGACATACGGCGGGATTCCAGGGTCAGATAGGTTCCCACCGGCTTCCCCATCACCCTGGCTCCCTCCTCGTCCAAAATCCGCACCCTGGTAATGTGCACGTCCGGCGGCTCCTCATCCTCTTCCAGAATCACCCCTTTGATCCGCTCCGCCTCCTCCGTGAGGCGCTCCTGCTCCTCCACCGCCAGGTCTGTCCTGATTTTCCGTCTGTCCATAATTTTCACTCTCCTATCTATAGTTCCGCTACTGCCCCTTCGATACACTTTAACCTGGAAGAATTTCCAGCCATGTTCCATGTCTGTTAATCCTTCCGTGCATCTCAGGGGCTTTTGCTGTTATAGTTCCGCTACTGCCCCTTCGATACACTTTAACCTGGAAGAATTTCCAGCCA
>CAJUPT010000056.1:0-9680 GCA_910588405.1 uncultured Lachnospiraceae bacterium | reverse complement strand
TGTTCCATGTCTGTTAATCCTTCCGTGCATCTCAGGGGCTTCCGTTGTTATAGTTCCGCTACTGCCGCAGCCGCTGTTTTTATCTATTTTTTTCTTTTTTTCTCAGAATATGTATTGACAGGCAGGAAAATATCCGCTAAACTACTATAGTATGTTATGGAGGCGGACAGCTTTCATGACATTTGTTGCTGTGCGGTTACTACCGTCATTGTGGCCGCATAACGAACGTTTACATTTAAAGTCAGAAATATCCGACCGTGTCCGGATTTCAGCTTTCATGCAAACCAGTACTGCGATTATCAAATAATTGGAGGTGTACACATTGGCTAACATCAAGTCTGCTAAAAAAAGAATTTTAGTAAGCCGCACCAGAGCTGCAAGAAACAAAGCGGTGAGATCCGGCGTTAAGACTGCGATCAAGAAAGTAGATGCTGCTATCGTAGCCGGCGACAAGGCTGCCGCACAGGCACAGTTACAGGCTGCTATCTCTACGATCGCCAAGGCGGAGACCAAGGGCGTTTATCACAAGAACAACGCATCCAGAAAAGTTTCCCGTCTAACCAAAGCTGTAAACGGTATGGCGTAGTTAATCACGGAATATTTTTAAACATAAAAAAGAATCCGACGTAAAGGTGTGGCGTCGGATTCTTTTTTTCTGTTATATTCCTTCCTCTCGGAAATATTCTTCCAACAGAAGAGCTTCTTCCAGCGTATGTTTCCACCCGTACCGTGCCAGATCCACATGCCAGCCTTCTTCCTTCCGGGTCACGGACACGCCCTCTCCTTCCAGTAGCATTTTCTGCATATCGTAGGTTTCAAAGCTGGCTGCCCCGCTTAACAGCCCCTTAGCATTTACCACCCGATGGGCGGGCGCCTGCCCGGCCAGGCCATGCTTTAACGCATAGCCTACCTGCCGGGCATTCCGGGGCTTTCCGCACAGCAGAGCGATCTGGCCGTAGGAGGCCACAGCGCCTTCCGGGATCATCCGGCATACGGCGCCGATTCGTTTATAGATATCCATTTCTTTATCATCCGGCTAAAATCCGCCCGGTTTTTTTATTTGCATCGTCCTACTTTCGCATCGTCCTACATCCGCAGCTCGATCCCCAGCTCTTTCAGCCCGCCGAGAATCTTATCCATCACCTTGCCCACTTCCTTATCCTCCAGCGTCCGGTCTTTTGCCCGGAAGGTAATGGAATAGGCCACCGACTTATAGCCCTTCGCAATCTGGCTGCCCTCGTAAACGTCGAACAGATGATAGCTTTCCAAAAGCTTCCCGCCGAATTTTTCGATCACTTCCTCAATCTGACCCACACGGATTTCCTTTTTCGCCACCATGCTGATATCCCTGGTCACTGCCGGATACCTGGCGATGCCAACATACTTCTTATCAAAGGAAGCCAGCTCCGTAATACCCGGCATATCCAGATCAGCCAGATATGTCCGCTCGCCTATCTCATACCGGTCCGTCACATCCGGATGCACCTCGCCGATCCAGCCGATCACCTTTCCGTCATAAATCAGCTCCGCCTGGCGTCCGGGATGCAGGAAAGGTTTTTTTCGGGACGGGTCGCAGACCAGCTTGTTTTTCAGCCCCGCCTGCTCCAGAAATTCCTCCACAACCCCTTTCATCGCGAAGAAATCGCCGTCGCCATAGAAGCCCAGCATCAGCTGCATCCGCTCATCCGGCAGCTCCGTAAGCGGCAATTCCTTGGGCAGGTAAATATTTCCCAGCTCATACAGATGAATATTTTTATTTCTTCTGTTATAATTGACGGACAGCGATGTCAGCATACCGTTAATGACGCTGGTACGCATAATGCTGTAGTCCTCTCCCAACGGATTCATAATGGTGATCGCCCGGCGCATCGGATCATCCGCGGCCAGGGACAGCTTATCAAACACCCTGGGGCTTTCAAAGGAGTAGGTCATCGCCTGGGAGAAGCCACAGTATTCCGCCACGCTTCTGGCCAGCTCTTCCACCCGCAGCTTAAAGGACAGCTTCCCTGCCGTACCCTCTCCGCCCGGCAATGTGGTGGGTATCTTATCGTAACCGAAAAATCTGGCCACTTCCTCCGCGATATCGGCGCCGCATTCCAGATCCTGGCGGAAGGTAGGAACGATAACCTCCTTCTTCTCGCTGTCGTAACCCAGCTCTAGCCGCTCAAATATATGAAGCATCTCCTGCTCGGGAATGTCCGTACCCAGCAGCTTATTCACTTTCTGCCAGTCAAAAGGCACTCTCCAGGGTTTTTTCGGGTTGGGATAACAATCCACCATGCCGCCTACCACTTCACCGCAGCCTAACTCCTCGATCAGCTGGCAGGCACGGTCGATGGCAGCCTGGGCATTATTCGGGTCAAGCCCCTTCTCGAACTTGGCGGAAGCGTCAGTCCGCATGCCCAGCCGTTTGGCGGAAAGACGGATATTCGTTCCGTCGAAGCAGGCCGCCTCAAATAAAACGGTGGTCACGTCGTCTACGATTTTGGAATTTTCACCGCCCATAATGCCGGCGATGCCGATTTCCTTTTCGGCGTCGCAGATCATCAGCACATCGTGATCCAGCTTGCGCATCTGGCCGTCCAGCGTCTGGAACTCGTCGCCGTCCGCCGCCCTGCGCACGATAATCTTGTTTCCCGCAATATTACGCATGTCAAAAGCATGCATGGGCTGGCCGAACTCCTCCATCACATAGTTGGTGATATCCACCAGGTTGTTGATCGGACGGATGCCCGAAGCCGCCAGCCTTCTCTTCATCCATTCCGGCGACGGCCCGATCTTGATATTCTTCACCACCCTCGCGCAATAACGGGGGCACAGCCCTTCATCCTGAACCTCTACCTGAATATAATCAGAAGCTTTTTCCTCATTTCCGGTCGCCGCAGGCTTTGGCGGACAGTATGCTTTTCCAAAGGTCACGGCCGCCTCTCTGGCAATTCCTAAAATACTGTAACAATCCACCCTGTTTGAGGTAATTTCATACTCAAATACCGTATCCCGCAGCCCCAGAAGTTCGATGGCGTCAGCGCCCACCGGCGCATCCTCCTTCATAATATAAATGCCCTCTTCCGGCGCGTCCGGATACATATCCCTGGAAGATCCCAGCTCCTCGATGGAGCACATCATACCGCTGGAAACAACACCCCTCAGCTTTCCTTTCTTGATCTTAATACCGTTTTCCGGCAGCGGCCCGCCGTCGTGGCCGCCGGCCACCTTGCCGCCGTCCAGTACCACCGGCACCTTATCTCCCACCTTCACATTGGGCGCGCCGGTTACAATCTGAACGGTTTCCATTCCCACATCCACCTGGCAGACAATCAGTTTGTCCGCATCGGGATGGCGCTCTATGGACAGGATCTGTCCCACTACGATTTTTTCCAGATTTTTATCTAACCTCTCGAAGCCTTCCACCTTTGTCCCGGTCAGCGTCATCGCGTCCGTATACTGCTGATCCGTCACATCCAGATCCGGCACGTAGGCTTTGATCCATGATAATGCTGTATTCATAAGCTTATATCTCCTATATTAAGTTCCGCTACAGTCCTCCCAAACCCCTTGCTTAGGAAAAATTTCCGGCCGCTATACGTCCGTAAATCCTTTCGGGGCTTGTTCGGATCTTTGCTGTTTTTATTTTTTAGAACTGCTTCAAAAACCGAATATCATTCTCATAAAGCAGCCGCATATCGTCAATCTCATATTTCAATAAAGCGATCCGCTCAAGCCCCACACCGAAGGCAAATCCGGAGTACTCCTCCGGGTCGATGCCGCTCATGCGGAGCACCTTGGGATGAACCATGCCGCAGCCTAAAATCTCTATCCAGCCGGAACCCTTGCAGAACCGGCATCCGGCACCACCGCATTTAAAACAGGTCACATCCACCTCGGCACTTGGCTCCGTAAACGGAAAATGATGAGGGCGGAATTTTACCTTCGTATTCTCTCCGAACAGTTCCACGGCAAACTGCGCCAACGTACCTTTCAAATCGGCAAATGTGATATTTTTATCAATGACCATTCCCTCAATCTGATGAAAGGAGGGGGAATGGGTGGCATCCACCTCGTCGGAACGGAATACCCGGCCCGGCGCAA
Organism: uncultured Lachnospiraceae bacterium; assembly: GCA_910588405.1. Classification (GTDB taxonomy): domain Bacteria; phylum Bacillota; class Clostridia; order Lachnospirales; family Lachnospiraceae; genus Paralachnospira_A. Next base: position 5,591 of record CAJUPT010000056.1, on the reverse strand, counting down.
TCATACGGATCGGCGGTTTTTGACGCTCCATTGTTCTGACCTGAACCGGGGAGGTCTGGGTTCTAAGTAAGATTTTATCATTGATATAAAAAGTATCCTGCTCGTCCTTGGCCGGGTGATTGGCCGGGATGTTCAGCGCCTCGAAATTGTAGTAGTCATATTCTATTTCCGGGCCTTCCACAACCTCATATCCCATGCCGATAAATATCCGCTCCACTTCCTCCAATGCCACCGTGTTCGGATGCTTATGGCCGATCTCCGCCTTTTGGGACGGCAGGGTGACGTCGATTTCCTCTTTGGACATCTGTTCTTCCCTGGCCGCTCTGGCCAGCACGGTTTTTGCGTTTTCCAGCCGCTCCTCCAAAAGAGCCCGCACGTCATTGACCATCTGCCCCACCCGGGGACGATCCTCAGGCGCCACGTCCTTCATGCCTTTTAATACCGAGGTCAGCTCACCCTTCTTCCCCAGATAAGCCACCCGGATATCATTCAGCTTTTCCAGAGCACCGGCTTCTTCAATCCGCGCCAGCGCCTCTGCTTTAATCTGTTCCAGTTTTTCCTTCATGTCTCTCTCCTTCATATTGATAGTTCCGCAACTTCCCTATGATACAAAAAAACCGCCCCTAAAAAACATAGGGACGGACTGATTCCGCGGTACCACCCTGATTCCTGCCTTACGGCAGACACTCAGCATACGTAACGTGTACGGACGTCAAAACCTACTGGACACACAGTAAAGCCGATACAGGCTTTTTCCAGTCCCGCTGCGAAGAAGGGGACATTCCAGGAACACTTTTACCATGTACGTTCAGCTCTGAAGCTCCGGCGGGAAGGTTGATATCTGACTGAACTCAAGGAGGCTTTCAGCCGGTGGCCCCCTCTCTCTGACAGAAGACAGATATCTGCGGCAGCCGATCCGTGATCCGCAGCCTCGCCATCAATGCTTTTTCCAAAATCAATTATGGTCATAGCAAACGGACTGTTTGATCCGTTTGCTATGACCATTCTAACACAAAAAACAAGGTTGTCAAGAGTCGATCTTCCGGTAATAACTAAAAATTCATCGACAAATGGCAAAAACCATTACTGCATAATAGCAGCTTCAACATCGTTGCCGAAGGAATCCAGGCTCAGAGGCATCCAGCATACCTGCTCCTTGCCGCTTACGTCAACTTTAACCTTTTCGCACTCAACAGTGATCTCGGTAGCCTCTTCCATCGGGCTCATCTGAGAAACTGCCTTCATGTAATCCATCATATATGTATGCATAAACTCGTTCAGGGCATCGGCGTCGCCGCTCTGGATCGCTGCAAGCTGATCCTCGGTCAGTGCGTCCTGAGCCGCCTGCTGCGTCGTCATGGCGATTTCTGTCATATCAGCCATGGAGTAACCGTTTACTTTCAGCGTAACGACACATTTATCCTTCTCTTCGGAAGTCAGCTCAACCGTGTAAGGGGTATTCTTCAGAAGGCTGATAATGTCGTTCTTCATTTCTTCCACTTCTTCGGTGCTGAACTCGATTCCGGCATCGGTGAACTGTTTCTCCAGTTCTTCCACCAGATCAGAACCGCCGTCTTCCATCAGAGCGGAACGCACATCCTCTTCAGATGCAAAACCCAGCAGATCCTTCATCGGGGCGGCATCGTCCATCGCTGCCAGCTGGAACAGAGCGCCAACTACCTGATCGGCCGGAACCAGCTTCTGAGAGGAACATCCCATCAGCACCATGCAGCTCAATACTACCAGAGCCATTAAAACGGAAACTTTCTTTTTCATTTCGTTTTCTCCTTTTCTTTTTCATTTTAAATGTTCTGGCACAGAAATTGTGTCGGAACTCATTATACTACAAAAAGTTCACAGTTTCAACACCTTTTCAATTTAATTTATTAACAAATTCAATTTTTTTATCCATATTCTGGATTATTCAAAAAACTAACAACTTTTTTAAATAATCTTAGAAATATTTTCCGTCAGGACTCAATCAAAACTTTTTTCATCTATGATAACGCTGAAACTCCAACACGGAGGGCTGCTGCTCATTGTCTGGCCTGCCGGCCGGTTCCACATATTCAGCATCACTCCGACACGCCGTATCTTTTATTTCTTTTATGTCTTTCATCTCTGCCGCCGCTGAAATTGACGAAACTGACGGGATCGGCGCAAAGGGCAAAACGACCGGGGCTGCTTTTCCCAAAATACGCTTTTCCTGCTCAGATAACTGTAAAATCAGTTCCTTCTGTTTCTCAATCTCCTCATTTTTCCCGTCGATTATTTTCAGTAGTTCTTCGATGTCCTCCACTCGCAGCCGGTCATTTTTCCACCGGTCATAACATACTATGCCGATCTGCAGCTTCATATCCTGAATTTCCCGCTCCAGCGTGGAAATATACATATTCAGTTTATTCCGTTCCATGCAGTGGCTGGCTTTTATATAAATGATGGTAAGCTTGTCCATTATCTTTCTTCTGAAACCCATGCCATGTCTCCTTTAATTCGTCCCAATGCTTTTGCAATGCCGTCAGGTACATGGCCTTTGCACATTGCAAGATACCTTATGACAAAAAGTTTACCGTATTAAAATCATAAAATCAACTATTTTGTCGATTTTTTCTGTACCGTAAAAAAACGATAACCGCTTGCCGGAAACCCGCTTGCATGGTACTATTTATAAACGGAGCGTTTTAATATTGTTTCCGGAAATGCTGAAAATGGAGATTCACCTATGCATAATTTTTTACTTCAGGCAGATATCTTTAAAAAACAGGTGACGGAGGACCAAATTACGGTCTATGCGGCCCAGGCGTCGTTTTTCCTGGTCATCTCGGCATTTCCTCTTCTGATGCTGGCCATGACCATGATTCAGTTTGTCTCCCCGGACAGCCTGGAGGAAATGCTGGCCACCCTTACCCTTGTGGTGCCGGAAACCTTCCGCCCCTCCCTGTACAATATCGTTCACGAGGTTTATTCCAAATCCTCTAACACCATCCTGTCCGTGACCGCCGTCACCACCATCTGGTCCGCCTCCAAAGGGGTTATGGCCGTGGAGCGGGGGCTGAACCAGGTGTATTCCAACAAAAAGCCTGTGGGCTATATACGGCTGCGGCTGATCTGCTACTTCTACACGCTGTTTTTTATGTCGGCCTTACTGCTGGTCCTGATCCTGCTGGTGTTTGGCAATAACATTCAAATTTTTCTGGAAAACCGGATGCCTGCCATCCGTGACTTCTCCATACTGGTCGTGGGCATCCGAACCTTCTCGGCGGCCTTTTTGCTCACCGGCTTTTTTATGCTCCTTTATCGCTTTTTCCCGGGCCGGGACGTAAGCCTGACAGACCAGTTTCCAGGCGCTATCTTTGCCACCTTTGGCTGGTCTGTTTTTTCCTTTTTTTATTCGATTTACATTACAAAGTTTTCCAATTACTCTTATACCTACGGCAGCCTGACCGCCATCGTGCTGATCATGCTCTGGATTTATTTCTGCATGACCATCACCCTGCTGGGAGCGGAAATCAATGTATTTCTGGAACGCAAAAGCTCAGGGAAACAGGATTCCGAGCGGTAACGATGACGTTTTCCTGACCATTTTAATCAAGCTTTGCCACTACTTCATTCTGATTTTTATAGACGGAATCTGCCGCCACATATCCCCGCACCATAGACAGCGGATAAATATTGCTGTTTTTACCCACCACGCTGCCGGGATTTAAAATTGTGCCGCAGCCCACCTCCACACCGTCGCCGATCATGGCGCCAAATTTTTTCAGCCCGGTTTCAAGCCGTTCCTCTCCCGCTTTTACGATCACCAGTTTTTTATCCGATTTTACATTTGAAGTGATAGAGCCTGCGCCCATATGGGAACGGTAGCCCAGAATGGAGTCGCCCACATAATTGTAATGCGGCACCTGGACATTGTCAAACAGGATGACATTTTTCAGCTCCGTGGAATTGCCCACCACACAGTGGTCTCCTACCAGTGCATTGCCCCGAATAAAGGCACAGTGGCGCACCTCCGTCTCCTCGCCGATAATGGCCGGGCCGTGGATATAGGCCGTGGGAGCCACCTTCGCGGATTTCGCAATCCACACATCCCCATCCTTTTGGTCATACAGTTCTTTCGGCAGGCGGCTGCCAATTTCTTTGATCGTCTCCCCGATTTTCTCCAGCGCCTCCCAGGGATACGACACAGATTCCAGCAGCACCGCCGCCTTTGTGTGTTCTAAAGAATATAATGCTTTTACTGTTAGTTTTGTCAGATCATTCATTCTGGTCCTCTCCTTTTTCCTATTTCATAGTTTCATAGTTTGATTGTGTGTCCAATCTGCTTATTGATCTCAAATCCAATTGTTCATCACATTCTCTGCGCTAACCATTTGTCAGTTTTATAAATTAGCGTTATGGTAACAACTATACCAGTTCTCTGCCGCAAACGCCAGTGCAAAATGCTCGATGAAATAAAATTTTAATCCACACGTCCGGCCTGATCACAGGCTGATAACGCACCATAATATTTCCCGCCGCATACATTAATATTAAATCAGATATAAAGGAGTCTCTTAATATTTATGGAACGTTATAACAGCAGATATGATATGAGACGGCAGGGCTGTTCCGGCCGCCAGATGAACGGATACACGATGCCTGCCAGAAGCTACTCCCGGGACCGGGACTGCGGCTGCGCCGGTTCCAACCCCAACCCTCCTGAAATGATCGCCCCGTTTCCCATGGAGCGGGAAAATATAGATCAGTTCCCCGTAACGATGGCCTATGTTCCCTGGCAGAGATGGAATGACACCTACGACCTGTGCAGAGGGCTGAACGCAGGCACCATTTTCCCGGAACTGGATAAACCATTCTTGTGCTCGAGGTGTGTAAAATGAATGAAAAATGTCGTTTGATGCAGGTCATCTATGAAACCGGTTTCGCTCTGGACGATGCGGCCCTGTACCTGGATACCCATCCCTGTGACCCGGAAGCCATCCAATTTTTTGAGACCACCCGCAATTATTATAAAAAAGCCGTTGCAGACTACACCAGCCAGTTCGGCCCCTTAAGCCAGGAAACCACCCGCTTCACCGCCCCCGGCGCTGACGGATGCGGCTGCCAGGGCGGAGGCATGAACTGCTGGAACTGGGTGCAGGACCCCTGGCCCTGGGAAGGAGATGATTTTTAATGTGGAGTTATGAGAAACGATTACAGTATCCGGTAAAGATCAGCAAACCTGATCCCAAAATGGCCATGGTGATCCTCACCCAGTTCGGCGGCCCCGACGGCGAGCTGGCCGCCTCCCAGCGGTATCTGTCCCAGAGGTATACGATGCCCTACAGAGAGGTGGCGGGAGTGCTGACGGATATCGGTAGAGAAGCCCCTGAAATGTTCCATCTCAGGGGCCCTCGCTTTTTTTCGCTCTGTGTGCGGGGAAGCTTCCAGTGGATGATTTCCCGTGAGCGGTTTACCCTATGGACAGTTTACGCTTTTTGCAACCGTATAGCTCCATTTGAGGGGGAGCAGGTTCAAATACACATCAATATGGTCTTTGTCATTCACAACCATTTTATCTAAGATTTCTTTGTAAAAATCATCTTCATATTCCA
>CAJUPT010000055.1:17798-24602 GCA_910588405.1 uncultured Lachnospiraceae bacterium | reverse complement strand
CTTCTCACCTGCTAGACTACCCGCCCTTCGTCTGGGCGCACAATCCCGATTTGTTGGATAGCAACTCTCATCTGCAAGCAATCGTTCTTTGCATTGTTCTTGGCTTTTGCATTGCTCTGTGTGGGTATCTTTTGATTTATAACATTTTTTATATTTCAATATCAAATGATATTCAGTTTTACGGACAGTTGCGTACTATTGGAACAACTTCTATTCAGATCAGTAAAATTATCTCAAAACAAGCTATAAAACTTGCTTGCTTGGGAATTGTAGCCGGATTACTAACAAGCTTTGTTTTGTCCCATTTCATCATCCCGGCGGCACTCCGTACCTTAACGGAAACAAACAGTGGTATTACAGTAGTCCAACAACCTATTATTTATCTCGGAGCAGCAATTTTTTCACTGATAATGGTTTTTCTCTCTGTTCGGAAACCTATTCAAATTGCCAAAAAGGTTTCTCCGGTAACTTCCTTACATTATCAGAGTGAGATAGGAAAAAGCAAGTCACAGTTAAAAAGTAGACATTTTTCTGCGTGGCGAATGGCTCTGCGAAACATACAAAGAACAAAGAAGAAAAGCATTCTCGCTGTTTTATCTATCTTTTTAGGAATTACCTCTTGTTTGATAGTGACACTTTTAATCCAAAGTATGAGTGCCGATAACTTTGTAGATTATGAGATGGAATATGATATTGAACTTACAAACCAAACATTAGCGCTCGGATATAATGGTAAGCAAAGTCAGCTTTTTGACGAAAAATTTATAAATGAACTTACTTCTATTGATGGTGTCAGCAAAATAAGTTTACAAAAAGAACAGACAATAATGCCGGAGTACTCCAAAGATGTGTTCTATCCATATATTCAAGACAAATACCAGTCACAAGGAACGGAAGCTCCAGACACAGATTATTACGAACAATACCCAACCCGTTTCTACACCCAACTGGTTAGTATTGAAGCCGACAAGATAAAAGACTATATAACAGAAAAGGGAATGGACTATGAGGGCTTTTATCAAGGTCAATACGGCCTGATAGCCTGTGATACTCCAGAGTTGTTTCCAGATAATATGACACTTCATTTTCAAACTGGTCAGTTAAATCAATATAAGGTTATTCCAAATGATAAATCAATGGAAATTCCTATTGGCGGTTTTCTTCCCAGCAGTTATTACGGCGGATTAAGCTCTGATGCGCCTTATGTCTTTGTTAGTGATGCCGGTATGGAGAAACTTGCTCCCGAAGCATATATTTCGTCACTTGGAATTGATGTCACTTCCTCAAACGAAAAAATGGCGCTTTCTGATATTCGTGAACTTTGCAGTCAGTCGGGCAAAATCTCTATAATTTCAAAAACTGAATTGATAGAGGGGTTACATTCCGCCAAAATCACACTCTATACATTAGGCGGTGGAATTGCTTTCGTTCTGGCTTTTATTGGCGTTCTTAATTTTGCAAATATTATGTTCACAAACACCAAAGCACGAAAACACGAGTTGTATGTTATGGAGAGTATCGGTATGACAAAAAAACAATGTCGTCGGATGCTTCAAATGGAAGGACTTTGATATGCCCTTATTTCACTTGCCTTATGCTTGACATTTGGAAATGTAGTACTATTTCTTGTGTATCAAGCCTTTGTTGGAATGGTCGAATATGCAGTTTTTAGTTACCCAGTTTGGATGTTGTTTATCATTATAGTTGTTCTGACTGCTTTTTGTTGGTTGGTTCCTTCGCTATTTGTAAATCGTATGATGAAGAAATCAACTGTTGAAAGATTGCGTCAGAATTAAATTCTTATGCAACAAAACACCGGATGCAAGCTACTATTTGATTGCTACATCCGGTGTTTTGGATTCTGTAAACCAGAATCACAGTAAACCCTTCTCTTCCATCCGCCGCCTTAACACCTTCCAATCTGTCACTGTCAGAATATCTTCATCTATGGAACATCCTTCCTCCATTGTATACGGCAAATCAACCGCCCCTATGTACCATATCGGAAACAGCCCGGCATTTAATCAAGAAAATAATTTCATTACCGCAACCAGCACCAACGCAATTACAACAACCAGCACCGCGGAACCGACGGCCAGGAACGCTTTTTGGTATGGTCTTTTTCCTTCTTCTCTTGCCTTTTCGATTTCATCCAGACTCTTCCCGTTAGCAAACGCGACGATTTCTTTATAAGTCTGAATATCGTATTTCTTCTTATACCTTTCAATTCTGACGGCAAAATACATTCCGATGCCAAACAAACATAGATACAGTGCCATTCCAACCCACTTCCATAGCATTACGAGCGGTACCGGCACTATCAGCAATGCAATAAATAATACGGTAAAAACGGCACTGTCCTTTTGAAACTTCGCGTATTCCTGTGAGTCAATTTCTTTCTTCATTTTTTCTAAATCTCCTTTGATTAAATGATCCAGAGATACTTGAAAGACTTCGCTCATCAACACTAAGCTTTTAATATCAGGATAATTTTTGTCATTTTCCCAATTCGATATGGTTTGTCTTGAAACAAAAATTTTATCAGCCAATCCCTCCTGAGATAAATTTGCCTCCGTTCGATATTTTTTTATCTGTTTACCGAGTTCCATCTTCGTCACCTCCTCACTGCACAGTTTAATCAAAAAGGAAGATTTCCGCTATCAAAACTCTTTGACATAGCCCGCTTTTGCTCATGTCAAAAATGTTTGACCATGCGTATAATCCTGATTTGCCGCTGGTTTACCTCTCTCTTTTCGCGCTTTTTCCGTATTACACATTTCGAAAATCTAACTGTTCCTGCGAATCCGAATCAATTTCAAGATGTCGTCATACAGACGCCCTTTATCCTCCTGATCAATCATCAGCCACCTTTGCCCGTTTCCCTCCTGTGTCTGACCATAAACCGTCTGCAGCTTCTTTGCCCGGCAAAAGACAGGCTTACTGTTTCTTTTTCCCAAATACCATCCAGGCCACGAACCCCAACAGCGCAAACGCCACGACCATCCAGGGAATAAAATATCCCATACCTTTACCGTAGAACAGGTCATAGTACCCTTTCAGGTAAATCACGACAACAATCGCCGGCAGACCTATGGTCATATAGCCTTTCATCTTCTCCGGGAAGCGCATGCCGTCCCCTGCGTTAACCTCCGCCAGGAAGTTTTGAAAACCCCAGCCGTTTCTGGAAACGCAGAAAGCCACATAGATCAAAGAACCCAGGGGCAGAATATTGCTGGAAACCAGAAAATCTTCCAGATCCATAATTCCGCTGTTTGGACCTAAAGGCTGAATCCCTGCCAGCACATTAAAGCCCAGGACACAGGGCATGGACAGCAGCGCAATCGCCACGATATTAACCGACACCGCTTTCTTTCTGCTCCATCCCCACAGATCGACCGCAAAGGACAGAATATTTTCAAACACCGCGATAATCGTGGACAATGCGGCAAAGGACATAAACAAAAAGAACAGAGACCCCCAGATCCGTCCTCCTGCCATCTGGTTAAACACATTCGGCAGTGTGATAAAAATCAGGGACGGGCCGGCCCCCGGCTCGATGCCATAGGCGAAGCAGGCCGGGATAATGATAAATCCCGCCATCAGTGCCACAAAAGTATCCAGAACGATCACATTGACCGCCTCGCCGGTAAGGGACCGCTCTCTGCCCAGATAGCTTCCGAAAATAGCCATGGCGCCGCAGCCGATGCTCAAGGTAAAAAAGGCCTGGGACATGGCGCCGAATATCACGTTGCCCATGCCAATCTCCATCATAGCCTTAAAATCAGGAACCAGGTAAAATTTCACGCCTTCCATGGCGCCCGGCAGCGTCACCGAATGAACGGCAAGGACCAGAATCAGTCCTAACAGACCGATCATCATCACCTTGCTGATCCGTTCCACGCCTTTCTGCACGCCAAAAGAACAGATGCCGAAGGCAAGAACCACCACCAGCACCATCCAGAAGGTCATCAGACCCGGATTCTGGGTCATGGCGGAGAATTTCCCGGCCACTTCCTCCGGGGTCATCGCCGCCCCGGTAAACTCTCCGGTCAGGCACCGCCAGAAATAATACAGCATCCAGCCTGCCACCATCGTATAAAACATCATCAGAATATAATTGGCCGAAATCCCGAGAATCCTGTAATGATGCCACTTTCTCCCCTCAGGCTCCAGCTCCCGGAAGGATATGGCGCAGCTTTTCTGACTTCCCCGGCCCACCGTAAACTCACAGACCAGGATCGGAAAGCCCAGAATCGCCAGAAATACCAGATAAATCAAAATAAAAGCGGCGCCTCCGTACTCGCCGCACATATAAGGGAATTTCCACACATTCCCCAAACCCACCGCACAGCCTGCCGATACCAGGATAAATCCCAGCCGGGAACTGAATTTTTCACGCTCCATTGTTATTTCCTCCCCGTTTTTTCACTTTTATCTACATAAATATATCATAACGGTCCGTAGTACGCAAGGTGATACGGTCCATAAAGCAGCCATAAAACAAAAGCAACGATAAAACAGTTACCGTTACTTCGCGACCGGCAGCGCAAAACAACTTTGAACTCATAATACAGGGCTGTTCCGAAAATGTATCATGCAATCAACATTTCCAAAACAGCCCCAAACATTTTACACTATCTCAGGAAAATCTGTCCTCCCTCTAAACGGATCTGACAGTCTGTCTCCTTCTGTTCAATGGTAATACACTGTTTTTCAATCTGGATATTAGTCACCGGAAAAATTTCCTCACAGGTAATACTGCCCGTCTGCATCGACCGCATCGCCGTAGTTAACGTATCCAGCTCGGCGAATTTTTCCCTTTTTAATTCGCCGTATACATTGCGCTGTTCCAGCAGCGTCTTATATTCATCCTGCGTATCGTAGCGGTGACTTTTACCGGACATCTGCATCGTGGAAACCTTTTTTCGGATCTGCTCCAAGGTCCGGTCGATTTCCTCCAACTCACTGTTTACAGACGACTTCTTCCGTTCCAGCTCCGTCTCAAGACCCAGGGTAACGCGATTGGTACAGCCGGAGATATTCCCGATTTTTTTTGCATAAACAGATCTTGCTGCCGTGACGCTGTTCCCGAAGATCAGCCCCCGACCCATCATGGCATAGACGGAACCGTTTTCGCTGACCACGTTGCTATTGGCGATAATTCCCGCGTAAATATCCTCCCCTGCCACAGCTGTCACATTTTCCATAATAATGCACTGAATCTGCCCGTCTGCTTTCAGCTGGGTTTTTCCCGTCCCTTTCACGTCGCCCTGCACACAGATCGTTCCCCCAGACAAAATTCTGCCGTTTTCGACATCTCCCTGAATCATCACATTCCCGGTCGCCTCAACGGTCACACCCTCTTTTACCGTTCCCCGGATGTAGATATCCCCGTCAAATTTCAGATTTCCGACGCCGGCATCGATATCCTGCTCCAACACCCGCTGGCTCCGGATGGAAAAATTCTCTCCCTCCATCACCACGATCCCGCTGATTTCCGCCTGCAAAGACAAACCGTCTTCCGAAACACGGGTATATTTTCCCTGGGGAACAGGGGCTGACGTCCCTTCCTTGCCCTGCAGCGGAGCTCCTGAAACATCGAACCCCGGCTTCATCGGCACAGGAGGTATAATCCGGCACAGGACATCCCCCTCTCTGATAATCTGAAACAGATTCTTTTTCCGGAAATCATATCCCGCAAGCATCTCCTCTTCCTCAAGCTCCGGCTTCTGGGCATATCTGTGCTCATACAGCTCCTCCAGCATCCCATCGACTCCGTCCTCAGGATACTCTCCGCGGGCAATTTGTACGACCCGCAAACAGGTCTTCGTCTCGGTCAGCTCCCTGACCGCCTCCTCGTCAACGCCGGAAACCACCCCTTCATAATGCATCTCTTCAAGGAAACGTTCCGGTTCCATATCCTTTCCTTCATTGAACGGCGGCAGAATACAGGCATATGCTCTCATACAGTCCCCTGAGACATAAAACAGCGGCATAGCATCTCCCGACATCTGCTCCTGCCGTTTCCGTTCCATATATTTACCCACTTCTTTTTCAAGAATCATCGAAAAAGCCTTGATATCCTCTTCACTCTCCTGATTATCCCGGAAATCTTCGTTCAGATGGATTCTGATTCTTCTCAGCATCTGACGGCCTTCCGACTCCCTGGATTCCGGACCTTCCGTGGCTGCGGCCGTGTCCTCTCCCTTTTTCTTTAAAAAATCAAATATCCCCATATCCTTCTCGCTTTCATATCCGACTGTTATATGTAGTTGTTTTAATTATATGAGAAATCAGGCCGGCACGCAATACCTGTATGGTGAATTTCCTGTTTTTCTCACCAAAATCCGACAAAAAGCTTATCTGATATAACGTGAACAAGCCGCAAAAAAACAGGCTCCATTTTCAGAAGCCTGCCTTTCCGGTTAAACTTTATATCCGGTTATCATGCATACTGCCATATAATTTTGCATAATCACCCTATGCGTTCATTCTACCTTCAAATTTCTGCTTTACCTGCCGGATTTTTTTCTGCTCTGCTTTCTCTGTGGGATACCATCCCTTCTGCTCCATCTTCTGATAGATTTCGCTCTGCATTTTCAGAGATTCGTTCAGCGCCTCGTCGAAAGCACAGTGTACATTGGAGGTGTTTGACTCGATTGCACCGTGCAGGTACAGGTCGCACACACCCTTAATGCTCATTAAAAGATCTTCCATTTTCTCTTTATCACCCATGATATCTCTCCTTTCTGATTTCCAGTTCCGCATCTTCCCTTCCGGCAGGCTTATCGGAGATCAATATCG
>CAJUPT010000055.1:0-17698 GCA_910588405.1 uncultured Lachnospiraceae bacterium | reverse complement strand
CTTATCGGAGATCAATATCGGCCGCCTCCGGCGTCCTGCAATTGATCTGCCTGCCATCCGGTCCGATGCTGTTTCCCTGTTCCGCATCTTCCCTTCCGGCAGGCTTATCGGAGATCAATATCGGCCGCCTCCGGCGTCCTGCAATTGATCTGCCTGCCATCCGGTCCGATGCTGTTTCCCTGTTCCGCATCTTCCCTAATTTTCTATGGTTGCTTCACGGCACACTTGCTGAAGGCTCAAACTAGGTTGTAGAACTTGTTGAACAACTGCTGGTGCCGCTCTTCCATATCCCTGGTAAACTGGCGCAGCTCCGTGTCAGAAAGCTGGGAAGCGGTATCGCAGCATTTGGTTTTCAGAAAAGTTTCATGGCCTAACGCATCTTCTAAATAAGATAATTCTTTGGGGCTCATCATCTTCATCCTTTCCCGGACAGAGAAATTTGGGATTGACGGTCACTATATGAAACGTAACCATTCTATGTTCTGTCCTGTGTCAGATAGTCTGCCCTGGAAAGCTGAAAACTATAGATACAGATTTTTCAATTTTTTTAATATTCCGCGCATCTTCGCAACAAGATACTGCTATAAGCGCCCAGCTGCAGCTGAATCATGCCGTCCTGGGCCTCGAAACAGAGCCGACCCACATTATAACCATTTTCGTCAGTGAGCATCAGACGCTCCATCTCGTCGCCATCCTCCACGCCCACCTCCCAAACGGGAATCTTTATGGTTTTTTCCGAATCATTATTATTCAGCGCAACCACTAAAATATTTTCACCCACAAACCGTCCATAGGCAATCACGCCGTATTCCGCCGCCAATGGTTTCAGAGAACCGGCACGCAGCGCTTCGTTATTTTTATGGATATGAATCAGGCTCCTGTGAAACTCGATCAGCTCGTGATTTTCTCTGCCCCATGGGTAAGTCCTCCGGTTATCCGGGTCTGTAAAACCACATAGACCGGCCTCGTCCCCATAATAAATGGTAGGAGCTCCAGGCCAGGTCATCTGAATCATCACAGCCTCCCTGAACACACCCAGATTTACATCCTCCTCCGCCTCCTCACTGGTCAGCTCTCCCAGCCGTCCCACCTTATGGTTGGTTCTGGTCAGAAAACGGGAATGATCGTGGTTGGAAAGCTCATTCATCGCCGTCAAAAGCGAAGACTGATGAAAGGCGTTCATATTCCATACCATAGCATGAAAAAAAGCTTCCGCATTATTCAAAAGCCCTTCCTCGTAATGGTCGCTGTGCTTTTCCATCCCTGTGAGAAACCAGGATACCGGCTCCATAAACGCATCGTAATTCATCACAGTATCCCATTCCCCGCCCCAAAGCCAGGCTGCCGGGCTTCCGTAATGTTCGGCGATAATCACCGCTTCCGGATTCACCCCCTTTACATTCCTGCGAAATTCCCTCCAAAAGCTGTGGTTGTATTCCTCGCTATGCCCAAGATCCGCCGCCACATCCAGACGCCAGCCATCTGCACAGTAGGGTGGGGAAACCCATTTTTTTGCAACCCCCATAATATAATCTGCCAGGGTAGCCGACTGCTCATAATTCAGCTTAGGCAGCGTATCATGATCCCACCATCCATCGTAAGCGGTGTTATAGGGCCACTGTTCCTCATAAAATTGGAAAAAATCCCTATAAGGACTGTTCTCAGACACATACGCTCCTGGCGCGTATCCCTCCTGCCCCTCATAGATCTGTTCTCTATCCATCCATTTATTAAAAGAACCGCAATGATTGAACACGCCATCAATCACCACATACATCCCTCGTCTGTGGGACTCCTCCACCAGCCGGGCAAACAACTCGTTACTTGCTTTTAGGTTCCTCTCGTCCGTGACACGCCGGATATATTTTTCCGATTGCCGATTATCCCTGGCATCCTCATCCTCCGACAGTACGCCGTCACAATCCTCCACAATCACACCCAGATGAGGGTCCACATTATCATAATCTTGGGTGTCATACTTGTGGTTGGAGGGCGAAACAAAAATAGGATTCAGATAAAGTGCCTCTACGCCCAGGTCCTGCAGATAATCCAGCTTATCCAAAACGCCCTGCAGATCGCCGCCGTAAAAATTACGGACATCCATAGCGGAGGGCGGCTGATACCAGTCATCGATCCTCTTCACATGACAGCCGTCAATATAGGCATACTCGTCATCCACCACATCGTTGGTCGGGTCGCCGTTACAAAAACGGTCGGTAAAAATCTGATAAAAGACAGCCCCCTTTGCCCACTGAGGTGTTTTCATACCCGGAAGAATCCAGAACCTGCATTCCAGATAAGGCTCGTCGGAAACCCCCACCTTTGTGTAATAACAGACCTGATCCCCTTTTGCAATTTTAAAATAATAAGTATACCGCGATTCCCGCAGCGGAATCGTCAGAGAATAATAATCAAAAACGCCATAGGAAAAAGACTTCTCCATTTTCAGCCGGACACCTCTGTGAATCAGCCATACATGATCCACATCTCCGGCTGCCGTACGGAACCGAATAGTAACCGGCTGATTGATCTCCGGCTCCGCAGGGATTCTATATTCCGAACTTTCATCTGAAAATAGTGCGCGCTTATTCATAAAGCCACATCGCCTGCTCTTTCTCTAATATTATTGGGAAACGCAAATCTTATTTCATCTTCATATATTATTTTGCGGAGCATTTCACCCATTCGTTTCCATGGCAGCATTCGGCGCAAACAGCGCTTCAAACTCATTTCTTCCGATCTTTTCTTTCTCGATCAACAGCCGGGCACATGCATCAAGCACATTCCTATGGGCCAAAATCAATTCTTTTGCCTTCCCATAGCACTCGTCGATAATCCGCTTTACTTCCTCGTCGATCATGGATGCCACAGATTCCCCATAGCTTCTGGTGTGGGCCAGATCCCTGCCGATAAACACCTCGTCATCATCGTCGCCGTAATGAATCATGCCCACCCTGTCGGACATTCCATATTTTGTAACCATGGCTCTGGCTGTGGCCGTGGCCTGCTTGATATCCTGAGAAGCGCCGGTAGTGATATCGTCAAACACCAGCTCCTCCGCGATTCTCCCGCCTAAACTGACCATAATATCCTGCAGCATTTTACCTCTTGTGTTAAAGATGTCGTCCTGCTCCGGCTGAGGCATGGTATAACCGGCAGCGCTCATCCCCGTGGGAATGATCGATACCGTATGGACGGGTCCCACATCCGGCAGCACATGAAATAAAATCGCATGGCCTGACTCATGAAAAGCCGTAATCTTCTTTTCCTTTTCTGAGACAATCTTGCTCTTTTTCTCTGCGCCGATACCTACCTTAATAAAGGAACGGTTGATATCCGCCTGGCAGACCACGGCCCTGTCCTCTCTGGCCGCCAGAATCGCCGCCTCATTCATCAGATTTTCCAGATCCGCGCCCGTGAAGCCGGAAGTAGACAATGCTATCTTATGGAGATCCACATCGTCAGACAGCGGCTTTTTTGCCGCATGAACAGAAAGAATCTCCTCCCGCCCTTTCACATCAGGGCGACCAACGCCCACCTTTCTGTCAAAACGACCAGGACGCAAAATCGCAGGGTCCAAAATATCTACCCGGTTGGTAGCCGCCAGAACGATAATGCCTTCATTGACACCAAATCCATCCATCTCCACCAACAACTGGTTCAGCGTCTGCTCCCGCTCATCGTGACCGCCGCCCATTCCGGCGCCTCTTCTTCTCGCCACGGCATCGATCTCATCGATAAACACGATACAGGGAGCATTTCTCTTAGCCTCCTCGAACAGATCTCTGACACGGGAGGCGCCCACGCCTACAAACATCTCCACAAAATCAGAACCGGAAATACTGAAAAAGGGTACGCCTGCCTCCCCGGCCACAGCCTTTGCAAGCAAGGTTTTACCGGTTCCCGGAGGGCCTACTAACAAAACTCCTTTCGGGATTCTGGCCCCTACCTGGATATATTTTTCAGGATTTTTCAGGAAATCCACGATTTCCTCCAAATCCTCTTTTTCCTCTTTTAAGCCTGCCACATCCTTGAAAGTGACCAGCTTCGAACCATCCGCCATCCTGGCCCGGCTTTTGCCAAAATTCATCATCTTATTTCCGCCGCCGCCCTGCATGGCCTGATTGTTCAGCATCACCACGAGAATCGCAACGATCACCATGCCGGCCAGAATCGGCAGCACCACGATCAGAAACAGGTTATCCTTCTGAACATTGTTTACATTGACAATGACACCGGCTTCACTCAGACGGTTGAATTCCCGGTTCACATCTGTCACATATAATTGTTTTTCCACACCGTCCTTTGTGGAAATGGTAATCTTGCCGGTGGGTGTCTCCGCGTTCGGCGTCACTGTGGCCGTCGCCACGTCGCCCTGATCCACCGCCGTCACGTATTCATTGTAGCTGCAAAGCTCACCAAGCATAAAGCTCTGCCTGGCAAACGATAAAAACAGCATTACCAGCAGCATAAGGCCGAGGTAAAACCCAAATCCTCTCTGCACTCTCAACTGTGTACCTCCTTAACAACAGACCGCCTGTCATCAATCGTCAAATTCTACCACCCCAATATAAGGAAGATTGCGGTATTTCTGATCATAATCAAGTCCATAACCCACCACAAATTCGTCGGGTATGGAGAAGCCCACGTAATCCACTTTCACGTCCCTGACTCTTCTGGACGGCTTATCCAGAAGGGTGCAGACCTTCAGACTGGCCGGATTTCTCATCTTAAGAATCTCCAAAAGGCAGGACAATGTATTCCCCGAATCGATGATATCCTCAATCAGCAATACCTCTTTTCCCTCAAGCGACTCATCCAAATCCTTTTTAATCTTTACATGGCCGCTGGATTCCGTTCCTCCGCCATAGCTGGACACCGCCATAAAATCAAGGGAAACCGGAACTGTGATCCGTTTCGCCAGCTCGCAGGTGAAACACACGCCGCCCTTCAAAACACAGATCAGATGCACACTCTTTCCCGCATATTCATCACTGATCTGGCGGCCGATCTCGCCGATTCTTTTGTCTACCTCATCCTCTGGCAGCAATACCCGTATTCTCTCGCTCATACTGTCATACCCTTCCTCATCCGTATCAAATGATCGTTCCGCAGCCTCCTGTCGCTGCAAACACTCAGCGCCTGTTACCAAATACTTCGTAATGGTTAGCAGGCGTCTTTAGCCGTTTCCTATTTTTCAGTATGTTCCACCATTATTTTTCATATGTCACCTGTAGTATGGTTGTTGTATGATCCGTCACTTTATATCCTTCGCTGACGCGATAACCCACGATCCAGAGAACATGGCTTCCGTCTGCCAGCAGGCAAATTTGATCCCGGTCCTCCCGGGGAATTTTCTCATCGACCATAAACGCTTTTACCGTCTTCTTTCCATACGCAGGCAAAATCCTGATATAATCGCCGGTTTTTCTGGCTCTGACCGACAGAGTATCTTTTATTTTATCATAATCAAACCATTTCGTATACATCTTTTCAGGAATTTTTTCACAGATATCCACATTCCTGTCGTTTCCGGCTTCACCATGATTCCAGGACAATAACTGAAACCGCAGGAATCCTTGCAAAGAAAGTCCCTCCGGAATTTTCCATACAAAAGGAAAATCTGCTTCACTAAGCTTTTCTGCTTCCTGGCTCTCGGCCCCTGAAAACCTTTCCTGCTGCCCTCTCCGTTTCCCCAAAACCAGACTGTCATACCGCCGCCAGGCCCACAAGCCCTCAGGCAGCTGTACCGCCGCGTTATGGGCCTGTCCCAACAGATCATCGATCAAAAGCAGATGCCTCCGGGAAAGATTATGAAGCGCCCCCTTCTCCAGATCCCCAAACGACCTGTTTCCCTGATTCACTTTTGACAGTGCCATCAGATATAGCTGCATCCGCAGCGCCCTGTGGACCTTGTGCAAAGCCGCCGCAGGCAATATTGTCTGTCCTTCATCCGCTTTTCCGTTCAGATCAATCCACTTTTCTGCCTCCAGCTCCATCCACTGTCTGACCTCGCTAACCGTTTCCGCCGTATAACAGATATGCTCCGACGCTTTCGGATTGATCTGATCAAGGACCGGAAGAATTTCCAGACGAAGCCTATTCCTCGTATATCCCGGCAATTCATTTGTCTCATCCTCGCACCAGCTAATCCGCCGCCGTTTCAGATAATCCAAAAGTTCCTTTTTCTTACAGCAGAGCAAAGGACGAATAATGTCGTTTCTCACCGGCAGCATTCCGCCAAGACCCCCAAGCCCTGTTCCCCGAATCAGATTCCACAGGACGGTTTCGGCATTATCATCCCCATGATGGGCTACCGCGATCAAGTCTGCTCCCTCTTCCTCCCTGACACGGTTCAAAAGCCGATAACGAACAATCCGGCCCGCCTCTTCCTCGGAAAGCCCCTGCTCCTTTGCGTAGCCAGGTACATCCTCCCGAAAAACCAGACAGGGAACGGCCAACGAACTGCACAGCTCCTCTGTCCTCCCTGCATCACGGTCCGCACTCTCTCCCCGGATTCCATGGTGGACATGGACGACTGTAATTTGCAGATGAAAAATGGCTTGAAATTCATATAGCAAAAAAAGGAGGCAGACCGAGTCAGCGCCTCCCGATACCCCGACTACCACATGGCATCCGGAACGTAACAGCCGGTTTTTCAATATATAATCATATACTTTGTTCTCTAATGGGTCCGCAAAGGGATGCGCTCCCTGCTTCTCCCACTGATTTTTGTCTTCTGTCTGTGCCATCATACCCTCACAAATCTTCACAGAACAAGCAGGATCATTCATTTTCTCCATACTGCGGCCACAAGCACCGTCATATCATCCTTTGCCTCATTGCCGGACAGCGCGACGGACAAAATTTCTGCGGACAGCTCCTTTGGATTCTGAACAGAGCAGGAACGCAAAAAGTCTTTAAATGCTTCCTCCTTGTCCTCTCCTTCCATGCCCTCCAGTATGCCGTCTGTCACCATAATCATCAGATCACCGACCTGCAGCTGCCAAGAGAAGGAATCCGGCGTGATTCCGCCGAGAACCCCTGCTGGCAGCATCGGCGCATCGATCACCTCCACCTGACTGCGCCGCTTGACAAAGGTGGGACAGGCTCCCTGCTTTAACAGCTCACATCTGGCCGTATGCCTGTCCACCACACACACGTCCAGCGTGGTAGGATGCTGCTCCTCCCTGCACAATACCATGGCCGAATTGACAATTTTGGCTGAGGTTGGCACGGAAAAACCCGCCTCTAAAAGCTGCTCCATCAGGTCCGTAGCCATCTCGCTTTCAGCAAAGGCATTCTCGCCGGAACCCATACCGTCGGAAAGGCAGAGCAGCATTTTCCCCATTGGAAGCAGAGTGGTGGAAAAGGTGTCTCCTGAAATCACCTCCCCTTCCTTTGTCTGCCTGGCCACGGCAGTGAGGATACGGAAGGTCTCCTCCTCTTCCAGCTTGATCGTCACCGGCTCCCCGGCCACCACGGACCTCCCGTCAAGAGACGGGCACCACCGGCGGCCTGTCCCGCCAGACATCATCTCCGATATTTCCTTGGCGGTCAGATACCTACCTTTTTTTGAGGAAAGCGTCAGATAAGCCTCCTGTCTTCCATTCTCATATTCCAATACCTGCAAATGGCTTAAAATAAGTTTTCGGCGCTTAAACTGTTTACTCAGCGCATCCTCCACCGAAGCAGTGATATCCCGCACCCCGGCCACCTCGCCGGCCACCTTGGCCACCATTGCGCCCATTTCGTGGAACTGTGCGCCTATGGCCTGCTGGCTTTCATAGTAGCGGTTCTTCCATTCCATATGCTCCGGCTCCGGCTCTAAGACAGTACATGCCGTCTGGTCCTTCTGACGGCAGCTGCAGCCGAAGGTCTGTGCCAGCTTCTCAAATGCCTCGGCCAGAAGCAGCAGCCGTCGGGCCGATACCTGATCACCCACAGGCGTGCCGCAGGGCATGTCCACGGCTTCCTTTTCCACTTTCCTTTTGACCAGTTCACCAGGCAGCACCGCAAACAGAGCCAGAGCAAATAACAATTCTCCGATATATGCCTGAATCGCCGGCGTTTCCATCAGTGCGCTGATCCCCACGGCAGCAGCCAAACAGCCAGTCGCGCTGCCCAGCTTGCCCAGACAGCCAAACAGCCCTGCACATACGCCGATTACACAGCTGATTCCCAATAAAACCATGTCTCCCGTGCGTAATGTCTGCATCACGCCGCATACCATTCCGACTGCCGCTCCCACGCCTATGCCATACCTGCTGCCGGCCACTGCCACCGCAAAATACAGAAGCACGCCGCCCGCCTGCGTAAGCACCGGACTCCCCATCAAAAAGCCGTATAAAAATATCCCGGTAAATACGACGGCCGTACAGCGGAATACCCACCATTCCAGTTTATTTCTGTCGGCCAACTTTTCATCGATTCTTTTTTCTCCTAATTCCATTCGCCGCTCCCCCTGACTGTCATCATGATTTCCCAATATTTTCCTGACAGCTTACCATTATATCCAGGGAGCCCTGCGTAATTTGTCATAACCGGGCAAAGAATAAAAAAAGTTTTCGACAAATTAGTTCTGACAAAAATAAAATCTCTCCGAACCTTTTGATGGCCCGCAGAGATTTTGCCTTGTAATTACTGCATCTATAAATCAATATGATCTGTCGGCAGATACCGGTCAGTCGTCCTTTGCCTTGATCAGCAGCTCATCCGCATTCACCAGGCCCAGCTTTTCCCTGGCCATATCCTCCACATACTGCTTCGTCTGCACATAGATCCGTTTTTCCTCCAGCTGCGCGGCATAGTCTTCCTCTTTTCCGATCTGTCCCTGTAAAACCTGAATCTTATCCTGGTAATCCTTCTGTTTACTTTTTAGCTGTACCGTTTTAACAGATAAGATACAGGTAAAAGCGATCAGAACGATGCAGATTCCTGTCATCCCTACACGGTTTACTCTCTTTTTTCTTTTTCCAGCCATGCCTCACCGCCGTTTTCTGTTCCGGAATTCCCCTAAACGAAAACGGAACATTTATCAGGATCGATATACTTCTATCAGATCTAGTCTAACTGACTTCTCTATGTTTGGCAAGTATTTTTTCGAACTTTTTCACAATACGGGCGATAAACCGAAACGGAAAACCAATCAGCCATACAAAAAAGCGAACCAGATACGAACTTACCGATATGTAATATAAAATAACGCCCACAATTAGGCTGCCCAAAGAAAAGAAACGAACTGTCCCGTCATTCTCGGCAAAAATCATGGAAAATACCAAAAGACTGGCGCAGAAAAAATACAGCAAATCCTCTGCGGCCACCCACCATACGCCATGAATCCACAACCGCCTAAAGATCCGGAGCACGTCATAGGCCATACCCAGCAAAATGCCAAACGCAGCGG
Source organism: uncultured Lachnospiraceae bacterium (assembly GCA_910588405.1). GTDB lineage: Bacteria > Bacillota > Clostridia > Lachnospirales > Lachnospiraceae > Paralachnospira_A. Next base: position 8,292 of record CAJUPT010000055.1, on the reverse strand, counting down.
AAATCAGAAACAGCCTGACCTCCTGGATAATCGCCGGACTCATCGCTACTTAAACAGCCTGTTAAACAGCGACTCGCCCTGCTTTGAGAGTGTCCTGGATTCTGCATAGGACATCCCTTCCAAAAGTCCCTCCAAATCCAGTTCTCCCTTTTCCAGCGTCAGCCGCTTTACATGCAGCTCCTGTCCTTTGATGGTCAGCATACCCTGATCCGTTTCCAGAACCACCTCTTTTTCATCAAAGGACACCACATCCCTGACGCCGGTAATACTGCCTAAGCTCCGATTCGTCCATATCATTTTATGCGCCATTTTCACAGGCATTTTCTCTTCCATACGTTCCTCCGGCGTTCTTTATATTTTTCACAATATATGAATTGCCGGCGGAAAATATGCCTGTCAAATATATTCGTACAGCTCTGCCGCTTCTTCCTTTTTCACTGTCTCACGCACATTTAACACCCGTACCTTCACGGATTTATTGCCAAATACAATCTCAAGCACATCCCCTTCCTTTACCGAATAGGATGCCTTTACCGGCCGATCATTCACCAGTACTCGGCCCGCATCGCAGGCCTCGTTCGCCACCGTCCGTCTTTTGATCAGACGAGATACCTTCAGATATTTATCCAGTCGCACTGCTTTCACCTCCGTCCGGAAGGAACCGATATTCCTTCTACAATAATAGTTCCGCAACTCCCCTTCCAAGCCTCCCGGTGCCTGTCCGGTCCCGTTGCTGTTTTTCATACTACAAAAGGCCGCCTGTCAGGCAGCCTTTTTATCGCAAATTAAATTATTCATTCACAATATCCTTTAAAGCCTTTCCAGCTTTAAATTTCGGCATCCTGGATGCCTCGATCGTCATTGGCTCGCCGCTTCTGGGATTCCGGCCTTCTCTGGCTGCCCGCTCAGATACTTCAAAGGTGCCGAAGCCTACGATCTGCACTTTTTCTCCCTTAACCAACTCTTCTGTCACAACGTCGGTAAAAGCTTTCACTGCTTTCTCCGCATCTTTCTTCGCTAAACCGCTCTTTTCCGCAACTGCTGCGACAAGCTCTGTTTTGTTCATGCTGTCTTTCCTCCTGTTAATCTAAATCCACACACCCGTGTGTTTTGCACGACGTACATTCGCTATTAATTTATATACTTTTCTGTCTGGTTTGTCAAGGATATTCAGGAAATTCCTTGAGAAAAGGTCTACTTTTTTCAGCTTTTTCCCTGGCTTTCATCTGGTTCCACAGTTTCAGCCCTTCCTCCGGCGTAATCGCCTCAAGCTCCCCAAATACATGGGGATGGCGGCGAATCATCTTTCGACATAATCCGTCGATCACGTCGTCAATGGTAAAGTCTCCCCGCTCCCTAGCAATCTGGCTGTTCAGCATCACCTGCAAAAGCACGTCCCCCAGCTCCTCGCACAGATTATCCATATCCTGGTTGTCAATGGCCTGGAATACTTCCTCCGTCTCATCGGCCAGACATTTTTTCATGGACTCATAGGTCTGGGACTTGTCCCATGGGCAGCCGTTCTCGCTACGCAGGGCGGCGACGATTTTTTCTAACTCAACAAAGGAATAAGCTTCCTCTTTCTCCGTGTCGATTCCCATCACATATCGTTTCGCCTTGTTTTCCGTACCTTCCATATATTCCTCCATACGCTCCATGTATTCCTCCACGCCATCCACACCAGATAAAATACCTGTCAGAATTTTTTCCATTGATCATTAAAGAAATCTTACCACAGCACTTATATTTTCGCAAGCTTTCAAATAACAGAAGGAGCTTCACTCTTTCGCTATTTTTCAAAATATGTCTGACGATTCCCTTTGATTTCGGCACCGCACCAAATTTATCGAGAAATTTACGAACTTTTCCGGAAAAGAATAAAATTCCTCCAATTACAGATACTACTTCCAGAAATGGGAGTTTCTATTATCGTAATAGAATGTATCAAATAATTTGTTAAAAACAGCAACGGACCGCACAAGCGGCGGAAAATAGTAAGCGGCTAAAAAACAGACCCTAAGTGCTCATAGCGCCGGGAGGATTTACAGACATTTTAGTGGCTGGAAATTTTCCCAGTTCAATAGGGCTTGGAAAGGAAGTTGCGGAACTATAAATAAAGTAGTACTAGGAGGAATAAAGACATGAAAGCTACAGGAATCGTAAGAAGAATAGATGATCTGGGGCGGGTGGTGATCCCCAAGGAAATCCGCAGGACGCTGCGGCTTCGGGAAGGCACGCCGCTGGAAATTTTCACGGACAGGGAAGGGGAGATTATTCTGAAAAAATACTCTCCGATGGCGGAGCTTGGCTCTTTTGCCAGGCAGTACGCGGAATCCCTGGCTCAGACCACCGGCTGTGTCGTCTGCATCACTGACAGAGATTCTGTCATCGCCGTGGCTGGCGGCATGAAAAAAGACTATATCGGCAAACCCATCAGCAAGCAGCTGGAAACCCTGATTCTCAACAGGGACACCGTCGCCCTCTCCAAATCGGACAAGGACTTTATCACCGTTATGACCGGAGATACCGACGAGTACCAGTATCAGGTGATCTACCCCATTATCAGCGAAGGGGACGCCATCGGCTCCGTGGCCATCCTCACCAAGGATACCAAGGGGAAAATGGGAGACACGGAGCAGAAGCTGGCCTATACGGCGGCGGCATTTTTAGGAAGACAGATGGAGAGCTAAGCCGGAACAGTTTTCTGGGAAATCTCTACCTGTCCCATTTTTCACACAGCGCTAATATCTGGTTCGTGAATTTTGTCAAATCCTTGTTGGCGCCGCCTTCGTTATGATAGATCACTTCCATCAGACGTTTACCGGCAGCCAGCAGACGGCTGAATACGGAAGAAGCATGGACAGAGGCAGGCTTGGCGGCCGCTACCCGCTTCATAGTACCCTGTTTTACGTATACCCCCGCCGCCATGTCAAACTCCGCCCCGCTGTAGGGCGCGGTAGCATCCTGGCCATATTCTTCCCGGATCAGCCTGCAGAAGGAATCACAGACCGAATCCTCGCCGTGAACCACAAACACATGTCCGGGCTTCGGAGATATCTCCGAAAGCCACCGGATCAGACCTTCTCTGTCCGCATGGCCGCTGATCCCCGGCAGCCGCAAGATTTTCGCGCACACTTCTATGGTCTCGCCAAACAGCTTCACCGCCGGAACACCGTCTAACAAGCTCCGTCCCAATGTCCCTACGGACTGGTATCCCACAAATACGACGGCGCACTCCTGCCGCCACAGATTATGCTTCAGATGATGGCGAATACGCCCGGCATCGCACATACCGGAGGCGGAGATAATGACCTTGGGAGCGGCGTCGAAGTTGATAGCCTTGGATTCTTCCGCCGAAACCGCCGTTTTCAAGCCCGGAAAGCTGATCGGGTTAATCCCCTGCTCCACCAGCTCCATCGCTTCCTCATCAAAACAACAGCTGATATTCTGCTGGAAAATGCCGGTGGCTTCGATGGCCAGCGGGCTGTCCACATAAACTTCAAAATGCTCATGCCCTTTTACCAGACCGTCCGCCTTAATCTTCCGCAGAAAATAGAGGATCTCCTGGGTTCTGCCCACGGCAAAAGAGGGAATGACCACATTTCCCCCTTTGTCAAAGGTCTCCTGTAAAATCTGGGTCAGTGCGCTCACATAATCCGGGATTTCCCCATGGCTCCGGTCTCCGTAGGTGGATTCCATCACCACATAATCCGCTTCCTTCACATACTGGGGATCTTTGATCAGCGGCTGATTCAGATTTCCGATATCACCGGAAAAAACGATTTTTTTCGTCACGCCTTTTTCCGTCGCCCACACCTCGATGCTGGCGGAACCCAGCAGATGTCCCACATCCGTAAACCGAACCCGAACCCCTTCCGCCAGCTCCAGAATCTGATCATACCCGCAGGCCACAAGATGCTCCAGCAATCCGCAGGCATCGTCCATATTATAGACCGGCTCCACCTGTTCCTGGCCGGAACGGCGGGCCTTCCGGTTTTTCCATTCCGCCTCAAATTCCTGGATATGTGCGCTGTCCTTTAACATAATCCTGCACAGATCGCAAGTGGCCTGGGTGGCATATACCCGCCCCCTAAACCCCCGCTTATACAAAAGGGGCAGCATCCCCGAATGGTCGATATGGGCATGGGTCAGCAGGACAAAATCGATGAGGGAAGGGCTGACCGGCACCTCCTGATTCTCGAATATATCGATTCCCTGCTCCATCCCGTAATCCACCAGCAGGCGTTTCTCTCCGATCTCCATATAGTGGCAGCTGCCTGTAACCTCATGGTCGGCGCCGATAAACGTAAGCTTCATACATATAACCTCCTCCTACAGATATTATTGCTCACTACACTAACTACCTGTATACATCATAACAAAGTTTATTTATTCTATCTACCTTATATTTTTGCTATTTTATAATCTGCCTGCTGCCAGGGAGGTTATATTTGGGAAATTTATGAAAAGAGAAAAGCCGGCATCGGTAAAACGCACCCTTTTTCCTGGCTGCTTTCTACCAACGCCAGCCTTTTATTCCACATCTTTTTTATCCGCAATGACCTGGCGGAATCATCCAAGAACCTTTTCCACCTCTGCCAGCAGCCCTGCGCCGGAATCCGCCGTTGCCGACAGAGGGACAAGCGGACAGCTTACGCCCATCTGGCGGATATCTGATTTAATCGTCTCAATATCCCCATTCAAATCAATTTTATTGATCACCAGCAAATCATCCACGCCGATCTGCCCGATTTCATTCTCCACGATACAGACCCCTTCGGAGCGTGCCAGCAGCTGCCTTGTAAGATTGGCCGTAATCGTCGTTTTGCCTGAGCCGAAAAATCCGCCGATTAAGACAATTTTCATCTTTTCACCATATCTTCCTACGGACATGTAACCTCATTGAATAAGAACCTGCCTGTGCTTTATGAAATCCTGTAATCCACAGTGGCCTGAATCATAGCCCGCACATTCTCTGGCTTCGCGTTCAATGGCGTGTCACAGCCGGAGCTTACGATCAGGCCCGTCTTCGGCCCTACGTCGTCGATCAGCTTTGTCACATACTGATACACCTGGTTCTCATCGCCAAAGGCCAGCATCGTGGAAGGAACGTCTCCCATCAGGCACATCCTGTCATCCAGTACATTTCTGGCCATGCGCATATCCGTAGACCCGTCCAACATCAGCAGGCAGGTGCGGGGCGGCAGTTCTTTTAACGTTTCCAGCTCCGATTCCCAGCAGGAATCAAAATGCAGGATCGGCAGCACATTCCGCTCCACGGCCGCATCGATCAGCCTCCTCAGATAAGGCCATACAAATTCCATCCAGGTATCATGGGCCATCAGCTCCGGCGCCGCCCGCCAGCCGCCTACCCATGCACCGATAGGCTTTATGGCATCCAGCTGAGTGACAAAACTGCCATAAACATACTCCATTGCCTTATCCAGCGCCTTTTTCACCAGCTCCGGTTCTTCCATCAGATCCATAAAAAAATTCATCAGCTGCCTTGCGCCGCAAAATCCCTCGAAAGGAGAACCGGACATCACCGCATTGACGACAGGCATATTGGCCTCTACCGCCATGCGGCGGAATGTCTCCGGTGAACTCTGAATAAAAGGCTGCATTTTAGGCAGCGGATCGCCCGCCCGGTTTTTCAGAAAATCCTCCAGCCAGGGGCCGTAACCAATTTTAACAATTGTCTCATAATCTTCTTCCGTCATAAGCTCCTGTTCGTCTACCTGCCACAATTCATCCTCCGGAAGATCCAAACCCGGCACCCTCACATTGGAAAGCCACAGCGTAGATAACGCAAAAGGGGAAATCGTAGGCGTATGCATCGTATCAATTCCCGGATGTTTCAACGCGAATCCAACAGCCGCATCCGTAGCTTTCGTAAAGTCAGAAACATAAGTTCCGATCTTCACGCCCTGGCTTCTGGCCAGATAAGCCGGCCCGCTGTAAGAAAAAGGAATTTTGTCCACAGGTTTCATCTGAATCGCATTCATGGTACGCAAAAGACGCTGTTCGTATAATGTCATGGCTGCTGTCCTTTCTGTTTTCATTTAAAGTTATCCAAAAGCTACAATACAAAAACCGATTCTTTTTTCTGGAAATAAGAATTGCTTTTTCACATAAATCGTTATATGCTGAATATCGGATATATGTTGTATTAATTATACTGTTCTGCCGCCATATTGTATATGTCCCCGACGGCAGAACAAATCAAAAACAAAAACCGGCGGTTTGTCACTTGAGGACAAATCGCCTGCCTGAGAAATAAAACCATCATTTATAAAAATTTCAGGGAGGCACCATGAAACTAAGTATGTCCATGCTGGCATGGTATCTGGGAGAATACCGGCCTGACCGCACTATAATCGATGATGAGCCCATAATCTACGGAATGCGTTTTTTACCGGACGAACATTTGCAGCTTTTGCCGGGATATGTGTATTTCGGCGATGCAAGATACTTCCTCTCTGACCCCAGGTACCGGAACGCTTACATTATTGTCCATCGCCAGAGCTATCTGTTATTTCATCACTGTGATTATGAAGAACTGCTGAATACCCTTTTAGCGGCATTTGACTTCTTTATGGCGTGGGAGGGCAGGCTTTTGGAAGCGGCTTCCAGACAGGCTCCGTTACAGGAACTGGTGGATCTCTGTTCCCAGGTCATTGAAAATCCCATGGTTGTCGGAGGATTGAGCGGGGAATTATATATAGCAAACGAAGCCGCTCACCAGCCTGTCGATCCTTACTGGAATTTTTCCGTTTCTCACAGGCAGACGCATCCGCAGATTAACAACCTTCCTTATTACGGAACAGACAATCAGCTGATCAAAGAGCTTTCCGAACACCCTCAGCTAGTACGCAATGTTTATCCTGAAAGCGAACCGGTCTTAATGATGTATTTAAAGCAGGATCAGGAACCGGTCGCTACGATCGCAATCCTCCAAAAATTTCCGGAGCAGACTGACAAAGATTTGCAGCTTGCGCCGCTTTTGGGCCGATATCTGCTGAAAGCGGCAGAATTTACTTCCGAAAATGCTTTGCTCCAATCCAGCGAAACCATTCTCCAAAAACTATTGGATGGAAAAGAAATAGATTCCCGCCTTCTCAGGAAGCTGGAAAAAGAAAAGACCGGAAATTCATGGAGACTGGCAGCATTCCGGCACAAGCTGCGCAGCGACAAAATTCACAAGGTAACAACGCTAAAAAGCTTAAAACGGCATTCTTCCTGCTGCCTTGCAACCATGCATGAAGGGGATATTCTAGCCATATTGAAAGAGCAGAACTGCCAGCCGGAATCTTTATCCCGGCTGATCAAAGAACTGGGGCTGTCAGGCCTGCTGATCGGCATCTCCATGAACGCCTCCAGGCTGGATACATTGCCCACTTGCCGAAAGCAGGCCTGCTTTGCCTTAGACCGGGCGGACGGAAATGCCGGCATCCATTACTGTGAATCCTTTGCCTTTTCCTGGCTTTTAAAAACGCTCCGGGAACAGGAGATGACCTCTGCGCTGCTCCATCCGGCGCTGGAGCTTCTGTTTCATTATGACCATGAAACCCACGGAGAACTGTGCCATACACTTTCCGTTTACCTGAGAAAAGAACGGAACCTCCTGGAAACCGCCCAGGCGCTGAATATCCACCGAAACACTTTAAAATACCGGCTTCGCCGCATACGGGAGCTGACCGGGCTGACATTGAAGGAAGAAAATGAACTGGCTTATCTGCGTTTGTCAGACTGGCTGGCCGGAAGTACGAAAAGAGAAAAGACAGAAACACAATAAAAAATTGGAGACAACTGTGCCAACTGAATCGCACAGATCGGAAATCTACAGGACATCTATGTTCATTTGACTTACCCCATGCATTTTCCCGATTCCGTGCGGCTGACGGTAGTTGACACGGATACGCTTTGCAGCTCCTATCAGGAGTATATAAAGGAAAATTTGAAAAACAATTATTCATATTTTAAGAGGGGGACGGGGGCTTATCCCCGGGAAAAGAAAAAATCCCGAACGGTTCAGCAGAAGGGGATATATTCTTTATACACCTCTGCCAAGCTGCCGAGATAAACAATAAGAAAGCGGTGCAGGGTTTTCTTTCCTACACCGCTGAAAATACAGCACCACAAATCTAAATACACGCTGGTTTTCCACTTGAAATTATGTAAAGCGGCTTGCCCGGATTGTCCTCTATTTTCTCCCTTATATGGTGGATATGGCTCATGACAATATTGTAATCGCCGGAATATGGTTCCTGCCAGACAATATCATAAATCTGC
>CAJUPT010000054.1 GCA_910588405.1 uncultured Lachnospiraceae bacterium | reverse complement strand
CCTGAAAATAAAGGCTATACAGCGCTTTTTGATTTTATAAAGTGTTAAAGACCGGGTCAATTCCCCCTGTTAATCAGATATTATACATAAAATATCATATTGATATCACAATAGTCTCTAATAACCCCATTATAGCACAAAAATATCATAAAATGAAAAAAAAAGCTACGTTCCTACGCATAAATTTATATCTGACATTCCCAGACAAATTCGGTCGCCGGGACATAGCATTCGACAGGCAGATTGTATAGAATAATAAACAAAACCGGTAAAAATTTATAAACAGTTTATAAACAAGTCTGTAAAAACAATAAATCGAAGGTAAATTCAGGAAAGGAGTATCGTCTAATGAGTGTCGGAAAATTTATGAAAACAGCCGCTGAAAGAGATTATTCTAAAGAGTGGCAGTCTCCGGGAAGCTTTCCCTGGATCTTTCAGAGACCGAAGCCGCCGATTACCGGGGAACGTCCAATCAGCGTGCGGGACAATTATATAAGATGTGTGAAGGGTGAACAGCCATATTGGATGCCGGCCTATTTTTATGAGAGTAATATTGTGTGGCCCGATGCCATGGAGGAGCATCCGGTTCCCGAGGTAGACGGATATGACTGGTGGGGCGTTTACTGGACGATGGTGGAGACGGTGGGCGGTATGATTACCAAGCCCGGCACCAGAGTGATCAATGATTTTTCCAACTGGAAAGAAGAGGTAGAGTGGCCGGATCTGTCCCTGGTGGATTTCAAGTCGGACGGTGAAAAGATTCAGAAGATGCTGGACCCTGAGCGGGTACATATTTATGAGTGTGTGGAAGGTCTGTTTGAGCGTCTGCATGAGATGATGCCTTTTGACGAGACGCTGATGCAGTTCTACGAGGAGCCGGAACTTTTGGAGGAGTTTTTCCAGAAGATGGCGGATTACAAGATTGAGTCCTGCGGTAAGATCTTTGAGTATTACGGAAGAGTAGACGGCGTTCTGTATCATGACGATTGGGGCACCCAGAGAAGCGGCTTCTTCTCCAATCAGATGTTCAGAGAGCAGATTATGCCGGCCACCAGCCGTTTCCTGCGTTATCTGAAAGAGCAGGGCAAGTTCATAGAGCTGCACTCCTGCGGAAAGAATATCCAGTATGTTCCCGAGATGTTAGAGATGGGCATCGACATGTGGACTCCTCAGGATCTGATCAATGAACCGGATTTCCTGTATGAGAACTATGGCGATCAGATGACCTTCTGCTTTATGGTTCATGTGGACCCGGCAGCTGATGAGGCGGCGGTGCGCAGCCAGATCAGAGACTTTGTGGATCACTACGGTGCAAAGGGTCGCTGTATGCCGATGATCGCTACGGATAGGAGTAATCCGCTTCAGGATGAGTGGGCGAGAGACGAGCTGTATCATTATTCTCTGGAATATTATAATAAGCTGTATAACCGTTAAAACAGGCGGGAAAGAGAAGAAAAATTTAGGAAGAATCCCCGGTTTGGGGCGTAGAAAACGTATTTTTAGCGGATGCGGACGGCCAGGTTTTTCTTGCGGCGCCGAGCCAAGTGATCCTGTTTACACAGGCATTTGGTAATCGCCGTAACGGTAGATACTCCATATGAAAAAGCAGGTATCGGCCGCATCCCGAAAAATAAATAAAATGTAAAGTGAGGGGAATGTATGCAAGTAACAAGTACGAAAAAAGAGATATGGACCATGGGTTCTTATTCACTGCTTACCCTGGCCATCATGGTTGGTTTCATGTACCTGAACACCTTTGCCACCGAGGTGCTGGTTATTCCGGCAGCGACGCTGGCGACAGCACTTCTGGTTGCCAGAGTAATTGACTTTGCCGTCAGCCTTTTCGCGGGCGCCATTATTGAGAAGGTAAAGATCGGCAAAAAGGGTAAAAACCAGTGCTGGCTTTATGTGGGCAGATGGATTCTGGCTGTTTCAATCCTTCTTGAAGTATGTAACACCAGCACGGCTCCGATGGTGGTAAGAGTTGCGGTTCTGGCCGTATCCTATACCGTACTGAACTCATTGATGAATGTTCTTCAGACAGCATATTATGGCGTTTTGGCAGCAGTTGCCGGTCCAAATCCGGCCAACAGAAATGCTATGACGATTAATATGACCCGTCAGTCTACGGTGGTTACGATTATCTGTTCTTTCATTCCGACTCTGGTTACTGTTCTGCCTTTCGGCAGCTGGAACTATTTTGTCGTAGCCTTTGCGTTTATGGTTCCCATGCCTTTTGCGCTGGGTATGATCGCTGATGCGGCTGATGGCAAGGATCTGCCTGTAGGAGAGGGACCTGCAGGAGCTTCCGTATCCGTTGGCGATATGATTAAAACACTGACTCAGAACCCTCAGATTATGATTCTGTTCCTGGCATTCACGGTTCTGTATACGGGGCAGTTTATGTATCAGGCGAATTATACGTACTACTTTATCTATGTAGTAGGCGATTTTACAAAATTGACAGTGGCTACGTTGGTATCCGCAGGCGTTGGCTTTGTAGCAGCAATGATTATGCCTAAGGTAGGTTCCAAGTTGGGTAAGAAAGGTTCCTGTGTATTTGGTTTCGCACTGTTTGGCGTCGGTCTGATCTGCGTAAACTTCCTGGCTATTGAGAACTGGATATTCTATATTATCTTTATGTCGATGTCTATGTTTGGTACTTATACATATATGCCTTTCATGGTAACTATGTTCTTGGACTGTGGTGAGTATTTCCTGTGGAAAACCGGAAAGGACACCCGTGCTGTTGCGGCTGGTCTGGCTTCACCGCCTATGAAGATCGGTATGGCGCTGGGTGGTTCCATCGGTCTGTATCTGCTGAATTCTACTGGTTTTATGCCTGGATTTACGCCGGATGCAGCATGGCCTGCAAAATTTATGCGTGCATCCTTTATGATTCCTGGTTTCGTATATATTGCGGCAGCGCTGATTATGTTGCTGTTTTATAAGATCAGCGATACCGACGCGGCAAAGTATGCACAGGAGAATGCGGATAAAATGGCACAGAAATAATCGGATGTAGCAGGTGACAGGTTGTTCATCTCAGGTTTATTTGAAAAATTTGTTTAAAGTGTTGAATTTTGTATATTAGTTGTGCTATAATAAATAAAACAGTTGCAGAAAGAATTTTCTGCAACTGTTTATTTATACGATGGGGAAGTTTTGAACCGCCTTGTTGTATTCGGTTACATACTATTCGGCAAACTGTCTCAAGGATATGTTCTGTCGGATTGGGAAAATTCCATGTAAATTGTATTCCCTTTACATTATTTATCCCGGCTAAGAAACAGCAGCTTTCCGTACAAGTTCCGAACAGGCTTTACTGACGCAGACGCGGCAGTAACTTCTCCCATATCCAGAGACACTTGCAGAGAAGCTGCAGAATTTAATTTTAGAAAGAAGGAGAATGCTATGACAAAAGAAGCGACGACAGCGGCAAACGGCGTGTCCTCCGGCGAGAATATTCTGGGCACGAAGCCGATTCCGGAGTTGCTGCTGAAATTTGCGGTTCCATCGGTTATTTCCATGCTGGTAAACTCGATCTATAATCTGGTGGACCAGATTTTTATTGGCCAGGGCGTGGGCTATCTGGGCAATGCGGCCACAAATGTGGTGTTTCCCTTTGTAATGATTTCTATGGCGGTTTCGCTGATGATTTCGGTAGGTACGGCGGCTAATGTGGGCCTGAATCTGGGAAAAGGCGACCAGGATCAGGCAAACCGGATACTGGGCAACGGTCTTTTCCTCGCATTGATTTCCGGTTTTGTGATACTGATTTTCGGAGAAGGCTTTATGGTTCCGCTGCTGCGGCTGTTTGGCGCGACGGATAACATTTTGCCTTATGCCATCGACTATGGCCGGATTTATCTGGTGGGTACCGTGTTCACGACCATCGGTATCCTGCTCAACGACATTATCCGTGCCGACGGCAATCCTTCCTATTCCATGCGCGCCATGCTGCTTGGCGCAGGGATCAATATTGTGCTGGACCCGCTGTTTATCTTTGTATTCCACTGGGGGGTACAGGGCGCTGCGCTGGCTACGATCTTAGGACAGCTGGCAACTTTAATCTGCGGTCTGCTTTACCTGAAAAAGCTGCGGACGCTGCAGATGAAAAAGGAGAATATGAAGCTTAAAGGCGATGTGGTAAAATCGATTGTGACCCTTGGCCTCTCCTCCTTCTTCACTCAGTTTGCGGCGCTGTTTATGCAGATTATCATGAACCAGCAGACAATCAAATATGGAGAAATGTCAATCTACGGTGCAGATATCCCTCTGACCGTATTTGGTATCGTAAACAAGGTAAACGGTCTGATGATGTCTCTGATTATGGGTATCTCCACAGGCTCTCAGCCATTGTTCAGCTTTAACTATGGCGCAAAGAAGTTTCAGCGTGTGAAACAGCTTGTAAAGACGGCCATGATTTCCTGTGTGGTAATCGGTTTTATCGGTATGCTCTGTCTGCAAAGCTTTCCGAATCAGATTATTTCCATCTTTGGACAGGAAAGCGATCTGTACAATGAATTTGCCGTGATGTGCCTGAAAAATATGACCATCTTTATCTTTGTGATGGGCGTGCAGATGGTGGCAGGCGTTTATTATCAGGCGGTGGGAAAACCGGTGGGCGCACTGCTTTTGTCCCTTTCAAGACAGGTGCTGTTTATGATTCCTTGCTTCCTGATTCTGCCTATATTCTTTGGCATCAAGGGTGTGATGTGGTCCTTCCCCGTATCTGATGTTCTTTCCGTGGCCATGGCCGCCCTGATGCTGGCTGTGGAAATGCGCAAGCTGAATCAGATGATCAGAGAGGATGGTTCCGTCCAGGCGCAGGCATAGAAAAATAAAAGTATGAAGTAAAATACGAACAAAAAGGTCTGATGTGTGGTCTGAAGAAAAAACAGACGGCATATCAGACCTTTTGTTTCAGAAATAGCAAGAATTTGCTAAAATAAAATATTTTCTCACAGGCTGTCTGCCGTGGCGATTCTGTCGTTCAGCTCTCTGATAAACAGAACAGCGAAGGGAATGGACAGCAGAAAGGTGCACAGGTCGGCCAGTGACTGGGCGATTTCAATGCCGGTCAGCTCAAGCCATATGGGCAGCAGGACAATCATTGGCAGGAAGAAAATCCCCTGGCGGCAGGCGGACAGCAGGGTGGCCTTTTTGGAGCGACCGATTACCTGGAACACCATGTTCATAACGGTAACAAGCGGCATCAGAGGAAGAGCCAGGGCCTGTGCCCGGATGGCAATGATTCCGATGGCGATTACCTGGGCGTCGTCCCGGCGGAAGAGACGGATCAGCCAGGGCGCAAGAATAAAGCCCAGCAGCCCTAGAACAGTCATCATGCCTGTGCCTGTAAGAAAGGTAAAGATTGTAGCCTGCTTTACCCGTCGGTATTTTTGCGCGCCGCAGTTATATCCGACTACCGGCTGGAAGCCCTGACCGAACCCCAGCATAACCGAAAATACCATCATAAAGATTTTGCTGGTGATGGACATGGCGGCAACCGCGGCGTCACCATAGATTGCCGCGTTTACATTGAGGGCAATGCTGGCGATGCTGGCCAGTCCCTGGCGGCAGAAGGATGGAAAGCCGGTTTGGATAATTTCTTTGTAAACGTTTGGATTTTTGCTTATGTACCGTATATGAAGCCTGATTGTGCTCTTGCCTCTCAGGAAAAAGCTGAGCATAATGGCAAAGCTGATACACTGGCTGATCAGCGTGGCAATAGCCGCTCCGGCGATACCCAAATGAAAGACAAAGATGAAAATGGGGTCTAGCAGGATGTTCAGGATACCGCCGGAGGCGATGCCCACCATGGAGTAAGCGGCCTTGCCCTCAGAGCGCAGCACATTGTTCATAACGAAAGAGGAACACATAAAAGGCGCACCAAACAAAATGTACCGGGCGTAGCTTTTGGCAAAGGGGAGAATGGTATCGGTGGCGCCTAAGAGGTTCATTAGCGGATTCAGGAATAAAGAGCCCAGAACCGTGATGGTAAGCCCCAAGGCTGCGGCGGCAAAAAGGCCGGAGGAACAGATTTGATTGACCTCCTCCTGCCGTTTTTGTCCAAGCAGCCGGGAGGACAGGCTGCCGGAGCCCATGCCCAGCGTGAAGCCAACGGCCTGTATGACAGCCATAAGGGAAAATACAATTCCCACGGCTCCGGCGGCGCTGGTGCCAAGCTGGGATACGAAATAGGTATCTGCCATATTGTAAATGGATGTGACCAGCATACTGATAATGGTAGGAATGGCCAGGCTGCAGATCAGCGGCGGGATAGGTGTTTCTATCATTTTGTCATATTGGGACATCGTTTGTTTTGAATGTGTATGCATAATGATTTCCTCCTTTGTGCAGTTAACAAAAGAATGCCTGACGATAGTCGATAAACCCTCTTCCGGTTCGTCGTGCTGACCGTAAAATAGATAAGAGGGTTTATTTCGGAACTGAAAGTTTTATAGCGGAATGATAAAAGTTAATCACAGAACTAAACGTTTATCGCAGAATGCGGATTTATGTGAAAAACGGATTAAGATGTGTTTTATGCAGGAGTATCTCCGGGTTCAGCCGTTATACGAAGCCTGGCTCATATAGCTGTTGTGGTAGCGGCGGTCCTGGGTCACTTCCTCTCCGAACCAGTCCGGCGGCGTGAAGCCTTCCGCCTGTTCCTCGGAGGAAAATTCCACCTCCGCCATCAGCAGTGTGGAATCCGGGCTGTGGAACCGGTCAAGCTCTGCGGTCAGGCCGTCTTCTAAGGGAATCAGGTAACGGGTTTTGGAGATGATATTGCCGTCGGCCTTGGCCAGCAGATGGGCATAAGCCTCACGGTTTAACGGCAGGTTATATTCCTCCCGCATCATCATGCCCTTTCCCTTGTAGGTCAGATAATAGGTTTCGTCTTCCTTACGCACCCGTACCACCGGATTTGTGCAGAGGTAAGCCTGTTCGATCTCATGGCAGGGATAATTTTCCAGGCTTCCGGGAAGATGGCGGAGCAGGTATTTTTTTTCTATTTCTATGGAATTCATTATGGTCATCCTTCTTTCTTTGTTTTAGAAATATGTTGGATATAGGTATGAGGAAATATAAGATTATTATTTACGGAAATTTTTAAATCATTATCTTTATCATAGAATGATTTCAAGTTTTGTGCAAGTATAAAAATTCGTCAATCCTGGTTTAATGGGGGTTTTATTTGACAATACATTGCTTAACAAATATAATAATATCGTAAAAGGACAGGAATTATTCCGGATATTCATACATTTTATACACATTGTATATAAGCGCTTTTTAGACGGTGGCCTGCGCATTGGAGTTGAATTTGAATTTAGATTCAACAGCTGGGCCAGTCCGAAATCATAGGGCTGTGTAAATTTTAGAGGGAGGCATTTCAAAATGGAAACGGTAATCGTAGGCTGTAAAACACTGGAAAACGAATTACTGCGGGCGGTAGAGGAGACAGGCTGTTCGTATGAGATTCTCTGGATAGAATCTGGTCTGCACAATTACCCGAAAAAGCTGAATCAGGTTTTGCAGGAAACTCTTGACGGCTGCGGCGCACGGCAGGTTTTAGCAGCCATGGGATTTTGCGGCAATTCCATCGAAAATATCTCCACGGGGGACTATACATTGATTTTTCCGCGGGTGGACGACTGTATTTCCCTGCTTCTCGGCTCCTGTAAGAGACGGATGGAGATATCCAGGGAGCATGGGACTTATTTCCTCACGGAGGGCTGGCTGAAGGGCGAGCGGAATATCTGGAAGGAATATGAGTATACGATGGATAAGTACGGGGAGGAGACAGGGAAAGAAATTTTCAGCATGATGTTGGGCAATTACCGCTCCCTGGCTCTTTTGGATACCGGCTGCTACTCGATGGAAAAGGCAGGCGCGGAGGCGGAGAACATCGCGAAAACGCTGGAATTGGAATATAAGGTTCTCCCTGCCACGCTGGATTATATGAAAAAGCTGCTGGCCGGGCCTTGGACGGAGGAAGAATTCTTGGTCATTCCGCCCCATTCCATGGTTCAGGGGAGGGATCTGGTGCCGGAGGTGTAACCAGGAGGGCTGGCGGGATTATATTACGTCAATGGATGTATTTCTAACAGGCTGTGACGATTCCCGTGTGCCAGGATCGACGCCTTTTGTGAATTAGTGAAAAAGAAATAAATCAAGAAGGAGGATTTCATAAAATGAGTAAAGTATTGGTATATATAGCGGACGGTATGGAGGAAGTGGAGTGTCTGTCCGTTGTGGATATGCTGCGCCGGGGCGGCGTGGAAACGCAGATGGTTTCGATCAACGGAAAAACGGAGGTGATAGGCGCTCACAGTATCCGGGTAGGCGCGGACTGCCTTCTGGCGGACAGCGATCCGGACGGCGCGGACATGCTGTTTCTGCCGGGCGGTATGCCGGGCACCAAGTATCTGAGAGAATCCCCGGAGGTATGCGATGCGCTGAAGGCAGCCGCAGCGGCAGGAAAGCATCTGGCGGCTATCTGTGCGGCGCCAAGCGTTTTAGGAGAGCTGCATCTTCTGGAAGGGAAAAAAGCGACCTGCTATCCTGGCTTTGAAGAACGGCTTCTGGGAGCGGAATACTGTCATGACGGTGTGGTAACGGACGGCGCCGTGACCACATCAAGGGGCGTGGGCTTTGCCGTCGATCTGGGGTTAGAGCTGGTGCGGATTCTTCAGGGAGAGGAAAAATCCGCGGAAATCAGGGAGTCGATTCAGCATCCGTAAAAGAATTTATCGTTTTTTTACGGAAATTTCCCAAAATATCGGCCAATCCTGGAAAAAAGGTAGTGACAAAGCCGGAACCGGTATGATATAATGATAAACTGCTGATGTATGAATTTTTGTCTGTATTATTTAGGATTTTCCTATAATATTTTGTTCTTGCGGACAGCGGATCAGGCAGTCATATTTATGCGGCCATTGAAGATCAAGAAAATATAGAAGCAGAATTGCTTTGATAATAAGGAGGGTACACGACAGATGAGTGTAAAAGTGGAAACGTTAGAAAAGAACATGGCTAAGCTGACCATAGAGGTTCCGGCGGCTGAGGTTGAGTCTGCGATGCAGGCGGTGTATTTGAGAAGGAAAAACAGAATTGATGTGCCCGGATTCAGAAAAGGCAAAGCGCCCCGTCATATGGTTGAGAAATTATACGGCAAGGGAATCTTTTTAGAGGATGCCGTAAATGATGTGATGCCCTCCGCATATGAGAAGGCTGCCAGAGAGAGCGGCCTGGAAATCGTTTCCCGTCCCGAGATTGGTTTTGAGCAGGTGGAGCCCGGAAAGGATCTGATTTTCACGGCGGAAGTGGCCGTAAAGCCGGAAGTAACGCTGGGCGAGTATAAGGGTCTGTCCGTTCCGAAAACGGAAGTGAACGTGACGGAAGAAGACGTGATGACGGAAATCAAGCGGGAGCAGGAGAAGAACGCCGTGTTAAACAGCGTGGAGAGACCTGTTCAGGATGGAGATCAGACCACCATCGATTTCGAAGGCTTTATGGACGGCGTGGCTTTTGAAGGCGGCAAGGGCGAGGATTATCCACTGACCATCGGCTCCAATGCTTTTATCCCCGGCTTTGAGGAGCAGTTAATCGGCGCCGAGATCGGTAAAGAGGCAGAGGTAAACGTAACCTTTCCTGAGAATTACCATTCCGAGGATCTGGCAGGGAAACCGGCCGTATTCAAAGTGACCGTAAAGGATATCAAGGAAAAAGAGCTTCCTGAGCTGGACGACGAATTTGCCTCTGAGGTATCGGAATTCGAGACGCTGGCGGAATATAAGGAAGACGTGAAGAAGAAACTGACAGAGAGAAAGACGGCGAACGCGAAATCCATCAAGGAGAACGCGGCCGTAGACGCGGCGATTGCCAACGCGACGATGGAGATCCCCGACGCGATGCTGGAAACCCAGGCTCAGAATCTGGTGGATGAGTTCGCTACGGGCATGAGACGCCAGGGCCTTTCCATGGAGCAGTATCTGCAGTACTCAGGGAACACAGAGGATTCCATGATCGAGCAGATGAAGCCCCGGGCGCTGAAGCAGATTCAGACCAGACTGGTGCTGGAGGCTGTGGCGAAGGCCGAGAATATTCAGATCTCCGAGGAGGATACGGAAGCCGAGCTTAAAAAGATGGCCGAGAATTACAAGATGGAGCTGGATGAGATCAAAAAGCTGATGGATGACAGCCAGATTAAGGCGATGCAGGAGGATCTGGCGGTTCAGAGAGCCATCGATCTTCTGGCGGAGTCAGCGATTGAGACGGAGAAGAAAGAAGAAACAGAAACGGCTGCAGAATAAATTCAGCGCGAAAATTTATTATATTTTAAGCAGCCTGATATGACAGGAGGCATATAAATGAGCATAATCCCTAATGTAATTGAGACTGTAAGAGGCGGCGAGAGATTTTACGATATTTATTCCCGTCTGCTGAAAGACCGGATTATTTTTCTGGGCGAGGAAGTGACGGATGTGTCGGCCAGCATCGTGGTGGCGCAGATGCTGTTTCTGGAATCGGAGGACCCGGCAAAAGATATCAATCTGTATATCAACAGTCCCGGAGGCTCCGTGTCAGCCGGACTGGCGATTTACGACACGATGAATTATATTAAATGCGACGTATCCACGATCTGCATTGGCATGGCGGCCAGCATGGGCGCGTTTCTGCTGGCAGGCGGCGCAAAGGGCAAACGGTTTGCCCTGCCGAACGCGGAGGTAATGATTCATCAGCCCTCCGGCGGCGCCCAGGGTCAGGCGACGGAGATTCAGATTGTGGCGGAGAAGATCCTGGCTACAAAGAAAAAGCTGAATGAGATTCTGGCGGCTAATACGGGCCAGCCCTATGAGGTCATTCAGGCGGACACGGAACGGGATAACTATATGTCTGCCGAAGAGGCAAAGGCATATGGTTTGATCGATGAAGTGATCCATAATCGTTAAAGGGAGATTTTATGGTAAGCAGATTTGATAATCAGTATAGATGTTCTTTCTGTGGAAAAACCCAGGATCAGGTAAAGAAGCTGATCGCGGGAACAAAGGATGTATATATCTGCGATGAGTGTGTGGAGCTGTGCGCGGAGCTGATCGAGGAAGAGATGGAGCTGGACGATGAAGATCCGGAACCGCCTTTCGCGGGGTTGAATTTATTAAAGCCGAAGCAGATCAAGGAATTTTTGGATGAGTATGTAATCGGTCAGGATGAAGCGAAAAAAACGCTGTCAGTGGCCGTTTACAATCATTATAAACGGATCACCTCCGCTGCGGAATCCGATGTGGAGATTCAGAAAAGTAATATTCTGATGCTGGGTCCCACCGGTTCGGGAAAGACTTATCTGGCCCAGACGCTGGCGAGGCTTCTGAATGTGCCATTCGCGATCGCGGACGCCACGGCGCTGACGGAAGCCGGCTATGTGGGCGAGGATGTGGAGAATATTCTGTTAAAGATTATTCAGGCGGCGGATTACGATATCAGCAAGGCAGAGTACGGCATTATCTATATCGATGAGATCGATAAGATTACGAAAAAATCCGAGAATGTTTCCATTACCAGGGATGTGTCGGGAGAAGGTGTGCAGCAGGCTCTTTTGAAGATTCTGGAAGGAACTGTGGCCAGCGTACCGCCCCAGGGCGGCAGGAAGCATCCCCATCAGGAAATGTACCAGATCGATACCACGAACATTCTGTTTATCTGCGGCGGCGCTTTTGACGGGCTGGAGAAGATGATCGAGCATCGTCTGGGAGGAAATGCGATTGGCTTCAACCAGGAGATTCACGAGAAAAACACGGATATCGGCAAGCTGTTAAAGCAGGTTCTGCCGGAGGATCTGGTGAAGTTCGGACTGATTCCCGAGTTTGTGGGACGTGTGCCGATTAATGTGACGCTGGATCTTTTGGATGAGGAAGCGCTGGTACGGATTCTGACCGAGCCGAAAAACGCGCTGATCAAGCAGTATAAAAAGCTGTTTGAGTTAGACGGAGTTGAGCTGGAACTGGATGACGAAGCCGTTCATGCCATCGCAAAACGTTCTTATGAGAGAAAGACCGGGGCCAGAGGCCTGCGGGCGATCATGGAGCATACGATGATGGATGTGATGTATGAGATTCCTTCGGATGATATGATCGGAAGATGTAAAATCACCAAGGATGTGGTGGACGGAGAAGGAGAGCCTGAGCTGGTTTATCGCAGCGTGGAGGTTCCCCGGGGAAAGAAAGCCAGAAACGCAGGGTGATACTTTCACAGTAACTCAAAAAACTGCTGCAAGTTCTTATATTTTAGTAGAATTTGCAGCGTTTTTGGCATAATGTACCCTATGAACACCCTTGATAGGGAGCGGAGGAGTGGTTTATGAAATTACCTGTAATAGCATTGAGAGGAGTAACCATCCTGCCTAAAATGGTCATTCATTTTGATGTCAGCAGGAAGGTGTCCATAGAAGCCGTGGAACAGGCCATGCGGACGGACCAGACCGTATTCCTTGTGACCCAGCTGTCGTCCCAGACAGAGGAGCCTGATAAGGACGACCTGTACAGAACCGGAACGGTGGCCACCATCAAGCAGCTTTTGAAGCTGCCGAACGGCATTGTCCGGGTGCTGGCCGAGGGCGAGAGTAAGGCGGTATTAAAGGAGCTGGATACGTCAGGCGATTATTATACCGGCGAGGTGGAAATCTGGGAGATGGAGCCTATCGAGGATGAGCTGGACGAATACAGCCAGGAGGCCATGCTCCGGATTCTCCAGGATGAGCTGGAGGCTTACGGAGAGAGCGGCGCGCCGGGCGTGCAGGGTTTAAGACAGCTGTTAGATATCGAGACATTACAGGGGCTTTTGGAGGAAATTCCCCAGGTGCTTCCTTTTCATTATAAAATCAAACAGGGGATGCTGGAAGCGGCTTCCTATGAAGAGCTGTATATGTTTACCTCTCATGCCTTGCAGAAGGAAACCCAGGTGAGCAAAATCAAACGGGAATTCCAGATGAAGGTGAAAGAGCATGTGGATAAATCTCAGAAAGAATATATTCTGAGAGAACAGATGAAGGTGATCCGGGAGGAACTGGGAGAGGACGGAAGCGCGGCGGATCTGGAACAGCTGGAAAAGAAAGTAAAGTCTGTGAAAGCCTCCAAGGAGGTGAAGGAACAGATGGAGAAGGAGCTGAACCGGCTGAAAGCGATGCCGTACGGAAGCCAGGAGGCCACGGTCAGCCGTACATATCTGGACGTGCTGCTGGAGCTTCCCTGGGAGAAATCCACGAAGGATAATCACGATATCGGCCATGCCCAGAAGGTGCTGGATGAAGACCATTACGGCATGGAGAAGGTAAAGGAGCGTATCCTAGAATATCTGGCGGTTCGCTCCATGACCAAAAAAGGGGACGCCCCGATCCTCTGCCTTGTGGGGCCGCCGGGAACCGGCAAAACCTCGATTGCCCAGTCGGTGGCCAGGGCGTTAGGGAAAAAATATGTGCGCATCTGCCTGGGCGGCGTCAGGGACGAAGCCGAGATCAGGGGCCACCGGAGAACCTATATCGGCGCGATGCCCGGACGCTTTGCTACGGGGCTTAAGCAGGCAGGCGTGAACAACCCGCTGATGCTGCTGGATGAGATCGATAAGGTAAGCAGCGATTACAAGGGAGATACGTCGTCGGCGCTGCTGGAGGTGTTGGATTCGGAGCAGAACAATAAGTTCCGGGATCATTATGTGGAAGTGCCGCTGGATCTGTCGAAGGTGCTGTTTATCGCTACGGCCAATTCCACCCAGACCATTCCCCAGCCGCTGCTCGACCGTATGGAAGTGATCGATATCAGCAGCTATACGGAAAATGAAAAGTTCCATATCGCCCAGGAGCACCTGATTGGCAAGCAGATGAAGAAAAACGGACTGAAGGAAGGCCAGCTGGTGATCAGCGCCAACGCGCTGAAGAAGATGATTCACCATTATACCAGAGAGGCAGGAGTCCGCAGCCTGGAGCGCCAGATCGGCCGCGTCTGCCGCAAGGCGGTGCGGGAGATTATGGAACAGGGGAAGACATCCGTAAAGATTACGGAGAATAACCTGTCCAAATATCTGGGTATGGAAAAGGTGAACTTCCAGATGGTGAATGAGACCGACGAGATCGGTATCGTCCGGGGACTGGCCTGGACCAGTGTGGGCGGCGACACCCTGCAGATCGAGGTGAACGTGATGCCGGGCACCGGGAAGGTGCAGCTGACCGGCCAGCTGGGGGATGTGATGAAGGAATCTGCTCAGACGGCGATCAGTTATATTCGTTCAATCGGGGATCAGTATGAGATCGAGAAGGACTTTTTCGATAAGAATGACATCCATATCCATATCCCGGAAGGCGCGATCCCTAAGGACGGTCCCTCCGCAGGCATCACGATGGCCACGGCCATCCTGTCCGCCGTGGCGGAGCGGAAGGTGAAGGCCGACCTGGCCATGACCGGGGAGATTACTTTGAGGGGCCGGGTTCTTCCGATTGGCGGATTGAAAGAAAAGCTTCTGGCGGCCAAAATGGCGAATATTCACAATGTGCTGGTGCCGGAGAAAAACCGCCCGGATATCTCCGAGCTGTCAGCGGAGATTACGAAGGGACTGGATATCACTTATGTGAAGGGCATGGATGAAGTGATCCGAAATGCATTTGTGGTGTCGGCGGAGCAGACGCCGGCGAATTAAGGGGCGGATAAAATAATAAGAGATGAAGATAAAACCGCATTCGGTATGTCTGTTGGGGCAGAGCCGGGTGCGGTTTTTTTAATCCATAAATTTCCCATATGATTCAGATTTTATCTATTGACATTAGAGCCACTCAAAAGTTTATACTGAATTTATCAAGTGAAGCACAGGCGATCAATTAACGGGCGCCGGCCTGTGCGAGGGGAAAGGAGAATTTTTATGGATGTCGCGAGACTCACACCAAAACAGAGAAGAACCAAACAAATTTGGGGCATGCTGGCACTGTGTATTTGTGGAGCAGCCGTTTATGAACTGCCTTATCTAAGCTGGTCTTATTATGATGCGGCCGTTGAATTTTACAGGGTGAGTAATGCCCAGATGGGATATCTGATGACTATGTACGGTTTGGCCTGTGTTATTTCCTATCTGCCTGCCGGCTGGGTGGCTGACAGATTTGAACCCAGGTATCTGATCGCTGCGGCGCTGATCTCGACAGGATTTTTTGGTCTGATTATTATCTTCCGGCCATCCTACCTGGTTTTGATGATTTGTTATATATGCTACGGATTTACTACCACCATTCCGCTTTGGAGCGCCATGATGAAGGCAACTAGAGAGCTGGGGGACAGCTCGGAGATGGGGCGTCTGTATGGATTTCTGGAAGGCGGACGGGGCTTTGTTCCCGTTTTGTATGGAGCTGTCATCATTCCTGTTTTTTCTTACTTAGGAGAAGGAGCCGGTGGTTACCGGGCAATTCTGATCTATTTTGTGATTCTGGATTTTCTTTGTGCTTTTTTCGCGCTGGCGGCGATTCGCAAATTAAGGCCGGACGAGGAAGAGGATACCGTATCTGCTGACGCAAAGGACAAGCATTCCTTTGGCGAATATGTGGAAATGATGAAAAACAAGAATCTGTGGCTGCTGACTATGCTGATGTTTTGCTGCTTTATGATTTACGAAAGCTACAGCTATATCACCCCGTACCTGACTAATTCTTTCGGCGTCAGCGAGTCTCTGGGCGCTATGATCAGCTTGATTAAATCTTATGGACTGGCCGTTTTCGGCGGTATTGCCGCAGGATTTGTCGCTGACAAAATTCATTCTAATCCAAAGGTCATCGGCATTGGATTTTCTCTCATGGTCATTGGCATTGCTACGTTTTTTATCGTGCCTGCCGAACCGCAGCTTTTGGGTCTGGCGGCGGTGACGATTCTGGTGATCAGCCTGGGTCTGTTTATGGTCAGGGCATTATATTTTGCCGTGATTGATGAAATCAAAATTCCGCTGAAATATACCGGCATGGCCGTAGGCTTTGCTTCTGTAATCGGCTGCCTGCCTCAGATATTTATCTATTCTGTTACCGGTAATTTACTGGATGCGTTTCCAGGCGTACAGGGATATCGTTATATGTTCGCCTATGAATTAACGGCCGCTCTGCTCGGCGCCGTTTTTGCCTTTACGCTTTATCGAAATATCAAAAAAGAAAATCAGGGAAACTGAAAGGGGTATTCTTTTATGAATGATAAAACAATGACAAAAATCATAATAGAAAAAGCGCTGGAATATGGTGCGGTCGCAGCAGGCATCGCCAATATTGAGGATTTGAAATCTTCTCCCTCTTTTGTTATGATGCCCAAGAGACCTCATATTGACCGGGTAGGAGCCGTTGAAAACACGACCGGACTTCCGGAAGGCGTCGTGGCATGGATGGAGGGAATGCACTCCGTGCTGGTGATTGCCTATGAACATTCTGAGGATAAGCCATATCTGGATTGCTGGCTGGACGGAAAAAATCCCCCGGGAAATATTGAGCTGATCAGAATCAACAACCAGCTAAAGGAATTTATTGAAGAATATTTTCCAGGTGTTAAAGCCTGCCCGCTGGGATATTATGTGGAGCAGGGCGGCGTGTGGCTGAAGGATTCGGCGGTGATGGCCGGCCTGGGCGTGATGGGGAAAAATAATCTGCTTGTCACGAAAAAAGTGGGTCCCAGAGTTCGTTTAAGGGCGATGCTTTTGAGTGAAAATCTGCCTTCCACCGGTCCGCTGAACTGGGATCCCTGCGAGGGGTGCGACATGCCATGCAGAAGCCATTGTCCGCAAAACGCGTTTGGGACGGTCACCTACCTTCCGGAAGACTATGACGGACTGGAAAGGCTTCCCGGCAGGGACGGGACATACAGTCTTTTAACCTGTGACCGTCAGATGGCTCTGGATGAATCCCGTGAAATCCGGGAAGCGACAGAAATTCCCGGATATGGAACCGCCCATTCCGTGCTGAAATATTGCAGGGAATGCGAGCTGAACTGTCGGATTAAATAAATGACATAAAAAGACCGGTATGGTGAAACACTAGTCCATACCGGTCTTTTTCGCGATTATTATAAAAAAGTTTCATTGTACTTTATTGCGAGATATTCGGTGAAATGTGTCGGCGCCATATTTCGCCGGGCTGAGGGAGAATGCTATGGAGAAACGATACACGATAGGTGAAATCAGCCGTATCACCGGGATTTCCACCCATACCCTTCGATATTATGACCGCATCGGTATTTTCAAACCGGAATATGTGGATCCTGAGACAAATTACAGGTATTATACGTATGATCAGTTCTGGTATATTGATATCATTACCTGCTGTCGCAAATTGCAGATGCCGCTGGAGCGGATTAAAGCGGTGCTGGATTTGCATGACAATGAAAAAATCGTTGAGATATTACAGGAGCAGCGGCAGGAAGCAATGAAACAGCGGGATTATTATACAAGAATCGTGGAGGATATCGATTGGTATGTGGAGCAGAACAGGCGGCTGCGCGCTATCGGAAAAAAACGGAATATTAAAATCAATTATCTGTCGGAGCGGCGGGTGATATACGGGCGCAATAAAGAGGATGAGGTAAAGTATCACATCAAGCTGCAGGAAGCCTGCAGAAAAGAGCTTCCCTATATGAAGTCGATTAAGCGAAATTACGGATATGTTTTGGATCCTGATAAAATGAAACAAAACAATTTTTATCCCAAAGGAGAGTATGTGGATATCTACGCCGATGAATATCGGTTCGCAGCTCCGGAAAATGTGTTGATTATCCCCGAGGGGGCATATGTCTGTTATGTGACGGATGTTAAGGAAGATTATGCGGATTTCGAAGTGCTGGAGCAGTGGCTGGATCAGAACGGATACACGGCGGATTTTGTGATCGCCGATGAAATCGGGTTTCAGCTTTTTGCGTATAATCAGTACTTTTATCCTTGTGAGATTAAGGTATTGCTTTCTGTTACATAAAGGAGAAAGTAAAGCTGCAGGTTACTGATGGCTGCTTATGTGCGGTATTGTTTTTGTGAAATATATTGATTTTTTCGGAGAAATCAGATATTATAAGAGTAATTCGATCAATATATATAGTTAGTGAGAGATTATGTGTCAAATGCGTTTCTTTCATATGGGGCAGGCGTTGAGCGAAGGTTTATTCCACTGAATCATGACAGCTGTCAGGAAGGAGAAGTGATTTGTATGGCAGGGGAATTGGTAACGTTTAGCTGGTGGGCGATTATTTGTCAGGCGATTAGCCTGGTGTTTTGGGGGTCGATTATGGGCATAGTAGTTTTTGGTTTTGGTAAGAATTGGAAGGGGTTTTTTCGGAAGATTTTTGTTGGTGGTAAAGGGTGATTTGAGATGGTTGTGAAAAAAATAAGGAGGATTGTCCTTCTGGCCGCTGTGTTGCTTGGAATCCCGCTGATTTTGTTTTCCGGTTATGTGGAAACCCATGTGGAGTATCAGGCGATGATGCGTTTGATGCTGTGCCTGTATTGCGTGGGCGCGCCGGTAGTGGGAAACGGGATTATTTCCACGGTCAGGCGGAAGGAGAAGAAATAAAAGGGCAATTATTTTTGGGCAATTTCTGCAGCCGGCTGATGAAGATAACCAGCCGGCTGTTTTAGCAAAGCGCTTTTATTTCCAATTTAATTGAAGCTGTCTTTTCTGAGCGACACAGTCTGAAAGGTAGAAATTGATAAGCGTCTGATACGGGATTCCTGAATGTTCGGACTGTGCCTTAAAATAATCAAGTACATCTTCATCGATCTTTATTGTGATTTGTTTTTTCAACTTTTTCGCATAAGGGTTTTTGCGCGAATTTGAAAAATCGTATTCGTCTCTCATATGATTGCCTCACTTAAAAGTTTGATATTGTTCGGGCTTCGTCAAATGATATCCCCTGCTTCTTCTGATTGATGCGATTTTTGTTTTCATCCCATTCAAGTTTTATGTTATCCATAATTATAATATAATTATATAGCAATGCTTTGCCAAGGGGGAGAAATCATTTCCTTTGTCGGGAAATAAATTACATCGAATTTTGTAAAAAAAACAAAAGAACATAAATGTTTAGTGGAGGTGGCGGATAAATAGGAAATATTTTTATATGTATCTGAGACAAACTTTGATTTTATTTCTCCTTCCCATATCCTGTGTATCGGAATCGGCACGGTACAGTTTTTACATGGATCGGAGGTAATGGGGGCGTCAGCCCTGATGCTGTTCTTTTTTGGCCTGGGCAATGTACTGGGGATATGGAACTCCGGGAAAACGGAGCATTCTGTCCGGGATGACCTAATCAGTGTGACGGTGTTTTATGCATTGACGTATCTGCTGATGGAATGTGTGGATAGACATTGTTTTCATTTTATCAATGGAATTTTGCCTGATGGGATCGCATTATTCTTAAGGGTTGTTGTTACTTCCAGCCATATTCTGATTTATCCGCTGCTGCTGACGGCGGGGTATTATTTGATGAGTTTTTTATGTGTGGACAGGAGAAAAAGAGTGAGACAGGGATAAATATCTTGTTTAGCTTGGTATGTGGGTATATACCATGTGGTATTTTTTGAGGCAGTCAGGAAATCAGGCGGTTCCTGACTGCTTTTTGGAATATTTTATAGAACAGATATTTTTATATGTAATTTTTAAGATATAATTTGAAAAATTTTTTTATTGTAAGTAGATGAATCAACGACGGATACCTTACAGTTCAGCCATTTCATTTTTGCGTTCATGCTTTTTTGTAAATCGGACATAATCATCTTTTTTGTTCTTGTATGCCCGCCAAAATCCCCTTCTAAAAATAAAATGATATATTTCTTCTTTTTATCATACATAAAATCTTCTGAGAAAACAGTTTTTATTACTTCGATTAACTCATCTAACGAGGACTTATTTTCACCAAATGATCTTGCCCCTGAAAGTGCCGCCAGCGTCATTGCGACCTTTTGCGGCACTTCTATGTCAAGGCTGTTGCGTTCTCCTATATCTATTGACGTTGAAGTCGTTGCGCGTTTATGATTGTTAGGAGCAATTCTCCATCGGCAATTTCCTTCATCGCCAATGCAGTTTTTCACCTCTATAAATGAGATCGAGTCATTTTCAATAGCAATAAAATCTATACCTTTTGATTCCGGAAGAGAATTAAATAGATTTCGGTAAAATTTTGTGTCATCAAATTTTATAACGTGACTTTTATCCGGGAACTTAAACTTCAGGCGACTTTCTTCAATCTCCATAAATAACCCTCTGCTCTCTGTCATATATTGCGTCAAATTCCTGCATGATAGCATTGTGTTCCAAATCTGATGCCGTCTTTTGAATTTCATACTTTACATCATTTGTATTTGGATCTCTGTATAACGCCATAAAACGGATATCCAGATGATCCGGATTCAATTCCGGATATACCGTAAACATATTAAATTCCTGCTGTACAAAATAATCGTGGGTAGTTACAAAAATCTGAACGCCCATTTTTGCCAACGTCGCCATTGCCTGCACGATTGGGCGAATCATCTTTGGGTTCATATTGGTTTCGGGCTCATCCCAGAAAAGAACCGTATTTTTGGTCATACTTCCTGACAGAATCAGATAGACGATCATAGAAAGCTTTCTGTATCCGTCGGAAAGCAGCCCCATTTCGAATTCGCCCTCACCCTTGATTTTTAAATAAATCTTTTTATCTTTCCGTCCAATCTGTCCTTTCATAATTTTTTCCAGACTTTTTAAAACTTCATTTTGTTCGTTTGTGTTTGCGCCTTTTGAAAGCGGGCGATCCAGCAGTTTTGCCAGATCATAATACATTTCTTCAAAATCAATATGATATTCTTCATATAAAGACGTGAAATGTTCGGTTGTAGAAATCATTTCCTTTGTCGGGATATAAATCGCATCAAATTTTGCGAAGGAGTCCATATGTTCTGTTTTAATGTCCGCATGATTTTCCTGGCGGTTTCCAAATCCTATGGTAAGCTTTTGATTTTTATCCATAATAACCGTAAAATCTGTGCGGTTGCTTCCCTGCTTTCTGCTTACCAGTCTGCCGATTTTCATCTCATCAGGACGGAATACGCCCTGCAATTTGTTTACAAATAATTTTTCTTCCAGATCTTTCGTTAAGATTTTTTTGCTCCCCTTGCTAAGCGGTTTCAGGACAGAATACATGAGTTTTAAAAGCGTTGTTTTTCCGGTACTGTTTTCTCCGCAAATAATATTGATATTTTTTGACCAGTTTATTTCAGCCTGTTCAAATAACATGAAATTATTTAAAATAAGAGTCTTTATTCGCATTGAAGCCACCTTTCTGTGCTCTTTTGATTATGAATTAATATTTAAGCCATAAAGTAACAGGAGATATTACAAACTCGGCATCATTCGCTATTTTGTGCGTTTAATATGATTAAATTATGTGTATAGATAATGTTATGATAACATGAAACTTCCGCGATATCAATGTGAACTGGAAATTTTGTGTATATGCGTATATGGACAATACGGCCTTGGCTTATCTCTGCCAGTGACCGAACGCCCAGACATTGGAGTACGGCGCGATAGATAGGGTGTTTTTGGGGGCTTACGCAGTCAGTGAAATCGTAAAGAGCTATCAGAACAAAGGGAAAAGACCGGATTTTTACTACTATTGGAATATCGGCAAAAGGGAAAACGATTTAATATTCCACGTTTGGCCAGTAAGAAAGTCAGTCGGTTATTTGCACATAAGATTTTTTGATATGTAAATTTTTGACGGAAATTCGAGGAAAAATATTGACTATATAATTTGTTTGTGGTATTATCATCATATAACTATAAATAATAGTTTAAAGATTATATAAATGAAGAGAAGGTGATGTTATGAAAAAACGCTAAATTTGCTCATGTGGACTAAATGGATGCTTGTATTGAAATTCCGTAATTTAACAGGAGGAAACTATGAAGAAAAAATACGTTGTTTAATTTCAGCTTTATTGGCATGTATGTTATGCAGTCTTAGCGTAATGGCGGCGGCGCAGGTATAATTTTAAAAATATGTCAGAAAAAGAGGCCGTAGATTTTATGGGAGAGCTGGTGGAAGCGGGAGTTGTGAGTACCAGTACTGCTATGGCTATGTATCTCGGTTTGATTCCAGCTGATTCATCTTCAGGAGGTATTCTGACAAAATGTGATCCTGCTACGGAAGCTCGCTGTGACAGCCTGCGGAAGGGATTTGACGGTATGGGAGTTGGATATGAAGGTATGGGAGGTATCCGCACCATGCTCAGCGCGGGAGGAATCGAAAGTTATCGGAACTGGTATGAGTACACGAAGCTGATGACGACAGTGAATGTGGAAAAATCTGAATATTTCCAGAGCGGAGAAGCGCTTTTGCAAATATTTGAGTGGATGAATCAATAAATATTATATCTAAGAAAGCATAGATTGTAGTTTTTCACAAAAAATATTTATATTTCAGAAATGAAAGGATTGTTAAATATGGTTAAATACATTAAAAGAAGTTTAGGATTACTGTTGTGTGTAAGTATTCTACTTGGCACGAATCTTATCACATTTGCAAAAAGTAGCCAACCGGAATCAGGCTTTAATACGGAATTTTATGAAAATGAAAATCAACAAGAAAATATGCAGAATCCATATGCAAAGGCGCCGGCAAAGCCTGTGTACAAAATTAATATAACTGGTTATAGAATTAATCCCGAGAATGACCATGTAGAGGTGTATGTGAAGGTCTGGGGGTATGGTAAAGAAATGGTAACATTTGACGGAAAGAGAGTTTTTGCGATCTCGATGCCGCCAATTTATGAGGGCGGTATGCAGGTTGGGGTATCCTACACGTATGATTGCGGGGTAAAACCGGCTCCAGGAAACTATGATTTTGTAGTTACTTTTACGGATTATGGATTCCCTTATGACAAACATACGGCGAGTAAAGTGATTCCGATATCATAAAGGCAGAGGTGATTTTTTGAGAGTTGATAATTCTGTTATATCCGGATATGGCGTTGGGCGGTCAAAATACAAAAATGCTGTAAAACAGGATTTCACGGAAATGATGTCGGATGAACAAAATGTAATCCGCAGATACCATATTTCTGAACGTGATATAGAAAGGTTTGTGAGTGGGGAGTCCCTAGCTCCTCTTCTTCCCATAGAAGGGGCAGTATATTCAGGCGGTTTTGAAGGAGGTACATTCCGGCTTTTGTATGCGGATGAATCAACGGAAGAAAATCCATGTATGATTGCGGAAGGGATTGATGAGAAGGGAAAAGCTTTTCGTAAAAAGATTTTTATTAATGACATAGATCCCAGGAATGCTACATACGTAGAGATGACTGCTTTGGAATGCCATTTAAATAAAGGAAAATCGGTTCCGTCAGGAATGAGAATGACCGATGTGTACGGAAACTGCAATGGCGGGGGGAAGCATTTTACCATGAACGGCAGATATAATTTCCTGGATGATTATCAGGAATATATGGGGCTGTTGGCTCAGCACAGGTGGCCGGGATATAATGATTATAAACAGTATATTGCGGAATTTGAACGAAATATGTTTGCGCAGTTTCACAATACTTTATTCGGACAGAAAGAAGAAAAACTTTCCATGACCGAAAGATAGGCGCAGACTCAAAAATTGGGGATATCCGATGGACTATGGGGTTCATCGGATGTTCTCGATTTAGTCGATTAATATTTATATGGTGAAAAATAAAACATTTATTGATTATTCAAAACAAGTATTA
Organism: uncultured Lachnospiraceae bacterium; assembly: GCA_910588405.1. Classification (GTDB taxonomy): domain Bacteria; phylum Bacillota; class Clostridia; order Lachnospirales; family Lachnospiraceae; genus Paralachnospira_A. Next base: position 1,855 of record CAJUPT010000054.1, on the reverse strand, counting down.
TATAATACGAATAAAGAACTAAACAATATATTTAAAAAACGGTAAAATATAATGAAAAATTTATTGCTATCGATGTCTCTGTCCGGCAGTGTGATCGTGGTTTTATACATTTTTTTCTATCCGTTAGCAAAACGATACCTGCCGAACTGGTGGAGATATGCAGTTTTGGTGTTGGCGATGTTTTTCTATCTGTTTCCGATGCCGTTGTTTCAGTATAAGATCAGGGAGTTTCTGGCATTGATAACGATTTTTGATGAGGAAGGGATCGTGATTGAAAGAGCGCCTTTTGACCCTTCCTATATGATCGTGATCAGCGATGAGAGAACAGGAGCGACCGACCAGGTGAAATATACGGGGATTGTCATTGCGGTTTCCGTGATTTTGTCAATCTGCGCAGTGCTGTATATTGTTTTTAAATATTTAGAACAGAAGAAGCGATATATGAAGCTTTCAACAGAAGAAGTACTGCGAAAATGGCAGGACAGATTCTATGAAACGAAAAAACAGATGAGGATGGGGCGGTGGGGAATCCGCATGCGGTTTTCCAGGCATTGTGAATCTCCGCTGGCGATTGGCATGTTTTCTCCGGTTATCGTATTTCCGGTGTTTTCGGAAGACGATGATGAAGAAAGCTTTGATTTAATGCTGAGACATGAACTGGCGCATATCAAACATGGGGATTTGATATTAAAAGTGGTCGGGCTGTTGACGGTTGCCATTCACTGGTTTAACCCTATTGTTTATTTTCTGTTCTACGAGTTATGTAATATGAGCGAGGTGCTGTGCGATGAGAGCGTTGTTAAAAGGCAGCCTGACAGTTGGAGGCAAAAATATAGCAACCTGATTTTGTTTTATGCGCAGAAAGGAAATGGTGCGAGCCATAAATCGTTGTGGGCAAATCTGTCGGGAAACGCAGCGGCGTCAGTGTTGAAAAGGAGAGTGCTGGAAATGAAAAATAATAGGAAACGGAATCTGGCGGTATCGTTGTTGTTGATACTGGTGTTTAGTATGACGGGGACGATGATGGCGTTTGCTTATGAGCCGCCTACGCAGATGAATTTGGGGAATGAGAGTTTTACATTGGATATTCAAATAAACGATGGGCCAGTGGATTTAGAAATAGAAGATATGCCTTATGATTTTTTTTATATAGATGAAAATGGAGAGGCTTGTGTTTTGTACGATGATGAGGGAATAACGCCGTATTGTAATCATGTATTTTCAAATGTGAAAGAAGTGACAAGACATAGTAAAAATAATGACGGCAGTTGTGATGTGGTAAAAGGCTCTGGACAGGTGTGTATAAAATGTGGATATGCTGAAATAACAGGAGAACCTGATTTGACGATGCACTATCGCATATGTCCCCATTAATTAATTTCGAGGCAAATATGAAAAAACCATTCAAACTCTCAGAAACCGAACTCCAAATCATGAACACATTATGGCAGCTTCCGGAGCCGTCGTCGTTAAAGGAAATCATGGATTTCCTGAACGAGCGGCTGAACAAATCCTGGAAGCAGCAGACGGTAGGAACCTATCTGTCCCATCTGGAACAGGCGGGGCTTGTCAGCGTGGACAAACGCTTTGCCCGGCTACACCTGTATTTTCCTGCCTGTACGAAAGAAGAATATATGCAGAACTATCTTAAGAATCTGGTGGAGACATCCTTTGATAATTCCATCGCGAATCTGGTAGCCGCCTTTACAGGAGGGCAGAAGCTGTCAGAGAAGGACGCGGAGGAGATCCGGAAGCTGATCTGATGTTTCTTGGCCGGCTGGTGTGAATAACCAGCCGGCTTTTTGGTGTGCCCGGTGGGCACACGTTCTAACGGGTGAAAGTCCCCAATCCGCCC
>CAJUPT010000053.1 GCA_910588405.1 uncultured Lachnospiraceae bacterium | reverse complement strand
CGGTCTATCTCTTGTTTTCGGTTGCTTGCTTCTTTACCGTACATGAGCATTTGCTTCCGGCGTATCATCATATAAAAGAAGAAAGCCTCGGGTTTATATTAGAACATGAGTTTACCCACATAAAGCGCCTGGATATTATGTTAAAATGGATATTGGTTTTCACATGTTCGTTTTACTGGTATAATCCTCTGATATGGGTAATGTATTTTTTTGTAAACCGGGACATTGAATTATCCTGTGACGAAGCCTTATTAAGGAACCGGACTTCAGAGTACAGGAAGGCGTATTTGCAGCTTTTAATTGATTTAGAAGAAAAGAAGCTAAAGGGAAATGTTTTATGCAGCCCCTTTTGCAAATATCCGATTGAGGAAAGGATCAAGAAAATGGTTAAAGTAGAAAAAGGAAAAACAAAAAGCATTTTATTATCTCTGCTTATTGTTTGCTTTATTATTATTTTGAATATTGGAACTATGGCAAAAGCAGAAGCAGTCAGTGTTGATGATGAGAATAAAACGCATATTACCGGGCATAACGAAACGGCGGAAGAAATTCCTGATCTAATAGGGTATGATGAAGAAAGTGCTTATGAAATTCTTGTGAAACATGGTTTTACCTGGAATATAGAATGATGATGGAACAAACAGCCGGTTTTTTTCTTAAAAATTATATTTTTGCTGTTTTATATTTGACAAAACGGTAAAGCAGGGGCTGCCGGTTCATGCTGGTTTTAGCCTCCGGTTCCTAAAAAAGAGAATCCCGTAGATTCAGGTTTTTCAAACTCTGGCATCTTGCGGGATTTTTCTTTTCATTTTTTCCGGCGGCGGCCAGCTCTTGCGGCCGGTACACTAGACCGAATTCTCCCTAAAACGATTGAAAAAAAGGGTCAAATACGCTATACTGAGTGCAGTGCATTCATCATATCCGATTATGGAAAAATCCATGGCGGAAACTTAAAATAAGGGAGAATACCAGGATGAAGAAGATCGATTTACAGAAGGAGCTTGCCGGAAATACGTATCCGGGCAGAGGAATTGTGATCGGAAAGTCAGCGGACGGAAAAAAGGCGGTCGCCGCATATTTTATTATGGGGCGCAGTGAGAATAGCCGGAATCGCATTTTTGTGGAGGACGGCCAGGGAATCCGCACTCAGGCTTTTGACCCGTCGAAGCTGATAGACCCCAGCCTCATTATCTATGCGCCGGTGCGGGTGCTGGGCAATAAAACCATTGTCACAAACGGCGACCAGACGGACACCATCTATGAGGGGATGGACAGGCAGCTGACCTTTGAGCAGTCCTTAAGGCCAAGGGAATTTGAGCCGGATGCACCGAATTACACGCCCCGTATCTCCGGCATCCTGCACACGGAAAACGGCGGGTTTAATTATGCAATGTCCATTTTAAAGAGCAATAACGGAGATCCTTCCTCCTGTAACCGTTTTACCTTTGCCTATGAAAATCCCGGGGCCGGGGAAGGGCATCTGATCCATACTTATATGGGGGACGGCGACCCGCTGCCAAGCTTTGAGGGAGAGCCGAAGCCGGTGGAGATTCCTGATGACATTGACGTTTTTACGGAGATGCTCTGGGACAGCCTGAACCAGGATAACAAGGTTTCGTTATTTGTGCGATATATTACTATCGCAGATGGTACTTATGAGTCGAGAATTGTGAATAAGAATCAGTAAGGCGGTATTTGTAAGGCAGATATGAGCGGTTATCGAATTGTGTACCGTATGGATACGAAAAGCAGTCGGAGATCGGAGACGGATTAAGGTGCGTCGGCGGCTTTTCTGTTGGATGATAAGTAGGAGTATGAATAGAATGATGAGAGAATTAGAATTAAAATACGGCTGTAACCCGAACCAGAAGCCCTCGAAAATTTATTTGGAGGACGGCGGCGAGCTGCCGGTGGAGGTGTTAAACGGCCGCCCCGGCTATATCAATTTTCTTGATGCCCTGAATGGGTGGCAGCTGGTTAAAGAGATGAAGGAGGCTACAGGGCTGCCTGCCGCGACCTCTTTTAAGCATGTATCCCCTGCGGGGGCAGCCGTAGGACTGCCGCTGTCGGAAGTTTTGAAAAAAATTTACTGGGTGGACAGTGAAAAAGAGCTGTCGCCTTTGGCCTGCGCTTATGCCAGGGCAAGAGGGGCGGACAGGATGTCCTCCTTCGGCGATTTTATCGCACTGTCCGATCTCTGTGATGGGGATACGGCCAGCCTGATCAAAGGGGAGGTGTCCGACGGTGTGATCGCCCCCGGCTATAGCGATGAGGCGCTGGCTATTTTAAAGACGAAGAAAAAGGGAAATTATAATGTAATCCGGATCGACCCGACTTACCGGCCGGCGCCCCAGGAGAAAAAGCAGGTATACGGCGTGACCTTTGAGCAGGGGCGTAACGAGCTGAAAATTGACAGGGCGCTTTTGTCCAATATTGTGACGAAAAATAAGGATATCCCTGACCAGGCCATGACCGACCTGATGATTTCGCTGATCGTGCTGAAATATACCCAGTCCAATTCGGTCTGCTATGTAAAGGATGGCCAGGCTATCGGCATCGGTGCGGGGCAGCAATCCCGTGTCCACTGTACCAGGCTTGCAGGCTCCAAGGCGGACAATTGGTATCTGCGTCAGTCTCCCCAGGTGCTGGGGTTAAAATTCCTGGATACGGTAGGCCGGCCGGAACGGGACAATGCCATTGATGTTTACATGGGAGAGGATGCCCAGGACGTTCTGGCTGACGGCGTCTGGCAGAATATTTTTGCCGAGAAGCCGCCAGTGTTTACGAGGGAGGAAAAGCGGGCCTGGCTTGACCGGCTGACAGGCGTTGCCCTGGGATCAGATGCATTCTTCCCTTTCGGGGATAATATTGACCGTGCACACAGAAGCGGTGTCTGTTATGTCGCCCAGCCCGGCGGCTCGATCCGGGACGAGGCGGTGATCGAGGCCTGTGACCGGTACGGCATGGCTATGGCGTTTACAGGGATCAGGCTGTTCCATCATTGATTGTCCTGCTTTTGTGGTGGTATTGGAAATACTCTTTTATCTGTGGCAGCAGGCGGTATCTTGTCGGATTGACAGCTTTTGGGTTTGCCGATATAATGGAGAGAGAAAAGGAAATTTGGCTCAAATCCACCCTCGCGGCAGTCGCAAAGTGTCCATGTGAATATGGCTGCGTGGCTCGTTGCCGGCGGGAATAAGAAAAGGGAAGGTGATCATTTGAGACAATGTATGGATGCGGATAATCTGCATAGAAGACTGAAAAAAATCATCGGGCAGCTAAATGCCATCGACCGGATGGTGGACGAGGATGTGCCCTGCGAGGATATCCTGATGCAGATCAACGCGGCGAAAGGCGCGCTGCATAAGGTAGGCCAGGTGGTGCTGGAGGGGCATGTAAAGCACTGTGTCCGGGACGGCATCGAGCATGGAGACGCCGAGAAGACGATGGACGAGTTTGCCAGGGCCATCGAGCATTTCTGCCGGATGAGCTGACGGTCGGATGAGGCGGCGTTGGGAGTTGCGGAACTGACCGGATAACTGAGGCTAGGATGGAGTAGCTTTAAGTGGTCTATAAAAGACAGCAACGGATCGGACAAGCCCCGGGAGGGGAGTTGCGGAACTGAATTAAGGAAGAAGATATGAGACTGGAAAAGACACAAGAGTATCTTTCGGCGAAGGGTTTTAAGTACCAGTATACGGAAGAAGATGGATGCGGCAGCATTGATTTTGAGTACAGGGGAATTTTCTATCATATTTGGGAATTTCCGCCGGAAGAGCGGGGGGCGGAGAGTAATGTGCGCAGCGGTGGCTGGCATGAAGAGTTCTATGGCGATTATGAGGATGAGATCATAGGCATCATGAAAAAATGGAAATAATCAGCGTACCATGCGCTGGTGATCAGGGCGAATCCTCCGGCAGCATAGAATGTACGTCAGACTATGATGACCGGGGGTTTGCTGCATATTGCAGTGAACCGGACAAGACCCGGGAGCTGCGGAACAATAATAAAAGAAGGAGCGATATGAATATTTATATCATTCGTCACGGTGAGACAGACTGGAACGCGCAGAGAAAGCTGCAGGGACAGGCGGATGTTCCGCTGAATGAGAAAGGGCGGCGGCTGGCGGCTTTGACGGCAGAGGCCATGAAGGACATCTCCTTTGCGGAGGCATATTCCAGTCCCCTTGTCAGGGCCATGGAGACGGCGAAAACGATTCTTGGGAGCAGGGACATTCCTATTATACAGGACAACAGGCTGATGGAGATCAGCTTTGGCAGTTTTGAAGGAGAGGAGATGAAGCCGGAGAATCCCCGTTTGCAGGGCAATGGTTTTATGAATTTTTTTACCGCTCCTGACCAGTACATAGCCCCCACGGGCGGAGAGACTTTTTTACAGGTATGTGAGCGTACCACCCAGTTTCTTGAGGAGCTGGCGGCCCGCAGAGATTTAGAGGGAAAAAACGTGCTGGTGGCCAGCCACGGCGCGGCTATCAAGGGAATGCTGAGCAGCCTTTATCTCACTGATATCAGTGATTTTTGGCATGGCGGCGTCCATAAAAACTGCGCTGTCTCCCTGATCCGGGTGAAGGATGGGCAGATGACGCTGGTGGAGGACGGGAAAATTTATTACAAGGATGAATGAAAAAGCTGTAAAGCTTTAAAATATATTTTGACAAATGAAGGCCATAAGCCTCGTCAGGGGGTATCAATTAAGGGATGCTTCTGCGTATGCCCGTAAGCTGTGTTTGGGTAAAAAAAGAAGCAAAAAAATATAAAGAAGAATAAAGAAAGGTGGTATTCGCCGAATGAAAGAAAATATTGTGAAGCGTTTTAAAGAAGTTTTTGGCGCGGAGGGGGATATTCGAACCTTCTTTGCCCCCGGTCGGGTGAACCTGATCGGGGAGCATACGGATTACAATGGAGGTCATGTATTTCCATGTGCGCTGACTATCGGTACTTATGCCGCCGTTTGCAGGCGGGAAGACAGAAAACTGCGTTTTTATTCGATGAATTTTGAGGCGTCTGGCGTATATGAGTCGAGTCTGGATGACTTGAAACCGGCAAAAGAAGCCGGATGGACCAACTATCCCAAAGGTGTGATGTGGGCGTTTGAGCAGAAAGGGTTTTCGATTCCCTGCGGCCTTGACCTGATGCTGTACGGCAACATTCCCAACGGCTCCGGTCTTTCTTCATCGGCCTCGGTGGAAGTGATGACAGGGTATATCCTGAAATGCCTGTTCGGTTTTGACGTGACGCTTCAGGATATCGCGCTGATTGGCCAGTATGCGGAAAATAATTTCAACGGCGTTAACTGCGGCATTATGGATCAGTTTGCCATTGCCATGGGAAAGAAAGAAAATGCGATTTTTCTGGATACCAGCGACCTGTCCTATGAATATGCTCCGATCCTTCTGAAAAATGCAAAGATCGTGATTTCCTGCAGCAATAAAAAGAGAGGGCTGGGGGATTCTAAATACAATGAACGCCGCTCGGAGTGTGAGGAGGCGCTGGCACAGCTTAAGACCGTGGTGGACATTCAGTCTTTAGGCGAGTTGGACGAGGAACAATTTGACCGCTATCAGGATGCCATCAAGAGAGAGGTGTGCAGACGGCGGGCGAAGCATGCCGTATATGAAAATCAGCGCACCCTGAAAGCAGTGGAGGCTTTAAAGGCAAATGATGTGGAGCAGTTTGGCCGCCTGATGAACGATTCCCATGTTTCCCTGCGGGACGATTACGAGGTGACTGGCATCGAGCTGGATACGCTGGTGGAGGAAGCCTGGAAAACTGAGGGCGTCATCGGTTCACGTATGACCGGAGCAGGCTTCGGCGGTTGTACCGTCAGCATCGTGAAGGATGAGGCGGTGGATGCCTTTATCCGTCAGGTGGGCGGCGCTTACCGGAAAAAGATTGGTTATGACGCAGACTTTTATGTAGTGGATATCGGAGACGGGCCGTCGGAGATTTGAGGGAAGTCGAGGGATTTTATATAAAAAGGGGTTGATTATGATGATAGATCAGGCGATTAGGCAGCTGGTGGATTATGGACTGCGTACCGGGCTGGTGGGCAAGGAGGATGAGATTTATACCGTTAACCGTCTGCTGGAGCTGCTGGAAATAGAAGAATATGAGGACAAACCTGCTCCGGAGGCGGAGCTTGAGGATATTTTAAAGGCGCTTTTAGATTACGCTGTGGAAGCGGGCCTGATGAAAGAGGACGGCGTCGTATACCGGGATCTCTTTGACACGAAGCTGATGGGGGCGTTGACCGGGCGCCCCAACGAAGTTATAGGAAGGTTCTGGGAACTGTACCGGGAGTCTCCCCGGAAAGCGACGGATTATTATTACCGGTTCAGCCAGGATACCGACTATATCCGCCGTTACCGGATTAAAAAAGATCAGAAGTGGACTGCGCCCACGGCGTACGGGGATCTGGACATTACCATCAATCTGTCCAAGCCGGAGAAAGATCCCAAGGCAATCGCGGCGGCCAAGCTGGCGAAGCAGAGCGGCTATCCAAAATGCCTTTTATGCATGGAGAACGTAGGCTATGCAGGAAGAATCAACCACCCGGCCAGGCAGAACCACCGGGTGATCCCCGTGACCATCAACGGCCAGGAGTGGGGATTCCAGTATTCTCCTTATGTTTATTATAATGAGCACTGTATCGTATTTAATAAAAACCATATCCCGATGAAAATTGAGCGGGACACCTTCCGGAAATTGTTTGATTTTGTCCGGCAGTTCCCCCACTATTTCGTGGGTTCTAATGCGGACCTGCCCATTGTGGGCGGTTCCATCTTAAGCCACGACCATTTCCAGGGAGGTCATTATACCTTCGCCATGGAAAAGGCAGAGGTGGAAGAGACATTCCAGGTGAAGGGCTTCGAAGACGTGGAAGCTGGCATTGTGAAATGGCCTATGTCGGTGATCCGCCTTAAGGCGGCTGACTCTGACCGGATTGTGGAGCTGGCAGATCATATTTTGAAGGCGTGGAGGGAGTATACGGACGAGGAGGCATTTATCTTCGCCTATACCGACGGCGAGCCCCACAACACCATCACCCCTATCGCCAGAAGGAACGGGGAACTGTATGAGATGGATCTGGTGCTGCGAAACAATATCACTACCGAGGAATGCCCGCTGGGTGTCTATCATCCCCATGGCGAGCTGCACCATATTAAGAAGGAAAATATCGGCCTGATCGAGGTGATGGGCCTGGCGGTTCTGCCCGCCCGGCTGAAGGATGAGATGGAGCTGTTAAAGGAATATCTGGTTCAGGGAAAGGATGTGCGAAGCGCCGAAAGCCTGGTAAAGCACGCTGACTGGGTGGACAGCTTCAGGGATAAGTATCCTGCCTTTACCGAAGAAAACACGGAGAAAATCCTCCGGGATGAGATCGGCATCGTCTTTATGAAGGTGCTGGAGGACGCCGGCGTGTATAAAAGGACAGAGGACGGCCGGAAGTATTTCAGGAGGTTTTTGGAGAGTCTGTCATAAAGATTTTTCTGAATAATTGTTCGGGTAAATGGATTATGTTGTTTCGGATTCTAATCTTTCAGGATCTTTTGAACAGATAGCAGTGCGATGACAAATGCGGACATGGAAAATCAAAAATAACAGGGGGAGCTTTACGCTCCCCCGCTAAATTTCCAAAAGTTCTCATTTACTTATCCAAATACTCTTCCGTCACCGTACTCAATTCTTTTTTCCTTAAAAAATGGTTGACGGTCAGCCGTATCAGATGATAAATCACCGCGAACAACGGCACGCCGATGACCATGCCGATGAAGCCCCACAGTCCGCCGAACAGCAGGATGGAGAACAGTACCCAGAAGCTTGAAAGCCCGGTGGAGTCCCCTAAAATCTTCGGTCCCAGGATATTTCCGTCGAACTGTTGGAGAACCAGGACGAAAACCAGGAAGTAGAGGCTCTTTAACGGATTGGCCAGAAGAATCAGCAAAGCGCTTGGAATGGCGCCGATAAAGGGCCCGAAAAAGGGGATGATATTGGTCACGCCGATAATCACGCTGACCAGCATCACATAGGGCATGTTCAGAATGCTCATTCCCACAAAGCAGATCACGCCGATAATCAGGGAATCGATCATCTTTCCGATGATAAAGCCGCCGAACATTTTATGGGCCAGCCGGAACTGGTCGATGACAAAGGCGGCGTTTGGCTCCGGAAGGATGCTGTACATGATCTTTTTGGCCTGGGAGATAAAGATCTCCTTCGAATTGACGACGTAGATCGCCACGATCAGTCCGATCAGCAGATTTTTCACGATATTGATTACGTTCATGACGCTTAAGGAGATGCCGGTAACCAGCACCTGGACATTGGGGAGCAGGGACTGCTTCGCCCAGTTCTCCAGCCATTTCACCCCGTCGTTGTAGTAGCTCATAATCACCTGCTCCACATCCGGATTGTCCGCCAGCAGGTTTTCGATCCAGACAGACAGGTTTTGCAGGTTCCGAGGCATGGTTTCCACGATGCCGATAATGCTCTGGATTACCTGGGGAAGCACCATGGCGATCAGGCCAAATACCAGCAGCAGGGCCAGGGAAAGGGTGAGCAGCGTGCTCAGGCCCTTCGCATAGGAGAGAGCCTTTTTTTCCTTTTTCGTTTTTTTGAAAAGGAAGGGATAAAGCTTTCTGGTAAAATGATTGTATAGTGGAGACATCAGGTAAGCAAATACGACGCCGTAAATAATCGGTGTTAAAATGCGGAATAGATTGTTGATGCCGTTTCGGATGGCATCCATTTCATATAAACAGAAAAAGAATGCGATTCCCGCCGCCAGAACACAGAAGGCGGTGAGTCCGATGCAGATGTAGTCTTTGAAGTTATGGTGCTTCATGGCGTTTCTCCTCTCAAGTTCTTTCTTTAAATATCTATAGAATAATTCTATGAAATTCTCTTTGATTAGGTTTATTTTAGCACCGTTGAAAGAAATGCGCAATGGGCTTCGCTGGTTGCTGAGGCCGTTATGAATATACTTTTTCCTTACGAAACGGTTATGCTGGCTGATATGGGTATCACCAAGTATAAACATTGCTTGAGAAGTTTTCAACGTATAATTCAAAGTATATTATTGTTTTTTCTTCCTATTCGGGGCATTTTATGATATTATGGGCGTTAATAAGCGGATAGAAATATATGTTGTGTAATATTCACCCAAACAGAACATACGGAGGACAGGTTTTATGGGTTATGCGAAAGCGCTTTTTGAACGGGCCGGCGGAAACGCGCCGGACGTCGAAAGACATGAGTGGCAGAGTGATATGCAGAGTGTTCAGAATCTGGAGGCTGTGATTAATGAGGGCCTTCGGGTCGCTCTGCTGAAAGAAACCCCGGACCAGTCTCTGGAAGTGCTGCTGGGGTATCTGGGAAAGGCCCTTTCCGGGGAGCGGACCTATATATTTGAGCGGAATGTGTCCGGCTGCGACGACAATACCTATGAGTGGGTGGCCGATGGGGTGGAGCCGGAAAAGGAGAACCTGCAAAATGTCCCTTCGGAGGTGTGCGCGGCCTGGTATCGGAATTTCAGCGTCGGAAAGCATATCGTCATTGAAAATGTGGAGGAGATTCGAAAGGATGAGCCGCTTGTGTATGACACCCTGAAACGGCAGAATATCCTTTCACTGGTGGTGGTTCCCCTTTACGATAACAAAAAAGCGATTGGTTTTTACGGTGTGGATAATCCGCCTGTGAAGTTGCTGGAATATGCCTCGAATATGCTCCAGACCGCGGCATATTTTATCGTATCCTCCCTGAAACGGCGGGATCTGGTCCGTGAGCTTCAGAAACGGAGCCATAACGTTCTCCATGCCCTCAGCGTGGATTATCTGGGCATTTTTCAGGTGAATTTCGATACGGACGAGTGTGAGACATACCGGGATAAAGAAGAGGTTAAGGCGGATTGGGGCATTCATTTTGAGGATGGTTATCAGGCGGCCATGGAGCAGTTTATATCCCGGTATGTGATTCCAAGGGATCAGGAGCTTCTGCGTGCCGTGACGAAAAGAGATTATGTGCTGGACCGGCTTAAGCGGCAGAAAAAATTTTATGTCCGATACCGGGTGAAGGATAATGATTATGGATTGAAGCACTTAGAGATTCATTTTTCCGCCACAGAGAAGACGGAGGAAGAGCACCTTGTAATTTTCGCCCAGCGGGATGTGAATGCCGTGGTGGAGCAGGAGGAAAGGTACAGGCTTGAGGCCAGACAGAGCCTGGAGGATATCCTGGAGGGAGCCAGAACCGGCATCTGGACGATCGAGCTGGAGGAGGGCTGTGAGCCCAGGATGTATGCGGACCGGACGATGCGGATTCTCCTTGGAGTGTCGGATGAGATCGGGCCAGAGGAGTGTTATCGAAGCTGGTTTGAGAATATTGAGCCGGACTATGTGGAGATGGTGCAGGAAGCGGTGCTTCAGATGCAGGAAACCGGGCGCTCCGAGGTGATTTACCCCTGGAATCATCCGGAGCTTGGGAAGATTTATGTCCGCTGCGGCGGCGTGCCGGACAGAGAATTCAAAAAACCGGGCGTTTGCTTAAACGGATACCATCAGGATATCACAGAAACCATGGTGGCCCGGAAGAAACAGGAGCAGGCCATTATGGAGCTACTGGAGAAGGTCAGACGGGCAAACTCTGCAAAAAGCGAATTTCTCTCCCATATGTCCCACGATCTGCGCACACCCATCAACGGGATTCTGGGAATGCTGGCCATTATGGAGAAATGTGAGGAAGACCCTGAGCGTCAGAAGGATTGCCGGGAAAAAATCCGTGTGTCGACGGAGCGTCTGCTGACGCTGGTCAATGATGTCCTGCGGGTCAGCAAGCTGGGAAATAAGAGCCAGACGGCAGCAAAGGAGCCCCTTGGTTTTTCCGGTCCGTCAGAAAACCACGTCACAGGCCGGCCGGCCGACGGGCGGGCAGGGAATATGCGGTCTGCGGACGAAGGTCTGCGGTCTGCGGATGACAGGATGCGGTCTGCGAATGAAAGGGTGCGGTTTACGGATGAAAGTACGCGGTCTGCAGATGAAGGTATGCGGCTCATGGATGAAAATACGCGGCTTGTGGATGACGGTATGCGGTCTGTGGATAAGACTGTGCGGTTTGCCGATAAGGATATCCGGTATGTGGAGATGATGCAGTCTGCGGACAGGGGTTCCCGGTCTGCGGATGAGGAACAGTATATACGGGATGACATTGCCGGGATGCACGTCCTTTTGGTGGAGGATAACGAGCTGAACTGCGAGATTATGGAGTTTATGCTGGAGGATGCGGGCGCGAAGGTAGTGACCGCCAACGACGGAAAGGCTGCCGTAGATGCTTTCGCGGCTTCCGAACCGGGAACCTTTGACTGTGTGCTGATGGATCTGATGATGCCGGTGATGAGCGGATTTGAGGCATCCCATGTGATCCGGGGCATGGATCGGCCGGACGCGAAAACCGTGCCGATCATAGCGCTGTCGGCCAATGCCTTCGAGGAGGACGTGGCAATGGCAATGAACGCCGGCATGAACGCCCATCTGGCAAAGCCGGTGGACATCAATAAGGTGTTCCGGGCGATGCGGCGGAGGTATTGAGGGTATTATGGGATTGCCGGGTTTGCCTTGCAGATGTTTTTGGCCTGTGATAAACTGAATAAAAGGGACGTTATATGAGTGATATTTGCGAGGAGGTGAGTAATATGACACTGCAGCAGAAAGCGGTCAAAGAGATCAGTCTTCTTTCTGATGAGGATCTGTCACAAGTGATGCAATTTATAAGTTTTTTGCGCTTTTCTAAAACAGAGCATGTTTCCATGGCAGCGCAGGAGTCGGATCATAAAAAATACAGGACAAGGGGAGGTCTCCGGGGAAAAGTGATTCTGGCGGACGATTTTGATGAAACGCCGGATTGTTTTAAGGAGTATTTGTGATGATCTTATTAGATACCTGTGTGTTTTTGTGGTTTTTGCATGATGATCCAAACCTTTCGAATGAAATTGCGAATCAGATTGAGGAAAATGAAAATGTATATTTAAGTATTGTATCTCTTTGGGAGATTGCGATTAAAAAGACCATCAAGAAATTGGATATTCCGGAAACTGTAAAGGAACTGGAGAAAAAATGTGACGAAAAGGATATTACGATTTTGCCGGTGAAAACAGATTATCTTGAACGAATTCAAACATTACCGATGATTCATAATGATCCATTTGACCGATTGATTATGGCGACGGCTGTTGAGGAAAATTTGGCGCTTCTGACGGGTGACAGGAATATTAAAAAATATTCGGAAGTCAGGCAGCTTTAAAATTGAAATTAGTCGAATTTTTCAGGGGTGTGTTTTTAAAGCTTATATGGTATAAATGGCTTGATTTAGAATAAAAGACGCAAGGCTTCACGAGATAAGTAAGGCTTTGCGTCTTTTTCAATCACTCAATAGCCTTATTCTTTGTTTTTCTGTCCCGCCGTATAAATAAAATATCCCAGAATAACGGTAATAACGCAGATGACCGTGGTAGACAAAAACCGGTTATATGTAGTGTCCCCGCCCAGCGGAATACAGAGCCAGCCGGTGATATATTTGGAGAGAAACATTCCAAGGCTCATGTTGCCCATAATCATGGAGATGGCCAGCGGCATCAGCTGTCCGGGAATCTGTCCGGAGGATTCGCCGATGACATAAGGCGCAACGGCTGACTGTCCGATGCCGATCAGGAACGCTCCGGCCATACATCCGGCCAGGGTAGTGGTCAATGTGGTACATAACAGATAGCCAATGGTCAGTGTGACGCAGAAGAAAGGCATAAACCATTTGTCAAGCTTCCGGTTATATTTGGAATAGAGAGCGGCCGAGAGTATGGCGCTGACAGAACGGAGCGCTGTAGCCAGGCCGGCCTGCGTGGAGCTTCCTAACTGGAAATCTGTGATGATATAGCTGGAGATATACACGGAAAAGGTATAGCAGCAGACAAAGAATATGGCGTAGTGTACGCACATCATCCAGATTCGGGCCGGGATCTTGTCAAATTGTATGGCCTGCTTTCCGGCTGGTTCCTTCTTCTCGTCCCCAGGGCAGAGGATGGCTACGATGACCAGCGCAGGTACTGCCAGGAAATACAGGTAATAGGCGTACTGCCAGCGCATGAATTACTTTCAGGAAAGGCTGCCAGTAAAGAGCTTCATACTGCTTCTCGCTCATAAAGCCGTCCATTCCCTTGTGCATCCAGAACATTACACGCTTAACCGGCATCTGGGCGAAACGGAAGTACTGCAGGTTTCTGATCTGAAGGTCTGCAAACATATTTACGGCTCTTAATAGATTGTCTTCGTTTTCCATCAGATCCTCGAAGATTCCCATGGTGCCTCTGAAATAGTTGGACAGACAGTCATAGGGAACCAGGCCGACGCCGGTAAAAAGAGGCGGAAATCCCAGGCCAAACAGGGTTTTCTGCATATTTTGTATCGCTTCTGTACATGGGGCACTGAGTTCGGAGATCTCGATCAGTTTTTCGTAGGCTTCCACGGCTTTTGGGTTATACAGGGAACCCAGCTGGGTGAAATACATGTAGCCGGTAGGCACCGGATTTAAAATGCTTCCCAGTCCGGAAAGTCCCGGAAAGGCGCGGGGGATGTATTTGCGGAGCAGAAATCCGGTGAAATCCGTGAAAAGCTCTTCATATTCGTCCTCCGTCATGCGCTCCGGCTCCAGTGTCTGGTAAATGGAATCGTCCGCTATCCTGGTGCCGGGGCGTCCGGGCCAGTCCGGTACCTTTGTGTCAGCGATTTCCTCCGCTTTTCCGCAGATCAGATTGGCAAGCTGTGCATCCGGCTGAAAATCCTGATGAAACCGGATGATAGCCTGAGAGGCTTTTTCGTAATTATACATGGAATCTCTGTAGGTAATCGCGCCGCCTGTCAGGACGAACGGCGTAATCCCGTACTGATTTTCCTGTTATATGGCATCCTGTTTTTATGGGAGGGTGATAAGATAATTCGTATAGTGGTATACGTGAATTTTTTGTTTTCATTTTCGGCCGTGTCTGTTAAAATGGATTTGAAAGTATTTATTAACATGATGAAAAGAAGCGTCATGCGTGTAAAATTGAGCGGGTGAAATTTTAAAAATGAGAACTGCCTATCCGGAGGAGCTTTACCGGATATGAATCAAACAGAATATTAGGAACTGGGTAATACACAGGAAATAATCGGAAAGGGAGGATATCACTGTGATTGTAAAAAAAATATCATGTTTGCTTATAACGGCGGTATTATGCGGCCTGCTGCTTGCGGGCTGCAGAGAGGCGGAGGTGAAGTCGGTGAAAAAAGTTTCCCAGGATACCTCTGCCGGCGGGACAGAGAGGCCGGAAGCGGATTTATCGGCAGTGCGGACAGATATCAGCCGTCTGTCGGTATCGGAGGATGTGCAGGTCGTGGGGCTTGGGGAGGCGAGCCATGGCGTGGGGGAATATCACCTGATGAAAGGGGAGGTATTTAAAGCGCTTGTGGAGCACAACGGATGCCGTTCCTTCGTGATCGAAGGGGATTTCGGCGGGGCTCTGAAAGTGGAGGAATATATTCATGGCGGTCCGGGAACGGCAAAGGAAGCTGTAAAAGAGATAGGCTTTGCTATCTATGATACGCAGGAGCTGGTGGATCTGGTGGAATGGATGCGTGCTTATAATGATAAGATCAGTGTGGAATCTAACAGCGGACAGGACACGAAATCCGACGAGGACTTGATTTCTGCATCGAAAGGCCAGAACAGTCAGGCGGCCGTGGATGAGACCCTTCATTTTTACGGAATGGATATGCAGCGGGTTGACAATAATAAGGAATATCTGTTTGATCAGCTGGAGCAGTCTGCGCCGGCAATTTATGAAACCTATTGCGCGGCATTGCAGGGGCTGACAGATGAGGCAAGAATGGAGCCGGAACCAGACCGGGAGATGCTCCAAAAAGCGCAGGCAGACATTGAGGGTCTGCTGAAAGATATGGATGCTGCCGAACAGGAAATTGTATCAGCCATCGGACAGACAGCCTTTGACCGGGCGAGAGAGTGTGCCAATACGCTCCGGGAATTTACGGAGCTTTCTCTCTGCGCCGACAGTGATTATAATACCATGCGGGATCAGTATATGTTTGAGAAGGTTCGCTGGTTTATGGAGCATGAGAGCGGTCTTCTGTTGATCAATGGGCACAACGGCCATATCGGGAGAACGCCGGTATCCGGTTATACATGCCTGGGCCAGCTGCTGGCGGACAGCCTTGGGGAGAAGTATTTTGCCATCGGCACAGATGCGGAGCAGACCGTATTTAACTCCCAGGATACGGAAGGGAATTTTACGGTGCGGGAAGTCAGCAACAGAAATCTGCTGAACGGGCAGCTGGACGGCATGGACAGCGATTATTATTATGTGGATTTCGCGGCGGTTTTGGAAGACGAAGGATGGCAGAAAATCGCCGGTGAAAAACAGAAGCTGGTCACTCTGAACGTAGGCATTTCGGAGGGACAGCTGAAATCGCCTATGTATTATACGGCGTCGGTTGTGCCAAAGGAAACCTTTGACGGGATGATTGTGTTCCGGAAGGTTTCGCCGACGACCCTTCTTTTGGACGACTGAGACTTGATTTGATTAAAAAAGTAGCCAGGTCGGAAGGTGTATCTGATTTGGTGAAAAAACCAAAGAAGAATGGTGACTTGGACAATATTTACATAGAAGTTTTTGAAAATGCAGGCAATACTGATAAAAGCACACACCATAAAGGAATACCGTAATCATAATGTACAAAACAATTTTTGTATGAAATAAAAGTTTGTGCACACTGATTGCCGCGCCTCATATATAATAAGTATCGTAAATCCCCCCAATACATTTTATAGTTTTTGCTACACCCCAAAAATACCTTCTCCTAAAAAGGCAGCGTTCGAAAGCTGCCTTTTTAACGTTGATAAAACAATTTTCTTGTGATACACTTATGTACTGTATCGTGAATATATTAACAGATATGGCTTATTGGCTTGACAGGGTATGTTTGCCGAAGAAACAGAAACGGACATACGGATCAGGCTATGATGCAGGAGAACATTGATTATGGGAGAAGAACTGAAAGAAGAAATTTTAGACGGCATCCGCCGCCATATCCATCCCCTGGGAGGCTTTGAGAAGGCGCAGCTTTTAATCGCCGAGGAAGGGCATATCAAACTGCGGATTCAGGTGGAGGAAAACGGGCTGAATCTTTACGGCCATCTTCACGGGGGCTATATTTTTACCCTGTGCGATTCCATTTCCGGCATGTGCGCCTATTCCCATGGAGTGACCAACGTGACCCAGCAGGGCAGCATCAATTTTATCCGGGGCTTTCAGACCGGTTTGCTGTTTGTGGAGGCGCATACGCTGCACAGAGGGCGGAAGACGGCAGTCATCCGGGTGGAGGTCACCTCGGAGGAAGGCAAACTGATTGCGTCGGGTAACTTTTCCATGTTCTTGGGGGAACCGGTATGAGTTATTATTTACAATTTTCCGAAATGTGCTATTATTATATGTAATGAATAGTATCAAATAATATATGAGAAAATAGCAACGGACCGGACAGGCCCTAAGTGCTCACAGCGACGGGAGGATTTACTGACGCAGATGCGGCAGCAAATTCTCCCGGATCAAGAGGGCCTGCCAAATAGTAAGCGGCTAAAAGACACCCGCTAACTATTTGCCATGCATCGCACGTAAGGGTCTAAAGAACAGACCCTAAGTGCTCATAGCAATGGGAGGGGAGTTGCGGAACTTAATTTGGAGGAAACCTGTAATGGACAGCGAAAACACAGTGAATGTAGAGACAGAAGCAAAGGAGGAGCCTGTCTCCAGAAATTTTATCGAACAGATTATCGAGAAGGATCTGCAGGAGGGTCAGTATGACCATGTGCAGACCAGATTTCCCCCGGAGCCAAACGGCTATCTTCATATCGGACATGCCAAGTCGATTCTGTTAAATTATGGCCTGGCAAAGAAATACAACGGCAAGTTTAACATGCGTTTTGACGATACCAATCCCACCAAGGAAAAGGTGGAGTATGTGGAGTCCATCAAGGAGGACATCGCCTGGCTGGGAGCGGACTGGGAAGACAGGCTGTTCTTTGCCTCCGATTATTTTGACGAAATGTATGCCTGCGCCGTAAAGCTGATCCAAAAAGGAAAGGCTTATGTCTGCGACCTGACGGCGGAGCAGATCAGGGAATACAGGGGCACGCTGACGGAGCCGGGAAAGGAGAGCCCGTACCGGAACCGGACTGTGGAAGAAAACCTGGAGCTGTTTGAAAATATGAAAAAGGGCGTCTACGAGGACGGGTCGAAGGTGCTCCGTGCCAAGATTGACATGGCCTCCCCCAATATTAATATGAGAGATCCGGTGATCTACCGGGTGGCCCATATGACCCATCACAACACGGGGGACAAATGGTGCATTTATCCCATGTATGATTTTGCCCACCCCATCGAGGATGCCATCGAGCATGTGACCCACTCCATCTGCACGCTGGAATTCGAGGATCACAGGCCGTTATATGACTGGGTGGTCAGAGAGTGTGAGTTTGCCCATCCGCCAAAACAGATCGAGTTTGCCAAGCTGTACCTGCGCAATGTGGTGACGGGAAAGCGGTATATCAAGAAGCTGGTGGAGGACGGCATCGTGGACGGCTGGGATGATCCCAGACTTGTGTCCATCAGCGGCTTAAGGCGCCGGGGCTATACACCGGAGGCTATCCGGATGTTTGTGGAGCTGGCAGGGGTTTCCAAGAGTCAGAGCGCCTGCGATTACCAGATGCTTGAGTACTGTATCAGGGAAGACTTGAAGCTGAAACGCCCCCGTATGATGGCGGTGCTGCGTCCTCTGAAAGTAATTATTGACAATTATCCCGAGGGACAGGTGGAATATCTGGATGTGCCCAACAACCAGGAGAATGAGGAGATGGGCAGCAGGAAGGTGCCTTTTTGCCGGGAGCTGTATATCGAGCAGGAAGACTTTATGGAAGTTCCGGTGAAAAAATATTTCCGGATGTTCCCGGGCAATGAGGTGCGGCTGATGAACGCTTACTTTGTCACCTGCAACAGCTTTGAGAAGGACGAGAACGGGAATATTACGGCGCTTCACTGCACCTATGACCCGGAGACCAGAAGCGGCAGCGGCTTTGCCGGAAGAAAGGTAAAGGGAACGATTCACTGGGTGGCTGCGCCGACGGCGGTGCAGGCCGAGGTGCGGCTGTATGAGAATATCGTGGACGAGGAAAAAGGCGTGTATAACGACGACGGAAGCCTGAATCTGAATCCGGACTCTCTGACAGTTCTGAAAGACTGCTATGTGGAGCCAGCGCTGGCAGAGGCGAAATCCCTCGACAGCTTCCAGTTTGTGAGAAACGGCTTTTTCTGTGTGGACAGCAAGGACAGCGCAGAGGATCGTCTGGTATTCAATCGGATCGTATCGCTGAAAAGTTCGTTTAAGCTTCCGCAGAAATAAAGAACTGACCGCAAAAAGGCTCTCCGGGATTATGGCGGAGAGCCTTTTGTAAATCAGTCGTCAGTTTTGGATTCCTCAGCATCGTCTGCATTCGGATCGGCAGCGTCATCTGTATTTTTCGTCGTCTGACTTTCGGAATCTGTTTCCTCGGCGGATTCCGTTGTGCCGTCGAAATCGTCTTCATAGTCGGAAAGGTCATCTAAATCATCAAGATCATCAAACTCGTCGAAATCGTCTAAGTCCGAATCATTGAAAAATTTGGTTTTAACAAAGTAGGCGATTCCCGCCGCAGCTGCGGTGACTGCCGCGAAGGCCGCGATTTTTTTCATTTTTTTAGCCATAATATCAAGTCCTTTCTCTTTTGGCATTGGTAAGATATTCTTTTTCTATTGTAATACGAAGGCGGGAAAATGGGAAGGGATAAACAGATAATTTAATATGAATTTCAGAAATTTGTAACAAAACCTTCACAATCAAATACCCCTGCGGCAGTCGCCAAATGTCTGCAAGCAGCCGCTTGGCTCGTCGCTCGCGGGAATAAACGTCTATGTCAGTTTTGCTGATATCATCATAAAACCTTTTGAATGACAGGAGGCGCCTGTGGATACTGGAAGGAAAGCCATTTTTTTTGATATTGACGGTACATTGTATGACCGGGAACGCTCGGAGGAGCTTCCGGGAAGCACAAAGCTGGCTTTAAAAAAGCTGCGGGAGAACGGGCACAGGATTTTTATCTGTACCGGACGGGTAAACTGCGCAGTGGAACAGCCTTTGCGGGCGCTTCATTTTGACGGCATGATCCTCGGCTGCGGCACCCAGATTATCTATCATGGGAGGGAGCTGTATTACCACCGGATGGATGCGGAGACTGTGTATCATCTGATGGGGCTTGTGAGGCAGGAGGGGGGTCTGGCGATTCTGGAAGGGAAGGACGCGCTGTATTGCGATCCGCCGGCGCCGGATTCCCAGCTCTATGCCTACTATCAGAAGCGTTTGAGGCAGCTGGACGATCTGCTGAAACCCATATTCGGGCAAAGCTGGGAGATCAGCAAGATGACCGTCCGCTTTCCAAAGGAGGCGTCTGAACGTCGTCAGAAGCTTCTGCGCCGGGCTTCTGCCTGGGTCACTGTAATCGACTCCGGCAAATCAGCGGAATTTGTGCCGAAAGGCTTTTCAAAGGCCACCGGCATTGCATATATCCTGGAAAAACTGGGAATAAATAGAGAAGACACCGTTGCCTTCGGCGACAGCATGAACGATTACGAGATGCTTTCCTTCGTGGGACACGGCATCGCCATGGGGAACAGCTCCGAAGAGATTTTAGCGCTGTGCGACGATCATACGGAGTCTGTTTATGAGGATGGGATCTACAAAGCCTGCGTCAGAAATCACTGGATTTGATAACCGGAAAGGCGGTGAATGTATTCGCACATTGGGCCAAAGGTTTTATGTAAAAACGCTGATTTTTTCTATCTGGTTTTTTCAGAACTGCCGAACCGTGAATGAAGAGACGGGACATTTGTAATATGAGGCCGCTTTGTGGAACGGATAAATAAAAGCGATAAAGCATAAAATAAAGAGTAAACATGAGAAAAATGGATAAAATACCATGAAATATAAAAAATAAGCGATATTTAGGCTGTTGCATTTCAACTGCAATTCCACTAATATATAACCAGTCGTTAGCACTCGGAGGAAATGAGTGCTAATAATCAAACAGGAGGAATCAGAATTATGAAATTAGTACCATTAGGCGACAAAGTTATTTTAAAGCAAAAAGACGCAGAAGTGACCACCAAGTCCGGTATCGTGATTGCCGGCGCTGAGAAGGAAAAACCCCAGGAAGCAGAAGTGATCGCAGTTGGCCCCGGCGGTATGGTAGACGGCAAGGAAGTTACGATGATGGTAAAGCCCGGCGACGTAGTGATCTATTCCAAATATGCAGGCACGGAAGTGAAGCTGGAAGAGGAAGAATTTATCGTTGTACGTCAGAACGACATCGTAGCGATCGTTGAGAAGTGAAATACCCCGCAGTAAGCTACGGGTAATTTCACCCTCGCGGCAGTCGCCAAATATCCGTGCATACCCTCAGGGCATTCAGCACGTCTGCTTGGCTCGTTGTTCGCGGGAATAAAATTTTGATAATTTCACAATAAACAGTATCAACCCGGGAAAAAGCCCGGGGGACTGAAAATCAGGAGGAATGAAAAGTCATGGCAAAAGATCTGAAATATGGCGCAGACGCCAGAGCCGCCCTGGAAACCGGCGTAAATAAATTAGCGAATACCGTAAGAGTAACCTTAGGCCCGAAAGGAAGAAACGTTGTCCTGGATAAGTCCTACGGCACGCCGCTGATCACCAACGACGGCGTAACCATCGCAAAGGAAATCGAGCTGGCGGACGCCTTTGAGAACATGGGCGCACAGCTGGTAAAAGAGGTTGCCACAAAGACCAACGACGTGGCCGGCGACGGCACCACCACCGCCACCGTACTGGCACAGGCGATGATCAACGCAGGCATGAAGAACCTGGCGGCAGGCGCGAACCCGATTATTCTGAGAAAAGGTATGAGAAAGGCTACCGACGAGGCTGTAAAGGCCATCGCTGAGATGAGCAGCCCGATTTCCAATAAAGAGCAGATCAGCAAGGTTGCCGCGATCTCCGCAGGCGACGAGACCGTAGGCGAGATGGTTGCTGACGCTATGGAGAAGGTATCCAAAGACGGCGTGATCACTATTGAGGAGTCCAAGACCATGCACACAGAGCTGGATCTGGTGGAAGGTATGCAGTTTGACCGCGGTTATCTGTCCGCTTATATGTGCACCAACATGGAAAAAATGGAAGCCGTACTGGACAATCCCTACGTGCTGATTACCGATAAGAAGATTTCCAACGTACAGGAAATCCTGCCGATCTTAGAGCAGGTGGTACAGAGCGGCGCGAAGCTTCTGATTATCGCCGAGGATATCGAGGGCGAGGCGCTGACCACCCTGATCGTAAACAAGCTGCGCGGTACTTTCACCGTTGTGGGTGTTAAGGCTCCCGGCTATGGCGACAGAAGAAAAGAGATGCTGCAGGATATCGCAGTACTGACAGGCGGCACCGTGATTTCCTCCGAGCTGGGTTATGAGCTGAAGGAGGCGACGATGGATATGCTGGGCCGTGCGAAATCCGTTAAAGTACAGAAGGAAAGCACCATCATTGTGGACGGCGAAGGCACACAGCAGGCCATCTCTGACAGAATCGCACAGATCAGAGCGACTTTGGAGGAGACCTCTTCCGAGTATGACAAAGAGAAATTACAGGAGAGACTGGCGAAGCTGGCAGGCGGCGTAGCCGTAATCCGCGTAGGCGCAGCCACCGAGACCGAGATGAAAGAGCACAAGCTTCGTATGGAAGATGCTCTGGCAGCCACCAAGGCAGCAGTGGAAGAGGGTATCGTCGCAGGCGGCGGTTCCGCTTATATCCATGCGGCTAAGAAGGTTGCGGTACTGGCCGATACGCTGGAAGGCGACGAGAAGACAGGCGCTCAGTTAGTATTGAAGGCTCTGGAATCCCCTCTGTTCCATATCGCTGCGAATGCGGGCCTGGAAGGCTCCGTGATTATCAATAAGGTAAGAGAGTCTGAGGCAGGCGTAGGCTTCGACGTGCTGAGCGAGGAGTATGTAAACATGGTAGATAAGGGTATTCTGGACCCTGCGAAAGTTACCAGAAGCGCCCTGCAGAACGCTACCAGCGTTGCATCCACATTGCTGACCACCGAGTCCGTAGTGGCAAATATCAAAGAGCCCGAACCGCCGATGGCAGCAAACCCCGGCATGGGCGGAATGATGTAAGCTAGTCGCTGAACACAGCGGAAAGGGCGATTGTAAAATTATAATTGGCAGTTGCTTTTTTCGGGAAAAGTGCTATAATGAGTGTAGTTTAAAAATCCGGCATCTCATATCTATATGGGATGCCGGACTAAAGGAAGCATAGCTCAGCTGGGATGAGCGTTCGCCTCACACGCGAGAGGTCATGGGTTCGAGCCCCATTGCTTCCATGTCAGATACATAAATGGGTAGTCACAGGGATATGGACGGCGGGTTGTTGTCCATATTTTTGCATTACGAAGTACCCGGTGGTGGCACGTTTTGTCGGATTATAAAATTGGAAGACTGGAAAAAGGAGCCATGGCTTGGACCATGGCTCCTCTTTTATTTCTGCTTTTTTGCCAGCTCAATAAATTCTTCCAGGCACAGCTGATTCTCTGTTATAAAAGCTGCCGCCGTTCTGCCCACATAGCGGAAGTGCCAGGATTCGTAAATGATGCCGGTGATGTTTTCTTTGCCTTCGGGGTAGCGCAGGATAAATCCATATTCATAGGCGTGTTCCGCCAGCCATTTGGCCTCCGGCGTATCGGCCTGCTTTTCGTCCAGCGTCTGATAATCGGTACCTACCAGATCCACGGCCAGGCCGGTATGATGTTCGCTGGTTCCCACCAGCGCCAGATTCAGTTTGGTCTGCCAGTGAGCTTCCGTGTAGTTATGTCCCATCTTCATCAGTTTTTCCATGGATTCCGCCACCAGCCGGGCCTGGTGCTCATAATCCCGGTAAGCGGAACAGATGATGATGTCCAGACCTTCTTTCTTCGCGTCATCCAGCATCAGCTCCAGGGAAGCTCTGATTTTTTTATGTATCAGTTTTTCGTTTCTTGTCTCAACCAGTTCGGGTTGAAAAGATTCAGCCAGAGGGTGCTGATCGTTTACCAGAATATATCTCCAGTCTGTCAAATCCACAGAAAAAGGAATCGACAGCATGTCCGCATCGGTTATAGTACTCTGACCCGGTGTGTCCGGTACAAGCTGTGATCCCTTTGTGTCAGGATCAATATCTCTATTTATTGTATCTTCCAAAAAATACGCCAGTTTTTCTTCAAGCTGGTTTATATAAGCCGTTTGTTCGGCGGCAGCGGCCTGATAATCCTGTTTCAGCCTGTAATGCCGGATCAGCAAGGTCATCAGGCCGACGTTCGGCACAAGTATCATCAGTGCCGTCACAGTGAGAATCAAATGCTTATAAAACTGCACGCTGCCCCAGTAACGGGCTTCAGCTTTCATTCTCTGTTCTCATTTCTTCTACTTCTCCTCCGATGTCCAGCATACCCTTGATTCTGGAGCCGTTGTAAATGGCAATGCCCCGGGCCTTGATATTTCCGAAAACGGACGAGGTTTCCCTCAGCTCCAGATTTTCGCGGACAATCAGCTCACCCTGCATATCGCCGCTGAGCACGGCGCTCTGGGCATTGACGTCTCCTTTGACGCGGGTGCCTTTTTCAGCTGTAATATCCCGTTTGACTGAGACATTTCCTTGAATGCCTCCTGTCAAAAAACGCAGTTTCTCTGCGCTGACGTCGCCCTCGATGCTGCCTGACAGCACGATGGTTCCCTCGCAGTCTACGTTTCCGAATACTTTTCCCAGTATTTTAAGGTTGGAGCCAGCGATAATATTACCGTTGATAATTACGTCCGGCGTGATCACGGCTTCATATACCGGTTTTTCAGGCACTGCGGGACAGGGAGCGGAGATATCGGAATTCCTTTCGGAGAGAACCGGAGGTTCCGCGGCGGAAGCGGTCTCTTCCGGAAGCTGACTGTCAGAAACCGGTTCTTCCGGAACGGGCTCTGCCGCGGCAGGTTCTTCCGTATCGTAGGCTTCCGGCGTATGTTCTTCCTCCATGTTATGTTCCTCTGAAATCTGATCTTCCTGAGATTCCTCTGTCTGCCGGTAATCTGTTTCAGGCTCCCTCTGGGTTTCGGACGTCTCCTCGGAGCCGCTACCCAACAACTCGTTAAGCGCCTTTTTAAAATTACTTTCGTTCTTCTTCATTGGAATATCTCCTTACCCAGGCTGTTTTTAGGCGTATTTATCCAGTTATATCATTGGACAGGCATATTTACAAGTCAATTAAATGAAAAAATCGGGAAACTGAAAATCGGGAAACTACCTCGGTAGGGCAGGCTGGGGAAACGTGTTGTCAGATGAAAATGTTAATTCTGTATCATGCCAGTGTAGTGTCTGGCTCATATTCAGGCAAACCTCCTTGTCTATTTTCCTGATAGCACTGCTCCACAAGCCTCAGCGTAGCCACCGCTACGCCTACGTTTGTGAAACAGCACTCTCAGAAAAATATTCTGCGGAGTTTTACCAGATATAAACCAGACAGTACACTAGGGGAAATGCCCGTCGCGTTTTTGCCTTGTTTTTGTCTTTATGGAAAAGCGAATTGACACCATAATTCCATTGTAGTAAAATTGAAAAAAACGAAAGGTGGAAGATAATATGCAGTATAAAATTACGGGGGAACCCATGCCGGTGGTCATCTGTGACTTAAGTGCCGGTGAGAGTATGATTACGGAGAAAGGCTCTATGGTATGGATGAGCCCGAATATGGAGATGCAGACCTCGGCGGGCGGCATCGGAAAGGCATTTGGGAGGATGTTCTCCGGAGAATCCATGTTCCAGAATATTTACACGGCTCAGGGCGGCCCCGGGATGATCGCTTTCGCTTCCAGCTTTCCCGGCGCGATCCGGGCGGTGGAGATTACGCCGGACCGGCCGGTGATCGCCCAGAAATCCGCGTTTCTGGCGGCGGAGGAAGGGGTGGAGCTGTCCGTCTTCTTCCAGAAGAAGCTGGGAGCGGGCTTCTTCGGCGGCGAGGGCTTTATCATGCAGAAGCTGTCCGGCCACGGCATGGCTTTTCTGGAAATTGACGGCTCCTCCGTGGAGTATGATTTAGGCCCCGGCCAGCAGATGATCGTGGATACCGGAAATCTGGCCATGATAGACGCTACTTGTTCCATTGATATTAAAAGTATCAAGGGCGTGAAAAACGCATTGTTCGGCGGCGAAGGACTGTTTAACACCGTGGTGACTGGCCCGGGGCATATCGTATTGCAGACCATGCCCATCAGCGGCTTCGCGGGGGCGATTTCGGCGGTATTGCCTAATAAGAATTAAAAATTCGAAAAATGTTAAGAGTCCCTCTTATCCGGCGCGTATGGCTGCGGATGGGAGGGGCTTTTTTCTGTCAGGAAGAACAAAGAGCTTGTCTGAATCCATTCGCTTCGGGGGAATGGAGAAGCGTAAAGCGTTGCTTTTCGCACCGACAGCTGTTACAATCCCGTCTTTAACAGTCAGAGAAAACAAATCACCGCTGTAGTGCCCATTCTACAAGGGTTTTACAGCGGTATTGCTTCGTTTTGAAATATAGTCTTTTTTACGAGGAAGATGATTCGGAAATTTTTTTAACCTGCTTTCGTTTGCTAAGCTTCTGTTCAATTTCGAAATAATAATTGGTACAGTTGTAGTAGAGGATATGGTCATTGCGTTTTATGAGAAGGCTGCTGTTTTTATAAACCTCCGACTGAATCAGGTCACTTTCTTCCGCCAAAACACTT
>CAJUPT010000052.1:2087-26550 GCA_910588405.1 uncultured Lachnospiraceae bacterium | reverse complement strand
TCTTCACATTTTCCTATATAGTATTTTCCGAGTTCTGTGCTGTATAATAAATCACACATTTTCTTTTACCACTTTCCAATTACATTCTATCGAGTGCCATTGTTTTTGCCACTCACCCTCATTCACAATCGCATCAAATACAGGCTCAAGGAAAGTCTGTATTTCCTCAATAACTGCCGAGAACTCAAGCGTATCATCTCGGAGTGTCGCAAACTTCGACAGAATAAGGCTTCCCGACATTCCCCGCATCTTCATTTTCATCATACTTCATTGTTCTTTTAAACATCGAAAAGTTATGTATCGGAAACCCCACCGTATCATGCCCGTTTCAAAATACGGTAAGTGGAACATTACCACTGCTTCTATGGGTACCGAAGAACTGGCCCATATGGAAATCATCTGCGCCATCGTCCACCAGCTGACTAAAAACCTTTCTCCGGAAGATCTGGCCGCCTCCGGATTCGATAAATATTATGTGGACCACACACTGGGCCTGTGGCCCCAGTCCGCAGGAGGGGCGCCCTTCTCCGCTACGGTGTTCCAGTCTAAGGGCGATCCGATTACGGATTTGTTTGAGGATATGGCAGCAGATGGTACGATCATGTAAGAACAACATCTGATGTGATTTTACTAAAAATTCCAGTGGATTTCTATAGGAACATCCCTTGTTCCGGGGATTCGTCTGTCAACTAATATGTAATCAATCAATACTTCGACAAGTTCCCTGTTCAAATGTTCCAGATTTGTATACTGCTGTATCAGCTCACGGCGGTTGTCACCCGCCTGGATTTTCTCTTCGATATCGGCCAGCCGTTTCTGACTTTTCATAATAAGATGTTCCAGACGTTCCTTCTCTGATGAGAAATCCTTGGATAATTCTAAAAAGTCATTTTCCGAGATCAGACCTTTCACTTTGTCAATGTAAAGCTCCCGAACCCCTTTTGCATATTCGGAAACCTTTTTCTCATAGGCCGCAATATCGGCAAGCACCTGTTTTTTTTGCCCCTGCAAATTATCGCAAAATTCTATATTACGCTCCAATTCATCCTGGTCCAGATATTCTGAAGCCAAATGTCTCAGTTCTGTGATAACCATCTGTTCCAGCTTATCCACGGAAATAAAAGAACCGATACAGGCATCCTTTGCCACATGCCGATTGGAACATTTCAGATAATGTCTGTCCCTGGTTTTAGAAGAACGCATCATGTATCCGCAATTCGCGCAGCGGGCTTTCTTCGCAAACAGTCCGATCACCCCCGTGTCAAAAGGCTTTGCTTTCTGACGAAGCAACTCCTGAACCTTCTCCCACAGTTCGATGTCTATAATCGGTTCATGAGTTCCTTCCACACGATACCATTCATTTTTCGGACGGGGTTTGTTCTGTTTTGTCTTATAGGACACACTTCCGTACTTGCCCTGAACCATATTGCCGATATAAATTTCGTTTTCCAGCATATCGGCTATGGCAAAATATTTCCAAAGCGTACTGTTTTTCATTTTAGGCTGCTGATAACGCAAACCATGCAGACGTTTATATTCTGTCGGATTCGGTATGCCTCTGTCGTTCAGCATTCGGGCAATGGTCGTTTTTCCATAGCCCTGCGAAAACAATGTAAACACCTCTCTCACCACAGCAGCCGCTTCCTCGTCAATGATCAAATGCCCTTTCTGATTCGGATCTTTTTTGTAACCATATAATGCAAACGCGCCGATATGAAAACCATTTTTCCGCCTGTTTGTCAGGACACTGCGGATGTTATCAGACATGTCCTCTAAATACCATTCATTTACAAGTCCGTTGATCTGCCTTGATTTTTTATTCCCTTTATTAGCCGTATCCGCATTGTCCACGATGCTGACAAAACGAATCCCCCAAAGAGGAAATAAACCATGGATATATTTTTCAACCAGCTCCAGCTCACGGGTGAACCGCGACTGATTTTTACAGAGAATAATCTGAAATTTATGATGCTCGGCATCCTCCAGCAGCCGGTTAAATTCCGGACGACGACGGTCAGCGCCCGTATAATCATCGTCACTATATATGTTATAAACCTCCCATCCCTGCTCCATGGCATATTGCAGCAGCATCGCTTTTTGATTCTGAATACTGTTGCTGTCATCAGTGACTGACTGCTTGTTTCTATCTTCCTCAGATAAGCGGCAATAAATAGCAACTTTCATGTTCATCTCTCCTTAGAGATAGAACAAGCCGTTTCCCTTATGATAATATAATATCACATTAGAAACGGCTTGTCACCATCATTTCCCGACGGCTATACCCTTATTTTTCTCTAATCTGTTAATCATCTCGATCCATTTTTGTGTGAATTGATTTTTAGAAGTCGTGTTTTCTCCGTTTTGAAAAACACTTTTACAAATTGGTTCCTGTATTTGTTTTTCCTTCAAAAGATTTGGCCTCCTCTATAAAATGACTGATATAATCTATGAATCATATCAAGTCCACTATGCTTTTAAAATTTATTACTCAAACTTCCCACACCGTTTGGTGCGCTGAACCTTGAAAAATCAAAACGCCGGGGAGGATTGATATGACTGGCTTGCGGAAAATGCTAATAAATATGGATTTATTACGTGCTAACCCGCAGATAAAACAGAGATAAGAGATGCCATAAACGAACCCTGGCATTACAGATATGTAGGGAAAGAAACCGTTTCAAAAAATACTCTCAGGGAATCTGTTTAGAGGAATATATCGACATGATGGAATAAAACAAAAGCAAATCCGCTCCTTTCAGATTAGCCCCATCATCTTCAGCACAAATATCCATCCAAAAATTGTAAATGCGGACGTTACTGTGCTAACGGCCACTAGTTCTCCCGCCAATTCCCCATCGCCACCCATATTCTGAGCCATGGAATAAGATGCGGTGGCTACCGGGGCGGCATAAGTGACCAGAAAGATAAATCGCTCTATGGGCGTCATTTGAAACAAAACGGAGACAACCGCCATAACCGCAGGCAGAATGATCATCTTCAATATCAGCGTAACCGCCAGGCACCCGGCATTTTTTCTGACCGAGTGGAATTCAAGGCTGCCACCCAGCACCAGCAGACACATGGGCGTACACAGGCTCGCCAGTTTTGAGACAGGCGTTTCGATACACAGAGGGAGACGGATTTCCAGCAGCACAAACGCAAAGCCAACAAGGGCACCAAAGATCAGCGGATTTTTCAGAATACTGATCATAAGCTGCCCGGGCGACACCTTTTCTCCCCGATAGTATTCAAACAAAACCGTGGCAAACACATTGTAAATGGGAATCAGCACAGCCAATGCCATAGAAGCCAGTGCCTGGCTTCCACTGCCGAACAGGCTTTCCGCCAGAGGCAAAACAAACAGAAGGGTATTGCTTCTGTACAGTGCCTGAATAATTACGCTCCGCCGTGAATTTTCTTTCACAAATTTCGGAACAAAAAGAACCAGCAAAACCAGCAAAACGGCCAGCGTGACCACGGAAATCGCCACAAACCTGCCGCCGCCGCCCAGATGCTCCCGGTTGCCGTAGATATTATCAAACATCAGAATCGGAAAAAATCCTTTAAATAAAAGCTGGTTCAGTTCTCCCATCAGCTTCCGATCCGCCAGTCCTGCCGCTCTCAGTCCATAACCGAATATCAGATAAATGACAAAGGGAATGACCGCATTCAATGAAATAAATAAATTTTCCCACATTTCACAATTCTCCAATACAAATCCCGCATTGCAAATCAATATACTTGATCCAACGAAACTTCCCTGATGAAACCTCCGTCCAATGACACTGCCGACACTGACAGATATAAAAGCAAATTGCTCCGCTCTTCCGCACTGCCTGCCCACATCCGGAATACCCCATAGTATAACAAACACTCAGGGCCTGTATCAAGACCCTAAGTGCCATATACGAAAAGGATATAAGAAATTTTTCACATCTGTAAAACCTATCGTTCAGGCCAGTACCCAAAATGTTCAAAGCATCACTGTGATCCGTTCAGGCTAGTACTCCGATGGGCCAAGGCACGAACTCATCTTCTCCAATGCCGAAAGCCTCGCTTTTTGTCTCTTCGCCACTGGCTACGGCAAGAATCTTTTCAAAAATCTCCCTGCCCATCTCATCCAGATTCTTTTCTCCGTCAATAATCGCGCCGCAGTTGATATCCATATCATCAATCATATGTTGATACATAGGCGTATTGCTGGCCAGCTTTATAACCGGAGAAGGAACACCGCCAAAGCATGACCCCCGACCG
Organism: uncultured Lachnospiraceae bacterium; assembly: GCA_910588405.1. Classification (GTDB taxonomy): domain Bacteria; phylum Bacillota; class Clostridia; order Lachnospirales; family Lachnospiraceae; genus Paralachnospira_A. Next base: position 22,296 of record CAJUPT010000052.1, on the reverse strand, counting down.
GTGGTAAAACAAACCAGGTTTGCGCCGCCTGCTACCTGTCCGGTAGTCGCCACCGGATCATAGCCCGGCGTGTTCATAAAAACAAGGCCGTGCTCTGTCACCTTTTCCCCATAATCATAGACCTCGTTAAGGGGCGTCTCTCCGCCTTTTTTCGCGCCGCCCAAAGACTTCTCCAGCACATTTGCCAAACCGCCCTTGTTATTTCCCGGGCTGACCCGGCCGTTGATCTGGCAATCCTTGCCCTCATTGTATTTCAGCCACCACCGGATGTGATCTGTCAGCTTCTTTCCAATCTCCGGCGTTCTAGCCCGTCTGGTCAGCGTGTGCTCCACGCCGAAAATCTCTGTCGTCTCGGAGAGAATGGCGGTGCCGCCGTTTTCCACCAGGATATCCACTGCCCGGCCCAGCGCCGGATTCGCGGAAAGCCCGGAAAAACCGTCGCTGCCGCCGCATTCCAGCGCCAGCTTCAAATGCTCTGCGGATACGGTCTGCCGTTTAAAAGCATTGGCCAGAGGGAGCATCTCCTCGATCTGGGCGATGCCCGCCCGAATGGACTTTGCCGTTCCTCCCACGTCCTGTATCACCAGCTTGCGCATCCTGGGACCTTCCTTGATGCCGCAGAATTCAAACATGCCGTCGATATTGTTCCGCTCACAGCCAAGCGCCATCACCAGCGCCGCACCCACATTGGGATTTGTCGCATATCCCATAATGGTGCACCGCAGCAGATCCATAAACTGGCCTGTCATCTCCATGCCGCAGCCCAGACCGTGGATAAAAGGCACCACGCCGGTTACGTTAGGATAAGCGGCAAGCCTCTCCGGTGTAAAATAATTCGCCACCTTTCTGGCCACAGAAGCGGCACAATTACCCGCAATCAGCACAGCCACATAATTTCGGGTGCCCACCTGTCCGTCCTCTCGGACATAGCCCTGAAAAGTGGCCCGTTTTTCCGGCGGAAGAAGGGTAACGGGACTGTAATCACGCCCATAGGCATAGTCCAGATCCACATGATCAAACAGAATATTGTGGCTGTGCATCATCGTGCCGGCCGGGGTATCCTCCGCGGCAAAACCGATACAGGTATTATATTTTAAGATCTGCTCTCCTTTTTTGATATCTCTGGCCGCCGCTTTATAGCCGGCAGGAACCGGGGTAACAGTAGTAAAACCTTCCTCCGATACGGTAATGCCCGTTTCCACATCTTTACGAGCCACGACTACATTGTCCGCGGGATTCAGACGGATAAAAGGTGAAATGTGATCTGCCATTTTGCAATCCTCCTAAAATGCTGGCTCTTCTCGCGGCCAGCCGTATATGATGGGTTCACAAAGAACCACCTTTTCCTCATAAATCATCCGCCAAAATGAGTCATGCTGAAGGTGTACCCCATGCAGTGACGCATTTTGGCGGACTCATGATTATATTTATAAAACAGACATAAATATTTACTGTGCCGCGTCAAACAGCTCCTTGTACTGAGCCGAAATATCGCCAAACAGTTCGCTGTATTCCGCCGGGGACAGATAAGTGCCCTCATTGCCCAAGTTCAGAATATCGTCCTGAATCTCATTGTTATCAAACAGTTCTTTCACCGCCCCATCCAGTTTTGCGGCGATGGCCGGGTCTGTACCGGGGGCAAACCAGAAGCCGAATTCATAGCCATTGTACAGCCAATCCACATTCTGCTCCTTTGTGGTGGGCACGTCGGGATATACGGCGCTTCTCTCTTCCGTAGGGAAACCGAGCGCAGTAAAATCACCGGAATCGATGTAACCCTTAGCCGTAGAATACTGATTGGGCATCACGTCGATATGGCCGCCCAAAAGAGCCGTACATTTCTCTGAGTTGGAGCCTACATCGACCATCTTAAATTCCACGCCCGTGGCAGCCTCAAAGGATTTTACCATCAGCCATGTAAAGCTGCCGGACTCTACGCCCATAGTCACCTCTCCGGGATGGGCAAGGCAATAGTCGATCAACTCCTGATAGGTCTGATAAGGAGCATCTGATTTTACGTAAAAACCGGTGGCCGCATCTGTCACTACATGAGGACCCGGCACGAAATCCGCATAGCTGTAATCCGTTACGCCTGTCAGGCTGTTTACCAGTATGGCATTGTGATAAAACAGGATGCTGCTGCCGTCAGCTGCGGACTCATACACCTGATTGGTACCATTGGAGCCACCCGCTCCGGTCACGTTCACTACCACGAAAGACTGTCCCAGCTTTGCGGTCAGCTTGTCCGCCAGCACTCTAGCCAAAAGATCGGTTCCGCCGCCTGCGCTGGCAGGAACAATAATAGATACGGAACCTGTAGGCCAGTCCGTATCGGCTGCCGCCCCTTCTGGGCCGGCTGCTGTTCCCTCAGTACCGGCCGCTGCTGTCTCTTTGTCAGCCGTTTTTGACTCCCCTGCGTCAGATGCCGCTGCTGCAGGCGCTTTGGTCTCCTCCGCCTGTTTGTTGCCGCATCCGGACAGCATCCCCATCACCAGTGCCAGCCCCAGAATCAGTGCCAGCGTTTTCTTCATTTTCTTCATCTTAAACTCCTCCTTATGATTTATATTGTAATAAAATTTTTACTCCAAAGCTTTCCCTTTCCGTCCCTCTAAAACGTTTTTGACCGCCGTATACAGGATAAATCCAACAGCTACGATCATGAACGCTGCCGCAATCGGCGACTTGAAAAATGCCCAAAAACTGCCTCCCGTAAACTGCAGCCCCCTGCGGAGATTGGTCTCCACCAGTTCTCCCAGAATAAAGCTTAAGATAAAAGGCGCGATTGGCAGCTTCACCTTTGACATCAGATAGCCAAGAATGCCGAAAAACAGAATGGATTTCGCGTCAAACATCCGGTTATTGGCAGCAAAGGCGCCGATGGTGCAGAGGATCAGCACACAGGGCATCAGGATGTATTTCGGAATGCTCAAAAGCCGTATAAATATCCGCATGCCAAACAGCTCCATCACAAGCATCACCACATTTGCCACAATACAGGTAGCGAAAATGCTGTATACCAGAGGCGCCGACGTGGTGAACAGAAGGGGGCCGGGCGTCAGTCCGTGAATCATAAAAGCACCTAACAGCATGGCCGTCACACCATCGCCGGGAATGCCCAGGGTCAAAAGCGGAATCAAAGCGCCGCCGATTACCGCATTGTTGGAGCATTCGCTGGCCACCACGCCGTCCATAATGCCCGTGCCAAATTTCTCCGGATATTTCGAGCTTTTCTTTGCCGCGATATAGGCCATAATCCCCGCTACGCTGCCGCCGATGCCGGGAAAGATACCGACGCCGGTGCCGATCACCGCAGAGCGCAGCGCATTCCATTTCTGGGAGAAAAATTCCGCTTTGGTAAAGCCAAAACCCTTGATTTTAAAATCCTGTTTGATCATGGTAGTTTTACTGCTTTTAATCACGGTCTCCGCATAGGCCAGCACCTCTGCCACCGCAAAGATTCCCACCAGAGTCGGCAGCACGTCAAATCCGGAAGACAGCTCCGTAATGCCGAAGGTAAACCGTCTGGTGCCGTCGATGGGCGCCATACCCACACAGGAAAGGGCAAGTCCCAGACAGCCCGCCAGCAGCCCTTTCACCATGTTGTTTCCGGCCAGAGCCACAATCATGGTTAAAGCAAAAATACAGACGCCGAAATATTCTACCGCTGAAAATTTCAAAGTAATCTTTGCCAGCGACGGAGCCACGAAAATCAGTATAATAAAAGAAATCAACCCACCAATAAATGAGAATACCACGCCGGTGCCAAGCGCTTTTGCCGCCTGTCCGTTTTTTGCCATGGGCGCACCGTCAAAGCAGGTTGAAATGGAAGACGAAGTACCCGGGATATTCAGGAGAATCGCCGAGATCAGGCCTCCGGAAATGCCCCCGATATACAGCGATACCAGCAGCGTAAAAGCATCGGCAGATTCCATGGCAAAGGTGACTGGTAAGAACAAAGCCACCGCCATAGCGCCGGACAGGCCGGGAATCGATCCAAATACGATGCCCACACCCACCCCTGCGAACAAAAGCATAATCGACATGGGATTCGCAAGGCCGGCCAGTGCCGTACCCATCAGACTAAGTGTATTCATGGTCATCCCCCTCCCTATCCTAAAATGCCTTTCGGCAGCATAACATTCAGTGCGTTTCGGAAGATAAAATAGACAACGATGTTAAAAACCACTGCGATCACTGCCAGAAGAAGGAAATTGCGTTTTTCCCTCGGGGCCAGGATCACCATCTGCGCAAACAGATATACAATGGATGAGATTAAAAATCCCACTTTTTCCATCACCGTCACATAAATTCCGAAAGCCGCGACGGTTGCCAGAACTCTGATGTATTCCGGCCGGTCTTCATCGGCCGCTTCACCGGAAAAATCCTTCTTCATGGTTTTCACGCCTGAAATAATCTGCAGGACTGACAGAATCCCGGTTCCCACCGCCAGAATTTTCGGCACAAAATCAGAACCCACACCTCCCAGCAAACTGGGCGGCAGCTGCCCGGCCAGCACGTAAAACACCACCGCAATGACCAGGAATACAATACCTGTGGCCAGATCGCCATACTTTTTTAAGTACATGATTCCCTCCCCATTTTTTGTTTTTTAGCATATCGATCATTTACTGATTTATATTATAAACATTTTTGTGAATTCTTCATTATCGCTGCATTACAAAAAAGTCACGGATAATTATTTTGTCGAAACAACAATACAATCAATTTAGCAGCGTCCCATTTTCATCAAATTCCAGTTCGAACAAACCGCTTTCAATCTCCATATCTTTTCGATCCTTTACCATGTCATAATAAGCCTCGGACAGCATAATATGCTCGATATGAAGACTGTTGGGAATCCGCACGACACGGGGATGCTCCCGGTCGATGCCGCAGCAGGTTCGGATACAGAGCTGGATCGCCCGCAGATCACTGTCCATGACAGGCGGAATACAGGCGGTTTTCAGCACCGTGCTGGTAATACAATTGGGATACATCTGGTCAAAGTCCATTTTGTCGAACAGTCGTCTGGTGATGGCATTGGCAAGGCCGGTGCCGAAAGCGTTTCCATGGGAGACCGCGCTTACGTCCAGCATACAGGTCCGCTGCACTTTCAGACCGCCGGAGGCGCAGTCCGTGCTGAAGGTTCCGGTAATATTCGGATCCGTACCGCTGCCGCTGTAGTTTTTTCCGATCTCATCGATCACCAGCACATCTGCTTCTCCCACCAGAATACCGGGCATATTTCTTTTTGCTTCTTCCAGAAGCGCAGGCTCTGTTTCCAAAATCTCATCTTTGGGTACCGCGACGATCCTGGCCGTCTCATCATAAGCGTTTTCGATCACTGCTACCGCAAACAGAATCGGCGCTTTGTTAAGGATTACTTTAGCGATAGATTCCACATGATAAGGCAGGGAAGGAACCCCATCCTCATGACAGGCGGCCGCCCCCTGCTGTTTTCCCAGCCCCACCGCCATCATTTTCAGAATGCCGCTCTCATACCGGTACCGGAAAGAGTTGTGAGGCTTTACCCGGCAGGACACGATGATGCCGTCCGCTTCCATCGCATACCGGTCGATTACCGCTTCTTTTCCATCGTCGCTTAATCCCAGGGAAACCACCTCCATGGAAGAACAGACCGGACAGCCCATGGTTTCCTCGGAAATGCCCAGCCCTTTCAGCATGGCAGCCTGCCCTTCGGCCGTGGCTCCTCCATGGCTTCCCATGGCCGGAACGATAAAAGGATGAGCCTGTCTTTCTTTTACTACGTCTACAATCGCCTTTGTGATCACAGGAATATTCGCGATCCCTCTGCTGCCGGCGGTAATGGCGATCCGCATCCCCGGCCGGATCAGCTCTGTAAGCCCGGCCTCCGAAAGCTGCTGCGCCACTTCCGCCGGGATATCCTCCGGCACGATCTGCGGCCGTAGAAAAAACTGGCGCACCCGAAACATTTTCGGAACCGGAATATCCCGCAATAATCTGTCTACATTTTTCAGCATAGTTTACCTTCCAATTACAGTTCCGCTACAGCCCTCCCGATACACCCTCATCTGGAACGATTTCCAGCCGCTTCCCCGTCTGTAAACCGTTCCGTGCATCGTTCGGGCTTCCGCTGTTTTACAGTTCCGCTACAGCCCTCCCGCCGAAGCATTTTTTATTCACAGCTCTGGTAACAATCACATCTGCGTCGGAACTCAGAATATGGGGCATCCGCTTCCGGTCGATCAGCTCCAGCCCTTTTACGCCGTTGGCCTCGCCCACTTCTTTGAACCGCAGCAGATTGTTCCGGTCTTTTTCAGTAAATCCCACCACCAGCTTTCCCGTCCGCTTAAACGGAACATCCAGTTCTTTTGCCACCTGGTCAAACTCCTGATTTCTTTCCACACAGCAGGCAGTTTTCAAGGAGCCTGTCCGATAGGTAAAGCCCGCATGGAGTACGCCGGAGTTACGGGATGAATTTCCGCAGGCCACATCCGCTTCCTTTTCCAAAACGCCGATTTTCAGTCGATACCGGGACAATTCCCTAGCCACGGCACAGCCTGTCACACCGGCTCCGATTACAATGACGTCAAATAAACCCATAATGCCTCCTCCCACAACAATCAGATAATTGTCCCTATCAGAAAATATCCGGTTCCTTGCAGGCAGCGCCAAAATCTGTCTGCAAAAAGTCAAAGTCACAGCCATCTTCCGCCTGCGTCACATGCCTGTCATAAATCCAGCCGTACCCCCTCTCATTTTTCGGTGCCGGCTCCTGCCATAGTTTTCTTCGGCGGCTCAGTTCTTCCTCAGAGACATGAAGCGTCAGTTCTCTTTTCGGAATATCAAGTGTAATAAGGTCTCCATTTTCCACCAATGCCAACGGTCCTCCCACATGAGCCTCCGGAGAAACATGAAGAACGCAGGCACCATAGCTGGTGCCGCTCATACGGGCATCGGAAATCCGCACCATATCCCGCACACCCTGTTTCACCAGCTTGGCCGGAATCGGCACCATTCCCCACTCCGGCATCCCGGGACCGCCTTTCGGACCGCAATTGCGCAGGATAATAACGCTGTCAGGCGTTACCTCAAAATCATCCCGGTCGGCCACCTGTTTATAAGAAGGATAATCGTCAAACACCAGTGCCGGACCCGTATGTTTTTGCAGAAAAGGACTGCAGGCGCTTGCTTTGATTACCGCTCCGCCTGGCGCCAGATTTCCATAAAGGACAGCCAGAGCGCCCTGCGGATAAACAGGATTATCAAGCGGCCTGATCACATCGTCGTCGAACACCTCAGCTCCTTCGATCTCTTCTCCGATGGTTTTTCCGGTACAGGTCATACAATCCAGGTGCAGATACTGTTTCATCCGGTTCATCAGCGCCCGGATATTAAACCTGTTATCTGTCAAATTACTCTGTGCTCTTCCGCTCCTTCATAATCCCTTCATAAAGCCCTCTGGCATACGCCGCTCCCAAAGCGCGGTCAAACAGGCCATAGCCTGCGGCCGGTTTTTCTCCGCCAAAGCCGTCCGGACGATGCTCTGTCGTGATGGTTCCGTCCTCATGGGTGATTTCACGCACGCCCCACGCCTCGTCCCAGATTCTTCTTCCATGGTCTGGCCGAAGATAAAAGGGCTGTTCCATATCACACAATGACCGCATTATCTCGCCCATATCACTGCTGCCGCAGCCGGTCTGATGCCCCGATTCATAGAAGTCTCCGTTTTCTTCCAGCCGTATATTTCGGAAATGAACAAATGGAATTTTTCCCTTCGATCCGAATTCCCGAATCATGGCGGGCATATCATTTCCTGCTCCGGAACCGAAAGAACCACAGCAGAAAGTGATGGCATTGCTGTCACAGCAGATATCCTCCGTATACAGGATTCTCCGGTAATCCTGTGCGTTTTTCGCGATTCTGGGAAGTCCGAAAACAGGTCTGGGCGGATCGTCCGGATGAAGAGCCAGCTTTACGCCGCAGGACGAAGCCACAGGAAGTACCTGTTTCAGAAAATAGTGGCAGTTCTCCCAAAGTTTTTCCTCACTGATCCCCTCATAACTTTTCAAAAGGATCTGCAATTGTTCCGGCGTATGATTGGTTCCCCAGCCAGGCAGATCAATCCCCTTTCGGGGATCGATCTTATCCACTGTCGCCTGTTCGAACCGCAGACAGTCTGAGCCGTCCGGCAAAAGATAAGACAGATCGGTCCGGGTCCAGTCAAATACCAGCATAAAATTGTAGCAGATAATCTTAATGCCGCATTCCGCCAGCATCCGGATATTCGCCTTATAGTGCTCAATCAGTTCGTCCCTGCTCTCATACCCCCGCTTAATGTCCTCATGAATGCGAAAACTGTCCACAATCTCAAATTTCAGGCCGTAAAACGCAACCTGCTCTTTCAGCTTCAAAATTGCTTTTTTATCCCATACATCCCCCAAAGACAGATGGTACAGGGATGTCACGATTCCATACAGATTAGGAATCTGAGCATATTGTTTTAATGATATTGGGTCTTTTTCTCCGTGCCAGCGAAGAATCAATTTCATATTAGAGTTCCGCAGCTCCCCTTCCGGGGCTTGCACTGTCCGTTGCTGTTTTTGATCAGTCATCTGTCATCCTCCTCGTTTAGTAAACCGACTTTACTTCCACATCCTGACCTCCCCGCACCCTGCTTAAAAAATTCAGTCCGCCGGCAGTCATATACTGATTAATCGCCGTCAGCAAAAACGTAGCGCCCCAGCCTGCCGCTTCTTTAGCAGCCTCCGGCGTTCCCACATAATAGCCGGCCACTTTTCCGGCCGCCGCGATTCGTCGGATCGCCGCCTCGGTAATCTCCATCATCTTCGGGCTGCAGGTGGGTTCGTCATAGGAAGATGCCAGATCACCCGGGCCGATAAAATACACATCCACACCTTCCACGGCGAGAATTTCATCCAGATTTTCGATAGCCTGCCGGGTCTCCACCTGACAGGCTACCAGCTTGCAGGCATTGGCCTGTTTCAGATAGGCTCGTTTGTCCGGAACCAATCCGTAATGGGAAGCTCTTGGCAGATATGCCGTCCCTCTGTGACCCTCTGGAAAATAATTCGACATATCCACAACACGTCTGGCATCCTCAGCCGTATTTACCAGCGGCGCCAGAATGCCATTGGCGCCAAAGTCCAGCGCTTTCTGGATATGGTCATATTCTTTCATGGCACAGCGCACCACTGCCGGAACACCCCGCAGCTGGGAAGCCCGTACCATATCTACCAGGGTGCTCTGCTCGATCACTCCATGCTCATTGTCCAGCACCAGAAAATCAAATCCCAGCATGGCTGTCATCTCCGCGATATCTGCCGATCCGTATGTGACGAAGCAGCCGTAAAGCGGTCGTTCTTTTAACGCTTCTTTCCAGTTTGTAAGGTTATCCATTGTTCGTTCCCCCGATCATTCTCCATATATGCGCAGAGTTTCACTGCGATGAAATCAATTGATATTTGATACTATCCGGCAGTCTCCGTCTGAGACTAGCGCAGGATTCCGGACATGTGCTTCCTTATTTCCGGGAAACATATATCTCCCGGATCATCTCTTTTGCCGCCCCGGTCACATCATTTGCCATATTGCCGGAGGCTGCCGCGCAATTGATTAATTCTTCCATCGCTTCCTCCGTATCCGGAACGCCCATTTCCGAAAGCGTCATCCGCATACCGGTCAGCCGTTTCAGCTCCGTCACCCGTTTTGCGCAAGCCCCGGCGTCGGCAAATCCCATCTCCTGAGCCAGCTTATGGAGTTCCGGCCGCACTTCGGCCGCTTTTACAAACCATCCGTCCAGGGTCAGCGCGCAAGCCTCTCCGTGGGGAATCCCATATTTCGCGGTCAGCAGATAAGAGCAGGCATGGCTGCCGGTGGTGCCGGTATTGCTGAACCCATAGCCTGCAATGGTGCTGGCCATGGCCATATGCTCCCTGGCTGCCTCATCCTGGCCGTTCCGATAAGCCGTTTCCAGATTTTCAAAAGCCAGCCTGGCCGCTTTCACCGCCAGCGCATCCGAAACCGGATTGTGACGGACCGAACACATGGCATCCAGGCTGTGGGCAATCACATCAAGCCCTGTGGAAGCCGTTACCGCAGGCGGCACCGTATAGGTCAGTTCCGGATCCACAATCGCCAGTTCCGGAAAAGTGGGCACACCGAAAATCGCCACCTTTTCATTTGTCTCATGGTTGGACAGTACGGCGCCCCAGCCCACCTCGCTGCCGGTACCGGCGGTGGTGGGAACAGCAATGATGGGCAGCGCCGCCTCGATCGATTTTCCTTTCAGCAGCTCCATCCCGGTACAGTTCATGGCCACGGCAGCCGCAGTGCTTTTTCCGCAGTCCATGGCCGAACCGCCGCCCAGGGCAATAATGGAGTCCGCTCCAATCTCCCTGGCTCTCTTTGCGCAGGCATCCACATTTTCACAGGTCGGATTCGGCTCCACCTCGGAGATAATATCCACAATTCTGCCCGCTCCATAGGTTTTCAGCCTGTCAGCCGCTCCTGACCGGTGTGTAAAAGGATCTGACACAATCAGCGCCCGCTCCATCCTGTTTTCTTCCAAAATTTCCCCAAGCTTTGCAAGCTTTCCTGTTCCGAAAATTACTTTTACCGGATTATAATAAGTCCACATTTTATTTTCCTCCTATTAAAGTTCCGCAACTACCCTCCCATCGTTATGAGCACTTAGGGTCTGCCCTTTAGACCCTTACGTGCGATGCATGGAAAATAGTTAGCGGGTGTCTTTTAGCCGCTTACTATTTTTCAAGCCCCCCTGTTCCGGAAGTATTTCCAGACACTACGATTCACCCCGCGCTCTCATCAGGCTTCACGGCCCAGTGAATTCCCTGAGGCTCTTCCTCTCTGCGGTACTTTCGGGTTTGAATATCCGCCAGGCAGTTTTCTCCTGTCTGCATCCTCATCCCCACAATCAGCAGACGAAACAGCCGTTCCGCCGCATGGCTTAGCAATTCCTCGGCATTTTCCACCACATAGGCCTGTTCCATCACGGCATTGACGCAGGCCGCCATAGAATGAATCCCATAGTGATACAGCTGCTCCGCCCCTCTTTCCATGCTGCCGACCACGGCCACAACCGGGATTTCCCTGGCCTTGCACAGCATGCCGATCCCCGCCATCGCTTTGCCGTAAATGCTGGACTGGTTGACAATTCCTTCGCCCACCACCACTAGGCTGGCTCCCTCCACAATCTGCTCAAAACCGATCAGGTCAAGCACCGTAGAAATCCCTGAAGTCAGCCTGGCGCCGCACAGGGCATGGAGCGCCGCCGGAAATCCGCCTCCGGCTCCTGTTCCCGGCTGTTCGCACACTGAATGCCCATGAAGCTTTTCCAGCAGCGTACCCAGCCTGCGCATCCCCTTTTCCAGCTGTAACAGCTGCGCAGGGTCCGCTCCATGGCGGGCGCCGTAGGTATAAGTAACCCCTTGTTCCCCTGTCAGCGTATTATTAAAAGCGCACATAACGGTCAGGCTGGCTTCCAAAATCCTGGGGTCCAGTTCTTCGGTGTTAATTTCGGTGATCTCATTCAGATTTTCTCCCGACCCTTCCAGCAAACACCCCATAGAATCATAAAACCGAACGCCCAGCGCCTGAAGGCAGCCCATGCCGCCGTCATTGACCACGCTGGCTCCCGCGCCGATATAAATCTTTCGGTATCCTTGATCCAGACCAAAGCGGATCAGTTCACCCACGCCATAGGAAGACGAACTCATGATTTTACAGGAAACAGAACAGCTTTCCGTTTCCCGCTCCCACAGAAGCCCGGCCGTCTCGATCACCATGGTATCCTGCTCCAGCACACCATACTCCACCTCGGTCATTTCTCCCCGGTAATCCCTTGCCAGGGCATGTCCTCTGCTCCCCTCCAGGATGGCAAGCAGAGCATTTACGGTTCCTTTATCCCCGTCAGCCAGCGGAACCTTACACATTTCACAATCCCTGAAAAATTCTCTGGCCTTTTTTTCCAGAATATCCGCCACCACCTCAGCCGAAAGGGAATCCTTGAAGGAATCCGGAGCGAATACAATCTTCATAAACTTTCTGCACCTCCTAATTCGGTTCCGCATCCATACCCCTTAACGATTCTTCCGCAAATACAATACCAGCCAGCTTAAAAATTCCCTGTCCGGCATACTCTGGATCGGATTGATATGGAATAGATTTTTGACCTTATTATAGCGGAAAATCAGCGTGTTTTTGTGAATAAACAGTTCCCTGCTGCTCTCGTTCAGATTATAATTATTTCTGTGGAGTACCGTAATCATCTCAATCATGGAATTCTTTGTCTCTTCGTCCAGGCGGCCGCAAAGCACCTCATAAATACGATTCAATTCAATCATCGGCATGACGTCCCGCATGTAATCTCCCACATGATCATAAAAATAATGGATGGTTTCCTCGCTGTCCCTGCAATATTTCTTCAGCCATCCGCAATGATAAAAGCTTTTCCCATAATATCTATATTCCCGCTGAAAACTGCCTATAAAAAAGCGGCATGAAACGCCGGCCTCAGAAAAGAATTCCGTCAGCGCCTCCAATGGTTCCTGAAGCAGCAGCTTGTATTGCTCAAATACATTTTCCTGTTCCCGAAAGCTTTTGAATATGATAATGCTATTGTTCCGGGTAACGGCGCAGATATCCTGGAGCCGGAACAGATTTTTCTTTCTCAGCAGTTCCAGGAGCTTTTCCCCGTCGGCCTGATTCTCAAAACAAATTAATATAGGAATCCGAAGAAGAGTCGGAATAATGCCAAGCTGCTCGGAGACAGCGCTCAGTTCTCCTTCCGCATCCGGTTCCTCCTGATACAAAAGGCCGTCTACAAAGCGGGTGCGAAGGCTCTGTTTCTGATAGTTCATTTTGCTCTGCATCTCATACTCCAGCATAGTCTCCAGCGCCATCTTAATCAGCAGCGCCATGCTGCGGATTTCCTCCGGCTCGCCGGAGACGCCCACAACGCCCAGCTTATGTTTTTTATAGATCAGCGCCATATTAATCCCGCTCCTGCCGCCCTGAAACCCGTCGCTTTTGGATACCTCGATCAGCTCTTTGTCGCTGCTCATGATGTTATAAGCAATCTCATGAAAACTGCCCACCCGTTCCGAGTCTGAACTGGCAATAATAATGCCGTTCTCATCCATCACATTGATGTTCTGCTGTGTATAATTCGCCGCTTTTTTGATAAATCTGTCCGCCAGAGCGATATCAATCATTGCCACACCTCTCTTACTTCTGCCAGCCAGGCACCGGCATGCCTCCCGCATCAGATTCAAACGCCGTGCCGGTCTGTTTTTCATCAGTATAGCATATCCATATTTGGAACGAATACCCTTTGACAGGATTCTGACAGATCCGGCTTCACGGCAATCGCCAGAACCGGAACAGGCTTATCTCACCGGTCCAAACTCTTCCACTTTCTTTTTCAGGTACAAAAGCCGGTCAAAATCCGCCATGGGCGGCAGCGTATCTGCCACGGAGATAATCATGTGATCTCCCCTGCCGATCACCTCCAAAGTCTCATCTACCAGTCGGTAAAAATCCCGGTCACTCACACTGGCCGGCAGCAGGGCGATGGAGGGAACTCCTCCCCAGATCGTCATCTGATCCCCGAAAATCTCCCTAGTTTCTTTCAGCGATATCTTCGTAAGCGGCGCGGGGCAAATGGAATCCGCAATATCAAAGCCCGCCTTTACATACTGTTCCAGAAGCATGATATTCTCTCCGTCGGTGTGAGAAGCAATAAATTTTCCCATGCCGTGGGCAATTTCACTCTGACGTTTCAATTCCGGAACCACCAGTTCCTCGATCACTTTGGGCGTAGTAAAAGTAAAATCATAATTGGCGCCGGACAGCACCACCTCTGCCGGACTGTTGATCGCAGCGTCAAACAGCTTTCCGCAAAAAGGCGCAAGCCGTCCGATCAGTTCGTCCATTGCCTCCTGATCGTCATAACGCTCCATATAAAAATCCTGAAAACCCATCAGCTCCTTGATCAGATAATGTCCCGGAGACGCCCACATGGCGGATAAAGCTACCGCTACGCCGCGGTCGCCGATATAATTCTCTTTATAATCCTCATAGGCATCGTAGATCGGAATTACTTCCGCATTTTCAAAAATATAGGCAAGCGCTTCATAATCCTCATAAGATTTCAGTGCATGTTCTTTCACCACATAGAGAGTAATGCCGTCTTTCAGCATCTGGTCTGTGTAAACCGTGGTAGTACTGATCTTTCCTTTGGGAGTTTCATAAACCACATGATGTTCCCCTTTGCCGTTGCGCTCCTCCGTAATTCCCACATTGTGAAATTCTACCCGCCAGGGGGACAGTTCCAGGTCATAGATGCCCAGCCCCACATGGAGATCACCGTAGCCGCCCTTTCTCCATCCCTTAAAATTCGGAATAATTGAATGAAAGCCCACGCCCAGATCATCGGCAAATTCCCGCAGGGTGGCATGTTTATACTGATCCGGCAGCGTTCCCGTCGCCTCATGGGCATAAAACCAATTATCAAGCCGGGGAACAAAAGGCAGTACATCCGTAGGCTCCCCCCTTAAAACAGCCAGAATACGTTCTTTATTGGTCATAACCTAACCTCCTGATTTTTTTCTATGTACTCCCAAAGTCTGCAACGCCTGATTTGTAACATTCCGAGAGTGCTAAACTTTGATGATTTTATTATAATAAGAGGACAGGATTTTCACATTGTAACAGAGCCACAAAAATGGAAATGAAAAATGGAATGAAGAAACATTTCAATTATTTCTCCTCCGGAACACAGTATTCCATATAAGGAAGAATTTTGTATTCCGGTCGGATTTTTCCCGGCGGCTTTCGTTTCAGCGATACATACCATCGCCGGGAAAAGCGTGATATAATATGTACAAATATTCAGGAGGCATAAAATTCAATGAAAATTGTCATTGCGATAGACTCGATGAAAGGAAGCCTTTCCTCCATGGACGGAGGAATGGCTGTAAAAGAAGGAATTCTGCGGGCGATGCCTGACGCACAGGTAACTGTGATGCCGCTGGCCGACGGCGGAGAAGGAACCACCGAGGCGCTGACCCGGGGGCTGGGCGGCAGACAGATTTCCGTCACGGTAGCCGGACCGGATGGGGCTCCGGTAACAGCCTCCTACGGTTATCTGGAAAAAAGCCGTACCGCCATAATGGAAATGGCTGCGGCTGCCGGCATCACTCTGGTTCCCGGAATACAACCCGGTCAAATCCGACAAAATGCGGAATCAGCAAACTCAGCCGAATACTCCGTAATGCGGGCCACCACCCGGGGCGTTGGGGAAATGATCCTGGACGCACTGAATCGGGGATGCAAAACCTTCCTGATCGGCATCGGCGGCAGCGCCACCAATGACGGCGGAGTCGGGATACTGAAAGCACTGGGATTCCGATTTACGGACGATCATGGACAGGATGTGGGTGAAGGCGCGCAGGCTCTGGGAAAAATCTGCCGGATCGAATGCTGCAGCGCAGATCCCCGGCTTTCCGGCTGCCGGTTCCGCATCGCCTGCGACGTGGAAAATCCGCTGTGCGGTCCAAAAGGCGCCACTTATATTTTCGGGCCGCAAAAAGGCGTGGCAGAAGATCAGAAAGAACCAATCGACCGGGATATGTCCCATTTCGCCGATGTAACCGCCATGACACTGAATAAAGACTGCCGGGACGCCGCAGGCGCAGGCGCTGCGGGAGGACTGGGGTTTGCTTTTTTAAGCTATCTGAAAGGAGAACTGACACCCGGAATTGATCTGGTACTGGATGCCGTCGGGCTCGAAAAAAAATTGGCCGATGCCGATATCGTCGTCACGGGAGAAGGCCGTCTGGATGCTCAGACCGCTATGGGAAAAGCGCCTGTGGGCGTAGCCCGGCTTGCAAAACGATACGGCACAAAAGTCATCGCTTTCGCCGGCAGCGTCACCTCTGGCGCCAGAGCCTGCAATAAAGCCGGAATCGACGCCTATTTTCCGATCCTGAGAAGCATCTGCACTCTGGAAGATGCCATGAATCCGGAACAAGCCCGCCAAAATCTGGCGGATACGGCAGAGCAGGTGTTTCGTCTGTTGTAAAGCAGACGAAATGCCTGCTTTTTTCTATCATAGGAAAGTTCGACGAACTTTCCTATGATAGAACAAGCCCTCCGGGCAGGATCGCACTGCGTACCCTAGCCGGTTCCATATTCCGAACCGGTATCCCCCGAATACGGATCTCTCCCCGAGACGGCTGAAAATAACCCATCATCAGCTGCAGCACTGTCGTTTTCCTGCGCCGATTCCACCGATCACGCCCAGCCAATCTCCTTTCTTTCCTCCCGCTTCCTGTCAAACGCTTCTTTGGTGCGCCCCGACAGACGCCCCCTGTCCCCCGTACGGTTTCCTTCTTTTGCGCATTCCCTTTCCTCCGAAAATTCCCCTGCCGAAATGGCCATGTCCGAACCATGATAACACAGAGAAAGCCGGCTCCTGAACAGTAATGTTATCGCCCAACACTGCCCGGCTGCCTTCTCAATAAAGAGATTTCGACGGACAGTCCGCCCACGGCGCCTCACCTGAAATTCAGCACCCACCGCCCCTCCATCTGATAATAAATAAGCCAGGCCCGGATGCTCTGTTCCCCCACAACTAGCGTACAGTCATACTCAATCGACGGAATCCCCGCATACCGTTTCTTTTCCTGGGAATGGACCGTGATCTCCCGGATCGCTCGGATCTCACCGTCCTCATCCTGCACCTTCAACATCAGAGGAGTGATTTTCCCGGTGCTTGTACACCAGCACTCGCAGGCCACCCTGATCTGCTTTCCTTTTACAATGCCTGCGGGTATATCTCCCGGATTCGCTCCGGTTCCGATTCCAAATGCCATGCCCTCTCCTCCTCATTCTAAGTTCCGCAGCTGCTCTCACCAGATTATTACCAGATTTCTGCTTTCTTGTAGTCAACAGACCGTTTCTCCCTGGATATCCCGCCGCTCATATGGTCAACGGGCCCGCCCAAAAATATTGCCCTCATCACTGCGTCCGCCCCAAACCGCCCCCGTATGTTGTCTACCGTTCGGTCCAGTCGGCTCAGCTTCTCATAGTCAATCTCATCAAAAAGGCTTAGCTGCCTGCATCCGCTTTCCCCGGCCACCTGCCCCATATGCACCCCCAGATGCCTGACGGGCTGCCCGTTCCACAGCTCCGTGAATAACTGGCAGGCGGCCCCATACAGCTCCACGGTCAGATTTGTGGGGCTGTACAGTATTTTCTGATGGGACACATGGGAGAAATCCCCATACCGGATTTCCACGGAAACCACCCTGGCTTGGACGCCATCCCCACGCAGGCGACCCGCCACCGTTTCGCACAAAGCCAGCAGCACCAGTCTGGCCATATCCATATCCGTCACGTCATAAGGCGTGGTAGTGCTGTTCCCATACCCTTTATTTGCCGCTGGCCGCGCCAATACCGGAAAGAGGTCAATTCCATTGGCAAAGCCCCAAATCACCTCTCCCTGTTTCTTCAATACACTCTTTAACCGCGCCGGATCAGCCGCCGCCAGTTCCCCGATGGTTCGAATTCCCATGGATAGCAGCTTCGCCGCCGTTGCCCGGCCCACAAAAAACAGGTCCGATACCGGCAGCGGCCACATTTTCCTTTGTATTTCATCCCTGTACAAAGTATGTACCCGGTCCGGCTTTTTAAAATCAGAGGCCATCTTTGCCAGCAGCTTGTTATCCGAAACCCCCACATTGACCGTAAACCCCAGTTCCTCCCGGACACGGTTCCTGATCTGCGCCGCCGTTTCCTCCGGTGTGCCGAACAAATGGCAGGTTTCGCTCATATCCACAAAAGCTTCGTCGATGCTGTACTGCTCCACCACGTCCGAGTACTCCCGCAGAAGCTCCATCAGTGCCGACGAGCATTGTTCATACAACCCATAATTAGGCGGAACCAACACCAAAGCGGGGTATTTTTGCTTCGCCTCCCAGACAGCTTCGCCGGTCTGAATCCCATACCTTTTTGCTGGAATCGATTTTGCCAGGATAATGCCATGCCTGAGGGCCACATCCCCGCCCACTGCCGAAGGAATCCCGCGAAGATCCTGCCTCCCGCCTTTATGGGCCAGACGGTAAACGGCCTCCCAGGAGAGGAAGGCCGAATTCACGTCTATATGAAAAATGATTTTTTTCAAACGTATGTTCACCTCGCTTTGATTTCATTATAGTGAACACACGCTTCCATTTCAACCGGTAATTTATGGGAGATTTGGACCAATTCACACGGCAGCCCGCTCCCTTATGTTTCATCCCGCCAAACAGGCTTTTTAAAACAAAGTGATCTGCTCATATTCCGTTCTTCGTTCTAACAGGCAGGGAACCTTATGCAGAATGGCCTCCGTCCTTTCATCGTCCAGCACCCACCCGGCTGCCTCATCCCGTTCAAGAACCAGCGGCATCCGGTCATGAACCGGCTTCATGGAAGCGTTCGCCGCCGTGGTAAGGATCACGAAACGGCTGCCATCCTCATACCGGCTGTAAAATCCGGCCATGAACAGAACCGGCTGCCCTTCCCTGTAGAACGTACTCTTTTCCTTCCTGGGATTCCATTCATAAAAGGATGCCGCGGGAACAGCTACCCGCCTGTGCCGGACACTGTCCCGAAACAGCGGCTTTTCCGTCACGGATTCGCTGCGGGCGTTAAAGATGATCTGTTTTCCCTTAAACCCTGGGAAGCCCCAGCGCTGCCACTGGCAGCAAAGGCCCCCTTCCTTTTTTGCCAAGACCGGCGCCATGTCTGCGGGATGGATATCCCTGGCCGGAAACATGCCCACCGCAGGCACCGACTCACGCCGCAGTTTCCCCTCCGTCTGGCTGACCAGTTTCGCGATCTCCTTTGCCGTTTCATCATCCACATAATATCTCCCGCACATAAAATCCCTCCTCTTCTTCCAAAATCTGTCCCAGCTCTATCCATCCTCCGGTATAGAAATAGAATCCCTTGCAGGAATTAAAATATTCCTGATACCGTTCTTTGCTTCCCATCACCAGTGCGGCGCAACCATGGATGCGGGGAATCACCAGTTTATAGCGGCTGTTCTTCAGCCCCACGGTCGCATTAGAGCAGCGGCCATAACCTAAAAGGATGGCACCCGGAGCCCTCCGGTCCAGGTTGTTGGTATGGGGGCCTCGTAGGCGTCGATTCGGTCTATTTATTCCTGAAGCATCTGCTGTTTAAAACCGTCATCCGCTGTTAGTCAGACATACGGGCATGCGCTCTTTGCTAAGAATTATTGTATCAAAAATTTTATAACACATACCTCCCCAAAAATCACTATATTTTCCATATTTTATCCAATTTTTTCGGATATCGCCATTTTTGCTTTATTTACGTACATTCCTGCCCGTATCCTCTACAATTTTTTATGATAAATGGCCGTATAGGCCATCATTCACATTTCAATACGAGGAGGAACCGCACATGAATAAAAAACTGCCAAACCCGCTTCCGGAAAACACGCCTGGCCAGAGAATTTTAAAGCTCCGCCTGGGCGCAGGGCTGACGCTGGAACAATTAGCGGAGCGGCTGGACTTCACGGCAAACTACTTTGGCCCACATGCCTGCGGAACTGCGGAAAACCTTGAAAGCCTCTCAGAAAACCAGGCTTCGCTGGCCGCTTTTATCAAAAACTGTTCGGAGGAAGAATGCCGGATGCCGAAACCCATTATCAAGGTATTTACTATTATTTTTCAATGCGTACTCTTTACGGGAACAGTCACCACAGGTCTAATAATAACTACCATATCACTTCACGCAGGCTTCCAACTCCGTTTCAGCCATACCCAGCCGTCGGGCTCCTTCCTCAACGGTCAGGATTCCTTCCCGAACCAGATCAATGACGATCTCCAGTTTCCCCTGTTCGCGGCCCTACTTCCGGCCTTCCTTCCGGCCCTCCGCTTTAAACATTTGCATCGTTTCGGCCTCATTATACTCTGTGATACACATCTGCTTCACCTCCGCCCTGTTTCCCATCAGGAATGGTCTGATCTCATATTCCTGCGGCATTTCATTCAGTGCCCTGTCTACTGCGTCCTCAATCCCCATATCATTTTTGTATTCACGTATCCTGTCGATCAACCACGCATACTCGGATAACGGCCTGCAGGCATCTAATAACTCCCTGTTCTTTCCA
>CAJUPT010000052.1:0-1987 GCA_910588405.1 uncultured Lachnospiraceae bacterium | reverse complement strand
CCACGCATACTCGGATAACGGCCTGCAGGCATCTAATAACTCCCTGTTCTTTCCATAATTGATATTAATCATCCGCACCCGCACGGAGATATCCGACTCCACAGCCGGCTGGAACGCATCCTTCAGTTCCAATACCGTGTCGTCCATTTCATCTGTCCCATTATAAAATACTACCAGCCTTGGCACCGGAAGCATTATCAGCTCCGTACCGTAAATATTCAG
Source organism: uncultured Lachnospiraceae bacterium (assembly GCA_910588405.1). Lineage (GTDB taxonomy): Bacteria > Bacillota > Clostridia > Lachnospirales > Lachnospiraceae > Paralachnospira_A. The sequence goes on along the minus strand of CAJUPT010000052.1, from coordinate 1,765 downwards.
CTTGTGCTCATGGATATATTTATCATAAAACCTTGCCGCGTACATTTTCTGCATCACTTCATATGGGCTTCCAATTCCTTTTCTTCCATGTTCAGCCGTTTGGCTCCTTCTGTTACGGTCAGTATCTTCTCTTGAATCAATTCCAGCACTATTTCCAGTTTTCCCTGTTCACGGCCTTCCTCACGGATCTGCTCACGACCCTGCTTAATTCCCTGTTCCAGGCCTTCCTCAAATATACACTGTCCTAATCCGTCCATATCCGTGACCTCCTTCCATATAGAATATAGAGTTCATCACCTCATATGAGCCTCCAACTCCTTTTCTTCCATGTTCAGCCGTTTGGCTCCTTCTGTTACGGTCAGTATTTTCTCCCGGATCAGTTCCAGCACCATCTCCAGTTTTCCCTGTTCACGGCCCTGCTCAATTCCATATTCCAGGCCTTCTTCCAATATACTCTGTCCTAACCCACCCATGTCTGTGACCTCCTTCCACAATTCCTCATTATCAGAAAAATCAATATATGTTTTCATCACATCCATAAAGTCCTCTTTATGGGGATACATCAGTACATTCAAGAAACGCAGCAGCTCATAGCCTTCATCGCCCTCGGTTCCATGATACTCTGGCTCCCCCAGCCTGACAACCACCATCGTCATCAGGTCATAGGATGCCTCCTCCGTTTTGTCTATCCCTATATTTTTTGTATTTGCTATCTCATATACGGATATGCTGTACCGTTCTTTTTGGGGGACACGGTCACGGCAAAGCCAGATTCCGTAGCATTTTTCCAGCTGCCCGTAATCCGTCTCATCCGTGGCCAGCGACAGCTGTGACGACAGCCGTCTCGCCAGATAGTAAAGCCCCCTCTTTTCTATGGGATATCCCGGCCTGTAATCTTTCTGCGGTTCCAGGTCAATATGCAGGCTTACCAGCACATCCCGGCTGGAAAGCGCGGGATTTTTCGCCCGGAATACCAGGTCAAAGTTCGAGGTCTTTTCGTTCAGATGGATAAACTCCGCATTATCTCCCCGCATCTGGGTGTTCGTCCGTCCGGGGGACACTTCCTTTGTTTCACTTATGGAATCCACCTCGATAAAATCCATGATCTCCTTCCGGCTGTATCCCTTATACTCTGAAACGGTTCCCTGGAGGATGACCGCCAAAACCTCCCTGCTGTGCAGGACTGACTTGCTCTGCGCGTCCAAGCCTTCCATATCCGCCGTGATCTGCATGGCGCTCAGTGTCTCCATGCTTCCTTTGATCTGATCCATATTATTTTCATTCCTTCCTTTATCAGGATTCCCGTTGCTTCTCATAGCCTGGAAAATCCGACACAGGGAAACAGGCGGGTCGTCCCCGCTTCCGTCCCCCTGTATCCATTATACCAGACCGGATTCCCTTTTAACAGGGCAATCCGCCGATATAATTTTTTATTTTTTAAATTTTTACATTTCTGTCAGAAAAGTAACCTGCCGCCTTACTTACCTTACCAATGTTTCCGTTCCATAAAACTATAGTAACCGTCCCCAACAATGATATGGTCAATCAGCTTCACGCCGACAAGATCGCCGGCCTGTCTGATTCTTTCTGAGACAGCGCAATCATCTTTAGAAGGATTGACATCCTGGGAAGGATGGTTGTGGACCAGGATCACGTTTGCGGCTCCGCATAATAGCGCCCGTATAAGGATTTCCCTTGGATGGCACAATGCGGAGTTCACTGTCCCATGGGCCAGCTCAAACACGCCCAGCAGCCCGCATTTTGT
>CAJUPT010000051.1 GCA_910588405.1 uncultured Lachnospiraceae bacterium | reverse complement strand
AAAAATATGAAATCTACTAACAGACAGGAGTACGCATCTACCAATGAATAAAAAAGTGTCAACGCTGACTTTTGCTATACTGGCCATTTTTCTGCTGGTCGGACTGGCATTTACTGAGGGCTACCGCCGAGAATTTAAGCCGAACGAACTGGACCTGGTCAAGGGCGCCGTGGATGTGGAGGACGGTCAGGAGACTGCCGGCCTCTTTTCCCAGGGACCCGGCGTCAATCTGCCGAAGGGCACCTACCAGTTCAAACTATGTTACACGGCGCAGGCAGAGGACAGCAGCGTAGCCGTATACACCGATGAGACCGGCGATACGCCTGTATACACCCATCCGCTGCCCGTCGCATTGGAAAAAGGCGAATGGACATTCGACTGCCATTTTGACCAGAATGCCACAAACCTCCAAATCGCCGTCAATTATTCGGGAAACGGCGCTTTTTCCGTAGAAAAGATGTCGATCCGCTCCCAGGGACCGGTGTGTACGGACGTATTTGCCATCTCATTGTTTTTGCTGGCCCTGATCGGGGGATATCTCTATATTCGCAAGCGCCAGCCAGAGACAAAGGAATTTTTATGTCCCTCCAATATTTATCTTTTTTTAACCCTGGCAGCACTGGGCGTCAGTATTCCCCTGCTCAATGATTATGTTATGGGCGGCGGCGATGTCGCTTACCATCTGAACCGAATCGAAGGCATCCGTACCGGCTTGCTGTCCGGACAATTCCCAGTGCGGGTTCATACCGGCACATTGTGGGGATATGGATACGGCTCTTCATTATTCTATCCTGAGCTTTTACTGTATTTCCCCGCCCTGCTGCGCCTGTGCGGCGTTTCACTGGTGACGGCAACAAAAATATATTTAATTTCCATGAATCTGCTGGCCGGATGGCTGATGTACCTGGCCGCCAGCCGGATTTTAGACAGCTCTATTCGGGGACAGCAATCTGTTCAGGAGCCTCAGTAGCCACAAACAGCCAGCCGCAATGCACAGCTTGCCGGCCTTGCAGCTGCGCTGTTTTTCCTCACTGCCATCTTTCGCCTGGGAGAAGGCTATATTGATGCGGCCTACGGCCAGTTTTCCTCCATGTCCTTCATGCCCCTGCTGCTTTTAGGCGTCTATGAGCTTCTGTTTGGGGACGAACGTCGTTGGGGATATGCGGTCGCTGGCTTTACGCTGGTATTCCAGTCCCATATCCTCTCCGCCGTCTGGTCAGCCCTGCTGATCCTGACCGCAGCCCTTTTGTCGATCAGACATCTGTGCGAAAAAAGCCGGCTTCTGGCCTGCATCAAAGCAGCAGGTCTGACAATCCTGTTAAATCTCTGGTATCTTCTGCCCATGCTGTACATGATGCGGGAGCCGATTCAGCTGAATACGCTGCCTACCCCTTTTACCGAATATGCGGTTCCCTTCGCCCTTCTTTTCAAGGCATCTCCGGAAATTGGATTCAGCACCACGAAGGATGGACTGTCACTGGACAGTAACATCCTCCCGCTGACCATCGGTTTATCGCTGCTGCTTACTAATTTGCTTCTGGCACTGCCAAAATGCCAGGGCTACCGCAAGGCGCGGGCATTTGACGGAATGCGGAAAAAAGCCCGGGGGTTGTTTGTCTGGGGAGCTGTTATGGTATTTATGGCCAGCCGGGCCATGCCCTGGAAACTGCTCGCCAGGATTTCCGCCGTTGACCGGTTAACAGGCTTTACCCAGTTTCCCTGGCGACTTTTAGCCTTTGCCGTTACCTTTCTGTCTATTTCGGGAGCCGCTGCGCTGGTGATCACAGCCCGGGAAACCAGACACCAAGCCATGATCTTCGCTCTGGCCTTTGCAGTCGCCCTGTTTCCCATGACCACCTTTCTCGACGCAAAAAATCCTGAGCATATCCAAATACGGGAGGTGGAAATCATCGGTTCTGAACTGATTGCCGGAGGGGAATATTTATATCATGATACTGACATAAGCCAACTGCCCCGCCGGACCACAGGGCCTGCCGCTGTTTCTGAACAGTTGGAAATCAACGATTTCCAGCGAAAAAACGGCCATGTCACCTTCCGCTATACCATATCCGGATCGAAGCCGGAACAGAACAGCCCGCTTTACGCCGATATGCCGCTCCTCTATTATCCCGGCTATCGGGCATGGGTAGACGGGCTGGAAATCCCGGTGGAACGAAGCGGGCAGAACCTGGTACGGATCATCCTGCCTGCCGGCAGCCAGGGCACCGTAGAAGTCTGTTATAAGGGAAAGCGCTCCTGGAACTTGGCCACAATGATATCGGCAGCCTCCATAGCAGGATGGGGGATTTGGGGGATATACACAACCATAAAACGCAAACGGAGATAAACCCCCATTCCTGCCATTCGATACATTTTCGAATAAGAATCCTGCTTCGCAGGATTCTGCGCCGCACACATATTGCACTTAGCGAGGTTTTTTCGAGCTTAGTGCAATAGCGCACACTGTGAACGCGTCGCTTTCAAGCGACAATTTCCTCTGCGTTTGCGTACCCTCGCTTCGCTGGGGCAGACCCTGTGCATCCTGCCCGGAGGGCTTTTTGTATCATAGGGAAGTTCGGAGGACTTTCCTATGATACGAGAAAAAACAAGTCCAACCACACAGAGGGTTGGACTCATTTATATGTCACAAACTTATTATTTGCAATACAATACGCCAGATCCTATTCAAAACTCATCCTGCAAACTTCCCGATAAATTCCTTCACCCTGGCATCCGGAGCCATAAACAGCTCCTCCGGCGTGCCCTGCTGCCGGATGACGCCATCCTCCATAAAGATAATACGGTCGGACAGCTCTCTGGCAAACTGCATTTCATGAGTGACAATAATCATCGTCATATGATCCTTCGCCAGCTGACGGATTACCTTTAGCACCTCACCAGTCAGCTCTGGGTCCAGGGCTGAGGTGGGCTCGTCAAAAAACAAAATCTTCGGCTTTAAGGCCAACGCCCTGGCAATGGAAACACGCTGCTGCTGACCGCCGGACAGCTGGTACGGGTAGGCGTCCGCCTTATCCGAAAGCCCCAGCTGTGCCAGAAGATCCATTGCCTGCTGCCTGGCTTCCTCCCGCGGCACCTTATCCACGGATACCGGGGCATCCATAATATTTTTCAGCACCGTATAATGGGGAAACAGATTAAAATTCTGAAACACCAGCCCAAAATGCCTGCGGACATGCTTAAGCTTCTCCTTTGACGCGTAAACGCAGTAATCCCGTTCCTCCCAGGCCGCCTTTTCCCCCATATAAATCAACTCTCCGCCATCCATATGTTCCAGCATCGTAGCACAGCGCAGAAGAGTTGATTTCCCGGAGCCGGACGGACCGATCACGGACACCACTTCTCCCTCCCGAACAGACAGAGAAATATCCTGAAGCACCGTTAAACCGTCAAATTCCTTTTTTAAATGGTTAATTTCCAATACATTCATATCATTCTCCTGCCGACTCCTAACGATAATAATTTAGCCGCTTTTCCACCCACTCCATCACTGCGGCCACCGCCAGGTTAAAGAAATAGTAGAAAATCCCTGCTACCATCAATGGAAAAATCGAAGCCTCCTTGGCCGCAATCTGCTTGGCCATTGTAAACATTTCCACCTCTGTCAGGACAAAAGCCAGAGAGGTATCTTTTACCAATGTGATCATCTCATTGGTAACTGGCGGCAGAATTCGCTTGATCACCTGGGGCAGAATAATCTTGATAAAGGTCTGCGTTTTTCCATAGCCCAGCACTCTGGCCGCCTCATACTGACCTATGGGGATGGACTCGATTCCAGAGCGATAGATCTCCGCAAAATATGCCGCATAGTTCAGCACAAATGCCAGAATCACCGCTCCCGATCGATACCAGGAGGGTATTTTGATGCCAAATATGTAATAGGGGGCAAAGTACACCACGATCAGCTGCAGCATCAGCGGTGTGCCCCTCATAACAGAAATATACAGTTTGCTGACTCCTCTTACAAGGCCGTTTTTTGACATACGGCCAAAGGAAAAGATCAGGCCCAGCGGCAGGGAAAACAACAGGGTAAAAAAGAAAATCGAAGCTGTTTTCAGCATACCCGTACCCAACAGCCGCAGCATGGTTATCGTTGACATGCTTTCCTCTTTCCTGACGCATAAGTCAGCGTTTCTCGCTTCCCACCGCGTCATTCATATTCAGATCATTTTAGAACATATTTCCCGGATTTTATTTTCCCAGACATACCGCATCCGTCAGACCAAAATCAGCGTATTTCTTAGCGATCTCCATAAAAGTACCGTCATCCACCATCTCCATCAGCGTCGCCTGTACGTCGTCTCTCAAAGACTCATTGCCCAAAAGGAAGCCTACGGCATACTGCTCCGTGGCCAGATATTCTTTCTCCGGCAGAATCACATATCCGCCATCTCTCTGGGCGATCTGGTAATTCGCCACACCGATATCCATGGCCAAAGCGTCGATGGAGCCTGCTTCTAGTTCCATAAATCCAGTGTTATAGTCGGCAAACTGCTTCAGATCGGCAAAAGAAGCCGCCAAATCCAGATTCTCCTGGTTTTCCTCATCCTCCAGCGCCGCCAGTGCGGAGGAATCCGCCTGCACGCCTACCACCTTGCCGGCTAAATCTGCTTTTGTGGCAATCCCTGTGTCGTCCGCCACCACAAATACCTGGCTGTTATCCACATAAGGAACTGTCCATGTATAGTTATCCTCTCTTCCATTCATCGTAAAGCCATTCCAGATACAGTCAATGGCTCCGGTGGACAGCTGCTCATCCTTGGTATCCCAGTTGATCGGCTGCTTCACCAGCTCCCAGCCCTGACGCTTGCACACCTCTGCAGCCAGATCCAGGTCAAAGCCTACATAATCTCCATTGTCATCCATGTAACCATAGGGCGGAAATTCCGCGTCAAAGCCTACTGTCAGAGAGGTTCTCACTCCCTCCTCAGTCTTTCCCGCCTCGGCGGTCTGTGCTTCTGTTCCCTGCGCTGTTCCATCTTCCGCCGCCTGTGTCGTTTTGGCCTCTGTCTCCGGTGTCGGCGCTTTCGTCTCCGGCGCTTCCTTCTGCCCACATGCCGTAAGGCCAAATACCAGTAAGGCTGCCGTCAATAATGCAATTACTTTCTTCATAACTTAATTCTCCCTTCGGTTGTCTGTGAAACTGTCCGTTTCGTAAACCAACTGACAAATGATGCTTGGAAAATCACGCTTCATCTGCCGCCCATTTTACAAACGGACTGTCTTGCCGCTGTCTGTAATGCCGCATCTTGCTTTATTAATTTATCAATTTAGCATACTAAATCAACAGCCACCCTATCTTATCACGATTCACCACTCCTTGTCAATGACATCTGACACGTTGCTGCTGATGTTGTTGCCGATTTAATTGACATATGTCAAAAAATAGTATATGATAAGCGCACAGCGTCTGATTTTATAAATATCATTTAAAAATACATATTGCTCATAGGAGGACTTTCCATGGCCCGTCCCATCAAACGGCGACGCATCTGCGGACTGCCCCAGACCCAAAGCTTCCGCCCCTGCGCCGGGCAGAATCCGGAAATGAGAACGCCCGCTGCCTCTGCCTTAGGCAAAGCAACGGCGGCGGAAATATCAAAAAATGCAGAATTTACTAAAATAACAGAAACCACTCAGATTACTGAAATCACCGAACTCACCATAGACGAATATGAAACAATCCGGCTGATTGACTACCTAAAGCTTTCTCAGGAGGACTGCGCCGCGCAGATGAACGTGGCCCGCACCACGGTTCAGGCGATCTATGACTCCGCAAGAAAAAAACTGGCCGACATGCTGGTCAACGGCAAGCAGCTAAACATCTGCGGTGGCTCCTATGACTTATGCCCTTATGGAGAAACCTGCTGCGGAAAAGACTGCGGACATCGCCGCTGCCAGGAACAGATATGCGAAAGCGGGCAAAAGGAGCAGCCATATTGTCACGGATGTAAAAAACACAGATAGAAGATAAAAGCACCGATAAAAATACCTGTTTGAAAATCAAAGTACCTGTTTGAAAATAGAAACACAGTAAAAAAATAGTTATTGACATATGTCAAAAATAATTTTATAATACTATTAGCTTTTATGAAAAATACTTTTGGAGGTTTTACAATGAAAATTGCGGTTACTTATGAAAACGGCCAGATCTTCCAGCATTTCGGCCATTGCGAGAACTTTAAATTTTACACGGTGGAAAATAATCAGATTCAGTCCTCTGAGGTTGTGAACGCTGCTGGCAGCGGCCACGGCGCGCTGGCAGGCTTTCTGAAAAATAACGGTGCGGATACCTTAATCTGCGGCGGAATCGGCGGCGGCGCCCGGGTTGCCCTGGCTGATGCCGGCATTAAGCTTTATCCCGGCGCATCAGGCAGCGCAGACCAGGCCGTAGCCGCTCTGTTAAACGGGAATCTGAACTACGATCCCGACACCATGTGCAGCCATCATCACGAAGGCGATCATGACTGCGGCAGCCACGAAGGACACGACCATCACTGCGGCGAGGACAAGCAGGGCTGCTGCGGGAATCACTAAAGCGATTTGTCTGCTCACACACTGCAAGAGAAGGCTGCCGGTTTTGTTTTCCGGCAGCCTCTCCTCATGCAATTTCTTTTTTCACAGACATTTTATAATCCGCCCAAATATGCTTTCCGCTGGCATGTCCCGTTTTCCATTCTAAATATGCATTCTCCGCCGAACCTCTTCCCTAAGTCCTGATCGCCGGATAATCGTAACCAGCACTGCCACGATCACGCCGCAGCAGATTCCGGTGACGGCAGACCAGGACAGATAAAGCCTTCCTGCGAAATGGCGGTTCAGCACCAGCTCCGCAAGTATCGTGAATATCCCGGCCTCCGCAAACAGCAGGCTGGCCTTTGCCAAAATAGACGGCTTCATTTTTTTTGCCACCCCGGCAAAAAAAACAATAAAAACCACACAAAGCCAGACAACCGGCAGCGCTACCTCCAAAAACCAGCCCTTTCCCGGATGAAACCAGGAAATCAGGGCACAGTACAGGCTGACCGCCATGCCATCTGCCAGCAAAGCCAGCAGAATATGAGGCTTCTTCACAAGAATCAACGGCAGACTCGCCACCCAAAGCACGCCACAGGCGCCGATCACATAGACGGACCAGAGCGTACTATGGAATATCAGCAGATTCAGGGCGCCGCAGGCCAGACAGGTAGAGATCAGTACAACTGAAAACAAAACCGCCACATCATTTCCGACCACATCCACCTCTCCCCTCTCCCGGGGGAAAACCGGTACCGCCGCCTCCATCTCCTGCTTTTTTTCCGGATGATAAACCGGCGTATGACATAGCGGACAGCTTTTCAGCTCTTTTGACAGCTCCACACCACAATTCACACAATATGACATCATTTTCCCTCAAACGATTATTGCTCAACTATCTTTAACAACAACACGCTCTTTCCCTACCGCGGTTCATCCATACTCCACAGTCGGCTTCACAACGCGCGAAAATACGCAACATTCATATTTTCCCCGCCTCCGCCGCTTACTGACTTCTATTCGTCTCAATCTTCACAGGAATATGGTCCTGAACCAGCCTGGTGAAAAACAGCCGTTCCACATCTGTCTCCCGGATACAGCTGGCAAAGCTGATGCTTAACTGATCCTGATAAGTAACCACCGCGCAGTTGGTCCGGGCCGAAAATGGCTGGCCCATCAAAATATCGATGCGCTCCGTATGTTCTTTCAGACCGTCAGGCAGCCGAATAATTCCCATATTGGTCAGGCCGGCTGAAGACTGTTTATCCTGCACACGGATATAAAAGCTGCGCACGACAAAATCCTTGATAAACAGCGGCACAATGCGGATCAGTGGATTGGCCCGAACCGCATAATCGGTGGTAATATCCGCCCCAAGAAATTTGGGATTAATGTAATACCGCATATAATTGTGCACCTCTTTCACGATCTCCTCAAAGGTGTAGTCCCCCAGCATGGGATCGATAGACGGATAGGCCAGCACAATAAAGTTTCTCATGGTCCGGGATGGAAACAGATTGCGCAGATTCACCGGCATCGCCAGCTTGATCGGCTTCTGGTGAGCCGGATTCTGACTCTTCTGTTTGCGCATCAGCGCATAGATCAGGGCCCCGTTCAGATATTCGGTCAGAGACACCCCATAGCTTTTCGCCACCTTAAGCGCTTGTCCGACAGGAATGACGCCTCTGATCACATTCAACGTATAAAAAGGCTCTCTGGTCCCCCGCACCCGATAGGCTTTCTTCTGCCTGAGGGCTGACCGACTCCTGGAACGGGCATATCTGGCATAAGCATCCTCTAACTCCTCCGGGTCCGGCTCCTCATTCAAATCCATGACTCCTTCTCCACAGGAAACCGAGCTGCCCTGCAGTCTCAGATATTGGGCCGCCACAGTTTTTAACAGACACATACCGCCGTTGCCGTCTGACAGGGAATGAAACATTTCCAGGGAAATCTCATTCTCATAGTAGTAAAACCGTACCAGATACCGGCTTCTTCCTTTAAAAGACATGGGCATACAGGGGTTTGCAATGTCCTCCTGCACAAATGGCCCCGGGCGGTGATTCGGTTCCAGATACCGCCAGAACAATCCCTTTCGCATCGCCACCTTAAAGGTAGGAAAACGGGGCATAGCCTGATCTACCGCCTGCTGCAAAAGCACCGGATCGATCTTCTGGTCCAGCGTCATGGACAACCGAAACACGGCAGAATAATCCTTCCGCTGCAATGTGGGATATACGGTTCCGGACAAATCCAAAGGATACCAGTTCTTTCGGACATCCCGTTTCTTTTCTGACATTTTATTCGGAGGTTCCCTTCTTGATATTTATTCCCGCAAGCTTCAAAAAAGCGCCTTTGGATTTTTTTTTCAATATAAAGACATTATAAACGTTCGCCGCTCTTCTGACAACTGCAAATCTGATCGTTCCGCATCAAAACAGTAGCATTTTTATGTATATTCTGTTATGATAAACTATCAGTATACACAAGCGTATCGATCAGGGAGATTTTATGGAAGATAAGAATTTGCGAAATGAACGCCTGATAAAAGCAATCAAGGCGGTTCACACGATGATAGAAAAAGATGATCTGGAAAAATACCGGCATTCACAGGAAAGTCTGGGAAAATTGTTCGGTATGGAAAAACAGGTGACTTATCAAAGCCTGACCATAGGAAAAATACCGGCGGAATGGATCAGCGTCAACCGACGACATATGAAAAAGTATATTATCCTTTACTGCCACGGCGGTGGCTATTTCACCGGCAGCCTTCATTACGCCCGCACTCTGACCACAAAGCTTGCCATGTCCACCTCCATGGATGTATTAAGTTTTAATTATCGGCTGGCACCAGAACATCCCTGGCCTGCCGCTGTCGATGATGCCGAGGCAGTCTGGGATTATCTGATGTACCAGGGCTATGGCAGCCGTGACATCATCGTGGCAGGTGACTCGGCTGGCGGCAATCTTGCTCTGACGCTTACGCTGAAACTGAAAGAAGAAGGAAGACTCCTGCCAAGAGCTCTGGTGCTCATGTCCCCATGGACAGATCTGACCCTAAGCGGAAAGTCTCACCAGAGCAAGGCGGCCGTAGACCCTGTGCTGAGCCAAACCTATTTGGAAAAAGCAATTTCCTATTACGCCGACGGCCAGGAGCTTGAAAATCCGCTGATTTCCCCGCTGTTTGGAGATTTCACCGGCTTTCCGCCCGTATATATCCAGTGCGGCCGCAACGAGGTTCTGCTGGATGATTCCCTCAGCCTATATAAACGACTGTGCGCCTCCGGCGTTTTATGCCGTCTGGATGCCTATCGAGGGATGTGGCATGTATTTCAGATGTCTCCGTTTAAAAATGCTTATGAAGCCATGGATCAGATTGCAGAGTATGTATTCGATGTGTGCAGATAAATTTTTTCAAAACGCTAAATTCTGCTTCCGCCAGCAAAAAGCTGAAGACATGTGCTGCCCTGCGGCTATCCATGACCCTGGCAATTGTCGTGAGCAGAAAAGATAATACAGAGAAAAACGGTTCAGGATTACCGAAAATAGAAGGGAGAACAAGATAACACATGTATCATTCATCCGAAACGATTGTCCCCGCCCACAAACAAATTTCCATCGATGACCGGACTGCCGGGCGGGAATTGCTGCGCAAAACAGACTGCCTCCAGCTGAGTCGTGACGAACAGACCGAGAGACAGTCAGGCGTTCTGCTGAGCGAACACCAGATGGACATCTATATTAACGAACGCCTTACCATGAAGCTGGTCTGTATTCCGGAGCATCTTCCGGAGCTTGTGATGGGCCGTCTGCTGACAGAAGGCATGATACGGACAGCAGACGATGTAAAAGCCATTCACATCTGTGAACATGGAACCCGCGCCGCGGTATCTTTAAACGATACGCTCCCCAAAAACAATACCTCCGATGATTTCGTAGAACTGACACCCACCAGCTGTACCAGTAATCATGTCCTGAACGATGATTTCCGTACCTGTAAAACCCTAAGCCCTGTCACCCCTGCCACCTGGAAAGCCTCCTGGATTTTCTCCCTGGCTGACCGGTTCGCCAAAGGAATGCCTCTGCACAAAGAAACCTGGTGTACCCACAGCTGTTTTCTGGCCATGGAAGATCAGCTTCTTTTCCAATGCGAAGATATCGGCCGACACAATGCCCTGGACAAAGCCATCGGATATGCTTTGCTTCATGGAATCAACCTGACCCGGTGCATCGTCTATTCCAGCGGACGGATTCCTACGGATATGGCTGAAAAAGCCATTCGGGCCGGCATTTCCATTCTGTCAAGCAAGGCATCCCCTACCCAGGAAGCCGTAGAACTGGCCGGACGATATCATCTGACCCTAGTCTGTAACGCTAGGCGGGACAGCATGAGAGTATACGCGGGGGAATCGCCAGTTTAATTCCTTAAAAACATTTCAATATGGATTTCGGGCTGATGAATGAGACTTCAGAAAATAATCATAATAATTTTAAATTTTTCTTTCATCTCTGCCCCTTATCCTTTCTCATTGAAAATTCCTACCATAGAAAATATCATAAAATTTTTTTAAAAAGTTTCCCTCCGGTTTCATTATATGATATTGCCGGCAATAATCACACAAAATATATTCAAGCAAAAATAGCAAGTTTTTTTGCCGGGTTGCGGACGCAGTCTGCGGTATGCTATAATTCACATATACTCTCGGAGTTTTGTTTTGCCCGATTTTGAGAAACTCCGAGAATACCTATCAACATATCAAGGAGGATGACCATGAAAAATATAACGTTGGGCAAAGCCGGCATCACGGTTCCCCAAAATGCTTTCGGCGCACTTCCGGTCCAGAGAACGGATAAAAAAACAGCCGTGAAAATTTTACGCCGTGCTTATGACGGAGGTATGCGCTTTTTCGATACGGCCAGAGCTTACAGCGACAGCGAGGAAAAGCTGGGAGCGGCTTTCGCCGGCATGTGGGACAAGGTTTTTATCGCGTCCAAAACGATGGCGAAAAATCCGGAGGATTTCCGGGAACATCTTGACACCACTTTGCGGAATCTGAAGACAGACCATCTGGATCTTCTGCAGTTCCACTGCGTGGATCAGTGCTATCGCCCTGACGATAAAACCGGCATGTATGAATGTATGCTTGAAGCAAAAAAGCAGGGTAAGATTCTTCATATCGGTGTCACCGCCCATAAGATTCAGGTCGCCATGGATTGTGTGGAGTCCGGACTTTATGAAACGATGCAATTTCCTTTCAGCTATCTGTCAGGAGATAAAGAAATCGCCCTTGTTAAAAAGTGCAAAGAAACCAACACCGGTTTTATCGCCATGAAGGGCCTGGCCGGCGGCCTGATCCGCCATTCCCATGCAGCTATGGCTTTTATGGCTCAATTTGACAACGTGCTTCCCATCTGGGGCATTCAGAAAGAGTCCGAGCTGGAAGAATGGCTGGCCTTTATGGAGCAGACACCGGAAATGGATGAAGAGCTGAAAGCATTTATCGAAAAAGAACGGGCGGAGCTGGCAAAGGATTTCTGCCGTGGCTGCGGTTACTGTATGCCCTGTCCCGAGAATATCCAAATCAATACCGTTGCCAGAATGTCTCTGATGCTGCGCCGCGCGCCTTCTGCTAACTGGCTGTCAGAACCCATGCAGGCGGAAATGAAAAAAATTGAAAACTGCCGCACCTGTAAAGCCTGTATGAAAAAATGCCCTTATGAATTAAACATTCCTGATCTGTTAAAAAAGAATTATGAAGATTATCAAAATGTTCTGGCAGGTAAAGTTCAAGTTTGATAACCACTAAAATTTTTAAAAAAACTGATTTCAATATTTACATTTATTTTATTTAGTGTTATTCTTTAATTAAATTATACGCAGGAGCATATGATTTGCCAAATGATTTACCCTTTTCTTTGAGATAACAGGAGAACGGAAATCTATTGTCAAACTTTCGCTCATGGGTATAACAAATTAAAAAAAATCACAGGAGGTTTTAAAACATGGCCCGAGGAGTCAGAAGACAAATTGAGTATACCGGAAAGGCAGCAAAGATTGCTGAAAAAGTACAGAAACTGGAAGCTGATTTAAAAGCTGCAAGAGAAGAATTAAAAGCCGCATATAAAGAACAGTTAAAGGAAGAAAAGCTTGCCGCTAAAAAGATGAAAGCAGAGGCAAATAACAAACTGATGAAAGCCATCGAGGCTTCCGGCAAATCACCCGAAGAGATTATCGAACTGTTAAACCAATAAAACAGGAAACGTTCCGGACAGATGAATTACAGACAGAATACATGACCGGATATTTCACAAACAAGAAAAGGGCAATGGGTTTCGCTTTCGAATCATCCGCGAAACCAAATGCCCTTTTCTTATATTATTTTCTCTTTTAAACGCTTTCAGAAATCCTGCTTTTACAAAAACAGCTCTGTTCAAAAATTCATCAATCGTGAATTTTTACGCGGCTTATATTTTTCTAAATGATCAAGCACGTTCACTCCGCACCAGCATATATCCTGCCACATCCGCCAGCAGCCATCCAATCGGAATACTGGCCCATATCCCGAGATACCCAATTCTGGGAACAGTGGACAATGCATAGGACAGCGCTACCCTGGTTCCAAGAGAAATAACTGTCAGAACAATGGACACGGCCGGTTTCTCGATGGCTCTGAAATATCCGTACAGCAAAAACAAAAAACCGATCAGCACATAAAAGCTGCCCTCAATCCGCAAGTAGCCGACTCCGATTTCGATGATTTCTTTTTCTTTCGTAAAGATTCCCATCAAAGGCGCCGCGAATCCGGCTACGATCAGGCTGACTGCCATAGCGAAAACCAGCACCATAAAGACCGCCGTCCTTCCGCCCTCCCGGATTCGCTTTTCATTTCCGGAGCCGTGGTTCTGTGCCACAAAGGTGGAAAAGGCATTTCCGAAATCCTGTACAGGGGAATAGGCGAAGGTATCCACCTTGACCGCCGCCGCAAAGGCAGCCATCACCGAAGTTCCGAAATAGTTGACCCGTCCCTGCACCAAAAGAATCCCAAAGTTCATAATAGACTGCTGCAGCGAGGTCAGTACCGCAAGACTTAAAAGTGGCCGGAAAATCCGGCGTTCAAACCGCAGATTCTCCATTCTGATTCTGAGAATCTTTTCCTTCTTCCAAGCATAGAACAGAATACCCAGCCCCGACACATACTGGGACAGGACGGTGGCAAAGGCCGCCCCTTCCACACCCCAGTGAAACACCGCCACAAACACAATGTCAAGCCCTACATTTAGCAGCGCCGACACGCCCAAAAACACCAGCGGTATCAGAGAATTTCCGATGGCGCGCATGCTGTTGGCAAAATAATTGTACAAAAACGTGGCGATAATCCCGGAGAAAATCACCTTAAGATAAGCGGCCAAAAGGGGCGAAACCTCCGGCGGAATCTGCATAAACCAGAGGATGCCCTTCAATCCGGCATATACCAGCAGGTTCAGTGCGATGCAGAACAGGCCGATCCCTCCAAACGCCATTCCATTGGCCTTCCCGAAGGTCTCCCTGTCCCCTTTCCCATACTGGATGGACAGAAATGCGCTGCTCCCCATGCAAAGCCCCAAGACAACAGATGTCAGGAAAATCATAATCGTATAGGCGGAGCCCACCGCCGCCAGCGCTTCTTTTCCGATAAAACGCCCCACAATCAGCGTGTCGGCGATATTATAAAGCTGCTGCAGCAGGTTTCCCGCCATCAGTGGTATGGAAAAGCGAATCAGATTTTTGGGGATATTCCCTTTTGTGAAATCAATTTTGTTATCAAGTAGCTTCACCAATGCATTACCTCACCGAATATCAGACATTCTCGGATGTCTCATCATATACATAGATCCATCTTGTGCCGCGCATGCCCATCTGGCACGCTGAACCCAAAACAGCTCTGAAAAACACAAACAGTATTCAGGACGCTTCTCTTATACTCACATATCTAACTGCGGGCACACCGACAGGAGAAATTCCTTGAATTCTTTCTTCCTCCACACCTGCGGCGTGGGATATAGCGGGTTGCCTTCCTTTTCCGCCCATTCTACGATCTGATCCAGATCCTTTTCCTGAATCATTTCAGGATAAACCGGAATCCGCATCTCTTCCTTCATATCTTCAATCCACCGGATAAAGGCTTCTGCTTTTGCCTGTGCCGAATCGTCAGCTGCCTTAATCTGGCAGACATCACAGAGCTGTGCAAGGCGTGCCTGCGCCGACTCCCCGTAAGCCCGCATGACATGGGGCAGCAAAATAGACATGGCAAGGCCATGAGGCGTACCGTAAAGCCCGCCCAAAGTATGGCCTATGGCATGGACATAGCCTACGCTTCCCCGCGTAAAGGCACGGCCCGCGTAAAAGGCTGCCTTCTGCATGTTTTGCCTGGCTTTCAGATTATTTCCATCTTTATAAATCACCGGCAGATTATCATAAATCAGCTTTACGGCCTTTTTGCACATTTTCTGCTCCAAAGTGGAATTATAAGTGTGGTTGGTATAAGCCTCCACTGCATGGCAGAGGGCGTCAAGCCCAGTGGTGGCCGTCACGTAAGAAGGCAGCCCTACGGTCAGCTTCGGGTCAAGAACCGCATATTTGGGCATCAGACACAGGTCGTTCATGGATGCCTTGTGATGGGTTGCGGATTCCGTGATCACCGCCGCAATGGTGGTCTCGGAGCCGGTGCCCGCCGTCGTGGGAACCGCAAAAATCACAGGGATCGGCAGCAGAATCCGAAACAGCCCCTGAAGCTGACGCACCGATTTCCCCGGCCTTGTGATACGTGCGCCGATTCCCTTGGCACAGTCTATGGGAGAGCCTCCGCCAAAAGCGATCATACAGTCGCAATGGTTCTCTTTATACATCGCCACGCCCTCCTCCACATTAAGATCCGTGGGATTGGGGGCAACCCTGTCATAAACCGCATAGGCAAGTCCTGCCTTTTCCATGGCCGCCAGCATCCTGTCCGGAAGATGAAGCTGGTTCATCAAAACGCCGTCCGTAACAATCAGCGGCTTTTGAAAGCCCTTTTTCCGGATGGCCTCCGGCAGCCGTTCTACGGCGTCCGGCCCCTTTAAAAGCTTCGGCACACGCCAGGGCAGCACATACATGCCAATTTTCATCCCGGCCTGGAATCCTCTGCAATAAAGCCTTTTCAAACTCCACCGTTCTTCCATATGTAACTTCCCTTCCTTTCCTCTGTGCATTTCAATAGCCCGGATCGGACAGACCTTTGCACAAAGGCCGCAGCCAATGCATTTGCTCTCATCCAAAACCGCTTTTGTATGTATATCGCCGTGGTACGCCGGCTCTTCGATCCGCAGACAGTCCATAGGGCAATTCTCCACACAGACCGAGCATCCGGCGCATGTTTCCGGATTAATATAAGGAACCTCTTTTCGTTTCATATTCAGCCACCTCCTGCCGGCGACATCAGTACAACCTCGTCGCCTGTCTTAAATCGGTACCGCCGCCCCGCCTGTTTTCCGTTCACCAGGACGATCAGATCCTTCGCCTCCCTCGGCGTGACGCCGGGAATCTGCCTTTGCAGCCCGTCGAGTGTCTCTGCCTCCGTCTCAAAGCAGGCCGTCCCCGTTTTCAGCCGGACTACACCGTACAAGCGCACTTTCACCTTCGCCATTTTTTCCTCTTTCCCCTGACGCAGAAAAGTCTACTTTCAAACCTTCGCCTTTCCGGGCAGGATTCCTATTCGTCTAAGCCTGATCCAGACGAAGCTTTTTCAGCAGCTTTTCCGTGGGCAGTCCGTTTCTGTCCCAGCCCCTGGCATGATAATATACTTTTTTCAGCTTCTCTAACGGCACCTTTGACTTCGGGTCTTCCGGATCTTGCAAGGTTCCCACCAGCCTTGCGGGCAGGATATCCTTGTCGGCATTCACGCCGAAACGGCGGTTTACCTCCCGCTCCAGGTTGTAGCCCCGCTCGCCGCAGCGCATATAATAGCCGAAATTCATTTTCATGCCGGTAACATATTCAAAGCCCTTCGTGTGATGGAAAACCGGCAGATGAAGCTTCAGCATTTCCGGATACTTATTCATCAGCCGGACTGCGCTGCCGCAGTAAGGCAGCACAGTATTCACCAGCTTCGTATACCAGGCGTTGGGATGGCGCATCAGCGGCGACGGGAAAAAGGCATAGCTGGTAAACAGACACTGCCCCGTGGCCGAGATCATTTCCATCAGGTTCTGGAACATCATGGTCAGGTCTGCCTTTCCGTGCCAGGTGGTCTGATTCACCGAAAGCCCCAGCCCTTCCAGAATCACCAGATAGCCGCCGTTTAAATGGCAGCCGCCCCGGTTGCTGACCGCATAGCCCAGTCCCAGCCCCACCGCCTTCCGGGGCTCATAGGCGGCCAGCTCCATTCCCTTCGCATGGATAGCAAATTCCTTTCCGCCGTACTTTTCCGACAGCCGTTTACTTCCCTCTGCCAGCTCGTCACCGATCCCTCTGCGGTATGCGATATCTTCAAACACTTTGGATATCCCGCCAGTCTCCGAAAACTGCAGGCCGTTATCCCACAGCCCCTTTTCATTGGCCTCCATGGCGTATGACAGCGTATTCGCCGTGGAAATCGTGTCCATGCCCAGCTCGTCCAGCTCATAATTCCACTTAAGCACCGCTTCCAGATCGTTATTCAGGATGCCGCCGCCAAGCAGAACCAATGTTTCCAGCTCCGGCCCCTTCACCTGCTTTCCCGCCACCTCCACGGTGCGGGCACAGCGGATCGGGCAGCTTAAGCAGCCCTTGTTCACAATCTGGTACTCCTCGGCCAGCAGCTCGCCGCTGACCTTTTCAAAGTCCTCATACTGACCGCAGCTATAATTTTTCGTAGACAGAATATGCTTCATCTGCATCGAGCTGACCAGCCCTGCCGTCCCCAGCTTCGGCAGCTGCTCCCCGGTCAGCGGATGCTTTCGCAGATAGCGGAACCATTTCCGGGTATGCTTCACCATCTTTTCCTTATTATAAACCGGAATCTCTTTCGTTCCGCTGGCACAGACCGCTTTCAGGTTCATCCAGCCCATCACGGCGCCGACGCCGCCTCTGCCGGATACCCGCTCATTGGACACAATGCTGGCGTAGAGCACCCGGTTTTCCCCCGCCGGACCGATGCAGATTTTTCCGTTTTTCCGCACGCGGCCATTTTTCATCCGCAGACGGTCATCCAACGCTGACTGGGTATCGGAGGTTTTCATTCCCCAAAGTTCTTTTGCATCGTGAAAAACCACTTTTTCATTCTGAATCTCAATCCACACAGGGCTTTCGCTCTGTCCTGTCAAAATCAGCGCGTCTAACCCTGTCTTTTTCAGATAGTAGCCGAAATGGCCTCCACAGTTAGAAGAAGTAATATACCCGGTCTGGGGCGACAGCGTGGAAATATTAAACCGGCTGGCGCTGGGCGCTCCCGTGCCGGTCAACGGCCCTGTAGTAACCACCAGCATATTTTCTTTGGAAAAAGCTTTCTCCGTACCTTTCAGATGATCACCCAGAATCTTCGCCGCCATCGTCTTCCCGCCGATGAACAGTTCCCGTTCCTCATCTGAAAAAGGATATTCCGAAACCGCTTTTGCGGTCAGGTCAATTTTCAGCACCTTTCCCATGTAGCCGCCATATTTTGTTGACATCTTTTATCACCCCTTTTACGATTATTACATAGCCCCCTGTATCATATGCCGTTCATATGGACAGCAATATATCACCGCCAGTTTTGAAAAATTATATCGAACGTTTATCAGCCTTTTTTATTTTCTCCGGTAAGCAGACACAGGAAAAATCACCGCTGCGCATATCCACATACATGACTTTCCGTCTGAGAATCTCCTCGCTGCCTGTGGCCAGCTTCATCACCTCGGCCGCCTGCAGCGACGCCACCACATTTACCGTCGCCATCAGCGCCGACACCTGCTGCACCCTGTCCTCCGGATATAAAAACGCCATCGTCCCGTCCCCTGGGCATACCGTAGACACCTGGCCGTACCACCCCTCCACAGCGCCATGGACAAGGCAGAGGCCAAGGGAATCTGCCAGAGCTTCCAGATATTTTTTCGTCCGTATATTGTCCACACAGTCCACCAGAATATCTGCCGATACGGCCAGCTGCCGCCCGTTGGTTTCATCCACAAACAGCTCCCAGGCTCTGACCTCAGCCTCTTTGTTAATTTTCTTCAGCTCTGCATGCAGCACTTCCACCTTTTTCCGCCCCCTGTTTTCAGGCAGCGCATACAGCTGGCGGTTCTCATTGTCAGCGGTAAAACAGTCCCCGTCGGCTACCGTCAGCCGCACAAACCCGCTTCTGACCAGCGTGTGCGCCGTCATCTGCCCTAAAGCGCCGGCCCCGACGATCAGGACATGGGTACGCTGTATGTTGTTCCTTTCTTCCAATGTTAAAAAAGCATTGTTTTTTTCGAACATCTTCACACCTTTGTTATCCGGACCACAGATCATATCAAATTTTTATCTCCCTTTCGCGCTCGCAATCAGTATACTATGAAACCAGCGGAAATGCAATGACAGAGGCAAATCCCCGCTTCTGAAAATATCCCAATCATATTTCCCGTTTCCGCTGCAGCATTGCTTAAACCTTTTGCCGGAGAACCTTCGAATTTCCATTGACTGATTACCGATTCGGGCGTAAACTTAAGAAAATGGCGTCGATATGGAGGTGATTCGATGGGAACCTATCTGAATCCGGGAAACAAAGGGTTTCGGGAAATTCTGCAGTCGGAATATGTGGATAAGACCGGATTGATCGCATTAGTCAGCATAACCGTAAATACAATGCGAAAACTGACCTGCATCAGCAGGCCAAGACGTTTCGGAAAGTCCTATGCGGCCAAGATGCTGTGTGCCTACTATGACCTTTCCTGCGATTCGCACGGACTCTTTGATGACAAAGAGATCGCGAAAACAGAAGGGTATCTGAAGCATATGAATCAGTACCATGTGATCAGCCTTGACATTACCGGATTTATCTCCGAGGCAAAAAGACAGCGGAAATCGATGGCGGATGTGCCCGAGAATATCGTAAATGCAGTCCATAAGGAGCTGAAAGAATTATATCCCCAGCTGACTTTTGGAGAAAACCTCATGGAGGATATGATCCGCTGCGCGGATGAAACGGGCAGGGAATTTGTATTTATTATCGACGAATGGGACGCTTTGATCCGCGAAGCGAAGGGGGATGTGGAGATTCAGTCGGCGTATTTCAACCTGCTTCGGGGATGGTTCAAGAACAGCAATTTCACGCCGCGGGCAGTGGCGGCAGCTTATATGACCGGAATCCTTCCAATCAAGAAAGACGGCTCTCAGTCGGCTATTTCAGATTTCCGGGAATATACGATTCTGAATCCCGGCAGGTTTGTGGAATTCACAGGATTTACGGAAAATGAGGTTCGATCCTTATGCGGAAAATACGGGATGGATTTTAATGAAATCCGGCAGTGGTATGACGGATACGATTTCCCCGGATGCGGTTCCATCTATAACCCCTACTCCGTAATGTACGCCATGCAGGAACAGAAATGCCGCTCCTACTGGCAGAAGACTTCGGCGGCGGAATCGCTGATGACCTATATCAATATGGATTTCGAAGGGTTACAGGAGACTATCGCAAGGCTGATATCCAACGAGGAGATCGAGGTAAGGACTGACAGATTTGCAAATGACTTTGAGACATTCAAAAGCCGAGACGACGTGCTGACACTCCTGATCCATCTGGGATACCTTACCTGGAATGAAGAAGACGGGACAGCCCATGTCCCGAATGAAGAAGTACAGGCAGAATTTGAACAGATTCTCGCAGGAACGGGAGCAAACAGAAAATGGATGGATCTGCTTAACCGTTCCGAAAAGCTTTTGAAGGACACCATCGCAGGCAATGCCAAGGCGGTAGCAAAGGCGATCCAGGCAGTACGCGAAACGCAGTACGCGCCGACTTTTTATAATGATGAACAGGCGCTGCGGTATGTGATCAAATTTGCGTACATCGCTGCGCTCGACCAGTATCTGAAGGTCGAGGAGCTTCCGTCCGGGAGAGGGATTGCAGATGTAATATATTTGCCGAAACGCAGATCGGCGCTTCCGGCGCTGGTGGTCGAATTAAAATGGAACAAAACGTCCGAGAGCGCCATCCGGCAGATTAAAGAGAGGAATTATCCGGCGGTATTAGAAGATTATTACGGCGAGATTGTGCTGGTGGGGATCAATTATGACGCTGTAAAGAAAGAGCACAGCTGCATGATTGAAAAAGCCAGCGCTGAATTATTCTCCTGACAGTATGACGCAATCGAGCAGGAGGAAGAATTTCCCTGCTCGATGAATGCGGCATTCGTCAGATGTGAGCGCAAGCGCTCCCACCTGGCTCATTGCTCACGCCCAACAGACATCTGCCCTTATTTCCGCAATATTTTCTCCATTGCCTTTCCCTTTGCCAGTTCGTCCACCAGCTTGTCCAGATAACGGATCTCCCGCATCAACGGCTCCTCAATCGCCTCCACTCTCACACCGCAGACCACGCCTTTAATCAGCTTTCGGTTTTCATTCGGATTGGGCGCATTCCGGAAAAAGTCTCCGTATGTGAGCTGCTTTGCCAGCATTTCTTCCAGCTCTGCCTGACCGTAACCGGTCAGCCACCGGATCACCTCGTCCACTTCCTGTCTCGTTCGTCCCTTTTTTTCTGCCTTGCCGACCAGCAGATGATAGATTTTCGCGAAATCCATCTGATATACTTTCTCATAATCCATAAACTGCCCTCCTTAATCAATCTGTCTGTTTCCAACCCTGAAATAATCGCCAGATCCTTTGCGTAACATAAAGACGCAGACAGCGGAAACGCTGCCCCCTTCAAACAGTGACACAACCTGTGACAAAAAAAACGCGATTTTTGTCACACTTTTTTCAAGCATTCCGTGCTATAATAAAATGACCTGCAAAACTGCAGACCGGGGAGATAAAAAGCATGTTTTTATTCAGCAGATATCTGCACAGGGCATAGCGGCATCCTATATTATGGAAGAACAGATCATGGAGATAAGCCGGAAGAATTTTTTGGTACCCCCGCGATCTAACGGCCTGTCCCGCCTGATCGCTGTCATCACCGCAATGCCCTTACCCTCCCCTGGCTATTTTATCATAATATCATGTTAACGGCAAAAGATTTTCAAATTCTCAGTCCCATCAAAAAATAGATCAAAGCCGGAAGCCGAACACTCCTGTCAGATGTTCCGCTTCCGGCTTTTCTTTGAGCCGACGCATGATATGCGCGAAAAACCATACCCAATTCTAAGAATCAGCAAATTTCTACGCCTGTTTCTTCACCACCGGAATCCACACCTCATATTTCGCGTTCTGCGGGTCGGGATTCAGATAGACCTCCACATCGGCGGCGTCGCCGTACTCGTATCCGGAGGTAGGCAGCCATTCGGTTACGATGCGCCGTTCCAGCTCCTGGATGGACTCGTTGGTGCCCTCTCCCGGGAAAACCGCCCAGGTCGCCGCAGGGATGGTGTATTCCTCAAGGCCGTCCGCTGCCTGGGAGGTGGCGACGGAGATATAATACCGCCAGGGCTCCCGGTCGTTGCAGACGCTGACGCCCAGCACACCCATGGGCTGCGCATCCATCATGCCGATCAGCCGCTGCAAGGTTCCGTCCATGGATATTTCCTGCCACTTCGGGGGAATGACCGTGAAATTTTTTTCAATTTCCTGATACAGCGGCACCGACACCCCCACAATCCGGAACGCTTCTTTTTTCTCAATCCGATAATTCATCTCTTCCACTCCTTTGACCGTGATCTTAAACGTAATCGCCGGGAATGATTTTACCGGTACGCCTTCGTTCCTGACGGCGGAAGGGGCGATTCCGTGAACAGACTGAAATGCCCTGTTAAAGGCAGTGGGGGAGCTGTAGCCATATTTTCCGGCCACATCGATAATCTTCATATCCTTCCCCTGCAAGTCCACGGCCGCAAGAGACATCTTTCTCCTGCGGATATACTCAGACAGGGGGACGCCCGCCATATACGTGAACATCCGCTGAAAATGATAGGAAGAACAGCAGGCGATCCGCCCTAACTGCTCATAATCGATCCCGTCCAGCAAATGCTCCTCCATATAACCGATCGCCTCATTCAACCGTTCAATCCATTCCATCCTGTAAAATCCTCCTGACAGATGACATACTCCCAAAGTCACTCCGCATCTGATTTCATACCCGCTTTTCAGCCGCGAAAGCAAAGTACTGTGCGAAAGCAGGTACTATACGAAAACAGGCGCTGCTCGAAAACTGCTACTGCCCGAAAGCAAGTACCACCCGAAACCAGCTATTATGGAACTCCCGGAAGCACATCGTCAGTATACACGATCCTTCCGCTGTTGTCCTCTCCGTATGATAACCGAAAAAGAGAGAAAATATCACAGATTTGCGAACACGTCCATCTGCCGTTTAAGCTCGCCCACAATCTCCTGGTTCGTGTCCATGCGGGCAGTAATGCCGGCCATATCCTCCACCAGGCTGTGAGCGCTGCCGGCCATGCCGTTAATGCCCGATGCCGCGCCGTCGATGGCGGCGGAAATGCTGCCGATGGAACTGGCAATCTCCGTCATCGCATTCCGGAGCCGGTCTGTCCTGCTGTTAAAGGCATCCATGGAATTCTCCACATAGGCGGCATCGTCATGGTACTGCTGCCCGGCCCGGACAGACTGCTCAAACTGGGTCAGAATCGCCTGGCCCAGATAATCCACCAGCTCTTGGGCGCTGTCGGCAAGATACCCTACCGCGCCGGTGACTACGCCGCTGACCTCCTGGATATGGTTGGCCGTCTCGGCACAGGAGTCGGCTAAACGGCGGATCTCCTGGGCCACCACCGCAAATCCCTTTCCGGCCTCCCCGGCTCTTGTGGCCTCTATGGAAGCATTGATGGCGATCATATCCGTGGAAGAGGAAATCGAGAGGATATCCTTGGTCAGAATGCCGATCTGATCCACGCTCCGGCTCTTTTCGATCGCCTCGTTCAGGACGGCCATAATCTCTTCCGTCTTTCTGTGGACAATCTCCTTATTTTCTCTGGCAGACCGTTCCATCTCCTCCGCCCGCTCCCGCATTTTTACGGAATAACCGGTGATCTCGGCACACTCTTCCGCCATCTCATTGGCATCGTTCTGGGTGCCGGAGGCGCTGGAGGTGATGGCGGCGGCATTGCCGGCCACCTCTTCCACGGCTGCGGACAGCTGCCCGGACAGGGCGGAGAGCGCCTGGACGCTGGCGCCGGAGGTTCGGGTTCTTTCGCGCACCTCGCTTACCACGCCGCTGATCCGCCGGGAGCTGTCCTGTAACATGCCCATAGCGTCCTTAATCGGCGCGATCACATATCTCCGGATAATGCGGAAAGCCGCCAGCACCAGAAGAACGCCGGCTGCCAGCGTAACCGCGCTGATCACCAGCGATGTAATATAGACCACGGACAGCCTGTTTTTCGCCTTTTCCGCCTGGGCGCTGACCGAAGCGGAAAGGACGTCGATCTGAGCCTCTGCCCCGCCGCCTTTTTCCGCCACCTCTCCGTTTGCCATAGCGTAGGCTTCCTGGGTTTTGCTGTCGGCGCTGGCACAGACCAGGCCCACCAGCGCATGCTTCAATGCTTCATATTCTTCCGTCAGGGTCTGGTATGTTCCCATGTCCTGTTCGGACACAAAACTTTCATATTCCGCCAGCTTCTCATCCAGCGCCGCTTCCTCCGTCTTGATATCCTGCACCAGCTTAATCATGGAGGCATGGTCCGCAGCCACAATATGGGACAGAGCCAGACGGTGGATTTCCATAATAGAACGGCGGATTTCCTCCAGCCGGGTTTCGCTGACCATGTATTCTTCCACAATCCTTCGGGCGCTGCCATTGACATTGTTAATGCTGAACACCGCCAAGATGTTAGACAACAGCGTTACCAGCCCCAACAGGATGATGGGCAGAATCAGACGCTGCTGCAACGTGAGCTTGCCTTTCATAATCGATTCCTCCTATCTGGCCGTAACGCCCTCCACCAACTGATCCAGCTGCTCCTGCAGCGGGACGCCGTCAGGGTTTCCCTCCGCCATGGCAGTGGCAAAGGCCGTCACCGGTTCCCAGAACTTTCCGCCCACCCGCTGGAGGTGGGAAAACTCCGACTGCTCCAAAAGAGCCCGGATCGCCGGCGCATCCTGGACTTCGGGGGAATTTGCCGCATTGATATTGGAAGGCCCCTGGCCCCGCATGGCAAAACGGAGCGCCTGATTTTCCTCGCTGGTAATCCATTCCGCCAGCCGCACCGCCCACGTATAATGCTCCGAGTAGGCATTGACGCCGATCAGCTTGCAGCCGGAAAAGGAGGCCATCTGCACCTGCTGCCCTGCGCAGTGATAGGAAGGAAGCCGGGCTGCCCCGGTATCCTCTCCCCAGGCTTCCTCCACTGCCACCGCGTTCCAGACGCCGCTGACGCCGGCGATCACGGTTCCGTCCTGAACGCCCGCCAGAAAATCCGTGTCCGTCCGGTTGGAAAATCCGGGGCTTTTCGCCATCGACAGCATGGCCTCCGCCACATCTGTGCCGCAGATAGGGCCTTCAGCGCTGTTCCAGGTACAGTAATTGGTAAGGCCGTCCGCATTCAGCCCCACCTCCATACCGGTATTTCCGAAAAAGGCATAGACATACCAGGCCGACGACCAGTCCATGGCCACCAGCTTCCCGGCCTCTGCCGCAACCTCCAGCATCCGCTCAAAGCTTTTGATATCGTCCTCGGAAAAGTAGGCTTTATTATAATAGAGGAAATAACCGTTATCCGCCGTCAGGGGATAGGCATAGAGGGTATCGCCCACCGAAGCGGCCTCCACGGCCGCAGGCAGATTTGCGCTGCGGATACTGTCGGCATTTTCCACCGGTTCCAGCACCCCGGCCGCCGCCAAAGGAGCCGCCTGGTCGTCGGCAAAGGCAAACACATCCGCGCCCGCCTCCAAATCGCCAAGCAACGCATCCTTGCAGCTTGACTCGCTCTGGGGATAATATGTAATCCGGAAACTTGCCTGATCGGCATAATGGGACTGAAAAGATGTGAAAATCTCCTTAAGAAGCGCCTCGTCCTCCTCGGCGCCCCAGACCGTCAGCTCCACATTCTCCTCATAGACAGGTTCTGTCCCTTCGGTTTCCTCCGGCCGTCCTTCCTTCCTTTTACAGGCAGTCAGAGAAAAAACCAGGCATATGGACAGAAACAGGAAAAAAGTCGTTCGTTTTTTTCTCTTCATGGCATCATATCTCTCTGGTTTTTGTAATTTTTTATGTGAGTATAGTATAGCATTTTTCCAATTTTCTGTCAAATGCAGGATCGACTTCGCCGAAAAGCTCAGGGCTGTTAATGACATTGTTTCTTCCGGCTCTCAGCTCAATATCGGCTGCGATTACAGGCCCCTTTCTTCTGGCACCCCTGTTACCATCAGAGAAAGATTGTCAAGTATGTTTGTAATGTTATTACAAGCTTTTTATGAAACACAAAATCTACCTCAGGCTTCCACCTCCGGCAATCCAAAATAATATAGAAAAACATCCTCCAAACCTGCGGCAACCCTTTCGGCATTCTCTGCCGGTTTCTTTTCTGCCAATAATCGAATACGCAGTCTATCACCGATACTTTGTATATTACTGATTTGAAAGTAATCAACATCGGGGAGTTTTTGCTCCGCAGACAATGTCAGCTCCCACACCTTTCCATATAAGTCTCCCGTCAGTCTTTCCGGCGTATTCTGTTTGATGAGCATTCCCTCTTTCAAAATCAGCACTTCATTTGCAATAGCCTCCACATCAGGAACAATATGCGTAGCCAAAAGAACAATTCGGTTTTCAGCAAATTGGCTAATCAGATTCCGGTTCTCTATACAAAGCCTTACTATATAGCCAAAATGCAGGATTACACATTCTCCAATAAATACAGTATGCGTTCTGTGTTATGTCTGCCATCAGGCAGGCAATGCCGCTTGAGACGCATCCCAGCAAAAAGTAGTGCCGCCGCTATTTTGGCGTATGCCGTTGCACGATATCCTTTTTGCGTACTTTTTAGTAATTTATCCATCTGTATTTCTTTTTCCCCTGCAAAAATACCTGAAACTGCAAACAGACATATCAATAGAACAAGCCATGATGAAAAAGTGTATTCCGTCATCCGCTTATAACCTTCTGTGTAAGCAAATGACGTTATCTGCCGGTCATGAAATAAATCATAGATTTTTACATTTACCCTTGCCTGATATGCATTCCCTAATGCATGATACAGCGGCACATACAGTCCTTTCAGATCTGCGAGTTTTTCTGACGTTATAGTTCTATCTAACAGCCCATTTTGATACTATTTTATTTTCCCTACACTTTTTTATTTTGCCTTCAAAGGGGGTTCAAATGGAAAAACAAGCCAAAATTCAATAGATTTATCTTTTATTTTATGGTATCATGTTTTA
>CAJUPT010000050.1 GCA_910588405.1 uncultured Lachnospiraceae bacterium | reverse complement strand
TCCAGATCCACTCATCAAGCCGTTCAAAGATCATATCCTCTTTGGCCCTGTCCCGGACAATCTCCGGCATAGCAAGGTCGATATCCGGATTATTTCCCCATACGGCTGAAAAGGCGCCGATATCCACATCCGCCACCGCAAGATAAAAGCGCAGCTGCAGTTCATAGTGCAAAGGCACCGCCCCGTCGGCCCACTCATCAGCCTTATGGTATGTGCAGCTTTTGCATTCCAGTATCCCCGGCTCATTGTCTGACGCCCGGACAAACCTGCGGTCAAAATTCGCGAGGGCATACGGATGGTCGGCGTGCTGGTACAGATTCGTATCCTCCTCAACCTTGTTTCCGGTTTTCTCCCCATACCAATATGCCGCTACAGGCTCCAAAAGATGCCCCATCATCAGCTGGCCGGCATTCGCTTTCATTGCCGGTTTCATGCGCCCTTTTTTGATCATCCACAGCTCCATCGGCGTCACCCATGGAGAAACGCCAAAAATCGCCGCCACGTCACTGCCCCCGACAGTATACGGGATATCCCCCATCGGCCCGTGCATACGGCATTCCAGCCATCGTTCATTGCTCATGCCCGCCGTATCACAGAGAATTTTCGGCGACGCCATCAGTAGCCCACCGCCTTCGCCAGATCATAGTCGTTCCATTTCAGGCTGACCGCCCTGGCCATGTTTTCTTCCAGCGCCAGCAGCTTGCTCTCCGGGGCCTTCTCGCTTTTCAGTATGAACGGGATCTCCTGCATGGCAAGGAATACGTCGTGGGCCGTGGCAGGCCCGTCGCCATAGGACATCTCAAACATCGCAATCGCCTCCAACGCCGCTTTTTTCGGCATGCATAGTTTTTTGCACACCCGTGTCATCGCGTTTACCGGATAATCCAGGTAAACCTCCGCCATTTTTTTCAGCTTAGCCACGCTGTCCCCAAACTGGGCGAACAGCTGGTCAAGGCTCCCGGCAAAATCCGAAACCGTGGACTGATGACGGTGGTCGATGGAGATACAGTTCCCGATATGGATGGAATACCGCCCTCCGGTTAGAAGCGCGGAAACTTTTGCCGACGCGACGCCGGTATCGGAACTGGTGAAACGGATTCCCGACATCAGTTTAGAGGCCATGGCCGACCTCCCCTGGGAATCTAAAAGCCTGATATACGTTCCCAGCAGATCCTCCTTCTGGGCCGGCATCGTCCATGAGGCGCTGACCAGGGAGTGGTCACAGTATCCCTGGCCAAATTCATGGCCCGGAAAACGGGCATCCAGTTTTTCCTTTAAAACCGTAAGCAGCTCATCGACCGGCAAAACCGAATAATCCGTCTCAGCCCCGGAATGGACCGCGCTGACCTTTTCATCACGGACCAGAAGCAGCGCGTCCGCCGAATACAGCCCCAGGCATGCGTTGACCACCTCCGCCAGCACCTCCTTACTCAGTTTTGAGAGGGAAGTCCCCCCGATCCTCGCCCGCTCAAGCAGGCTCTTATAAGCCGTCGTGCGCGCAGGGTAGAGGTTCCCGTCCACCCGTATGGCCAGGCCAAGATTGTCCGCTGTGTCATCCACGGCCTCCCTTGTGGTCCCGACCGCGAATGCGGACAAATCAGAGAACAAAGGGGAAGTTTTTCCCAGCGGCTCGACCTGCAGATCATTCACTTTGCTGCGGACCCACAGGCTGCGCTTAGACTGCTCCTCATGATAGCCCAGCATTGCCCCATAGGAATTGAAGGTGTTACAATAAGCATCTAGACATGTTCTTTGCATTTTTTATGCTCCTTTCTTGTTTTTGGCGGGTTTTCCCGCATTACCGCAACTGCGCGAGGAGAAGTTTCCCCCGCGTATATAACAAAAACCGGCAACCCCGAAAGACTGCCGGCTTATGCCCATAAAATGGCTAGAAATCCCTCAAAATACGTTATTGGCGCATTTCGGGGGATATTTTGAGACAAAAAAAGTGCCACCTGCTGAAAAGCAAATGACACTGTGGTAACTCTTATAAACTGTATCTGAATTGAAACCAGATTTGAAACTATTGGGGATATTATAGCAGAATCCTTTATAATAGTCAATCCGCCGCAAAACAGTTTGATCTGTTCCTGATCTGTTAATCCGTTCCTTTTGTCAAAGACATCTTTTAAGCGAATTAACAGAGAACTGATGTATATCCGGCATTATGCATCAGTCTATCCCAAATTCCTTATAAAGCCGCATCCGCTCACTTCTGTCCGTCGCTGCCTTTTTGGCATCCGATGTGCGTCCGGCTCCCAGAAGGATTTCCATCAGCTTCCCAAACTTATCCTCGCCTTCTCTCCGGCCTTCTTTCCAGCCTTCCTCTTTAAACATCCGCATGATCTCAGCTTCATTGTATTCCGTGATACACATGTTTTTCACCTCCGCCCTGTCACCTGTCAAATAGGCTTTGATCACTAAGCATATGGAAAACCGGATCGCCGGTCAACGGCAAAATCGTCCGGCCTCTTAAAGCAGCGCCGGACAATTTTCCCCGCCGGAGATACGTCACCGTCCGCAAAAACACCGTACCGGATCCGTCCAAAGGTTCCGTCCCGTTTGGGACAGGTCATACCGCCGTCAGGCAGATTTTTCCGGCTCCCAGTATACCAGCGTTCCCCTGTAATGCAGGCGATACCGGTATGTTCCGTCTGCCATCGGATGAAAATATTTTTTCAGAATCTGATCCACTTCCGCTCCATGCGTCTTCAGCAGTTCATCTTTGTTGCGCACCCGGGCCATTACGCTGCGGACCGTTTCCGCCCAGCCCGGGTATACCAGCTCTTTTTCCAGCGGAACCACTTTTACATTCGCGTCAATTCCCATCTGATACAGAATATTTACAAAATGAATATAATCTTTTTTGTCATACACAATCTTTGCGCCCAGCGCCGTTTTCAGCTCAAGATCATACGGCGTCATGCCATCTGCGCTCATACCCACAATACACAGAGAGGCGGCAATCCGGTTCATCATACGCAGACATTCTTTTAATTCCAGCATACGGTAAAAACAGTTGTAGCCAAATACCACATCACAGTTTTCATTGCCGGACATATTCTCCCACTTGGAGCAGATGGAAAAGATATTCTTTTTCCCCAGCTCCTGTGCCGCCCGGTCAATATACCGCAGCACATCCTCCGAGATATCCACGCAGGTCAGCGTGTCACAGCAGTCCGCCAGCTCCATGGTAAAATTTCCCCAGCCCGGACCAATTTCCATAATGGTATGGACCTGACGGGATTTCAACAGATTTTTGACTTCTTTCATCATCACATGCGCCCATTCGTCCTGCTGATATACGGACTTTTTCTCCATAAAATGATGCCAGAACTCTTTCTCCGCCTGATCATCGGACAGCCGCCTGCTGTATGTGCCGTCTTCCTGTTTTAACGCTTCTTTCCACAGAATGCTGAAATCGGATTTTAAATCCACCCGGTCCACCGCATACAGTCTGCCTGTCTCCCACAAAAGGGACGTAATAAATTCATCGAGCAAAAAGCCCGGCATATGGCGGCGGTAAACCAGATATTTCCGTACGCTCACCGGCCCGTTCAGCTTCAGAATCCTGCGCCTTGGATGTTCGGCCAGAAATCCCGAAACATCTTCCATATAAAGTGCGCAGCCCAGTCCCAGGTCCACTTTCATCATGGCTTCCATGCTGTTTTCCGCATGGCAGGCCACCCGGGGAATAAATCCGGTATCCCGGCACAGCTGATAAAAGTCCTGATAAGTCCGGTTCCGCTCCTGTTCTCCGACGCCAATCAAAATCAGCGGCAGCCCCATACAGTCCCCGATAGACAGCTCTTTCTTTGTAAACAGCGGGCTTTTCGCACTGACCACCAGGCTGATCTTTGTGGTATAAGCCGGAAGAAATTCCAGAAATTCCATATCCTTCCCATCCGGTTCCCCGGAAAACAGCAAAGAAAGTTTGCCGCATTTTAACTGCTCTGTCAGTTCTTCCGTCTCTCCCGTCACAAACGTATATTCCATATCCGGATGTTTTTCCTGAAATCTGGTCAGAAACGGCAGGATCCACTCATAATCTCCCAGTGTGCCAATGCCGATTTTCAGCTCCTGTCTGCCGTCATCCCGATACTCCTGCAGCTGTTCCAGGGCAAACTGATACTGGGCCATGATTTTTTTCATTTCCCCGTAAAGAAACTGTCCTGCCTCCGTCACCTTAATCCGGTTTCCGGTCCGCATAAACAGCTCCATATCCAGCTCTTTTTCCATGGACGCAATCTGCTGGGTGACGGCCACCTGGGTCACATAATGTTTCCTGGCCGCCTTTGTAAAACTCTGTTCTTCCACCGAACTGAGAAAATATTGAATTTTATTCAGATTCATACCTTCTTCCCACCTGCCTTGCATACCGGACCTCAAAACGCGAAAAAGCTTTCCACCAGCTCCTTTGTAAACGGCTGCTCAGGTTTTTCCAGAATTTCCGTCCTTGTCCCCGTCTCAATAAGCGCACCCTCATTCATAATGCCAATCCGGTCGCAAAACCAGCACAGCACTTCCAGATCATGAGAGATGAGCAGATAAGTCAGACCCAGCGCTTCCTGCAATGTTTTCAGCAGCGTCAGAATATGGGCCTGAATGGAGACATCCAGCATGGAAGTGGGTTCGTCCAGAATCAGCACTTTCGGCTCCAGCGTCAGCGCTCTGGCAATGACAATCCGCTGGGCTTCCCCGCCGCTGATCTGGTGGGGATAGCGCTGAAACAGACGGGTGTGCAGCCCCAGCATTTCAAACAGTTCTTCCACCCGGGCTTCCCGCTGCGCCCGCCCCTGTTTCACGCCATGTATCTCCATAGCCTCCAGCACGCTCTCTATAATCTTTCTGCGGGGGTCCAGCGAGCTTTCCGGATGCTGAAAGATAATCTGCATCTGTCTGCGCACCGTTTTCATCTCGCCCGCCTTTAAGCCGCTGACCTGCCGGCCGTCCAGAAAAACGGCACCGTCATCGGGGGGAATCAGTCCCATGACCATGCGGGCAATGGTGGATTTTCCGCAGCCGCTGTTGCCGGCAATTCCCATGGCCGTACCCGCCGGTATGGAAAAGCTCACATCTTTTACTGCGTCAATCCGCTGCCGCCGCGCCACGCCCCGGGTATATGATTTGCTTAAATGCCGGACCGAAAGCATTCCGTCATTTTTCATATAAAAAACACCTTACCTTCCGGCCGTTTTCCAGCCCTGCCTCCCGGGGATGTTCCTGCCGGCACCGTTTTGCGGCCTGCGGACATCTGGGATAAAACACACATCCGCCTGTGGCGTCTTCCCGCCCTTTAAGCGGCTGGCCAATGGGCTTCATGCCGTTTCTGGGAAGGGAGCCAATCAGGCCGCGGGTATAAGGATGGGCCGGATGGTCCAGCACGTCCGCCGCCGTCCCCTGCTCCAGAATTTCTCCCTGGTACAATACAAGTATTTTCTGACTCAGTTTTCTGGCCAGCGCCACATCGTGGGTGATCAGAATCATATTGCGGGTATCCCGCATGGTGATTTCCTGAAGCACTTCGTACACCTGCCGGCGCAATATGGCATCCAGTCCTTTTGTCGGCTCATCGGCAATCATCCATGCCGGCCGGTTCATCAGTCCCAGCACCGCAATCATCCGCTGATTCATACCGCCGCTGAGCTGAAAGGAATACTGTCTGCTCACCAGCTCCGGCCGGGAAAAGCCCAGGCGGCCCATCAAATCCTGATACCGCTGTTCTGCCTCCGCTTTTTTTCCCGGCGCATGTATGGTCATGGCCTCCGTAAGCTGCCAGCCAATCCGCAGGACAGGATTCAGAGATTCCACAGGGTTCTGGGGAATCAGCGCAATTTCTTTTCCCCGGATTTGTTCCATCTCTTTTTCTGACAGCGCCGTCAGTTCGGTGTCGCCGTACAGACAGCTGCCCTCAATGCGGGCATTTGCCGGCAAAAGCTGTAAAATTGCCATGCCGAGCACTGACTTTCCGCTTCCGCTCTCTCCAATCAAACCGGTTACCTCACCTTCCCGGAACACCGTATTGACGTCCCGCACGGCGCTGACCGGCCCGTGGGCAGTATGAAATGTCACGCCAAATTCACACACTTTTATCTCTTTTCCCATATCTGTCAGTCTCCCTTTACCGCATCCGCCCGCACATCCAACCGGTCCCGCAGCGCGTCCGCCAGTATGTTAATGCTTAAAGAAAGCAGTACGATCATAACGCCGGGCGCAATGGCCAGCATGGGTACCTGGCGGAAATGGGTTCTGGCATCGCTGATCATAACGCCCCAGTCCGGCGTGGGCGGCTGAAGCCCCAGTCCCAGAAAACTCAGAGAAGCCACGGAAAGCATGGCGCTGGCAATCCGGGTTGCAAAAATAATCAGAATGCTGCCAATCAGATTTGGACCGATATGCAGCAGTAAAATCCGCATATTTCCCGCACCAAGCCCTTTCAGCCCTTCCACAAAATATTCCTGTTTCAGTTTCATCACTTCTCCCCGCACCAGCCGGGAAAAGCCCACCCAGGACGTAATGACCAGCGCCAGCAGCATACTGGTCACCCCGGAACCCATCAGCCCCGCAATGGCAATCATCATAGTCATGCCCGGAATCCCCTGAAACACGTTGGAAACCGCCGTAATGACCAGATCGGTTTTCCCGCCAAAATATCCCGCAATCATTCCGATGATACAGCCCAGCGTCATGGAAAGCCCAGTTGCCGCGGCGGCCAGCAGCAGAGACTGACGGCCGCCATACATAATCCGGCTCAGCAAATCCCGCCCGATGGCGTCCGTGCCCAGCAGATGGGCGGCGCACGGCGGTTCCAGCGCATGGCGCATATCAAGCTGATATGGGTCATACGGCGCCAGAAACGGCGCAAACAGGCTCATCAGTAAAATAAAAACCAGCAAAAGGGCCGCCGCCACATGGCCCGCATCTATCTTTTTCTTATCTTGATCTGTCCGTATTTGATTTTCTGTTTTTTGCCGTTTCATCATTCCACCCGTTCCCCTGCCCGGATTTTTGGATTGACCGCCAGGTAGATCAGATCAATCAGCATGGTCATCACCACATACACCATTGCCGTAAACAGAACATATGCCTGCACCACAAAATAATCTCTGGATTTTACGGCGTCAATGGCGTAATTTCCAATGCCCGGTATATTAAAAATCACTTCCGCAATGGTAGAGCCGCCCAGGATTCCGGCAAAATAATTGCCCAGAAATGTGGTGATCGGTATCAGCGCATTTGGCAGTACATGGCGGATGGCCACCAGACGGGCATTCATCCCTTTGGCGCTGGCCACCGTCACATACTGCCGTCCCAGTTCGTCCAGCACGGAAGTACGGGTCAGCCGGGCGCAGACGCCAATGGTAGATACGGACACGGTAATACCGGGCATAATATAAGATTTCCAGCCGTTCAGACCACTGGTAGGCAGCCACTTTAACTGTTCCACAAAAATCAGAATCATCAGAATGGCAATCCAGAAGCCGGGAACGGAGAGCATGACGGTAGTGATGGTCCGCAGAATCCGGTCCGGCCACCTGTCTTTGTAAATGGCCATTACCATACCGGCCCCAATGCCAAATACCACGGTCATGGCAAGCCCCAGCAGCGCCAGCCGGACGGTATACGGGAGACGATACGCCATCTGCTCCCGTATATCTTTATTTGTAAAAAACGACTGGCCCAGCTCTCCTGTCATGGCGTTGCGCAGCCATTTGACGTACTGGATGGGAATGGGATCGTTCAGGCCAAGCCGTTCTTTTACAATTTCATATTCCTCCGGGCTGACAATCTGTGTTCCGTCCCGATTTAAGATGGCTTCCACCGGATCTCCCGGTGCGCCGGTACCAAGTAAAAATGCCACAATGGTAATGCCCAGCAGCACCGGAATCAGGGTGAGAAGACGTTTCCCCATATATTTGACAACACCCATTGGCTCACTGTACCCACTCAATGGTCGGAATACTGACGCCGTCATACAGTTCCGAGGTGTAACCAGTAATCGCTTTGTTATGGATATTTACATTTGTATAATATAATATGGGAATCATGGGCAGATCTTCCGCGGAAATGTCCTGCAGTCTGCCGTAGATCTCCTGACGCTTTGCGGGATCTGATTCATGGAGCACTTCTTCCAGAAGCTGATCTGCTTCGGCATTGTTATATTCCCAGTGATACTGCGTATTATAGCTTCCGTCAGAAGCCATCCATGACTGGAAGAAGGAATACGGGTCCGCGCTGTTTAAACCGGTTACCGTAATGCCAAAATCATAATCGCCGGACTTCAGCGTTTCCGTATTTACGGAATTATCCAGAATCTCAATTTCCATATCAATGCCCAGTTCTTTTAATACCGACTGGATATATTCCGCCATGGATTTCACCGGATAACCGTCCACAACCCGCTGGCCCAGTATCATTTTGGTCTGTAACCGGGTGTCGCCAAGTACCTCTGCGGCCAGCTCTTTTGCCTTTTCCGGATTATACTCACCGGTAATTTCTTTGTACAGCGGCGTCTGATAACTGAGAATACCGTATGCCGGATGGCACAATCCCGCATATAACGTATCATTAAGCAGATCTCTGTCCAGGGCCATGCTGATGGCCTGGCGCAGACGGACATCTTTCAGATATTCTTTGGAACCGTTTACATACATGTAATGGCTCATATGGCTTTTGGTGGGTTCCAGAACAAACCGGTCGTCGGTCTCTGTCAGGTTTACCGCCACGTCCACCATGATTGCGCCATTGTCAATCAGGCCCATGACTTCTTCTGAGGTCAGCGCCGAATACCGGGTTTCCGAATCGGGAATGCAGTTGACACGGTACTGGCGGATTTTGGCGGGCGTGCCGTAAAAATCATCATTCCGCTCAAATACGGCGTACTGATCCGGAACATGCTCTTTGATTTTATAAGGACCTGTACCAATCACCATGGAAGTGATCTCTCCGGTTTCCACGTCAAAACAGTTAGGGCTGATCATAGGGCTGCCGTAATCGCCCAGCAGGGCGTCCAGGGTGGTAATCGGCTCAGAGAAGACAAACTTTACGGTATAATCGTCCACTTTTACAATTTCCTTTAAATTGGGAAATGATTTGTCAATGCTCAGAGACGTATATGTGGAAGTCAGCGGGCCGGCTTTATAACGCTCTATGTTTTGGATACACACATCCGCATTAAAGGGAACGCCGTCGGTAAATACCGCTTTCTCCTGCAGTGCAAAAGTCCATTCCGTACAGTCCTCATTATAAGACCATGATTTTGCCAGTCCCGGCTGCAATACATGGTTATTGTTATATACCAACGGTTCCCATACGCCTGCGGAGAGATTTACGTAAAAGGCGTCTCCTTCTCCCGGAATCATATCCCGCACGGAACCGAGCACCAGCTCTTTTGTCTCATTCAGATTTTCCGCGGCAGCCTTTGGCGTTTCTTCTGTTTCCCCTGCCGCCGTCTCACCGGCATTTTGTGTTTCTTTGTTCTGTGTTTCGTTGTTCTGCTCTGTCTGCGCGCCTGCCTGCGTCTGTTTTGGCACTTCTTTTGTGCCGCAGCCGGCCAGCATACTGACAGTCAGTAGCAGCGCCAGCAATGTTTTTCCATACCGCTTCATTTCATTTGTTCCTCCTTTTTTGTTTCTGCCCGGAGGGTCTGCGCCGCAAACGCGTCGCCTTCAAGCGACCTATTTCTTCTGCGTTTGCGTGTGCATCCTTGCGGAACATTTTTGTATCACGGGGAAAGACGGAAAACGCCTTTTCAGTGATACAAAAAACACCACCTTCCGGTGATGTTCTGATCCTGCAACACACTATCTTGTTTCTGTTCCTTCATACGTCATTCCGGATTATTTTTAATCTGATCATCCAGAAATGCCGGCGCATATTCCGCCGTTTCACGCCGGGAAACAGGCGGACTGCCAAAGACTGGAAACAAAGTACAGATGCTGTTTTTCCCCACCGAAAATTGCAGTCTGGTGCAAAGGCAGGTCTCCTGGCTCAAATCTACAACTTTCTGCCGCCTTCCCGGTTAACACCAGTGACATATGGCAGAAAGCAAAATTTTCACAGTAAAGCGGGCTGCTGCAGATTTCCACTGCATTCCCTTTTAAACGGCGGTGTATTACACCTGTGTACCTTTACACATTTCATTTTGTTATGATTTTTTTGTCGATATCGGATACATTTTTCGAAAAATGGCCTGTCCTTATCATAGCATATATTTTTCCGTATTAAAACTCATTTTTTTCGATGCTGTTTCATAAGAAAAAGTTATGCTGTGACAAATATGGATCACTGCTAGTTCCACGGCATGCCATTTTCTATCATCGTCCATATCATATTCATCATATAACAGACCCATATCTGCTAAAGCGTCGTCCGGCAGCCCCTCCATATCAAATATTTCCGCGTTACGGGCCCATACGGAATCCACGCACACAACATAATGACCCATTAATGTTATCCCTCCTGTACCCTGTTCAAATATAGTAATCTAATAATCAGAATCTCCTTACTCTTTCAGTATCATTTATAATAGGAAATAATAAAACTCCCTACTTTAAAACCCGTATAAAACAGATGGGCTGCCATGTCATCAGGCCGCCCACCCCGCTATATTTTATTTATACCCGAATATGCCGTTTCACAACAGCCGTCAATTTTATGGGCATCTGGCTTAAATCCGTGATATCCATAAACGAATCCCCGTAAATCCGCTCAATGTTCTGCTTATCTTCCCCAATGGCCGCGGCCACGAACAGGATCTTTTTGCGCTGGTATTCCTGCTTAATCCCCCGCAGGTCCTCCTCGGCCGCGGAGCCGTCATAACCATGGTCTGCGGGCTGGCCGTCAGACACCAAAAGCAGGAGCTTTTCCTCCTCTGAGCGTCCGGACAGCTGCTCCGCCACAAACCGCAGCGCAGCCCCGTCGCGGTTGTTTCGGCGGCTGCCGATATCCATCAGGCGGTACCTGTCATCCTGGTCAAAGCTGTCAAATTCCGCGTAAGAATACATCTCCACAGTATCCGGGTACCCGGTTGAATGGCCGTACACCATAATTGGAATCCCAAGGCTCTGGCAGAAATCATAAATGATAACCGCCGCTGCCCGTGCGTAGGTACACCGGTCACTGGAACTCATGGAGCCGGATTCGTCCAGGAGCAGGGCTACCGCAAGTTCCGGGATCTCATTTGGCAGCCTGTTCCTGTAAAACACCTTGCCGTCGTTCCTGTGCAGGGCATGGGAGTCCAGCCTGCGGCCCATAAGCAGGCCGGTCTGCTTCCCGCCCCGCCTGCTTTCCTTCAGTTCCCTGGCAAGGCTTTTTTGCAGCTGCCTTGAGATGGCCAGCAGCGGAGCCGCGATAGCGTCATATTGTTCCTTCAGTTCCTCATCCACCGACAGCATACGGTTAACCCTGATATTGACGCCCGCATGGATATTCCCATAGGAAATATTCCGGGCGGCTTCATTCAGCTCCCGGAGCCTTTCATTTTCCAGCTGCTCACAGGCGGCCTTTTCCGCCATTTTATCCAGGACACGCTCAATGTCCGCAGCAGCGCGGGCACACTGCTCGCGCTCATAAACATCGTTTTTCTCTATTTTCCCGCTTGTCGGGTTAGAGGCCGCCTCCGTCTGATGGTAAGGAATCCTGCCCTGCTCCGATTCGGAAACCTCTGTTTTTCCTGTTCCGGACATGGAACCGCCCGCCAAAGGCATATCCTGCCCAGATGGCAGGGCCGACCCCTCCTCCAAACTCTGTCCGCCGGTTTCCGACGCTTCCTCCTCATTTTCCGGTTCCGCCAGAAGATTCTCATTTTCCGCGTCATCCTTGGCATTTTCCGTGCCGTTTTCACTTTCTGTCCCATCCTGGGAATTTTCCGCGCTTTCTGTTCCGGCCTCATCATCTTTAGCTTCCGGCTCAGGTTCGTTTTTTTCCGCGGATTCCGATACGGCGGCAAGTGTTCTTGCCCTTGCCGCGGCGGTGGCTGACAGGACTACATGGCCCGCTGTTTCAGCGACCGGTGAATGATTCCCTTCGCCAATGCCCGTGCTTCCGGGAACAGACCGCAGGAGCTTTGACATGATCTCCCCGATATCCTCTGTGCCGCCAGCCGCTGCCGCCGCTTCCTGGCGCCGCCTGCACGCCTCGCAGAACCCTTCAATATAGTCCCAGCAGCGGACCAATATCATATTTGCGGCACCCAGCCGCTCTTTTCCCGAACTGTTAAGCAGCGCGCCGTCAACATCGGAAATCAGACTGAACACGGCCTGTATCCGCTCATCGCTAAGCGGCTCATCCCCATATTTGATCTCGCCAAATTTCGCGTAAGACAGCAGGATTTGCAGAATGCTCTCAAAAATATGCTGTTTTTCGTCATCTTCCTCCTCAATCAGCTGCGTCACTGTGGAGATCATCTCATAATGCCTCTCCCGAAATTTCTCCAGCCCGTATCCAAGGGTTCCCGGAAAATCCATCAGCATCCTGTTCTCAATATACCCGTCCTCGATCACGTTTGAGATATGGTGCGCAACCATTTGGGCCATGCTAAGGTTTTGCGGGCCGGACTTCACATAATCCCAAAAAGCCTTTTCCCTCCGGGCATCCGCCGCGGTTTTCAACTCCGGCGGATGAGGATACCAGATATTGCTGGCAAAATAATTCATACGTGTTTGCTCCGCAAGGAAATCCGTATGGAGCACGTGGCCAAGCTCATGGGCAAACATACCGCATATGACCTGATACCGGTTTTCCCGCCCCCTCACTTTCGTGACAAGGGGATGCCCCGTGTTGATACGGATAAACAGGTTATCCGTTGACGCCGCATGCTCATCCCTCGGTTTCCAGTACAGGCTTACATGGACCCTGCGGTTATAGTGGTACCTCCTTGTCTGCGCCGCCGCCATATCCTCGAAATGCCCTGCCAAAAGCCGTGACGAGAAGAACTGCCGGTCCGTGATTTTGCTCCGCTGCTCGTTCAGCCGCTTCTTTACTAATTTGTGATTCACCTTTGACATATGCCAGGTAACCCCCTTTCTGGTCAATTCACGCGGTCGCTCCTCTGCCCGCCGGCCTGAAGACCGGCTCAAGGACGGTGCTGACCAGCGCCTCCCGGTCCTCCTCGTCCGTTGTCGCCTTACTGATCACCGTATACAGCGCTGACTGGTAGACATCACCGGTGATCTCGCTGCTGGTGATCCAGTCGATCAGGCCGCGCATCCCATAAGAGCCATCCGTAATGCTGTTTTTCCGGCAATACTCGGACAGGTCATTCACCACCTGCACCATCCGGGCTACCTGGATTTCGTCCGATGCCCCGGTAATGGACATGGCGCGCTGCGCCATCACTTCGGGAGTTGGCAGCTCTACGTCCCGCACCAGGCTCATGCGGTCGATCACCGACTGGTTCAGCCCCCTGCAGCCTTCATAACTAATATTTGTCGTAACCACTACCACCGCGTCGGGATGGCGTGTAATCACCTCCCCGGTAGGCAGCGTGACGGACCCTCCCTGTTCCAGAAGGGAGTTAAGGCCCACCAGGACGCCCGGCTGAACGATGGTGGAGGGCTCCTGCAGCTCGATCAGGTATCCATTCTTTAACGCCTTGATGAAATCCGTCTCAATATAGGTAAAAGCCTGCCCGCTGTTCCCGGCGTTTTCCTCCCGTCTGGACAAAGCCCGTACCTTTTCCGTCACGCGGTCCAGCACAATGCCCATGCAGTCCTGGGCCGTCGCGGATCCTTTCTCCATGCCGGTAAGCGCCTGGTACACGCCCGCCGGGTCGTAATCCATGTCATCCAGGTCGGGCAGTTCCATCAGCTTCGCTATATTGGCGTAATTGATGCCGCCCATGCTCTTTAAGATCTCCCTTTCCTGGTCAAGCCGTTCGTCGCCGGTAGACCCGGACTCCGAATCCGGGAAAAGCTGCCCTACGAAGTCAAAAATCTCTGTCCCGGCCGAACAGGTATACTTCATATACGGCAGGTTCAGGCCGGCCGCAATGGCTTTGGCGCCCATCGTCTTG
The DNA here is from genome assembly GCA_910588405.1 of uncultured Lachnospiraceae bacterium. Taxonomy (GTDB): domain Bacteria; phylum Bacillota; class Clostridia; order Lachnospirales; family Lachnospiraceae; genus Paralachnospira_A. The sequence continues at coordinate 13,863 of CAJUPT010000050.1, read as the reverse complement.
CCGGTGCCTGCCGGGCCACGCAGCAGAAAATTCCGCATCTGCGTGGGCTTTCCCGTAGTCGCCTGGGCATGCCTGCAGATATCCACGGCCTCCTGGGGGATGATATACCATTCCGGCAGTTTTGGCACCAGCGCCTCTTCTGTTTCGCTCAGCGCCCTTGGACGCATCTGGTACTTCCCTATAAAATCCTCATGCGCCACAAGCGTTCCCGCCCTTTTTACCGTGACACGCGCGGTCTTAGCGAAAATACAAAACTCGCCCGCCAGCACTTCGGACGGCGTGAACGCCCCTGAGTCAAGCTGGACCTGGGACACCCGCATCAGGTTTCCCGTCTTATCAACGTTTAAAGTGACCGCCGCCGCACAGGTATCATCCTTAACGCGCCGGTAAACATTGTCACAGAGAATCGCCATGCATTCGGTTGCTTTTACCAGATCAGGATATCCGCTGGCAAAACAGGCGCGGTACTCATCAAATTTTTCTTTAAACTCCTTATCTTTCATAAGCACGGGGAACAGCGCCATCATGACCGCGGCTCCGTCCCTCCCCGCACTATTCAGCACGTAGTTCTCAAAGGTTTCCGTGTTATTGTCATATACGCTTGCCATCAGGGCGCCGGTTTTACTGTCATATACTACCAGATGGTAACTGTCCGGCCCCATGGAGGATTTGTACTCGGCCACAGTCCGGTGGTCGATCACGCCGACGGCCCCTTCGCCGCTGCCATCCATGCAGTGGCAGACCGCGTGTACAGCCTTAATGACGGTCGAGCAGAGTGTCGCCGTGGTTCCGTCCCCGTATATGGATGATACGCCGACCTTTTTATTCGCCAGGGTATCAAATGGTTCCGGCAGGGGGCGGCCGAAATTAAAAATGTTGTTTAAGTATGCGCTCATTTCAATGATCTCCTTTCCTATGGAAATTACCTATGATTTATTCTCTCTTCCGGATAAGTTTCCAAGCCTGTCTCCAGCACCATTGCCCGCAAGGCCTCCATCAATTTTTGGTTATTTTCCTTAAACTGAGGAAAGAACGGCTTGTCCAGGCCGTAATCCAGGTATTTAAAGCGCAGGAATGTATCAATTGCCCTGTCCTTTTCAGTCTCCGGGACTCTGCCGAGCAGTCTTTCAATTGTCACGGCCGATCCAAACTCCATGACCCAGAAATCGTATTCCTCTTTCTTACAGTATCGTTTTATCCATCTCTTTACCGATACCTCCGGCCCCTTGAAATGATAGGGCCGATCCATGCTTAAATGGGCTATGTAGCTTCCATCCCCGTCCGGTACGGCTGAAACGGGATATGTCCGGCACGCTTTAGGCTTTGCGGGATGAACCATGCACCTGTTGTCTTTCAGAAAAACGCAGGCTTCTTCCCGCCCGGTTGTTTTCAAAACATACATCGCGTAACCGGACGAACTTAAAACTGTCACTTCCGCGTACCTCAACAGGACATCCGCCGTACTCCTGATCCGTTCATCCCCGTCCCGCAAAAACCGCGCGAGCCTGAATACGTCCGGGCCTTCCAGCGGGATGCTTTCTTTTACATGTAGGCAGCATTGTCCACATGCCTCACAGTGGAACGGGAAAGTCCCTGTTAAGGGCAGCGGCGCCATCAGGGTTACAAAATCTTTCATCATCATTTCCTTTCCGCCGTCTTAAACGGCCTTTTTTATTTATTACGCACGGGTATGCCTTATGGCTCCCCGGAAAAAAGTTACAGGGAGCCATAAGGCCCCGATCTATGTAAAAAGCGCCCGGAGGACATGCCCCTGGGCGCTTATGAATCCATGGATTCCTGATTTGTATTTACGGTATACAATCCGGAAGAATACGCCGCAGGCGCACCCTTCCGAATCCTACGCAATAAAAAAAGTGCCTGAAAAATAACTTCTCAGACACTGTGTAACCGGAAAACTATAATCGCTGTAAGCGATTAATGAAACTGATATACGCAGTATAACAGGTTTTTTACTGGTTGGCAAGATATTTGAACCCTTTTTCCAAATTCCGAATTTCTTTGCTAAAAATCGCACAACAATATTTTAATTTCTCTAAGATAAAGCAACTCTTCCTCCGTCAAACCGGTCACTTCCATAATATCTTTGAAATTCATCTTACGCTTTAACATTTTCACCGCAATTTCCCGTGTTATCTGATTCCCGTACTCGATTTTTCTTACAACCGACATATCTTTGTCATATTAAGCCTTATTCTGAAGGCCGAGCAGTTCCGTTTCAGTCAGACCGGTCATTTTCATAATATCAATGATATCAATATCACAGGTTAGCATTTTCATAGCCATTTCCGTTCTTTCTTTTATGGAATTTTCCCTTACTTTCTGGTTTGCATATTCAATTTTTTCTTTTTCATACAACTGGCCTATCTTTGTCATATTAATTCCCCATTCTGAAGGCGGAGCAGTTCCGCCTCAGTAAAACCGGTAACCCCCATAATATCAATGATATCAATACCACGGGCCAGCATTTTCATAGCCATTTCCGTTCTTTCTTTTATGGCAGTTTCCTTTACTTTTTGGTTTGCGTATTCAATTTTTTCTTTTTCGTACAACTGGCCTATCTTTGTCATATTGATCCTCCTCCTGATCTGTTCTGAATACTCCCTGTCAATAAATTTATCACTTGCAACAATCACGCCGGACAGGGCAAAAATACGCTGCCCCTCATCCGCGATCTGTTCCGCCAGAACCACAACCCGTTCCAGCATGGCCTGCTTCCCTTCGGATCCGGAAACCGTTAAGGGCAGGATGACAAGCTTCATCAGGTCGTCATCCTCAAGCGGGATACCGGAATCAATTTTCCGCCGGATAGCCTCAAATGCCGCCTCGCCGTCTATGTGAACCAGAAAGGCCTGCTCCGTACGCAGCGTAACGCAGCTGGTTTCAAACGTGGCTTCCGCGCTTTTCACATCACCGGTGTAAATGACAATCAGCCGCAGGTTAAAATTTCCATCTTCTTTATAATACTTTTCCAAAACCCTGGCTACATAATTCAGGTATTTGACCTTATTTAATCTTTTGTACTCAGCTTCGTAATCGACAATGGCATAGGTTCCATCCTCCAGCAGGAACAGGTTGTCAACATCCTTCTCATTCGCCGAAATTTTCGGCAGGTTTGTCGGGAGCAATTCCCTGATCGGCGGCAGGTCAAGCCCATATGCCGAAAAACTTTTTTCTTTATAGGTCTGGCTGAGAATCTTAAACAGGATATCTTTATTATGATACGTAATCCCTTCTGACATCATATCCTCCATGTAAATTCTTATTGTCGTTCTTTTCTGTTTTTGTTATATAAGCCACCCTTTTTTGTAATTATAGCATGTTACGCCCATTTTGTCAGTTGCTATATCAGGGGAGTCCTTTTTTCTTTTTTGTAATCCTTTTCCTTTTTACCATTTGGATTTATAAAGCCGCAATCTTTTTATCAGGACAACTCAGCGGACTCTTCGCCCACATAGATGCCTGTTGCCTGGTAATACATGCAACCGGCCCATTGGTAAGCAGTCCGCCATATAAACGCTTTACTGAGCCTGGAACAGATCAAGGTCATCCAGCATCCCCAGGATTTCACTGTCGTCCGTCCATTCCGGAGATTCCGTATCCGTTTCAACGACAGGCATGGCCGGGGACACCGTTATCGCCCCCAGACGTTCTTCCACGATCCGCCGGATCATCTCCTCCAGCTTATCACCCCTTATGCCGGACACGCTCACCTTGATTTTATTCCCGCCCGCGAACATCTCCGGATGGGCTTCCATATACTCGCAGAGGGCAGCCACAATCACCACGCTTTTCCGGTTTCCCAAGCGTTCCAGCAGTTCGCCCGCCCGCACCTCCTCATCGGAATCCATGCCGAACTGCAGCGTAAATCGATATTTTCCATTCTTTTTCAAAATACCAACCCCCATCTGCCATCAAAGCATAAAATCATTTCCTGTAATCCGGCAAAACGCGCTGACAACGCGCCTTGCCGGACTCTCTCAGTTTCATGTATGGCGGGATGACAGCTGGGCCTGGGCCAGTGTCTGATACCCTGCCGCGTTGGCGTTAACCTCATCCAGGAAAATGCCCTGGGCAACCAACGGCGAATCCTCCAGATATCTGCGGTACAATAAACTGCCGCCTCCAATAAAAACCGCCGGATTGGAACGCAGGTCCACCTGCAGCTCACGCAGCTTATCCAATATATCCTTCGCGTGCTGCGCAGCTGTTTCCCGTATTGTCTTTATCACCCCTTCCGGCAGGATGGTCTCCCTGCCTGTCAGGACGGCGCTGATATGCTCGTCCTCGATCCGCATGTCATGGAGCGCGCCGACACGCCGGATAATATCGTTATCCATCGTAATCACGCCAGTTTCCAGGCTCCTGCAGAACTGCATGTCCGGTTTCCCGCTTCTAAGCAGCAGCACGTCAGTGGTATACCCGCCGATATCCACCAGAAACACCCGCAGGTACTGGTTCAGCCGGCTCTTATACGGGGCGATGGCCGCGAATGCCTGTGGATAAACCAGGACGTTCCTGACCGTGATGGTAAACGGCCTGTCGTTGTACGTAAACCGCACCGGCTCCCTCCGCTTGAAATACTGCGAGAACGTGTTCCTTAAAAGGCCGTAATGCTCCGGCGGGAGCCCGACCGCAAGGTCAACCGGCTCGGACACGGGCCCGCTTGAAAGATTCCACATTTCTTTCGCGATCGCAAACAGGGTCAGGATAAAGAAACGCTCATCCTTTGTTTTATCCTTCATATAGGAAATCCGCTGGCCTGAAAGCGCCCAGAACCTCCCGTCATATTCCAGCACTTCATCTGTCATGGGCGGCCTGGTGGAATGCTCCGCCAAACCTGAGACAAATGTATGGTTTACTGTCTTAATGGCATAATTGCCGTGGTCAACCGCAATAAGCATAAACTAATTTCTCCTTTATTCTTTTGATATCCCATTACACGATAGAATCTCCAAATCCGCAACATCAATACGCATTGAATCATTTATACGTATTCCTTAGCATAGTTACCGCCATAATTTTTTTAACCGGGCCTTTCATTTTTCTATGCCCATTAAAACGCAAAAAGTGCCACCTGCCCAAAGACAAATGACACTGTTATCGTTTCTGATGAACTAAGGTACCCATCGATTAATCCGCGCCATAAAAGCGAAATCATTCTTTATTTGAGAAAGGCACTTATTCTTTCTCCAAACCGGCCATCTTCTCCATCCAGGAGGCCGGCGTCAAAACAGGCAGGGAATCCTCTTTATAATCCTTCCTGTTCACGGTGATAATATAATCCGCCTCATTATTTTTTCCTGTCATATACTGTACGCAATCCTCAAAATCTTTCCATTTTTCTTTGAGCGCGCTCTCAATATCTTTTTTCGACACAGCAAAAACTGATACCAGTTTAAAGATGTTTTCCAACACAGCATATGCTTTTTCCGTATCATGTGTTTCTTTGCGAATGATGTAAAAGAGATCCGTCACAGATGACGCGGTTACATATGCGGCGGCACCGATTTCCCTGATCCTTCTGAATAATTCCATTGAGGTTTCACAGCCGTTTCTTCCAAAGACCATGTCCAGGATCACATTCGTATCAATCAACAGTTTCATATTTATCCCGCATCCTTTCTTCCCTGTACTGCCCAAGTGTCTTTCCGGTATCCGGCAGCACACCCACGATATTATGAAAGATATCGTCCAAAGATTCCCCGGCTGCGGGTTCCCCGGCCTTCTGCTGCGCGCTGAGGAACTGCACAAAGCTATATATGATTTCTATCTGCCGTTCCGGCAGGGCATTTAAAAGATTTATGGTTTTTTCTAATGTTGACATGAACATCCGCCTCCCAAATTCAAAAAACTCCCAGGGCTTTTTGTTTACCATTATAACCTTTAAAAACAGTCTTATCAACCCTACTCGGTGCCCATGTTGAAATCCATGTTAAAAAGCGTCTTATTCATATCCCGCCGGTTTATCATACCGGCATTCCCCTGTCATGGCAGTGCAGGACATAATCATCCAGCCCTTTATACCCAGGGTCCCACAGGTATGTCCCAAACCGGCATCCCATAGCCGAAAGCAGGCATGTCAGCTCACGGTAACCGTTCTTCACATGCGGGTTCTTCAGGAAATCCATGTCAAAAGCCGTCATGATATGTTCCACCCCGTTTTCTTTTAAATGCCGGAGCGTCTTCTCCAGCTGCGCCAGCGCGTTCACGCCGGGAACGGCCAGGACGGCCCGGCCCGTCAGATACGCAATGACATCCGCCTTCATGGGGCCTTCGGTCAGGATCATCTCTTTTTGCGGCTTACCGGCCAGATGGGTCCAGCCCTCCGCCCTGTGCCCGTCTTTTCTCCCGGCGCTTGATACCCACCGGAACTTGCGTCTGGCAGCATTGTCCCGGCGTATCTGAAGGCCCTGTATCCTTCCTTTTGGGTCCCGCACAGGGATCAGAATCCCCCTGTATTCGTGATTCAGGCTCCAGGAACCGTCCTCAGCCCTGTAAAAACCGGGGACGCCGGACAAAGAAAGCCCGTCTGACGCCAGCTGCCCGGCAAAAGCCTTCAGCCCCACAACCGGCGTGCTCCTGTACCCAAGCCGGCCAATTTCTTCCGGGGAAAGCCCCCGCGCCAGCAGGTTTTCCCTGTGGTCGGACGCAAGGGAGAGCTTCCCCAGCAGGGCGGAATACGCCTCATGCCTGGTATCGATGCCTGCCAGCGGGCATTCTTCCTCTTGTACATGGACGGGCGGCTTAGGGTTCTCCTCTTTCTTCCCCGCCTTATAACCACTGTCCCGCATCCCTAACCGCTCCAGCAGTTCTTTGCGCACATGGGAACGGTCTGTCCCGGTATAAGAGGCGTACAGGTCAAACACACCGCCATGGAAACCACAGCGCGGGCAGCGGAACACGTCTTTTACCAGGTTAATGTTCAGATGCTTTTTTCGGGGTCCGTCATCACATTTGGGACAGGGTATATAATAAGAGCTACTCCCGCCCGGCGGGTATGGAATTCCGATCAGCGGTATGATGTCAGCCATATGGACCAGTTCCATGCCGTCCTCCTTTCCGGGAAGGCTTTCCGCCTTCCCTCATCTGTTAAGGATGTGGTCAGATTGCCGTATAACAGTCCCTGTACTGGATCCACACCGGCAGCACCGTGTTAAACATGCCCAGGATCTCTTTCTTATACTGCTCCTGGGTCTCTGCCTTAAAACTGGAAAACCGCTTCCGGCGGTCCTGGATAACCTGCCGCAGGTTTTCCAGCGCTGTCTCCCGCTGCGCCTTTTTCTTTTCATCGTCCGGCTCACCGATGCACCGCTCTTTCAATAAACACATCAGGTAAGCGTCCGTAAGCTTATAATGATAGCCCATCACACGGACATCTGTCGTAACCGGCGCCGATTTACACAGGCACGTGCAGGTCTCTAAGATATTTGTCCGGTACATCAGTTCCTGTAACTGCATAAGATCCTCCGGGGTCATCGCCCCGGCCATTGCCTCTTTCATCATATCGTCCCGTATTTTACGGTATGCGTCAACGATTGTCGCCATAATTTTAATTCCCCTTTCTACAAAGCCCGTCACAGCCATACCCCTGCCAGGCTGGCCACGTCGTCGCTGCCCGGCGGAAAGAATGCCATGTCCGTATTCAGCTCAATGTCCTCACGTATCTCATCCACGCTGTCCATGACCATAACCGTGTCTGTCGGCTCCCCCATGTCATATATCCTGGCCACGCATTTTTCAGGATACCCGTCGGGATGCTCATACACCGCGATCAATGGCACCCTCAGTTCCTTCATGTCAGCTTCAGCCATGCTGTTTATTATGTTTTCATTCATTTTTCTTCCCGCCTTTCTAAAAATAAAGTCAACGCGTCTCTCCGACAAAACGCGCCATCATGGAACATATCTTTACGGACGCAGCCCGCAGCCCCGACAGAGGCCCTGAATGAAAAGGGCCTCTTGCGTATACCTTTGGGTATTGCGGGGCATGCTCCGCAATGCTATATATGGCAGTCCATCACGACAAGCACGTCCTCGTCCTCCATGGAATCCAGAAAATCGGCGACCTCTTTTCTCCACGCCTCAGCCACATTTTCCGCTCCGGACCGCTTCCAGTGCCCTTCATCTATTGACTGCCATCCCTTATCACTGCAAAGGGAGTTGGCGTTAATCGGATACGCATTGGCCCCAAAGCCTTTCCGGGCCGCATATTCCTCAAATGTCTCGCCTTTATGGTAAAGATATTTACCGCCAAGGCATATCCCGTCTTCCACACGTTCCGCAAAAGTATCGCTGCCATTTTTCCCCGTCAGGAAGAAACGCCTATGTTCCACGTAAGACCGCGCCAGATCCCTGCAGCGCCAGTCACGCATGGCCTGCCACTCAATATCCATTTTCCTGGCCGCGCTTGTGCAGATATAGCCTTGGGGGACTTCCGGGTCATATCCGTCATACTTGTAGCTTTTACTGCCTTCATAATATTCCTCGCACGTGTCCTTTACCAGCAGAAGGTAAGGCCAGCGCCCTCCGATGGAATACCAGTCCCACCTGCCTTCCGGGTTCACAAAATAACCGTAAGCGTCCATTTTCTCGCAATAGTCCACATGTCCCCAGCTGTCCGCGAACGCCTTAAAATCCGGGAACAGCTTTTTCCACGGGTAATCCGGCAGGGCCTTGATCCGCTTCGCGCGTTTTGTCCGCTTCGCCTGCCCCACAGGCCCGCGGCCGTTTTCATACACCTTACCGTCACGGATCATAAACCGGCTCCCGGAATAAGCATATGGGGTTACAATAATCCTTCCCCCCCGGCAGCTTCATGCAGTTAACCGTGCCATTATCATACTGGTCTTTTATTTCTTCCGTCTGGTCATAAAACTCCAGATACGCCGGATTTTCCGTGACGCCGTTATACGGCTCCATCAGGTCGCATACATTGGCTACAACCTCATCCGGAAATGAAGCATATAAGCTGTCAGGCATCCCCCATTCTGTTTCGCTGTCCCCGACTCCCCAGTCTATTTCCGGGATATGTACTGCCGCCAATGTTAAAAAATGCATCGTCATTCCCCTTTCCTTATTTTTTCTCTTATCAACCTTCTTACCATGTCGGTCGGGTAACACATTTCATGATACAGCTGGTCAAGTGTAAGCCATCCCTCATTCAGCAGGGTACAGATATCCGCGGCCAGGTCATGCGACCTCAAGCTATAAACAACCAGATTGTTCCCTGTGTTTACAATCTCCCAGTCATTCGTGTGTATCAGTTTATACTGCGGCGTGTTCTTTATATCCATCTCCTTCTCCTTTCCGCCCATCGCGTAAAATTATCCTTATGCCGAACTCCCGGCATACCGTGTCATCCAGGCCATTCCGCCCCAGCTCCTGGCAGATGTCCTGCCAGCTCTCCTTTTCGGGCAGTTCGTCTTTTGATATGTCAAACATTTGCTGTCCCTGGCCCAGCGCCTCATTGCAGCGCTCATTCAGCTCCCTTACATGGGCTTCAACCCACTCAAAGGCCAGGAGGCCATAATTAACCGGGGCATCATCCGCGTAGCCGCCATCATCCTGCGCCGGCACCTCCCCTGAGGGCCCGGATACCGGAACCACGCCGCATACCTGCAGGTTCCTGATTACCACCAGCATCCTGTGGTATCCGCCCGCGCGGTTTGCCAGCACATAGACGGGCTGCCCGTCCATGATATCCTTTTTCGGTTCCGCGTTCTCCCAGACCCAGCGGATATCCGGGTAATCGGCCAGCAGCAGCTCCGTAACCCGTTTCTCAGCCAGTGCAAAAGCCATGGACCGCAGGCCGGAGGCTGTGGGCTCCTTTTCTTTCGGTTCCCATGCAGGAACCGGCGTCACCGGTTCCGCCCTGCCGGAGGATAAAAACATCAAGCGGATCAGCGCTATGAATATCCCCAGTATAGCCGCTAACAGAAGCGGCCACAAACGAGTAATAAACAGCAAAAGCGCCAGATATGCAAACATCATCAGCGCCCCGCCGGCGAAACGTTTTTTCATTTCTTTTTCGCTCATCTTTAACACTCCAATTAGACGCCAGAACGCAAAAACGCGCATGGAATACCGTCACAGACCGATATCCATGCGCGTTTTCATACGCCTGATTTAATTATTTTACTTTCCTCCTCTGCATGTTACTCATTAAAAAATGACCCGCCGCCGCCAAAGGCGTCATATGCTTCAAAACCGGTAAAACCGGCGGGCATGTCCCCGGCCACGGACGGCGATGGCGAAGCCTGGGTGCCGGCGGCTGCTCTCTGGCCGTCCCCAGGCTTTTTCTCGCCTGTTCCCGTGTAACAGTACTCCAGTTCATCCAGAATAATAACGGACGCGCTTTTCTTCTCATGGGTTTTTGTGTCCTCCCACACGTCCTCGTCAAACCGGCCGACCAGGTTGATCCTGGACCCCTCTTTCAGCTGCATCCGTTTCACACGGTCGCAGACCGTGCCGAACGCCTTCACGCTTAAATTGACCCAGCGCGTATTGCCCTCTGCACGGGTGTCATAAACCCTGGCGCCGATCCTGAACCGGACAGAGTCCCCCTTTTCCGAGAACCGCAGCGCCGGCGCATTGTCATACCCTTTTGAGACGATCACCTCCGTGGCAAATAATTTTAACATAGAAACTCCTTTCCGCAGTTTTTTTCGCCTGCCTTATCATGTATTTATTTCAACCCGTAAGAACGGAGAGAAACCATTTAAAAAATCCAACGTAACACTGTCAGCAAGCCATACCGGATACTCCGCAAAGCGAGTATGGGAAATTCTTTCCCATACTCGCTGAACGCGGCATTCGTCAGATGTGAGTGCAAGCACAAGGTGAGCCCATGAGGGCGAGAGGGTGGCCTGGGCCGCTCCCGCCTGGCACATTGCTCGCGCACAAAAAAAGTGTCACCCACGTTTTATACGTAAATGACACTCTGTAACCTGATAACTGCTGCCGCTTATGCGCGAACCCTGATACTATTAGAAACAGTATAGCAGGTTTCTTTCGTTATTTCAATTAGTTTTTTAGCTATTCACACTATACACGCTATTTTGACAGGTTTCTTCTGTTTTTTGGAAACTCTTCAGCGTTTTGATAACATTCCACATTTCAGATTAGACCTTCTCCCTGTGTGTATCATGATCGTGTTCCGCCATAATGCTTTTAAAAAGTTCCGTCCTGACAAAATCCAAAGCCACCTGGATACGTAGCCCGTCAAAACGGACGTTTCCGTCCGGCTCCGTGTTGGCCTCAATGGTCTCCCTGATCTCATCCAGCATCCCATACAGCACCTCATCCTTCATCATGCTGTCCCTCCTTTCTCTCTATTGCCAGGCACGCGCCCGCAACCTTATATTCATCCATGTCATAAACCGGTGTGTTCCCCGAAATATACACTGCCAGCCGGTCGCCCGTAGATAAACCCTTCACCCGTTTCTCCCTGCTGATAATCCTGACAGACATTCCTTCTTTTTTTATCCAGACGGCCCGGATATCCCTGCCTGTTTTACTTTTCTCGACCTTGGAGCAAATGCCTTCCAAAACCACATATCTTTTTTCCAGACATTCCGCCATAAGCGTTAGTCCACCGATCCCGCCAAACGCCATAACAGCAACACACAGGGCACAGGCGCTAAAACCGCCTCCAAACACCAGGATAACCGGCATAAAGACCAGCCCCACAAGCCCCACTGCGAAACGTCTATAAACCATCCCACGCAAAGGAGCCGGGATTTTTCCAACCTGTTCTCTCATATCCGCTCCCCCTTCACAAAAGGATAATTCTCTTCGCTTTCAAAAGGCCCTCGACTGTTTCCACCGTCTCATCGCAGGCTGCAGCTTTCGCCATCTCATTTTCCAGAAGATTGTCAAAAACCGTCTCTCTTGTGTAGATCGTTTCCACCAGCGCCTGGCGATTACCCTTTCCCAAAAGACTGGGAACCGGTTTAATCCCCCGATCAGTCAAATAAACCAGCTCCGCCATCGTCAGGCAAAGACCTGCCTTTGACAGCCAGCGCATCGCTGTCCTTTGCTTTCCGGAAAGTCCCATGTAAGGGAATAAACGCCCAACAGGACAGATGACACAGCCGGTCAATGCCCGATATCTGCCCTGTTTCTCTGCGCCCACCTGAACTGCAAGCCCCATGCCGGTCAATTCCTTCAATATCCTGTACTCCGCCGCACCGTCCGCGGCCGCGAACCCATATCTACCCTTTTGCCAGAGAGACGCCTTTTCCCCTGCCAGCCGAAATTTCTGCCCGCAGTGGGACACCCGTATGATGTTCCCGGATGACTGTTCCATGGCCGTACCCATTGAAATATACTCCATATGCTTCACCTCGTAACCTATGCCAAGCGCAAAACGCTCTGCCGATATAATCCCGCTATTTTAGGAAAACAACGGAGCGTCTTTTAGATTTTTTGTTTTCCTCCAATTACACAGGTTTAACGTCATTTGCGCAACACATTTCTAAAATTTCCTGGCAGATTCATATTAGATATAAAATAAACAATTCGGTTACAGGTGATACCAAAAATCATAAAAAACTGTGTTTCAGCTCGATTTTCGTTTCCATATACAATATATAGATACTCCTTTTCATCTTAGTAAGCGCAAAAAAAGCACTGTAAGCATATCATATATGCATTTCCATGTCATCCGCATAGCCGTGCCAAAACTGCGCCAAATCCCCGCCTTTTTATTCCCGGCTTCCACAACCAGGATGCATTCCGGCCCCTGGCTTTTCCATTATACCATAAAAACTTTCAAAAATCATTACTATTAGTAATTATTCATCACCAATAATATGTGTATGAATCCAGCACAATTATCTATACTATAAGTATCTAATCACTACTGTTGGAAGGTATCAATCATGTCCCAGGATTTTTCATCGGTTGGCAGGAACATAAAAAAGTACCGCAGAGCCAGGAAAATGAGCCAGGCGGATCTGGCTGACGCGGCCGGGCTGACCGGAAACTATATCGGAATGGTAGAACGGGATGAAAAGCGGCTGTCCCTGGAATCCTTCGTCGCCGTCGCCAACGCGCTCCACGTATCGTCGGAGCTTCTGCTTTGCGGCGTACTGGAAACCGGATACCAGGTCAAAGAATCCCTGCTGTCTGAAAAGCTCGGCCGACTGAGGGCTGAGGACAGGCAGGAGATTTATGATGTGATTGAATCCATGCTGAAGCATAAAAAACCGGAGCGATGACATATATCATTCTATAAATCTGCGCCATATTTCTCGCAGACACAGCATTCACAAACACTATCCTTCCCGGAATGTGCGGGACAGAAAAAAGCCTGGTCCCTTTCCACCCATCCGGTCACGGTCTGAGGGTGCATCGGCAACTTTTCTATAAAAGTCAGGTAAACGCAGGCAATATAAATCCACTTATGGCCTTCCGGACATTCCGGCATATATTTTTCCAGATAGCGCTTCAACAGCGCATACAGCCTTCCAATCTTCCCATCCGGAACATCCTCATACATATCACATCGGTAATCCCTCATACGGAGCAGGACATTTCTGTTAAATTCCCCAATAAAAGTCTTTTCCTTATTCCATTCTAACTTTGCCCACTCATCCTCCGTAATGGAATCAAAAAGTATTTTCCTCAGCTGTCCTTTTGTCATAACCAATCACCCCCGAAATAATTCTTTACCCTAAAATAAAAGGCCCCCGAAATAAGTTACCGTATTTTCTCCATTATGATATCTGACCCCCGCAAGCTTTGCCAGTTCGGAAACGATAAATCCATATCCTTCTATCGAATGGTGGAGCATATCAGGGAACCTGCAGGGGGCATCCGGATATGTGCACTTTTTACATCT
>CAJUPT010000049.1 GCA_910588405.1 uncultured Lachnospiraceae bacterium | reverse complement strand
TATTTAACACCAAAACAGTACAGGGAAACATATGCGTCTGGACAGTAATCGCAGACTGTATGTAAAAAAATACAATTAAAGTGTCCAATTTTTGTTGACCAGTGCACTCCGATACACAGCCGGATCTCGTCCGGGAGGCTTCGGGAACCTACGGAAGCAAACAGCAGGGAGAGTACACGCCGGACGACTATTACGCCCTGCCTGACGATCTGAGAGTGGAACTGATCGACGGCGTATTTTATAAAATGTCTTCGCCAACCACCATTCATCAGCTGATCATTTCTTTAATATGGAAAGACCTGTGGGACTATATTGAGGAAAAGAAAGGCGGTTGCCTTCCATTCGCTTCCCCTGTCGATGTCCGGCTTGACCGGGACGACCGAACCATTTTACAGCCTGACGTGCTGATCGTCTGTGACCGGAATAAAATTATCCGCCGCTGCATCTACGGCGCGCCGGACTTGATCGCGGAGGTTCTCTCCCCCGCCACCCGCAAAAAAGGATTCCTATTTAAAGCTGCAAAAATATGCCAACGCCGGCGTATCCGAGTACCGGCTCATCGACCCCGACCGGAAAAAGAGCCTTATATACGACCTGGCCCATGAGGAACCTCCTGTCATCTATGACTTTGACAGTAGGATTCCCATGGTTCTTTATAATGGCGAATACCAGATCGATTTCCGGAAAATACACGAGCGGATTAAATTTATATATGAAACTGAATAGAATTTAAAAAATCAGCTCCTGCTGCTCAAACACCTCGATCTGTGACACCAGCATCGTCTCCGGCTCATTTCCCCGCAGATGGTCCGCTTTCAGATACTGCATACCGTTTCTAAGGCTTGCCGCAATCAGGTTCAGCACATAAATATTGTCAAACCGGTTATAAATCGACTCTCCCCCAAGACCGGTCAGACAGATCAGCTGTGTATTGGCCTTTTTCGCCACGTCCATCAGCGGCCGCAGCAGATGGGAGGCGTTGGTCTGGGCAAAGGGGTTATCCATCAGCAGCACCTTTCCCTCGTTACGGTCCGCAAACAGGTCCGTCTCATCCCGTCTCATATAATACAGCAAACTGGACAATATCACAAAGGCAGACAAAAATCCTTCCCCGCCGGAGTTTCTGGCCACCTCCGCCCAGGTGATCGGATATTCCCGCTGTTCCTCGATTTTATAGAGGCGAATCTGCACATTGCCGATTCCGATTACCGTGTCATACAGATTTTTCGTGGTAACTTTCGTCCCCAGATACTCCTGGACGTTCTCATTCCGCCCAAGGATTGCCAGCCCTTTCTGCGTTACCTCGTCCACCATATCCTGCAGCCTGATCCGGTACAGATTCTCATTTTCCTCCCATTGGGGAAGCTGGATTTTCAGCATCTTCACCGGCTTTTCCCGAATAGTAATTGTGGAATTTGCGTCGATCCGGTCGAGATTTTCATGGACGTCCCGCACATAGTCCTCCAAAAGCTCCACCAGCCTCTGCTTCTCCTTTTCCACCAGAGAAATATCCACCTCCAGCTTTTCCATCAGGCTGTCGAAGGACTGCAGGGTAGTGGAAAGCTGCCTTAAAACCTGTCCGGCATTGTCTGTTAAAAGAAGCATGGTTTCCAGCGGCTTGCGATAAAAATCATCCTGGAAGGCTTCCATGCGAGCCACCTGATTCAACACCTGGGTCAGTCCCTCTCTGGCCCGCTGCTTCTCCTCGATGATCTGCCGGTAGTCCCGGAGCAAAATCCCCTGAAAGCCGCGCAGCTCCTTCCGCCCCATCGCGGAAAAATCCTCCTCCCACTGCATCGGCTCCCCTTCCGGGAACTCCGCATACTGGGCTAAAGCCGTCAAATTTTCTTCGTAAGCCTGCAGCCGTTCTTCCACCGCCTTTCCCTGGTTCAAAAGCTCCCGTTTCCGGTATTCCAGGCTGCTTTTCCTGGCGTCAAAATCCTGGCTCTGTATCTCGCTTTTCTCCAAAGGCTTCTCGGTCCCACATTCCTCCAGCATCCGCTGGCCGCAGATCCTTTTCTTTTCCTCCAGCACGGCGATCTGTTTGTTTTCTTCTTCCTTTAACCCCCTCTTACGTTCCAGCTTCCGCTCTACATCCTCCTTAAGAACCTCCTGATGGCTTTCCTCCTTCCGGTCATAGTGCACCCCTTGCCAGGCATCCGGTTTCAACCCATATTTATCCCGCAGATGCTCCAGCTCTCCGGCTGCCTCCTCATGACGCTTTGCCTCCCTGGCCTCCTGGCGTTCCAGCTCCTGCAATTCCAGAGACAGGCTGCCGGTAATCGCCGTGTAGCGGGCTTCCAGGCTGCTCAGTTCTTCTACAGTCAGATGTATCTCTGCTGCCGTTTCTTTTTCCGCCGCTTTTTCCTTTACCTCCGCTTTTCTTTCCGCGGACCCTGCGTCAGGCTCCTGATCCTCCCCGTACTTCTGATACCCCCGCAGCTTCTGTGCCAGCCTTTCTCCTTCCAGCTCCAGCCGGTTCATCTCCATATCCAGCGTTTTCTTTTGCTCCTGCAGCTTATCCTGGCTTGCCAGCGCCAATATCTTCTGCTCCTCCAAACGCCTGATGGCGCGCCTGCACCGTTCCAGCGCCTCTCTGTTCTGTTCATACTGCTCATAATCACGGCAGAGCTGCTCCAAATCCTTTTTTCTTCTCTGCAGCCGTTCCAGCTCCCGGTTCAATTCCGTAAGCTCTCGTTCCAGCGTTTTCAATTCCTGCCTAAGCCGTTCCAGTTCCTCCTGACCGGCGCCGATCTGCCCATCCAGCATCTGCAGCTCCCCGGCCAGCTCTTCCAGGCTTCGAACCACCGCCTCATATTTTTCCTGGCTGACAGACTGATTCCGCACCAGCTCCTGCCGCCGGGAATATTCTTCGTATTCCTTCTCCCGCACGCCGATGGCTTCCTGTTTTTTCCTGATCTGCCGCTCTTTTTCATCCACGAGAAGCCCCAGCTTTTCCTCATTCAACAGGTTTTCATTAAATAACAGGTAAAAGCTGATCCCCGACAGCTTTAAAATTCCCTTTTCGTCCTTCCCGGACGTTTCCTCTAGCTGTTCCCGAATCACAATCGGAATCGGAAACGAGGTATAAACCTCCCCCGCATTTTCCGCCAGCCGGTTCAGTTCCTTTTCCGACAAAATCAGCGCATAGGGAAGAAAGGGATGGCTGTGCACCAGCTTCCGATTCTGTTTTTCCGTAAATCCGTTTTTCTTAAGCCACTCCATGCCGTAAACGATAGGCAGGCCCATCCCCCGCAGCTCCTCTTCCAAAGCCTCCGGCAGCTCCAAGGTCTTCCCCTGGGTCAGCTGACGGTACTCCTTTTGCAGGGCATCCTCCTCCTTCTCCAGGTTTCTGCGGATACCGGCCAGTTCCTTTAACTTCCGCTCGGAAGCCTGCAGAATCTCCTCCGTCCGGAATAACTGTGTCTCCTCCAGGTTCAGATATTGCAGCGCCACTTTCCGGTCGTCCAATTCCCGGTCGAAGGTCTCTTTCTGTTTGCTTTGCTGCTCCTGTTCCATCTCCTTCCGAAGCCGGGTATCATGCAGCGTTTCCAGTCCACGCTCTAAGCTTTTCTGCCGTTCCTGGTCCTGTTCCTGCTGCTTTTTCTTCTGCATGCGGCTCCTTGCGCATCCATCCAGTTCCTTCTCGCTGTCTTTTTGGAGAATTTCCAGTGTTCCCGGCTCATACTCTCCAAGAATGTTTCGGGCAAGCTGTGTGCCGTACTCCCTGTTATACCGTTCCTCCTGCGTAGAATAAACGTCCACCCGGCTTTCCAGACCGCCTTGTCTTGCCGCCTCCTGCCTGAGAGACTGTTCCAGCTCTTCCAGCTTTTTCTTCTCCTTCTCAATCTCTTCGGACACCTGACTGCGCTGTTCGCCGTTCTTTTGCAGGTTCTCCCCATTTTCCCTGCAGCTCTGACGATAATATCCCCAGAGGCGCCTCCCCAGCCGCTCCCGTTCCGGCTTCAATTCCTCTTCCCTTTTATGGGACAGCGATATTTTCTGGCGGATTGTCTCCAAATCCTGCATAGCCTCACGGACAAATTCCTGCTGCTTTGCGCAGGCCAGCAGATGCAGCCGCTTCACAATCTGCTCCTGCTCACGGCTCAGATCCTCTTGCTCGGCCCCGATCATATCCCGGTTGCTGACATGAAAATACAGCTCTTCCTCCAGCCGGTAAATCTCGGCGGACAGCTTCTCATAGGTAATTCTTGCGATATCCTGCAAAACCTGTTCCACCTGCGCCTGAAGCTGCTCCTGTTCTCCTTTTGCGGTCTCCTGCAAATGGTGCAGTTCACGGATAAACCCGGCCAGCCGGCCCATCTGCTCCTGCTCCCGCTGTTCCTCCTGAAAATAGCGCTCTCCCTTTTGTTCGATTCCGGCCGCTTCCTCCCGGAACATACGGATGATATCCCTGCGCCGGATGATAGACTGATTGTTCTGATAAAGAGCCACATACTTTTCCAGCAGCTTCTGAAATTCCTTCATCCGGCTCTTTTCCCGGTTCAGCTTGCTCTCCACCGCATCCAGAAACCACTTCTCCACCAGCCCCTTTTCATCCCTGCAGTCGGCAAACAGCTCCGACAGACCGGATTCCTTCAGGTTCACTTTTTTGATAATGGACTCCCATTCCTTATAATTAATCTGATATTCCGCCATCTTGTCAAAATACTGGCGCGTCTGGGCAGGATTTGCCATATCATAATAGAAGAACCTCATGGAGCTGTCCTTTTTGTAGGATTCAAAGAGCTGCCTGCAGGACGTAAAATTTTTCAGCACCATCTCCTTCGCGCCCTTTTCCACCACCGGCAGATGATGAATATCCTGAATACAGGGCTCCCGGTACTCGCTGACAATATTAATCATATCCAGTGCTTCCTCGCTGTCAGGCTCCTGGCTCCTGCGCACCATCATCCCGGTCAGCACATAACCTGCGCCCTGGTCCAGCGCCCATTCCACCAGAATAAAAGAGGGCTTGGCAGTCGTAAAGTAGCTCTCAAAAGGACGGTCCTTTGCATCCCGGTACCGCTTATGGACAAAGGGCGCTGTGATCATCTGCACGAGGACAGATTTTCCACCGCCGTTCCGCAGGGAAATCAATGTGCTCTCCCCATTAAAATGAAAACATTCGTCGCTGATCCGGATCGCATTGTTGTTATAATTCACATTGATCAGCCGCACGGCATTGATCTTACTCATCCTCCGTCACCCCCAGTATGCGCATCACCCGTTTATAGTTGTTCTGGTTCAGCAGGTTCCAGTCCATAAAGTTGTCCAGCTTCTTCGTCGTCTTCACCATCTCGTCCTGCTCCACATATTCGATCAGCCCCTGCTTTTCCAGAAACACCAGAATAGAGTGGAGGAACCCTTCTTTTGTGGTTTTTGCCCGGGAACCTTTATCGTCGGAGCGCAGCGCTTCATATGCCTGCATCATATCTGTGAAAGCGATTCCCTCCCGGGTTTTTGCGCCTGGCTTCTTCACTGCTCCATCCTGCCCTTTTATCGTTCCTTTCCGGTTGTTCGCCGCTCTGTCCTGTTCGTTCTCCGTCCCTGCCCGCTCCTTCCTCATCGCGTCTTCATCCGCCGCTTCGGCCTCGGCCTGCCGGTCCGCCCCTTCTTTCAGTCGGCTGGAAATACAGTTTTGCAGCTCCCCCACCCGGATATACTCCCGGGCTTTGCTGCTGCTTCCCTGTCCGTCGTAAAATTCCACCAGCAGCGTCAGAATCACAAACTGGGACAGATAGTAATCCTTGTCCGTGGCTCCTGACTTGCACAGCACGCTTTTCAGCTGCGCTTTGGAAAAGCCCAGAAAATCATTGTCCTCTTTCGGAATCAGATAGATTACATTTCCATAACGGTCAATATTGCTGCCGGCGATCTCCCCCTGAGACTTGACCAGGTTCTGAACTTCCTCCTGCTCTGTGTAGGCTTTATACAGCTGCCCTTCCTCTTCCTCACGCAGCTCATGATGCTCCAAAAGGTAATAAAAAATTTCCTGGCTCGTCCTCACTGTTTCCAATTCATATGCCATGATATTCTCCTGTTACATAACTGTCGATTCATCTCATAACCCAGCAGCCGCTGCCATAGAAGGGATGTCTCGATGATAGATTGTACACTTCCTGTTATTTACCATATTTATTCCATACCCATTTTCTATGCATCCACCGGAGCCTCAAAAGAAACTCCCTTCATTTATGATGGAACCGGTATCGCCGGCATGAGTATTTACTTTGTTGATTTTTCTTTCACCACCCGCAGCAGCACATCGGAGCACCGAATGCTTCTCCTTCTGCCATTCTCATCCGGCACTCCCTGGAATATCACCGTTCCTCCGCCGTCTATACGGTAAACCTCTATCTTCCGAATGTCCTGATTTTCGGGATATGCCTCCACAAGATGCAGAAGCATCTCATTGAGCTGAAATTCCTCCGGCTTTTCCTGGATATATTCACTGCGCTCTCTCTTTAAAGCCGCCAGATCGATCTCCCGGTTTTTGATCAGCTCCACCATAATTTCCTTAAAAATCTCCACGCTGGGAATCAGCCGGCTCTGTTCCTCACCATCTCCATGAATCCTTTCCCCCAGTTCCGACAGAGAAATCTCTCCTTTTTCCTTTTCCGCCGCACAGGCCAAAATACCGTTTAAACTGTCCTCATACTTTTTCAGCTTTTCCCTTCTAAGCCGATCCTGCTCCCTGCGCCATTCCTCCTCGTCAAAATCAAACAGCTCCTCGCTGTCTGCCTCCTCCCGTTTTCCCACCGGCCTTTGCAGCTGAAACGCCTTGTTCAGGTTATAGGCTTTCTCCGCGTCCTGGTTAAACAAAGGCCGCAGAAAATAATCCAGTTTACTCAGCGCCGCCGAATTCTCCAACACCTTATCGTATAATTCACTGCGCAAAAGAAACCGCCGGATCAGCGACATCTGGGACAGCTGTTCTAACTCTCTCGTATAAAGCGCTTTCAGATCAAAATGGTTGTTCAAGATCTTCTGATGTTCGTCAATGGTCCGGTTCAGATACCCCTCAATCTGCCGCAGATGATTCAGATTTTCATCCTCCTGGGGGCTTAACTGCCTGATATTGATATTTTTCTCTTCCAGCTCCTTCGCTCTGCTTCTGACCATATCCCGGTAGTTCTGGAACTTCTGCTTCGTGTCGCCGATGGTTTCCAGATTTTCCAGAAGAATTTCCTCATAATCCCGCACCGAATAGTTCAGCGCATTCCTGCGGATTTTTCCCATGGCCTCCTGGATTTTCTGCAGCTGGACACGCAGCAAATTAAATACGTTTTTAATCTCATCCACAGCCTTGTCATAGCTCTGCTTTTCCAGATGCATCTGAAAGATCATCTCGTGGATGGTCAGCTTCATATTATTTTCAATTTCCAGGGTGGAAAGCAGCAGATTGTAGCCGTCGTCGGTCAGATAATAAGAGGTGCGCCTGAATTCCTGTTCGATGTAGACAATCTTATTTGCCACATAGCTGATGTGCATGGTCTGATATTCGTTCCGCTCAAAATCGAAGCCGTCAAAATACATCGCCTTTCCTTCGTTGGAGAGGATCACATTGACAATAAAATCCCCCAGCTGCTTGCACGCATCATAGTTCATGCTTTTGCCGAAATGTTGTACATTCACCGTGTCTATATAAGCGCCGATATCGTCCATCGTACAATTCTCTTCTTTCAGGGACTGCTCCATAATATATAACAGCACGGAAAAAATCATATTGATCTGTTCGTCGCTTTTTAAGAAGCCATACTGCTTCCAGGTAGTCTTCTGAATGCTGTTTTGTAACAACACCCCATAAAGACCCACACTCTTCATTCGTTTGGGAAAGTGCTTTAAAAAATCGTATTGCATCCGGCGCCTTCTTTCGTTCTATTTCACATAAAATCCAAAATATTCAATATCTCCTGGGGAATATACTTCCCCTCCGACAAAATCTGCTTCATCTGACTGACCGTCTCCTCCGGAAACCAGTCAAAAAACAAATGCCCGATATTCCGGTTCTGCCGCTCCTTTGTATCCGGCAGCGCCTTTACCCCCGCCGCCTTTTCGAGCATCGCCTGATAGGCAGGCTGAAAAGGAATAATCTCCTGATGTTCCTGACACAGTTTAGCCAGATTTTCGTAAATACCAATTCCCTCATAATCCAGATCGCCGAAATAATAAATCCGGTTCCGTTTATCCGTCATATACGGCTCCACACACAGGCTGAAATCCTGAAAAGAGCGCAGAATCCCTTTCCCCGCCCCGTAAATCAGCGTTCCAATCTCTGTTCCAAGCAATACGCCAAACTCATCCGGCTGCTTACCCGCCCTTTCCGACTGTTTCAAAAGCTGTCGCCGCATACTGTAAAAGGTATCCTTATTTTCCAGGATCAGCAAATTCTGCGGCACCTTCCGGGTATGCGAATAATAAGCCATCGGCTCCGACGTCTCAAACATATTCAAGGCTTCCGGTTCCAGACCGCAGTGCTTCAAGATCCGCTTTCCCTGCTCCCTTGACAGAAACTTTTCCCGGTTCCAAATTTCAAAGCTTCTCTCATTGACAGACTCCCCATGCCGAAGTTTCCCCCGCTCATCCCGCAGATAAGCGTTCAGCATCAGCACCCAGGGTCTTTCCTCGCGGTAGGTCTTAAGATGCTTCAGATAATAGTCGATGGAGATAGCCGGAATCAGCTGATACTTCAATTCTTCCTCTAATCCTGCCGTATCCGCCTTCTCCTCAATCAGCCAATACTCCCGATAAAGGGCCGGCTTCTTCCCATTTTTCCCCGACGCCAGAAGCGGCTTGATCCGCCCGGCTTCCAAAAGCTCCATGATATAAGCGTATTGCTGGTCGTAAGTGGGAAGGCGGCGGTTACGCACCAGGTCTTCAAAAGATATTCGTTTCATGGCCGGCTCCTGATCATCTCCATCATTTTCCTCGGCGTCACAATACATGACCGGATTGGAAAATTCATCAACCTGAAACTGCATAACTAATGTTGCCATAATCTCGTCTATATGCTGTAACAGTATTATTTCTCATTTACATTATATATGAATCATTTGATAAAATCCACCAAATTATTTGGCAATCATCCAATACAAAAACTTCGTATTCGTCACCAAATACCTCTTAAACAGTCGTCTCGGGTCCTGCAAAAGCCGGTACAGCCATTCCAGACTGTATTTTTGCATCCATAGCGGCGCCCTTTTGATATTCCCCGCAAAGTAATCGAAGCCGGCGCCTACCCCGATCATCAGCCCCTGCACCTTATCCCGATGTCCGTACATCCACCGCTCCTGCTTCGGCGCGCCAAGACCAACCCAGACAAAATCCGGCTGCGCCCGGTTGATCTGCTCGACGACCTGTCTGTCTTCTTCCTTCGTCAGCTCCCGGAATGGCGGCGCGTACATTCCCGCAATGGGAAGCTGATATTCCGCTTCCAGCCGTTCCTTCAGCCGCTCCAGCGTCTCCGGCGTACTGCCGTAAAAATAATGCGTATAGCCATGCTTGCAAGAACATTTAAAAATCTCCCCCATCAGATCCGGCCCCGTCACCCGGCCGGCATCCGGGAAACCCTTTTTTTTACAGACCACCGAAAGGGGCTTCCCGTCAGGCAGCGCCAGAACCGCTTCGTTCTGGATTCTGCGATAAGTCTTATCCTCATAGCTCATAACCGTCGTATGAACATTGGAAATGCAAATATATTTCCCCCGGAGAGATTTCAAATTTCCTCTAATAAAACGCAGCGCCGTTTTCATATTGACCGCCGCAATCCGAACGCCCAAAATATCACACTTCGGAATGATCAAACTTTTCACTTTAACCTCCTGACAAACCACACGCCGCCGGCCTCCGTCGCCTGTTCCACATCATAGTATTTTTTCATCCAGACGCCAAAAGGCATATTCTCCATAAACTGTTCCGGAGTTCCCGTTTTCTCCATGTCACCGGCTATGACTGTGGGCAACGAATGCGCAAATTTCTCATAATAATCCACCCACTGCTGATCATAATGTGTTGACCCATGGCATGTGACCGATGTAAACTTCCCTGGGGTATATAAATTTCCCAGCGCATCCCAGCTTAAATATAATAATCTATCGTCTACGGACGTATTCTTTCCTATTGCCTCCGCCTTTTCTAAATAATCATTTCGATCTGCTTCATAAATAAAAATTCCTTTCAAGGGACCCTCCGACATTGCAACTCGTTTTTCCATAAGCGTAGCCGGCCCTGTACCCGTAACTCTCACCAAAAATCCTTTCGTGTAAATTGACCCCGCTGCCAATACTACCAGCGTCAAAAAAGCTGTTAAAGCCATTCCTTCTATCTTTCTTCCCGCCAGATAAAGGGCATCCATAGAAGCCAATATCCCTAAAATCAAAAAGCTGGCGTTGACCTCCAAAGCCATGTTGCTGGCGCACAGCACAGATACATATGCCAAAAAAGCTGTATACCAGACAAAACAATTTCTTCTTTTATCTTTTTCAGATAAACAGCGCAGAAAGAATATATTTGAAAGAAACAACACCAGATATCTGGTCTGGAGACCAAAAGGACCGGATTTTCTTCCAAGCAGATTACAGACCCAGATGAACAACACATAAAATACATTCCAGAGACAAAGCCATCTGTATACCATTCGTTTCCCCACAATTTTCCCGCTCATCTTTTCCAAGAGAAAACTGCATGCTCCCGCAGGCAACCCGATCGCCGCTGCGCGCACTAGAATTGCAGGCAGTTCTCTGATATAATTAAATATTTTCGAACCATAGGAATGTGAGCTGTCTGAAAATATGTAGGGCAAAACATGATATAATTCTGTCAGGGTAATTCCTTTCAGTACATAAGCGAAAAATACAAGCGCCGCAATCAGACAGCCAATACTGAACCATAAAAACATTTTCAGTACAGCTGCAGAATTTTTAAAATATTTACAGATTATAGGGAGTACCGCAATATAAACTACATAAATTAACAATGCCGTCGGATAAGCCAACACAGCTCCGGCAAAAAACAGTCCGGCAAAAACGCCGTAAAGCTTCCAGCCCGACTGCTGACTGACCTTTTTCCTCACGCAATCATCTAAAAAAATGTAATGCAGGGTTAAAAACCATATAAGCAGGTTTCCATATTCGAAATTCATAGTCCATCGCGGCAGGAAATTAAAATACATACAGGTCAACAAAAAAGCCAGACATTTGTCTCCCCTTTTTCTCAGATTGCAATATAATAAAATGCTAATTCCCAAATGCACAACAGTCGCCGCAATCCGCAAAAAAAGGACAAGATACTCCATATTTCCGTGTACCCTCCCCCAAAATGAAATAAGCGGCGTCAGAAAAATTGCCGATGTCTGGTAAATCTCCCACATATCCGCAAACAATACTTCCCCCTGGTATAGCCGGCAGCCCTGCACAATGATAAACGCTTCGTCTATGTCAAAACCGACAAATATTTTGAAAACGGACCCTATCACAGAAAGCAGCGCCAATGTACTGATTACGATTTTTTTATTCAATTTTGTAAACATTGTCTTTTCATTCATTTTCGATCTCCGTACAAAGCCTCGCAAAAACGCTTTAAAGGATTTGCCAAATATATGCGCATCGGCATTCGCACTCTACGCATTCCATGAGCTTCCATATTATACTCACAGCCTCACTTCTCCTCCACATAAGCAAACGCATCCCAAAACCCTTTGCTCACCTGGGCAAAACTGAATCGATCTAAAATATGCTGAGAATACTCTCCCATTCTTCCGGCCAGCTTCTCATCATGCAAAAGCGCCCGGATACATCCGCAAAGCTGCTCTTTGTCATAGGGATCAACAATATAGCCGTTTTTCCCATCCTCCACCAGATCATATGCGCCATCCGCATACCGTGAACATACGACAGGAAGCCCCGCGCACATCGCCTCCAGTATCACCAAAGCAAAACAGTCCTGTCGGGTAGGAAGAACAAAAACCACACTTTTTGCATATTCCTTTTTTAATTCCTCCCGTGACAAAAAGCCCAGAAATTTCACGCGATCTTCGATCCCCAGCTCCCGGGCAAGCTTTCTTAAATGATTTTCTTCAGGCCCGGAGCCAGCCAGGGCAAGAATGAAATCCTCCCGGATTCCTTTCACGGCTTCCAGCAGCAGGTCCACGCCTTTCCGTTCGATCAGACTTCCAACACAGAGAATCTGCTTTTCTCCCCCTGCATGCTTTACGCTTTCTGCGCCAGCATTGTTTTTTAGCACCGTATCCTTTTTTCCACCCGTTCTCCCAACCATATATTTTTCCAGATCTACTGTCAGAAAACTGATAAAGCATCTCTCAGCATCTGCACCATAGGCCAGCTGCGCCTCCCTTGCCTTTGTGCTGCTGGCAATATACGCAGACGCATGTCCGACTACATAGCTGCGCAGACGCCTTTGAAGCCAGTTAATCCCCCGCTCCGAATGCAGCGTTCCATCCGTCCAGCTGATATAGGGAATTCCTTTTTTCAGACAGTATCTTAATGCCTGCAGCGCCGTCGGATTATACTCCGCCCCCACCACAATGGCCGGCTGCAGTTCCTTTAGAATTCTGGTAGCACCCTTCGAAATATGAATATATTTCGTATCAAACCGATATGGAATCCGAATCGTATAAGAATCCGGAAAATGGCTGTTCCGCATCTTATCCTCTTCAATTTCCCAGCTACGGTTTTCCTCATTGTGCGCCGCGTATAGAATATGAATCTCATATATATGAGTATGCCGCTGCAGATAATCGAAAAAATCAACCCGGTAAGGGGACGGTATATTTGTAATAATTACAACTCGTTTACATCTGCGCCCATTCCTCTTCTTATTCTTCTCACTTTTCCCCTCTCTCTTCTCCTTCTCTTTTATTTTTCGCGAAGCATCAAAATATATTTCCTCTAAGCGGTGCAGATTGCCTTCAGAGCCATAACACTCCTCCCATGCCTGATATGCGCATATTCCCGCCTGCCTTGCAAAATCAGAGTTTCTCTCTATTTCAAGAACCTTTTCACATAAATCTGCCGGGGAATCATGCCGAAATACAAGCCCTGCGCCATGCTCCCTCACCGCCTCCGCCAGAACCTCTATATCCGAGATAATAACAGGCGTTTTACAGGAAAAGCTCTCGACTACGGTCATACCAAAGGTCTCATAACACTGAGAAGGCAAGATCAAAGCTTTAGCACTTTTTAACTGCTTCATAATCCATTCCTTCTCCTGAAATCCGCAGTATCGCACCTGTTTCAAACTTTTCCTCTCTAAATATCTCTTGATTTTCTTTTCTTCCGGCCCTGTTCCAACCAGCAATAAGGGGACGTCCTCTAATTGCTCAAACGCTTTTAAAAGCACCCAAATCCCCTTATTTTTTTCCATTCTACCCACATAAATATAAGGGGCGGCTTCCAAATTTTGTGTATAGCATGTTTGATCGTCTATGTGGTCAGTAAAATTAGGTTTTACAAATATCCGGGCTTTCGGAAAACGCTGCTCTATCTTTCTTTTTTGAAAGTCTGTCAGACAGATCAGGTTCAACCGATTATATACTCCCAAAAGTCTATGCACCTTTAACGCCAAAACACTGGTCATAGTCTGAAGCCGGGAATTTCTGTAGCAGGCATGCATCACCGCACAGCGATAGCCCTTTTTAATACATTCCTCGCAAATATGCCCGTCACGATACAATAAACCGTTCGGACAAATCAGTCTGTAATTATGAAGGGTCTGCACCACCGGCCTCCCACAGCACAAAGCCGCATAGTACACCGAGGGACTGATAAGCGCAAGGGTATTGTGCACATGGACAATGTCGATCTGCTGTTCCCTGATCAGCTTTTTGACCTCACGATAGGTCCGAAGAGAAAACACCGCCGTCAGAGGCAGCAGCAATTTCCGCCAGGCTGAAAAACCATCCATCTCACTGTTGCTTCTGGTATACAAACAGACAAAATATCCCTGCTCCTCCAAAAGCCTCTTTTCATTTTCCACAACCGTATCCTCCCCACCGGGGAGTTTGTAGTAGTTGTGGATGAGTAGAATTCTTAGTTTTGACACCATTTATTCCTTTCGTAGTTCAATATCTGATCAAATCATAACCACACAATTTTATTTCAAATTTCCTACACAGACACACATATCCCCATTCTATCAAAACAAATCCCGTACATTTTCAAAATAAAATTTCGGATTCTCCTCATCTACAATTATCCAACGTTTTGATTCCGGATATCCATGCCAGAAACACTTTGGCGCGATCACAACACCAGACGACAACAACGCTGGTTTATACGAAAATGAACTTTTACTTATAATCAAGACATCTGCCTGCGTCAAATGCCAGAATGTATCTTGCTCATTCATGTCCAAACAAAAATGCACATTGGGAAAAGCAGAAAACGAATCAGTTACTTCTTTTATATCTTGAGAGAAAATATAAATATGGACATTCTTCTCCGACAAATATAATACAATCTGCTTCAATATTTCTTCATAATAGCATAAATCCAGCCAACGCATCTGAATATTGGGATTGGAAGAATTTTTCGTCACATCTCCTCGTCTGACATGAACAGCTATATGAATTCCTTTATCCTTTTCATAGACCAATTTTCCTCTCTCTACCGGCGCTGCATAAAATTTTTTTTGAATCGTATCCATAACGCCATACTGTGCCTCGTAAAACTGATCCTGCTCAGCCAAAAACACCGTTTTCTGATCTGTATAAGAACGGATGATACAACGAATCATTTCTAATTCATTTTTCTGTTTTTCATTAAACAAAGGAATACGAACAAGTTGGTATCCCCTCCTCTCCACCAATTCCTCTACCGTTATTTCCCCCTGACCAAAACCTAGAAAGTACTCCCAGGGCGAACTGGTATAAGGAATTCTAGATGTAGAAAAAGGAATATGAGCAAATAAAAGTCCGAATTGCTTTGAAAACCAATACCCCGCAATCCAATTTGCCATTTGATGTCCAATTCCTGCGCCCGGATTGGGACGTGCTGAAAAATAGTTTATATACTGTTTTTGGGGGAGCTTTTTCATTCCTTTCATATGCCAATAAGAAGGATAAAGATACGGATACCATATCTTCCCGAAATTCCGGTTATAAAAAATGTATCTTAATTTCGCTTTTCCTTTATAGTAATTTTCCCTAATCTTCATATTCCCTCTATTTTATATAGCCGTCCTGCTTCTCAAGCCATACCCATCCATACGAACTAAATTTTATATTCATATGACAGTTTTACTTTACAAAACGCCATCGTCCCTGAAATGCAATGCCTGATGCGTTTTATTAAGATTTGAAGACAGTTTTTTCTTCTATATATCTTTGCCCATTTATCAATACTTTCTATATCTTGTTCAAGCTGCTTTGACAATATAACGCCGTGTTCTATCGCCAGCTGACTTATTTTATGAAAAATCAAAGTCATATTCTTTAATTCAGATGTAAACTCTTTTTCCTTTTTCTGAAGTGCGATTTTTTCCAATAAGCCATAACAAACCTTCGTAAAACTATTAAAAAAATCTTTCCAGTCATCCAACTCTATGTCCAGCTTCTGCGCAAACATAAAATCTCTATAAAATATATCCACCACATCAAAATGTCTGTGGACCAACGTTCCTCTTGTCAAACTTTCTTGGTATGCCCTACATACATATAGACATTTATTGTATTTCACCAGACGTCTGCATTTTGCTAACATTTTCAAAGAATATTCGCTGTCCTCCCCTACTAATTTTTCACTGTAGCGAATGTCTTTAAAGCGATCTGCCACATACATTCTGCCTCCTGCGCAATTTCTAACCCGTTTTTCTTTTGAAAAGTAATCCTTTATCAAAAAATCCGGCCCATCAAAACACAGAACAGATCCATCCGAACAATCAAAATCATTTCGAGCCTGCAGCATACGAACGAAGCCGACCTCCGCTATATCCGCGCCATAATTATTCAGCAATTCAACCATAGTCTCAACATAATCTTTCGCCACATAATCATCTGCGTCAATATAGGTGATATAATCGCCTGTCATGATCTCCAGCGCAGCATTTCTTGCCGCTCCGGGTCCTGCATTCATCTGATAAAGTACTTTTACTCTATCGTCTTGCCTGGCATATAAATCACATATATGTCGACTAGCATCTGTTGACCCATCATCAACAACAATAATTTCTATATTCACATAAGATTGCTCAACAATACTCTGCAGACATTTTGACAAATATTTTTCACAATTATATACAGGTATGATAACACTCGTTTTTCCATAATCATCCATTTTACATACCCTCAAAATATCATCTTATTAATATTAAGCTTTAATTTTTATCCACTCGTTTGGATAAAAATCCTTCGTCCACATTCCTAACTCAGGACATATAACTATTTTTTCGTGATTACTGTTAAGCCATGCCGCCCACCAGCTGTAAGTACTGTTTGCCATAATCATATGTTTACAGCGACTCATAATAAGAAAGTCATCCAACGTCTTATTATCTGATTGATACTCCGGATATACTATCGATATATTATCTAAATATTTAATAAAATATCTTCTGCAAAATGTAATATCATCTGAAAAAACATACAATGTCCAATGTCCTTTCAATTTTTCCTTTAACAGCTGTAAAGCCTTATCATAAAAATCCATATGAACCTGACAGCCAATCGAAACATAATCGCCTCTTCTAACATGCAACGCCACACTATTTTGCTCTGATACCGTTTCTACAATTTTTTTCACACTAACTGACCGTTCCGTTTTAGGCTGAAACATTTCTAATAATTTCCTTCGATACTCTCTGAAATACTTCTCACTCTGCCAGGACCCCAAAAAGTAGGTATCGCTTTTTATATTACTCACTTCGACTTCATATATAGAAGGATGACTCTCACAATACATTTTTGTTGCCCAGCCAATCATGTTTCGTCGCCGCAGCTTATTAAACACTGCCCGGTTAATCAGATTATGTTTATAAACATAGGATAATCTTCCCACATACTCTACATTAAAATTTAATAATTCAAGCTCTCGCCCGATCCCATTGTCTTGAGTACTAGTATCCACATAAAGTTCTGCCTGTAACCGTTGCGATAAAGCATATCCAAACGCATAAGCAAATAGTTGATTGCCAAAACCTCCTGGTAAATTCACTATAACCCGCATTAGCTCTCCTTTTTCATCTCCGCTTGGATGATCTGTGCCGCTATACCTGCAAAAAGTGTATAATAAATAAAATAATCCTCTCCACCATCTTCAAAGAAGAAATAAATCAAAAAACCACAGCAAATTGGAGGGATAATATACTTATACGATGTCTTAATTTCATTGCTTAATATAATTTTGATGCAATCCCGAATATTTAATATCGTAAAAAGACACATGCCCAAAAAAGAAATTATTCCAGAGTCAATATATATCTGCAGCCACATATTATGAGCATGCCCATAGGGGCTTATGTCAATCTTTCGTCCTCCCCACAAATAAGTCGGCATCTGATCAAAAACGTTTTTATAAATATCAAACCTCACATCCGACATTACATTTAAAAGCCGCTGCACATAGTAGAACTCTTTTATATGGCCTACATCGAACACGAAAAGCAAAAACAAAATTATTGCAATTCCTGCTATCACAGCTCCCACCCTGATTAGTAATTTCCGATTCTTTCTATTTTGTATACAGAATATCAGCAAAGAAAAAGCAAATACAATTACCAGGCTCCCCACATGGAGGCGATTTCCATTAAAAATATTAAGCGCGCTGATCACAATAATGCCTACAATAAGGCATAATCCCCGCCATACTTTCTTTTGAATAATACTCCACAAACCATAAAAAAGAAGAGAAATCCATACGATCGCGTAAAAGCTATACCGAGTTGCATAATAGGTACTCTTTGTCCAAAAATCGTACCATATTCTTCCCGGGTATCCTGCAGAAGTATAAAAAGAGTAAATTTCTATCAGACTAAATATCAAATGCCCCATCAAAATCGCTCCAATTACCCGCCACATTTTTTTTCCCTCGTCCTGTATTTCCTGTGGATAATAAAGCAACTGCTTTCCTAACAGATAATACAGCGCAGGAAAACATGCCAGTGCGATTCCCCTTCCATCTTTTGTTGACATAACGCAAAGGTTATATATAATAACATGAATTGGCATTATAACTAACAAGATAGATGTTTTTGTATCTAACAGCAGTTTCTCATGGTTCAGAATTAAAAATCCTTCAAAAATCACAAGAAAAATCAATATGATCCGATAGCTCAGCACGGGCACTCGAAAAGATACCATAAACAATAAAAAAATCATCGCCCAGCATGCATATTTCATCAATCCCACATTTTTTTTCACACTGACGGCATTTTTTTTCTTTCTGTTCGACATTTATTTTCTCCTCAAGACCCTTTTATCTTTTACCTCGAACACCATATCGCACCGTTCGATCGTTGATAGACGGTGGGCAATAATAATCAAGGTTTTAGCTCCATATAATGCTTCTATAGATTCCATAACAGCCCGTTCTGTTTCCTGATCCAATGCAGATGTAGCTTCATCCATAATAAGAAGTTCAGGGTCATAATATAACGCTCTGGCAATTCCGATTCTCTGACGCTGTCCCCCGGACATACGAGTACCTCGTTCACCAACCAAAGTATCCACCCCCTCTGGCAGCCCATCTACATAACCACTTAACTGAGCCTGCTCAATTGCATGGCGCAACTGTCTGTCATCTATTTCTCCGTCATCCAAACCAAAGGCAATATTATGACGAATCGTATCATCCATTAAAAAAATATTTTGAGAAATATACCCTATATTTTTTCTCCATCCTGGCAAATTCTCATATATATCTTTTCCATCTACTAAAATACGTCCCCGCTCTGGTATCAATATCCCCAAAATAATATCTGCCAGAGTTGTCTTACCTGACCCCGACTCTCCCACAAAAGCTACTGCTCTACCTTTTGGAATATTCATCATAACATCTTCCAAAACATACGTTCCCGAATCAGGATAACAATACCACAAAGCCTGGACCCGTACTTCCTGCTCAAATTTCAGCTTCTGACAAGACTTATCCGCTTCTATTCCTTTTTCCCTCTCTGTCACTGGCGCTTCTGCCTCCCGCAAATCTTCATATACCGTATTTACAGAAGGCAGATCATAAACTATAGAATTTAAAGAACCATTAATCCGATTGGCGGATGGTATCAACTTAAATACTGCAATAGAAAATACTGCCAAGTTCTCCACCAGGGCATTTATATTTCCCCCTAGTGCAACCTGAAGCATAATTACCAACATAATCCCGGCAATCGCAACCGTTTCCAAAAGATACTTTGGAATAACATTATAGATACTGTGCCTTCTGACCGCTTCTGTATACTTTCCATATTCGGTCTCATATGCTTTTTCAAAGTGTTCTTCTTTTCCAGCCACCTTGATTTCCTTAATTCCCTCAAAAGCCTGTACCAAATATTGAATAATTTTCATATTTGAGTCATGACGGACAATTCCCAGTTTCTTGACCCTATTTTTTGCCCATTTATAATAAATACCCATAAACGATAAGATAAAGGCCATAGAAACTAATGTCATCATAATGTCTTTGTATAATAAAAAGGCGAACAAAACGCCAATCAAAAGAATATCTGTTAGAAATTGCAGAATTGTCAAAATCACATAATAAAATTGCTCTGAATCTGAATTGGCATTTCTCTGCAACTCTGCTGAATTTTTTTTCAGATGAAATACATAAGGTTTCCGCATATATGCTTTCATCAGCCGAACAGCCAGACGCCTCTGGTTATTATAAATAAATCTATACTGAAATACATACATCACAATAATATAAATATTTTTAACCAAAAATACCAATGTGAGCCCCAAAGCCATGACAAACAATAGTTCTCTCGGCGCCGAGCAATGAAATATTTCTGCAATTTTACCAATTAAAATATTTTCCTCTATAATAGATGGCTTCATCGCCAACTGAATCAATGGTAAAACTGCCGAAACGCCAAACAATTCTGCAAACGCGCCCATTATAATCATGAGAAACAAGACTGAAATCTTCCATTTCTGGTCTTTTGTAAAAATATAATTCAACTTTTTTAAATTATTCACCAATAACATCCGTTTTCAACCTCTGACGCTCTTTTAGGTTTTTCGTTATAGTCAGGATACACCCAAAAATCATTGAAAAATCTTTGGACATATTTATAGGAAGATTCCGTTTCCCATCTTCTTCCTTTTATCCCAAAGAAAAGCTGCGTCGCTCCTCCTAAATGAACTGCCTGTTTTCCTACTCGTTTTAATTTTGCTGCCAAAGGAAATCCATATGCCCCGCATCCAATAATCGCTATCGAAAAGTCTCTTTTTAATGCCTCATCATACATCCAATCTAAGGCTTCAAACCAATTTTGGAATCTATCGTCTTTTTCTCCTGCCACAGTTTGGACAGCTTTCAATACATCCAAATCAAACTGTGGAAGAATTTCCGTCCCAGGGTATATTTTTTCCCTTTTTGCATATTGTTTTTTAAGTGTGTCTGCAAACGGATGAATGATCAGTACTTTTTTGTTTTTCAATGCAGCGGACCAGGGGTTTTCCGGATAACTCCAAGGTTCAAGATCAGGTAAATAAACAGATTTCAACTGTTCCGAACCAAAACGACTCATATAATAATCTTCAAAAGGCTGTCCCCAAACTCCTAAAATATCCGCTTCAGGAATAACATCTATCATTAATTCTTTAAAAGCGTTTCCGGCCTCCAGCGTTTTAGGAAAAAAGCCTGACCAAGTCTGCATTTGTTCCAAACATTTTTCATATTTGTCAGACAATCCAAAATCGAATATTTTTAATGCGCTCAACTCTGTTCCGCCAAGCCTCCCCACCATAAATGGCTTCTCACTTATTATTAAATCACATAATAATTTATTTATAACCGATACCGAACACATTTGACTATCACCATAATCGGAATGTTTTAAAAAAAAGTTTCGGGCATTTTCTCCTAAAACCACTTTTTCCCTCAGTTTAGACAATATATAATAATACCCAAAATCTTTATACTGCGTCAATCTCATACTATCATTGCTCCTATAAATTACAGTCTTCTTTTAATCCATATATTTTATTATCATATTAACATCTCCGACATACTTTTTGCTCCAAACATTCCTTTGCAATCTAGTCAGCAACAAATTTCTAGGTGGATGAACGCTGAATTTCTTTTTTATCCAGAAATAGGAAATCCGATGAACCACACAGGATGGTTACTCTCCCGAACATGGCGTTTATTCGACGTTACCTAATGCATGTCCTGTATTCCAGGTCTCAAAAAATTCGATATTCCGATTTTTTGAATAACCGTGGGAAGCGGGCCTTGTTTGCTTTGCGTATGATGCTTTCCTTAAAAATTGTAACACAAGTCCCTATTGATTGCAATATGGACAATTTTACGTCCGACAATTTTCCAGGCCTGACCAGATTAAAGGCAGATTAGAGACAACGGTTCATTAGAGACAACCCATGTTATTATTGCATTTATAATTTTTCTATGTTATGATAGCTGAAAATATCTAAGGGGACTACTCAGCAATGTCAAGGATATTAGGAATATTTACGTGCCATAACCGAAAAGAAAAAACCATGCGATGCCTGGATAGCTTGATCCGAAATAATCCCAGCATCAGTTTTTCTTTCATCGCAGTAGACGACAAAAGCACAGACGGAACCAGAAAGGCTTTATCCCGATATGAAAATATGCAGATCATTTCCGGCAATGGGCAATGCTACTATTCCGGAGGCATGCGACTCGGTATAAACCATGCTAAGAATCAATGCGCACAATATGACTGGATTTTGCTTTTTAATGACGATGTCGTCTTTTTCCCTAGTTCCATAGAAAAACTAGTAGCATACTCTCCTGCCACACATGACGAGATCATCACAGGAGCCATCTGTGACGAATATGGAAAGCTGTCTTATGGAGGAGTACTGAAAACATCCCGGTTCAAACCGTCGTTTCAGATAGTAATGTCCTTGAATACACACATATCCTGTGATACATTTAATGCTAATTGCGTACTGATCCCTGCAAAAATTTTTAAATATTTGCCCAACATTGACCATTGTTACACGCATTCCATGGGGGACTTTGATTATGGGCTGGAAGCAAAAAAAAGGAACATTTCTATTACAGTCTCTAATTTTTTCGTAGGCATGTGTTCAGACAATCCTCTTGATGGAACATGGCGTGATATTCATTTATCCCGCTGGGAGCGCCTTCTAAAAAAAGAAAAACCCAAAGGTCTCCCCATCCGGGAATGGTTCCATTTTGTAAAAAAACATTACGGCTTTCCTTGTGCCTGCGTCAGCAGTATCACGCCCTATATAAAGATCCTGCTCAAAAAGCCATAAAAAAGTACAAATAATCTTTGAACATGCTGAAAGGAAAATCAAATGAACATATTATGGATTTGTAATATAATGCCTAGCCTGATTGCAAAAAACCTCCATCTGCCGGAACATCATTTAAACGGCTGGATTAATGTTTTGGCAGACGTTCTTAGAAAAACTCCCCAATATTCTTTAACAATAATGTTTCCCATTGGCAAATCAGAACAACGGCTTCATGGACAGACCGATAATATTTCCTATTGTAGTTTTTATTACAATGCCGTACATCCGGAGCAATATGAATCTGGTCAGGAAGTTTTTTTTGAAAAAGCATTAACCATAATAAAACCTAATCTTATCCATATATGGGGAAGCGAATACCCTCATACACTGTCTATGCTCAATGTATGTGAAAAAAAAGGCCTGCTTGAACAAACAATTATCAGCATCCAGGGCTTGATTTCCGTTTATACAAAACATTACTATGCAAATTTACCTCAAAAAATTATCCGCAGGAAATCCTTTCGGGATTTTATAAGACATGATGGAATACGAGAGCAGAAAAAGAAATTCTCGATCCGCGGCACCTATGAAATTAATGCATTGAAGAAAGCTAAGCATGTGATTGGAAGAACAGAATGGGATTTTGCCTGTGTAAAATTTATCAACCCATCCATATCTTATCATCAAGCAAATGAAATTTTAAGGTCATGTTTCTACGAAGAGAAATGGGAACTAAAGAACTGTCAAAGATATTCCATATTTGTCAGTCAATGGGAATATCCCATCAAAGGGTTTCATACCCTTTTGACCGCTTTTAAAAATATCACGGCAGAATTCCCCCAGGCAAAACTAATTGCCACAGGCAGAAATTTACTAAAACCAACCAAAAAAGACCGCCTAAAACAGACTTATTATGATAGATATTTATTGCATTTAATAAAAACATGGGGATTGGAGAAAAATATAATCTTTCTTGGACATAGATTAAATGAAACAGAAATGCGGGCGCAGTACCTGCACGCCCATGTATTCGCGTTGCCATCCGCCATCGAAAACTCTCCGAATTCCATGGGAGAAGCCATGCTGCTGGGCACACCAGTCGTTGCAGCTAATGTAGGAGGAGTCAGCAGTATGCTTACCCATAACAGAGAAGGCTTCCTTTATCCATTTGATGAGCCATATATGCTAGAGTATTATATAAAAAAATTTTTCCAACATGACGAACTAGCTGAAAAAATTTCCTTAGCTGAGAGAATGCGAGCGTCTAAGACACACAATATTCAGGAGAATACCGCAAATTATCTAAATATTTATCATACAATTACGAAAAAATAACCGTTTTCGCTTTGTACGAACCACTAAAGCCTCCTTACATCCTCCTTCGCTACCTCCATCGCCATATCCTGTCCAAACAGGCGGACGCCGACCTCTACCGTAGTCTTTTTCACTCTCCAAACTACGCCGATTACGCTTTCCAGCATTCCGGAGGTCACTTCCACCCGGTCGCCTACGAACAGGTCATCAAAGGCCATGGTTATGGCGGACGACGCATTACCTTTTGACGATGCGTCATCTTTATTGTTCCGGGGCGCTGGCGCCCCCTCAGCTATATACTGCTCTGGCACAGTAATCGGTGCCTCTACTTTCCCATACGCAATCTCCTGCCGGACATCCTCCCTCAAGATAATGCCTAAGGTTCCGGTCTTTTCCATACCCAACATATGAAAACGAATGATGGCATACCTTTTTTTAAACTGAAATTTTACCACCTGATCCGCGAATTGCTTCAACGGGCCGGAAATCCGATAAATATTCCCCCGTCCGTCCGTCTCCACATAGGACAATCTGACGATCCGTTCCTCCGTCAGCAGCGCATGGAAAAAAGCTTCCTCCTCTCTTTCAATTGGAAGAAACTCAAATTTCCCGGCGGATATCAATTTCGACATCGCCGGAACACGTTTCAATTCCAAATAAAGTTCGTTAGGGTTGTCAGAAACAATAAACACATATCCGGGGAACAGTCGCTCTACATGGACGATGCTTTGCTGCTGCCTTCTCCAAACCCGCTCATAATATGCCACAAAGCAGTCCGAATATACATGGGTCGGGACTACTTCCTTTATCATATGAACCAGTTCTTCCTCCTGGCCGGTTATTGTCTGCAAAACATACCACATAGAAAACGCTCCCTGTTTACCCTTTCGTCACATACGTCGGCACAATCCGGCGCACCTTCCAGCGAATTTCCGCAGAATCCTCTTCTGCCATTTTTCGAAGCTCTTCCAAATCTTCCCGGAACCTCTCCTCATCAAACTCAATTGGCTTCCCAATATGAATCAGTTTATTCTCCGTCTCTTTGAGCCCCTCTTCATTCATCAGAAGCTCCTCATACAGCTTTTCCCCAGGGCGCAGACCAGTAAACACAATCGGAATCTCCTCAAAGGGCTTAAACCCTGACAGCCGGATCAGATTTTCCGCCAAATCCAGGATCTTCACAGGCTCACCCATGTCCAGCACAAAGATTTCACCGCCCTTTGCCAGTGCTCCTGCTTGGAGCACCAAAGATACGGCCTCCGGAATCGTCATAAAGTACCGGATTATATCCGGATGGGTGACGGTAACTGGGCCTCCCTGTTCGATCTGCTTTTTAAAAAGCGGAATCACGCTGCCGTTGCTGCCCAGCACATTTCCAAATCGCACAGCCACGAAGTCCGTCCTGGAACGGTGATTCATCATCTGAATAATCATCTCACAGATCCGTTTTGACGCCCCCATGATATTTGTAGGATTCACAGCCTTATCCGTAGAGATCAGAACAAACCGCGAAACACCGTACCGGTCAGCCGCCTGGGCCGTTGCGTAAGTTCCGAATACATTGTTTTTAATTGCCTCATTCGGACTGTCCTCCATCAGTGGAACATGTTTATGAGCTGCCGCATGGTAAACGATTTCCGGTCGGTAAGTCTCGAAAATAGAATTGATTCGATGGACATTTCTCACCGAGGCGATCAATACCACCAGGTCCAGTTTCGGATACTTCTGTTTCAGCTCCTGCTGAATATCGTAGGCATTGTTCTCATAAATATCCGCGATAATCAGCCGCTTTGGATTATGAGCAGCAATCTGCCGGCACAGTTCGCTTCCGATGGAACCGCCGCCGCCGGTCACGAGAATCGTCTTTCCGGCCACATAGCCCATCACCGATTCCACCTGCAGCTTAATCGGCTCACGTCCCAGAAGATCTTCGATCTCCACCTTCCGCAGCCTGGAAACACTTACCTCCCCATTGATCATCTGATAAATTCCAGGCATCACCTTCAGCTTACAGCCCGTTTCCTGACAGATTTGCAAAATTTCCCGCACCTCTGACTGAGGCACAGAAGGGAGGGCCACAATGATTTCATCTACATTCAGCTCGCGGGCCAGAAAACCAATGTCATTTCTCGTACCCATGATTTGAACGCCGCGCAGATATTTCCCCTGCTTCGCTTCATTATCATCGATCACACAGCACACCTTCTGGTCCAGGTAACGGCTGTTCTGAAATTCCTTAATTACCATAGCACCTGCTTCACCGGCACCGACTACCATTGTATTCCGTCTGGCATCCTCCCTGAAACCCGATCGTCGTTCCTGAAACATTCTCAAAATCCGATAGGTGAACCGCAGGACTCCCACACCCATAATCAGAAGAAAATATTTGATCAGATAATAGCTGATCGGCATCCGCGTTTTTGCCACCGCAAGTATAATGCCCTGAAGCACAATGCTGATTGTGCAAGCGCTGATCACATTCAGAAGCTCCGTGCTGCTGGCAAAGCTCCAGACACTACGATAAAGTCTGAACAAAACAAACAAAATAATCGTGAGTACCAGATTAACCGGCAGATATCTCAGCTCAGCATTCACATATTGCATATCCATCTTGCTAAACCGGAAATCATACCGGACATAAAGCGCCAGAAAGCCAGTTACCGCTACAATCAAAATATCAAGAACGACCAAAAGAGCCACCCTGTTTTTAGGCGCATTTTTCTCAATAAATTTCTCCAAACTCATCCAGACACCTCATCTTTTGTAAATTCTTCCCCCTGATGTCCGCAAAAAGCGAATATTTCTGCCAGGCTCAAAGGTGTATCGTCAAACATCTTTTCAATCAGTGTTCCTATTATACAATATCAGTCCTTTATATGTAAACAGTGAGTTATTGCCAGCACAATTTTTTCCGCCAGCAATGGCAATCCAACGCCGGCAATCGTATAAAGAATCCACCAGCCGCCGCCCTTTACTAAAATAGGAAAAGAAGCCAGCAAATAAGACGGTTCATGGTACACCATAAGCTGCAAGGCGACGACCGGTCTGAAGGCCAGGAAATGGAGGAACAGAATATAAATGGTCCGCTTTCCAATATAGGTCAGCACATTTTTTATTTTCCATTTTTTATATGTAAAACACATAGCCAGAGCCAGCAGCCAAACCCAGCCCATCAGAGAACAGAGCAGAAGGAACTGCCAGCTGGGATATGTATTCAAGTTCAAAGAAATCCCGCCATACCTTCCCGCGATATAAAAGGCCGGAATTCCCAGTACTGCAATCACATAACGAAACCGCCAGATCACAGTATTTATCCTGCCTGACAGTTTTTTCAGATAAAAACCGAACACGTAAAGAGGATAACAGACTGTCGCAGATGTGATACATTCCTCCAAAGTCAGCTGCTTACACTGCAGCTTCCAGCTGACATACAAGCTGATTGCCCCGCTTGACAGCAGTATCACATGCTGCAGTATATTCAGCGCCAGCTCTGTCTTCGGCAATATTTCATTTACATTACCTGCGCTGCCTGTATTTCCTATATTGTCTGTACTTTCCATATTGTCTATATTGCAATTTTGCCTCCGCCCTTTCCTGGCCATCAGGCACACCCGCTTTTTGCACGACTCCGTAGCCAGGCACAACGCGGCAAACAAGATCGTAATATAAAAAAGAACAATGATAAACCAGCCCGCCCCAAAATATTTCTGTGTCCCCCAGGTATTCATATGAAAGACCCATGCAATAGCGTTGACAATAGAGGGCCATTCCATCCGGCTTACGGCATCGGGAAATTCAGGATTCTCCGTCAGGAATCCAATTTGGATAAAGGTATTGTAAAAAATCCAGCCCAGGGTATTAAAAATCACATAAGGAAACCAAAGGCTTCGCAGCTTTTTCAGGGCATATTCCCACAGGTTATCACAGCTTTGTATCTTTTTTGCGTCAAAGCAGTATCCGGAGGCCATAAAAAAAACTGCCATATGAAACAGATAGATATAGGGACTGCCGGGAAAACCGCTGTGTCCGAGAACAACGCAGATAATCGCCAGCCCTTTCAGAACGTCTATATTTTCATCACGTTTTTTCACATTTGCCAAGGCCATCTCTGACATACTCCGTTTTCAGACACGCACAATCCTTTTACCATTCTCTCCATAATTTCTTCACAAGTTTAATATAAAACCAGGGCGGTGACAATCCCGCCCGGTTTTTATTCAACTGTCTGCTTCTATAATGTCAAAAAATTATTCCGCCTGATTCTATATTAGCATTATGTAGAAAAAAAACACCACACACGGGTTTGTATGTGGTGGCAAAAATGGAGCATAGGGGATTCGAACCCCTGACCTCCACACTGCCAGTGTGGCGCGCTCCCAGCTGCGCTAATGCCCCATCGGAATTATTATAGCATAATTATGAGAAAATGCAAGAAAAAAATCGCAAATTAACCGCAAATGCATTTTGTCAATAGTTATGCAACAACTTTTTGAAAAAATTTAGG
Organism: uncultured Lachnospiraceae bacterium; assembly: GCA_910588405.1. Taxonomy (GTDB): domain Bacteria; phylum Bacillota; class Clostridia; order Lachnospirales; family Lachnospiraceae; genus Paralachnospira_A. Next base: position 8 of record CAJUPT010000049.1, on the reverse strand, counting down.
CCAGTTTC
>CAJUPT010000048.1:8305-28417 GCA_910588405.1 uncultured Lachnospiraceae bacterium | reverse complement strand
TTTGCCACCGGAATCGCCGGGCTGTCGGTGGTGGCGGATTCGCTGTCGGCCATCAAATATGCGAAGGTGAAAGCGGTGCGGGATCAGGATGGCATCGCCGTGGATTTTGAGACAGAGGGCGACTATCCCCGGTTTGGCAATGACGACGACCGGGTAGACGGCATCGCCAGGGAGCTGGTCCATTCCTTTATGGAATATATCAGAGAAAATCACACCTACCGCCAAAGTATTCCCACCACCTCTATTCTTACCATCACCTCAAATGTGGTGTACGGGCAGAATACCGGCTCTACCCCCGACGGCAGAAAAGCAGGCGAAGCCTTTGCCCCCGGCGCAAATCCCATGCACGGCCGGGATAAAAAGGGCGCGGTGGCCTCTCTAAGCTCCGTGTCCAAGCTGTCCTTCTCCGACGCCCAGGACGGCATCTCCAACACCTTCTCCATCATCCCTAACGCGCTGGGGAAGGAGGATCTGATTGTGCTGGGGGATAATATAGAGCTGTCAATCGAACGGGACTGCGCGGCGTGCGGGAATATTAATTTATCGTAGGAAGTTGCGGAACTAAATTTAGGAGGTTTAAAGATTATGAGCAATAAAGAAACACGGGTAGACAATTTAACGGAGATGCTGGACGGCTATATGGAGAAAGGCGGCCATCATCTGAATGTAAACGTATTTTCCAGGGAAACGCTGCTGGACGCCCAGGCCCATCCGGAGAAATATCCCCAGCTGACCGTGCGGGTATCCGGCTACGCGGTGAATTTCCACAAGCTGACCAAGGCTCAGCAGGACGAAGTGATACAGAGGACATTCCATGATTCCATGTGAGAAAGATAAAAAAACAGGCTACATTCATTCAACGGAAAGCTTCGGCACGGTGGACGGCCCGGGCATTCGCTTTGTGGTGTTTTTCCAGGGCTGTCCCATGCGCTGCCTTTACTGCCATAACCCGGACACCTGGAAAATGAAAGCCGCAAGCCAGATGACAGTGGAAGAAATCCTGACAGAGTATGAAAAGAACCGGGAATTCTACCACAGCGGCGGGCTGACCTGTACGGGAGGAGAGCCGTTGATGCAGCTTGATTTTCTTACGGAATTGTTTCGTCAGGCACATGAGCGTGGGATTCACACCTGCTTGGATACCTCCGGCGTTGTTTACCGGAAAGAGCGCAGGGAAGAATTTCTTCCGATGGCGGCGGTTACGGATCTGGTGCTTCTGGATATCAAGCACGGGGATGAGAAAGCCCATAAAAATCTGACCGGCCGTTCAGGACAGCCTGTCTGGGCGTTTCTTGCTTTTCTGGAGGAACAGAAGGTGTCCGTCTGGATACGCCACGTTCTGGTTCCCGGTATCACCGACGGACGGGAGGATCTGAAGCTGCTGGGTCGGCGGCTGGCGCCTTATAAGAATATCAAAGCGCTGGATATTCTGCCTTATCACCGGATGGGAGAAGTAAAATACGAAGAGCTGGGGATGGAGTATCCGCTGAAAGGGCTGGCGGAGCCGTCTGCGGAGGATGTGAAGCGGGCGAAGGAGTGGATTCTGGAAGGATATCGCAAAAACGCCTGAGGAAATGATATGAGACAGTTGTCAGATGTGAAAAAGATGCATGATCTTATGAGACGGATAAGGTTTTGCATCTTTTTTGTTCTAATTTTATTTTTATATCGTCTGTTGATTCTTTGCTTGCTCTTATAAATATAAGACTTGCTTCTATTATAAAACAGTGATAACATAGGAAAGTAAATCAAGGGATATGTTAATTTGAAGGATCGGTATATGAGCATACGGCAGAAAACATTAAAGGAGAAAATGGGGGAGATCCGGGCGGTTTTGTTTGACCTGGACGGAACGCTGATCGACTCCATGTGGATCTGGGAGCAGATCGACGATGAATTTCTTGGAGAATACGGACTTTTGGTTCCGGAGGATCTTCATAATGAGATCGAAGGGATGAGCTTTTCAGAGACGGCGGTTTATTTTAGGAATCGTTTTGATTTGCCGCTGTCTTTGGAAGAGATTAAACATATATGGAATACGATGGCCATGGATAAATATCTGAACGTAGTTCCGCTGAAACCGGGAGTACTGGAATTTTTAGAGTGGTTAAAAGCCAGGGGGATTCCTGCCGGGATCGCCACCAGTAATTCCAGGGAGCTGGTAGACGGCGTATTGAGCGCCAGAGGGATCGAAGAATATTTTTCCTGTGTGGCCACCGGCTGCGAGGTGAATGCGGGAAAGCCTGCGCCGGATATTTATCTGCATGTGGCCAAAGTCCTTTCCGTGCCGCCCTCCGCCTGTATGGTGTTTGAGGATATTCCGGCAGGGATCTGCGCCGGAAAGAATGCGGGGATGACGGTGACGGCAGTTGAGGATGAATTTTCAACGGCTCTTTGGGAAGAGAAAAAGCGGCTGGCAGATTATTATATTACAGATTACAGGGAATTGATATAAGGTACTGTGAAAGGATCAAAATCTTCTGGTAGGATTGCGCAGGGGGTGACGGAGGAACTATGGAGACAGGTTTTTTGCCGATTAACCGCAGGGAAATGGAGCAAAAAGGCTGGGACAGGCCGGATTTTGTATATATTACCGGGGATGCCTATGTGGATCATCCCTCTTTTGGCGCAGCCATTATCGGCAGGCTTTTAGAATCCCGCGGCTATCGGGTGGCCATGCTTTCTCAGCCAGATTGGAAGGATAAGGATTCCGTAAAGGAATTTGGCCGTCCCAGACTGGGATTTTTGGTGTCGGCGGGAAATATGGATTCCATGGTCAATCATTATGCAGTGTCCGGAAAGCGGCGAAACAGCGATGCCTATACGCCAGGAGGGGTGATGGGAAAACGGCCTGACTATGCCTGTGTTGTATACGGCAACCTGATTCGCAGCGCATACAGGGACATTCCGGTGGTGATCGGAGGGATTGAGGCCAGCCTGCGGCGCATGACCCACTATGATTACTGGTCCAACCGGCTGAAGCGCTCGGTGCTCCTGGATTCTCAGGCAGATCTTCTCTGTTATGGGATGGGGGAGCGGGCGACGGTGGAGGTCGCCGACGCTTTAAACAGTGGTATTCAGGTCAGGGATATCACTTTTGTACGGGGAACGGCTTTTGTAAGCAGGGAACCCGGAGCGCTGACTTTTTCTAAAGAACCGTTGTGGCTGCCTTCTTATGAGGAGATGAAAGCAGATCGGAAGGTTTATGCCAAAAGCTTCTATATACAATATCAGAATACGGATGCCATTTCCGGCCGCCCGCTGATCGAACCTTATGGACAGGGGCAGTATGTGGTGCAGAATCCGCCCGCGATGCCATTGTCTACGGAGGAGATGGACGAGATATACGATCTGCCTTACAAAAGGGGCTGGCATCCCTCTTATGATGATGCGGGGGGAATTCCGGCCTTTTCGGAGGTGAAGTTCAGTCTAGTCAGCAGCAGGGGCTGTTTTGGCGGATGCAGTTTTTGCGCGTTGACCTTTCACCAGGGCAGGGTGATTCAGGCGAGAAGCCATGAATCTCTGGTTCGGGAGGCAAAACAGCTGACAAAAGAGCCGGATTTTAAAGGGTATATCCATGATGTGGGAGGGCCTACGGCGGATTTTCGAATTCCGGCTTGTAAGCAGCAGGAGAAACGGGGCGTATGCAGGAATCGGCAGTGTCTATTTCCCGAGCCCTGTAAAAATCTGCAAGCGGACCATAGGGATTACATCAGTTTGCTGCGAAAGCTGCGCCAGGTTCCCGGCGTAAAAAAGGTGTTTATCCGTTCCGGCATCCGGTTTGATTATGTGATGGCTGATCCTGATAAAAGCTTTTTGGAGGAACTGTGCAGCTATCATGTCAGCGGACAATTGAAGGTTGCGCCGGAGCATGTGGCGGGACCGGTACTGCGCAGAATGGGCAAGCCTTCCCGCCAGGTGTATGAACGGTTTGTGAAGGCTTACGGAGAAATGAATGACCAGCTTGGGAAAAAGCAGTATCTGATTCCCTATCTGATGTCTTCTCATCCGGGCAGCTCTCTGAAAGAAGCCGTGGAGCTGGCGGAATATCTGCGGGATATTCATTTTATTCCACAGCAGGTACAGGATTTTTATCCTACGCCCTCTACCCTTTCTACTTGTATGTATTATACGGGGGTAGACCCTCGGAATATGGAGCCGGTTTATGTGCCGGTCAGCCCCCATGAAAAGGCCATGCAGAGAGCGCTGCTTCAATATAAGATGCCGGAAAAACAGGTGTTGGTGCGGGAGGCGCTGATTAAGGCCGGCCGAGAGGATTTAATCGGATTTGGACCGAAATGTTTGGTAAAGCCTTTGAGTGGGCGAAAGACGGAGCAGCAGAGCCGAAGAGCAACGACAGGAACGAAACGGAAACAGGCAGAGCAGGGACAGAATACAGCCGGAAAAGTGGAAGCAGGGCGGAAGAAAAAGACGATTCGAAATATACATAAGAAAAAAGTTTGAAGCGGCCGAGTGTAGTGACCGAATTATATTCAGGCAGACCTCCTTGTCTATTTTCCTGAGAGCACTACTCCCCAGCCTTACGCGTAGCCACCGCTACGCCTACGTTTGTGAAGCAGCGCTCTCAGAAAAATACCCTGCAAAGTTTGCCAGATATGAATCAGCTTTAAGATTTCCTTATAATGTAAAAGCGTTTGATAAAAATACGTTCAAATAATTACTTTCAGGGATTAAGCATCTGCCGGGAGATACGGTAAACGGCAGCTACAAAGTCGGGGCTTTTCCGCATGCAGTTGGCGATTACATGGCATTTGCCGTCACGAATATAAAATTCACAGAATTCTTTGGCAGCAGCCTCAATATCTTCGGCACTAGCGTTCATGTCGTCGGCAACAGCAGGGAGATCGACGCCAAAGATAAATTTATCGCCGAACTCTTCGAACAGTTTGCGCTTGTCATTCATATACATGCCGTTCCATGTCTGTACGCCGCCCTCAATATATGCGGGTACCACCAGATCATTTTTGCCGCAGGAATGCAGTTCAAAAATAATATCATGCTCTTTACATTTGGCTGCAAATTTCTGCAGGATGGGTACGAAAAACTCGCGGGCCACATTCAGGGAGAAGAACGGCGCTCTCTGAGAACCCCAGTCATCATGCAGGCTGATTTTTTTGATGGTGGGATAGTACTTGGCTACGTTGTCGATATAAGGGACATAAACTCTTTCAAAAATAGCGTTAAGCAGTTCTTTGACGGCCTCCTCCTGCTCCTCATCGATGACTGCCATTGCGGCTCCCTCGAAGTCCATGAAAGAGATCAAACGCTCAAAACCGGTGCCGTTTAAGAAAGTGATTCCCTGCAGATAGCCCTTATTTTTCTCAAACCAGCCGGCATTGGCTTTGGCTGATCCTTCCCAATCCCAGGCATTGACATCTGGGAATTTGATCAATTCTTTCCAGTCATTGGCATCTGCCATCAAGGGCGATCCGGGTTTCACCATAGAGCCGCCAGCAACAGGGACAAATACCCAATCTATTCCAAACATATCCTTGCCGCCATACAGCGCAGGATCATAGGGCTCCTCTCCGTCAAAGACGAAAGCACGGGCGATGTTGTCCGGGTCGATCCGGGGGTCCAGCCCCTTGCAGTCAGTGGTCAAGGGCATCCACAAAGGATTTTCGCCTTTGAACATACAAATGGTATTCTCCTCGGGAGTGATGGGGGTGTGGAATACGGGAGCTTTGCCGAACCGATCTTCGGTATATTCGCCCTGGAATTCGCTGGGATTATAGGGTACTCTTTCCATTCTGTTTCCTCCTCTTAGTAAAAATAATTCCGTTTGTTCCCAGCGATATTTTATCGCGTTTGGAAGGCCGGGTCAATCCGCAAATAATAGTGTATTTTGCCGGATAATTAAGACATTATGTCTAAAGACCTATAGGCATTTTTTATCTTTTTTTGGGAACTCTCGGCAAAATTTTGTGGATATTTCAGAGAAATAACTTGACAAGGGAACAGAAATCATGTATGTTTTTTAACTGTAAAAACACAGGAGGAATGTATTGCCGAAAACGGCGCGTTAATGCCGATCATTATGGATGTACATTTTGATTTTATATATTAGGGGGCAAGAGGTAAAATGATTACCATGAATATTCTGGCAAAAAAGCTGCGACATTCCTGTATCTGCCGAACAAATAAAAAAGAATTTGACGATCGCCTTTTAACCGCCCCGATGGTTTATGACGGTTCCTCTCTTTCCTCTGAATATGTGTGTATTGCTCTGGGAACCGAGCTTCGCCGGGAGGTCCTTTACGGAATGAACATCATTTGCGCGGGAGAGCCTACCTTTAAACCGGAAGAGGTATCCTGTGATCTGATCGTCACGGATGTCACAGATTTGCGTGTATTGTTTAATATGGTGCAAAGCGTTTTTTTTTCGATTCTGCGATGGGATGCGCTGTTAGATACGGCTGTGGATGATCAGATGGATATCCAAATCCTTTTGGATCTGGGGCGGCGGGAACTGCCCTTTTCTTTTTTCTACCTGAATAAAAGCTACATTCTGCTGGCTGGCAGCGGCGAACAAAACAGCGGTGCGGAAGCAAAGCTTCTGGTTGACAGATTGCTGGAGGACGGTGTTGTGGGAATGGATCAGCCTACGGATATCCCACGGTATTTTCGCAATGAGGTCACAGGCTTTCACGGCTATTTTTTTAATTTTTACTATGGCGATGACTATCGGGGCAAGCTGCTAGCCATAGTGCCTGCGGAGATTGTTCCGGATAGCGCAGATTTAACTTTGCTGAAAAATCTTTGCCGCCATATTAGCCGGATCTATCGATTTTTCTCTATTTCCTCCGTGGGTTCCCGAGAATATAACATGCTCCGCGTACTCCTGTATGCGCTGCTGGGCTCAGAAATGTGCGGGGGGGGGTATAAATTTTTCATATACACATGAGCAAATCGCCGCTCTGGCAGCACAGACATACTGGAAGCCATATGATAATTATATTCTGTGTTACATTCCCTTTGAGAACAGGCTGAGTCTTTCCTCTAAGGGTGAATATCTTGTCACGCTGTTGGAAAACAGATGCCGGACGGTTCTGTGCGATACTGATTCTAGGGGTGTCGTCCTGGGACATGGGATCGCTTTGGTCGCGCATTTGCCATCCTCCGATGAAAAGGTTTTTCTTCCGTTTTTGCCAGTGCTGCAGGAAATCCTGGTAAGTTTCCAGGCAAAGGCGGGCATCAGCTGTATGTGCAATGATCTTTACAGCCTCCCTGTCTCTTTGCAGCAGGCGGCTACGGCCGTGCGCACCGGTGTGAAACGTCAGTCTGTCAAGAAGATTTTCCGATTCTCCGAATGTGCCCTGGATTATATCATTGAAAACTGCACATCCAGCTTCAGATGGGAGGATCTGGCGCATCCGTGTATTCGTACCTTGCTCAGCTATGATAGGGAAAACGGTACGGAACTGTGCAAAACGCTTCGGGTTTTTATTCGCTGCCGGTATAATGTGCTCCAGGCCAGCAGTATGCTGTATATTCACCGATCAACCTTTTCCGTACGTATCAAACGTATTGAAATTTTGTGTGGCATCGATCTGGAAGAAGAATCTGTGCGGCTACATATCCTTATATCTTTCTACCTGATGGAGGCCAAGGGCCTTCTCCCCTTTACCGTGGGCTAAATGATTACTTTTGCAGAGGACGTTGTTCCGGTTGACCGGACGACGTCCTTTGCTCTTCTCCGGACTGTTAGCGTATCTCGTACAATTTCTTAAGGATAAATTCCTGCATATTGATGGCGTTTATCCGGAGCTCGCAGAAAAGATATCGTCAAAATATCCATAAATAATCATTTATTCTTTTTTAAACGCTACATTTTGACTAATTTCTTGTGCATACTTAATTCATTATTCGGATTTTCACCTTATAGGACATTTGTTAAAATGTCTTTCGTAGCAAGCGAGGGAGAGTTGACTTTCCCTCAAAGGGGAAATGGACTCCGCTTTTTCGTTACGGTTTAAGGGAAAGGTTCCGTCGGGGCAGGAGTTAGCAAAAAAGGAGGTATTTTATGGAAAAACCCAAATTAACCAGTTTTGATATTAATATTTATGCGTTGGCCCAAGGCGCTTTGACGATGGCCTTCACCGTCCAAGTGCTTTACCTGACATTGTTTATGACCGATTATCTGGGCATTTCGCCAGTATTGTACGGAACCTGTATGCTGGTAGCGAAAACCGCTGATTTCCTGATCAGCCTGATTGCGGGCGTGATTATTGAGAAATCCAATATGAAGCATGGTAAGTACGTATCCTGGTTAAGACTGCTGACCGGCACGCTGTTCTTCGGTATGCTGATTCAGATGTTTGACACGACAGCCTTCGTTCATGATCCGGTGCAAAGAGCTGTTATCGTCTGCATCGGTTATATTATGTTCCACGGCTCCATGAATTTTAACGCGACGGCCAGAGGCGCGATTATTCCGAAGATGTGCGGCGCCAATATGGAAGACAGAAAAAAAGTGACGACCAGGCAGTCTCAGGTGGGTGCGGCCGTATCGATTATCGGTTCTGCGATTATTCTGCCCGTGATCACTGCGACGGGTAAGGTTTTCGGCGAGGCGAAAGGCTATTTTGCGGCTACAGTTCTGTTCTCTACGTTCTTCTTAATCTGTAATGTGATCTTTGTGAAACGAGCAGGCAAGTTTGATCCGCCGGGAGATCCCAGCGCAAGAAAACGCGTCCCCACGGTTGGAGAGATGGTAAAATCCATCCTGACCAACAAGCAGATGATCATTTTATTCTGCGCGTTTACACTGTTTACCATTGGCACCCAGATTTACAGCGGCGTTACGGCCTACTATTTCCGTGTCGTGACCGGACGCTTTGAGATGATGACCATCGCGCTGACCGCAAGAAGTATCGTGGCGTTTCTGGCCAGTCTCTGCGTTCCTGCGATTGGGCGTAAGTTTGGCAAGAAGGGAGCTATGGTGATCGGCTTTAGCCTGTATGCGATTTCCACCGTAGGTATGTGGCTGCTTGGCTTAAAGAGCCTCTGGTTTGTGGTGGTGTTTATGTGTACCGCACAGGCCGCTCAGTATGTGTACCAGTCCATGACGGCAAATTATTATCTTGACTGCGGCGAGTATGGTTACTATACATCCGGACAGGATAACCGTACCATGGCATTGACTGTAATGAATCTTCCTACTAAGATCGGTTTTGCGGTAGGCGGTTCCCTCGTAGGCTATCTTTTGGCCTGGGCAGGCTACAGTGCAGGAATGGAAGTTACGGCACAGTTCGTATCCAGATATATGATGGTTCTTGGGTTGTTCCCGGCGCTGTTTATGGTAGCGGGCGCTTTGATCGCATTTTTTGGCTACAAGCTGACCGATGATCAGGCCAGATTCTATGCGGAAGCAAACGAGGCCCGGGAAAAGGAAGAGGCTGCTAAATAAATCATAGAGGAAACCTTCAAATCTACCCTGACGACACGGTGAGCTGTGTCAGGAAAGAGGAAAGTTTGGAAGTAAACTTCCAAATTTACCTGGATGACGCAGAGAGGCTGTGTCAAGAAGGAGGAAAGAATGAATAAAATTCCATATCGCTCTGAGGAATTAGAGATAAAAGGGCAGTTTTTAAATACAACGGTATCTTTTCTTTCGGATACGCCGATTTATAACACGCCGATCACGGTAAGCGAAAATATGTTCGCCGCTTTGAAGGGCGAAAATCTGTGGATGCCTGTGTCCAGCGATATTATTAATATTGAGTCCCGCATTAATCCGGATCATGTGGCGAGGGCGGAGATCCGGGATCTGGGGCCGGCCCAGCCTGACGAAGAAAAAGGCGGACCGGACCTGTTCGGAATTGAATGGGTGTATGTGCCCGTTGCAGGCGGCTCCATGGTAAAACCGGGCAATCCGGCCCTGGACGATGCGACGGAATGGCATGATAAAATCACATTTCCAGATGTAAACGCAATGGACTGGGAGTCGGTTGCAAAGCTGAACGCGCCGTTTAAGAGCGAGACCCGTGTGGTTGGATGCTGTTTTCAAAACGGGATGTTTGAACGGCTGATCTCTTTTATGGATTTTGAGGGCGCTTTGGTGGCGCTGGTGGATGAAGAGCAGAAGCCGGCTGTTCATGAACTGTTTGACAAGCTGGCGGACATGTATATTGCCATGATACAAAAATATATCGATGCGTTGGATGTAAAGGAAGTATTGTTCCATGACGACTGGGGCAGTCAGAGAGCGCCGTTTTTCTCGATTGAGACCTGTCGCGAGATGATTGTTCCCTATATTCGCAGGATCGCTGATTTTTGTCATTCAAAGGGACTGATCTTTCAGCAGCACTCCTGCGGCAAAAATGAACTGCTGGTTCCCGCTATGATCGAGGCCGGCGTGGATATGTGGAGCGGTCAGCCGATGAATGACAAAGCGATGCTGTATGAAAAATACGGCAAGGATATCATTCTCGGCGTGGATGTTCCCGAGCTTCCCGAGGATGCGTCCGACGATGAGATCGAAGCGGCCGCAAAGGCGTTTGTCACACAGTACGGAAAGTATCCGATTGTCGCAAATATCAGGCTGGCATCCCGGAAATTGGTAGAAGCACTGTACCGCCAAAGCAGAATTTATCTGTGCGGAGAGTGAGATATAGGGTTGTAATAGGACAAAGCCATTCTGAAATAGCATTGTTAAAATTAATACGGTAAAATGCAATAGTTCTTGCGTGGGAAAACAGGATCACCTGTCTGATGGGTGGTTCTGTTTTTTTCGGGTGTGAAGGGAATCCTGTTTTCGGGGGAGGCTGAGGGCTGTTGATTTAAGCAGAAATATAAGTCTTGCTTCTGAGGTGAAACAGTGATAACATAGGGAAGTAAAATATGCGGCGGGATCAGTGAGGCAGAAGCCCGTTCTAAATGAATAGCGAATGATTAAAATGACAAAGGTGGCGCGGCAGGCGTATCGGAAGCAGGAATAAAGCATCAATGAAAACAATCGAAATTACGGAGCGGGAGGCGGGACAAAGGCTGGATAAGTTTCTTGGGAAATATATGAGCCTGGCCCCCAAAAGCTTTTTTTATAAAATGCTGAGAAAGAAAAATATCGTGCTGAATGGGAAAAAGGCGGAGGGCTCGGAGCGGCTGGCAGAGGGGGATTCGCTGACATTATATCTGGCGGATGAAACGATTGAAAAATTTGTCGGGACTGGCAATGAGACATTTGGAAAGTTTGTCAGGACTGATGGCCTGTGTTATGGGGAAAGCATTGCGGATGGCGATCCGTTTACTCTTATTTACAAGGATGAGAATATCCTTGTGCTGAGCAAACCTTGGGGCATGCTGACCCAGAAAGCGAAACCGGAAGATATCTCTCTAAATGAGCATATGATCGCATGGCTTTTGAACTCCGGGAGAATGACAGAAGACCAGCTTAAGATGCAGAAGCCTTCCGTCTGCAACCGTCTGGACCGCAATACCAGCGGCATCGTACTGGCGGGGATTTCCCTGAAAGGGCTGCAGGGGCTGTCGCGGATTCTGAAGGACAGGACGGGGAAAAAGCTGTATTATGCACTGGTATGGGGGCAGGTGAAGGAAGCGCGGCAATTAAAGGGGTATCTGGTAAAAGATACAAATACAAACCAGGTGCGGGTTTTCTCTGTCCAAGGCGGCATGTCTCGGGAAGATTTCAATAAAAAGGATGCTTTTTTGCCGGGCAGCGTTTATGAAGCCAGAAGAGAAAGCGCTGAAAATACCTGCCGCAAAGAAACTGCCAGATATATTGAAACGGTATACCGTCCGCTGGGATACGGCGGCGGCTGTACGCTGCTGGAGATTCATCTGATTACCGGAAGAAGCCATCAGATCCGGGCGCATTTAAGTGCAGAGGGGCATTGTATTATCGGTGATCCTAAATATGGAAATCAGGAGATTAACCGGGAATTTTCCCGGAAATACGGTTTAAAAGGCCAGCTGCTCCATGCGGGGAGGTTTGTCATGCCGGCGGACAACTGTCCGTTTCCCGGGCTGGCAGGGAAGGAATTTACAGCGCCGTTGGAGCCGCGGTTTTTGAAGGTGCTGGACGGTGTAGGGATTCCTGTTCCTGCAGAGCTTAAAAATCGTAAAGTGAAATTTATGTCAGGAAAGAGGATGCATGGCTACGTGGAATTCCCGGGGCCTTCGGGGTTCATCCCTGGAGGAACTGATTAATTATAGTAATGAAAAGTATCGCGATAAGCATCTGGCATTGATTCAGAAGGTCCCTACGCCTATTAAGCCAATTAAGATTGACCCGGAGCACAGGCACATCACCCTGGCTTATTTTGACCGGAAAAGTACGGTGGATTATATCGGAGTGGTACAGGGCGTACCGGTCTGCTTCGATGCGAAAGAGTGCCATACAGATACCTTTCCTCTACAGAATGTCCATGAACACCAGGTGCGGTTTATGGAAGAGTTTGAGAGACAAAGCGGCGTCGCTTTTTTGATTTTATATTACACGCACCTTGAAAAGTTTGTTTATCTGCCGTTTCAGCGGCTGTTTGATTTCTGGCAGAGAAAAGAGACAGGGGGAAGAAAAAGCTTTCTTCTTACAGAAATTGATTTGGACTATGAGATTCGTTCTTATGAAGGCGTACCAGTTCACTATCTGGAAGCGCTAAAACGGGATTTGGAGTTGCGGAACTAACGGCAGCGGACCGTACAAGTCCCGGGAGGATTTACAGACACATTAGTGGCTGGAAATTCTCCCAGTCCAAGGGGGCTTGGAAGGGGAGTTGCGGAACTAAATTAGAAAGGGATACGATGATGGAACAGCTTTTGCATACCCCGGAGGGTGTACGGGATATCTATAATGGAGAATGTGCCAGGAAACTGGCGGTAGAGCAAAAAATTCGGGAGACCATGAACCTGTATGGCTATCGGGATATCCAGACGCCGGGGTTTGAATTTTTTGATATATTTCGTAAGGAACGGGGCAGTGTGGCCTCAAAAGATATGTTTAAATTTTTTGACCGGGAGGGCAATACGCTGGTTTTGCGACCGGATATGACGCCTTCCATCGCCCGCTGTGCTGCCAAATATTATTCGGAGGAAAGGATTCCTGTACGTTTGTGTTACCTGGGCAATACATATACGAATAATTCCAGCTATCAGGGGCGTTTGAAGGAATGCACCGACGCGGGGGCGGAGCTGATCGGGGACGACGGCGTACAGGCCGATGCAGAGATGGTGGCGCTGGTGATCGACTGTCTGTTGAAAGCCGGTCTTACGGAATTTCAGATTGAGCTGGGCCATGCAGGATTCTTTGACGGTCTTTTGAATGAGGCGGGAATTCAGGAGAAAGACAGAGAAGAACTGCGGGCACTGTTTGACAATAAAAATTATTTCGGTATTGAGACCCGAATTTCGCAGATGCCCATATCTGGGGAGAAAAAGGAACTGTTTCGAAAGCTGCCGCAGCTGTTCGGCACGGAAGATTCATTGACATTGGCCAGAAAGCTGCTGACCAGGAGAGATGTCTGCCAAGGGGATGGGGGCGCCGCGAGCGAAGCTGCAGTTGCAAACGAGACTGCCGCCGCAATGGAGGACAGTAAGTACTCTGCCGCGATGGAGGCGGTTGACCGGCTGGAAAAAATTTATGAGATTTTGAAATTATACGGACTAGAAAAATATGTTTCCTTTGATTTGGGCATGATGGTTACATACAGATATTACACTGGTGTAATATTTAAAGGATACACTTACGGAACCGGCGATACGATTGTCTCCGGGGGACGATACGATACACTGATGGCCCAGTTCGGGAAAGACCGGCCCTCCGTGGGTTTCAAAATTTCCGTGGACGGCCTGCTGACTGCTATGGAGCGGCAGAAGATCAGAATTCAAACGGAGGGGATCGATGCGCTGGTGGTCTGCAAAGACGGGCAGTCGGAGCGGGGGATCGTTTTGGCCGGCGATTTACGAAAAAAAGGCGTCAGACTGGCTGTTTATCATCTGGAAGGGCACAACCTGGAAGATTATGTCGAATATGGAAAACGAATGGGAGCGAACAGTCTTTTTTATATTGGAGAGAATGGAAAAGAAGCCGAGAAGATCAGCTTGAAAACCGGCGAAAATAAAAACGGGTGAGGAGGAGACTATGAGAAAAGTGGGATTGTGTTTATTCATGATATTGCTTCTGGTCGGATGCGAGAAAAAACCGGACTGGAGAGATCCATATGATAGGGGTTTACAGTATCTGGAAGGAAAACGGTATCAGGATGCCATTGTGCTGTTTACACAGGCAGCGGAAGCGGAGGCAGAGCATCCGGAAATCTATATTGCAAGAGGCGACGCCCATGCCCGCAGCGGTGAGACGGCTGTTCATATGTCGGCAGCTCAGGCGGATTATGAAAAAGCCATCAGCCTGGATGATTCCTTTGCTGAGGAATATCTGGGATTGGCAGATATTTATATCCGGCGTAAGGATTATGACAAGGCATTGGAAATCCTGAGTGAAGGAATGGAAAAAACGGATGGCGACAGAAAAGTCTCCGATAAGATTGTAGAGATAAACAGCGGAACGATCCGGGATTCCCAGGATCAGTTAAGAAAGCTTTCCAGCTTTGACAAAGAGGGGAATTTGATCTGGTATCATGAATATTATTACGATGAAGCCGGACAAAAGAGCTATGTCACGGCATATAACGCCGCGGGCATTCAGACGGATGAAATCGAAGTGGCCTATGATCAAGACGGGCATGTAACAGATACCTTCGGATACGAAGAGAAGGACGGTTCATTATATAAAATTATTCATGGGTATGACAGTAACGGATATCGAATTAAAACAGAGCAGTATGATCATGATGGGAGGCTGGAAAGCAGCAGAGCCTATGAGCGGGATGAGGACGGAACGCTTCTTAAAGAACAGTATTACGATTCGGATCAAAAATTAAAGGCATATTATACCTATGAGTATGATGCGGACGGGGAGATCAAAAAACACAGCCTCTTTGGGCCGGATGGCAAGCTGCGCAATTATTGGATATTTGAGAGAAATTCCGAAGGGAAACGCAGTAAGGATAGCTTTTATGATAAGGACGGGAATCTGCAATGCTATTTTGTCTATGAATATGATGCGGATGGGGAATTGATTGAAAGACGGGAGTTTATTGAGGAATAGGGGACACTATGAGATACATCACATTTGCGCTGCCCAAAGGGCGGCTGGCGGATCAGACGATGAAGCTGATGGAAGAGATCGGCATCACCTGCCAGGAGATGAAGGAAGAGGGCACGAGACGGCTGATCTTTGTCAATGAAGAACTGAAACTAAAATTTTTCCTGGCGAAAGCCACGGATGTGCCTACCTACGTAGAATATGGCGCGGCAGATCTGGGAGTGGCGGGCCGGGATACGATTTTGGAGGCCGGGCGGAAGCTGTATGAGGTGCTGGATTTGGGAATGGGCCGTTGCAGGATGTGCGTCTGCGGCCCGAAAGGCGCCGCGGAGCTGTTAAAGCATCGGGAGCTGATTCGGGTGGCCACCAAATATCCCAATATCGCCAAAGAATATTTTTATAATCAGAAGCATCAGACCGTAGAGATTATCAAGCTGAACGGCTCCATCGAGCTGGCGCCGTTAGTCGGGCTGTCAGAGGTCATTGTGGATATCGTGGAAACCGGCACTACGCTTAGAGAAAACGGCCTGGATGTGCTGGAGGAGGTCTGCGATTTATCGGCGAGAGTTGTGGTCAATCAGGTGAGCATGAAAATGGAATATGAGCGGATTAACCGGATTTTGACCGGACTGAGAGGACTGCTGACAGACGGGAAGCATTGACATTCGTTTCAAGTTAGGATAAAGTAGGGATAGAAGATTAAGCCAAACATAGGAAAATGAGAAATGAAGAAAGTTCATAAACCTTTCTTATGACATGAAAAGGACATGAACTCAGGTACATGCCGGAGATAAAAGGGCAGATATCCTTGTAGGATGAAAAAGAGAACGCGAAAGAAAAGAGGAAATGGTTTTTATGGATAAATCAGCCGCATTTATTCCGGAGCGCAAGGCGACGGTCAGCCGGACCACCGGCGAGACGGCGATTACGGTGACAATCAATCTGGACGGGGCCGGGACGGCGAAAATACATACCGGAATCGGTTTTTTTGATCATATGCTGGAGAGTTTTTCCAGACATGGCTTTTTTGATCTGGAAGTGGAGGCAAAGGGCGATCTCCATGTGGATTGTCATCACACGATTGAGGATACCGGTATCGTCCTAGGAACGGCCATCAGACAGGCGTTAGGTGAAAAAAAGGCGGTGCGGCGGTATGGTTCCATCATGCTGCCGATGGACGAAACGTTGGTGCTGTGCGCGCTGGATCTGTCAGGCCGCCCATATTTTGTATATGATGTTCCGTTCCAGGGAGAGCGGATCGGAGAATTTGATACGCAGATGGTAAAGGAATTTTTCTATGCGATTTCCTATTCCTGCGGGATGAATCTCCATATGAAAAAGCTTTATGGTGAAAATGACCATCATATCGCAGAGGCAGTGTTCAAAGCTTTTGCGAAAGCGCTGGACGAAGCGGCGGGGCTTGACGGCAGAATCAGCAATGTTCTGTCCACGAAGGGCAGCCTGTAAAGCAAAAACATATCGTGAAATGGCAAAAGCCTGAAAGTGCATCCCAAAAAGAGGAGCTTTCCTGGAAAATATGAGGTAGAAATGAAAATATACCCTTCCGTGGAAATTGTCAACGGACAATGCAGAAAATTGAAAACCGGCCTTTCCAGTCTGTCAAACGCAGAGCAGACGGCGCTGCACTGGATGGATGAGGGGGCAGACGGGATTCATCTTGTGGATATTGACGGCATTAAGACCGGGCATATCATTAATACGGCGGCGATTAAGGCGGTCGCTTACGCATTGCCGGTGCCGCTGCAGCTATATGGAGGGATTCGCACCTTTAAAGAGATTGAGTTTGCCATGAATTGTGGGATTCGCAGGGCGGTGATCGGGACAAAGGCCATGCTGAGCCCTGGATTCGTAAAGGAATCGGTGAAGCTGTTTGGCGCGAACCGTCTGATTGTCAGCGTTCATATCAGCGACGGACGTCTGGTATACGGAGAGCGGGAGACCGGAGGTTTTGAGATGCTGCTGAATTACTGTATGGAAATGCGGCGTATGAAGATTTCCCGGATGATTTTTCATGACGTGTCGCCGATGGGTGTGATGTCGGGCAACAGTCTGGAGCTTTTGGCCGAAATTTCCGATATTACCGGTATAGAAGTGATTATATCGGGGAAAATCATGACATTAAAGGAACTGGAAAAAATCAACGAGACAGGTATATTCGGCGTGGTGCTGGATGATGCCCTGTATGAGGGTAAGATACGGCTGAAGGATGCGGTCAGCCTGTTTAAATGAAGTATCCCACAGATAAAAAGGATTCTGCGCCGCTTTTAAGCGGCATATATCCTCTGTGGTTTGAATAAAAAAGCGTTTCCGAGGAGTTTCGTATTAACGAAGTTTTGGAGTATGCTTAAAAGATAAGTGGAGGTTGCCATGGCAGAATACAAAAAGATTATTCCCAGGCTGACGATCAGCGACGGAAAAGCAGTGCTGGTAGGAGGACGTGTCTATAGTAACGTACCGGATCTGTGCCGGATTTACAGCGACAGCGGGGCCGATGAAATTTTTATCTGGGAGGAGCCTTCCGATGAAGCCGGGCATGACAGGACGATTTCCATGATCAAAAAAATTGTCCATTCCGTGGATATTCCCATTGCGGTGGGAGGCGTACTGCGGGGAATGGATGATGTGAAAAAGTATCTGTATGCAGGGGCAAAGACCATTGTCTTTTCCGATGATGACCCGACCCAGCTTTTAAAGGAGGCAGTAGAACGGTTCGGAAAGGAGAAGGTGGCCATAAAAGCCAGGGATATCAGCGACGGCTTTGATTATGCCGCCTGTGGAATCAGCCGGGTCTTTTATCCGAAGGACTGCCAGGGCAAAGAGGATATTGATAATATTAAGGCATTTCCGCTGCCGCTGGTGCTTGAATGGCAGGAGCAGCTGGTGGATATTCCTACGGTGTCCGGCATGATGCTGTCAGTGCCCCAGGAGGAAGCAGACCGTCTGATGGAAAAGAAGCTGGCCTGGAAGAGCCGGGGAATCCTGGTGAACCTGTGCGAACCGTCCCTGACCTGGGACGAGCTTAAGAAAAACAGTGACGGACTGGTTCCGGTTGTGGTGCAGGATTATGAGACGGATGAGGTGCTGATGGTTGCCTATATGAACCAGGAGGCTTATGAGGCCACGTCCCGGACAGGGAAAATGACCTATTTCAGCAGGAGCCGTCAGGAGCTGTGGGAAAAGGGCGCAACCTCCGGGCATTATCAGTATGTGAAGGAGCTGCGCATCGACTGCGACAATGACACGCTGCTGGCAAAGGTAGGCCAGGTGGGCGCCGCCTGTCATACGGGAAACCACAGTTGTTTTTACCGTCAGATTTTAAAGAAAAACTACGATGAGCGCAATCCGCTGAAGGTGCTGGAACAAGTCTATGATGTAATCAAGGACAGGAAGGTCAATCCCAGGGAGGGCTCCTACACCAATTATCTGTTTGATAAAGGAATCGACAAGATTCTGAAAAAGGTGGGCGAGGAGGCGACGGAGACGGTGATCGCCGCCAAAAATCCCGGCTCTGAGGAAGTGGTCTATGAAATCTCCGACCTGCTGTACCACCTGATGGTGCTGATGGCGGAAAAGGAATTGTCCTGGACGGATATTATGGACGAGCTGTCTAACCGGTGATGGCGATTATTGACTAATACCAGCTGTTTGGCTCGCTGCCTGCGGGAATGAAATGTATCAGTGGTACGATATTTTGAGTGCGCCGTAATGTTTGGCATATATATTTGCGTGATCTCAGAAAAAATCAATGTATATGATTCATCAATATGGCAGATGATAAGGAGTGGCGATATGTCTGACCAAAAACCTCCTAAAAGAGAATTTAACCCGCGTTCCCACGCGATGATTTATCTGATGGCCATTGTTTATCTGGCTTACTTGATTTTTCAGATGGTAAAAGGGTATCTGGCCGGCGGCCCGGACGCGCCTTCTTTTGCGCTGTTAGCCGGCGGCGTCGCGTTATTGGGAGGCGGCTGTATCCTGCTGGGTATTTTAGCCTGGAAAATGTCGGCGATGGCCCCAAAAGAGGAGGATCAAGCTGACGGCAGCGAACAGGCCGGTGAAGATCGCTCCGGCAATGAGGAGAAAGAATCATAAAAGCAGGAATTTTGCGATTTGATTTATGCAATCCTCCGATATATTAAGCAATTATCAGAAAATTTTCTTGCGCTTTTTACAATAATATGTTAAAATATTGAACAATGGAATGGGAAAATTTTACCTGTTCCATACTAAGATCAGAAGCCCGGCATCAGCCCAAGGCTTCGGACAAGCTATTTAAGGAGGGAGAACATGAAGAAAATGAAAAGAATTTCAGCACTGGCTGTAGTACTGGCCATGGTTCTCGCATTGACCGCATGCGGCGGTAACGGCGGTTCCAAGGACACCACGGCTGCAGCCGAGAAAGACACGACGGCGGCTCCTGCCGCAGGTAACGAGGATACCACGGCAGCAGGTGAAGAAGGCACAACAGCCGGCAGCGGCAGCGAAGCCGCGCAGGGCGGCGCCGCGGAAGGCGTAAAGGTAGCGGTATTCTATTACAATTTCTCTGATACCTATATTTCCTCGGTGCGTACCGCACTGGATGCCGAGCTGAACGCGGCAGGTGCAGTGTATCAGAACTTTGATGCCAACGGCAACCAGACCACCCAGAACGAGAGTATCGATACGGCTCTCACCGACGGTTACAAGATCCTGGTGGTAAATATGGTTACTTCCGGCTCCTCCGATACTGCAAAAGCCATTATCGAGAAGGCCAACGGACAGGGCGCTCAGGTAATCTTCTTCAACCGTGCCGTTGAGGAAGACGGAAACGAAGGCGCGGTTCTCGGCGCGAATGATAATATCTGCTTTATCGGAACCGACGCTCCCGAGGCAGGCCATCTGCAGGGCAAGATGATCGGCGAGTATCTGCTGGCAAACTATGATACCGTAGATCTGAACGGCGACGG
>CAJUPT010000048.1:0-8295 GCA_910588405.1 uncultured Lachnospiraceae bacterium | reverse complement strand
CGTAGAGGCGATCTACCGTACCCAGTACGGCGTAGAGGATGCCAATGCGGTTCTGACTGCCGCTGACAAGCCTGAACTGGCTTATTTCGACGCATCCAGCCAGTCCGGATACCAGGTAGATATGGACGGCCAGTGGTCCGCAAAAGCCGGCCAGGAATATATGCAGACCAACCTGTCTCAGTACAGTGAAGCAAACAATAACATGATCGAGCTGGTAATCTGCAACAATGACAATATGGCTGAGGGCGTTATCTCCGCTCTGCAGGCAGTCGGCTACAATACCGGCGAGGAAGGCAGCAAGACCATCCCCGTATTCGGCGTAGACGCTACGGATTCCGCACAGAGCCTGATCGCACAGGGCGCTATGGCAGGTACGGTTAAGCAGGATGCCGTAGGTATGGCAAAAGCCATCAGAGGCATGGTTGAGAACGCAGCCGCAGGAACTCCTATGGCTGACGGTATCGCTGCCGTTGCCGCTACCGACGAGATCTACAGCGTGGCGGAAGGCGTTGCCAACAAGCTGTATGTTGCATATGCCGCATTTACCGGTGCGGAATAATTTAAGGTCGTTTGAAAAGCGATTGGAACAGTGGAGGGGGCTGCCGCTGAAGCGGCGGCCTCCTTTTAAAAGTTTACAGAGAAAGGAGCGTTGCGGATGGAGTCGGATGTTTTATTACAAATGACGGACATATGCAAAAGCTTTCCGGGCGTGAAGGCTCTGGACCATGTGTCGCTGACAGTCCGGCGGGGGACGGTCCATGCGCTGATGGGAGAAAACGGCGCTGGGAAATCCACCCTGATGAAATGCCTGTTTGGTATCTATTTTAAGGATGAGGGAACAACTCTCTTAGAAGGCCGGGAGGTAAACTTCAAAAGCAGTAAAGATGCCCTTGAAAACGGCGTGGCCATGGTACATCAGGAGCTGAACCAGGCTTTAAAGCGCAGCGTTATGGATAATCTGTGGCTGGGGCGCTATCCCACCACCGCAGGCTTTATGGTCAATGAGCATACGATGCTGCAGGAGACGAAACGGGTATTTGAGGAGCTGGAGATCGATGTGGATCCCCATCAGATTATGAGTACCCTGCCGGTATCTAAGCGACAGATGGTAGAGATCGCCAAGGCCGTTTCTTATAATGCCAAGATCATCGTATTTGACGAACCCACCTCGTCTTTGACCGAGCAGGAGGTGGAGCATTTATTCCGTATCATTAATATGCTCCGGGACAAGGGCTGCGGCATCATCTATATTTCACATAAGATGGCGGAGATTCTGCGTATCTCTGACGACGTGACGGTGATGCGCGACGGCCAGTGGGTGGATACCAGGCCTGCTGCCGAGCTGGATAATGCGACGCTGATTAAGCTGATGGTAGGCCGTGAGCTGGGCAGCCAGTTCCCGCCAAAGACCAATGAGCCGGGAGAGGTTTATTTGGAGGTGGAGGGGCTGACGGCGCAGTACTCAGCCCTGAAAGACGTATCCTTTACCGCCCGGAGAGGGGAGATCGTGGGCCTGGCCGGCCTGGACGGCAGCGGCAGGACGGAGACTCTTGAAAATATTTTCGGCGTGGCCACCCGCCATTCCGGTGAGATTAAGCTGGGCGGCAAAACGGTGAAAAATAAAAATTCCCGCCAGTCCATCAAGGCCGGATTTGCCTTGCTGACAGAAGAACGACGGGCTACAGGTATATTCGGCATCCGGAATATCCGGGATAACACGGTGATTTCCAGCCTGAAAAAACACTTAATGGCTCATATCTGCCTCAGTGAGAAGTCCATGCACGAAGATACGAAATGGGCGATCGAGGCGATGCGGATTAAGACGCCGAACCAGGAGGAAAAAATTCGTTCTTTGTCAGGCGGCAACCAGCAAAAGGTAATTCTGGGGCGCTGGCTTTTGACCTCGCCGGAAGTGCTTTTGTTAGACGAACCGACAAGAGGAATCGACGTCGGCGCAAAATATGAGATTTATCAGTTAATCATAGATTTGGCCAATGAAGGAAAGACGGTGCTGATGGTTTCCTCAGAAATGCCGGAGCTTTTAGGCGTATGCGACCGCATCCTTGTCATGTCGGGCGGACGGCTGGCCGGCGAGGTGGATGCCCGCAATACCACCCAGGAAGAGATCATGGCTTTAGCTGCGAAATTTGCATAAGAGGGAGGGATATGAGTAATGAAAAATCCTGTTAATGCGCTGAAACAGACATCCGCGCGCTATAAAACGCTGGATGCCAAAGACCGTAAAAAATTCTGGATCGACGGACTACTGAACAATGCTATTTATATCATTCTGGTAGTCTTTCTGATCTATACCTATATGAAAAACAAGAATATCGCGTCTGTGTCTTCCGCAGTCAACCTGCTTACCTTAGTGGCAGCTAACCTGCCTATGGCGCTGGGCATCGGCGGCTGTATCGTTTTGACGGGTACCGACTTGTCAGCCGGACGTGTGGTAGGCCTGACCGGGGCGATTTCCGCATCCCTTTTGCAGGCTGCTACCTATATTAACAAATTTTATGCGGACATGGGTGAGATGCCGATTATTCTTGTCATTCTGCTGGCCATGGCCATCGGCGGAATCGTCGGCCTGGTAAACGGATTCTTTGTAGCGAAATTTGAGCTGCATCCTTTTATCGTTACATTGGCTACGCAGCTGATTGTATACGGTACCTGTCTGCTGTACTATATGTTAAACGGGAATAACGGCCAGCCGATCTCCGGCTTGTCCGATAAATATACGAATTTTGTAAAAGGAACGATCCTGCCGAAATTCGGCGGGCAGAGCATTCCTAACTACGTGATTTATGCGCTGATTGTGCTGGCGATCATGTGGTTTATCTGGAACAAAACGCCCTTCGGCAAAAATATGTTTGCAGTAGGCTCCAATCCGGAAGCGGCGAAGGTTTCCGGTGTCAACGTATTTATGACTACCGTGATGGTTCATACCCTGGCAGGTATTACTTACGGCTATACCGGCTTTATTGATGCGGCCCGTATCGCATCGAATACGCCTAACTCCGGCCAGAACTATGAGTCGGATGCCATCGCGGCCTGCGTAATCGGCGGCGTTTCCTTCGTCGGCGGTACCGGAACCATCGGCGGCGTGGTATTGGGCGTAGTGCTTCTGCGTATCATCTTCGTGTGCCTGAACTATCTGGCCATTGACCAGAACCTGCAGTATATTATCAAGGGCGCCATCATCCTGCTGGCCTGCTCTATCGATATGCGGAAGTATCTGACCAAGAAGTAAGATGGCTTCCCAAAGGATGGCTTCCAAAGGAATGAAATCAGATAAAAATAACGAAATTGAATGAAAAAACGAAGTCGAATAAGACAATGAATTTGGACAATACAACAAAGTCAGACCAAATGTTAGAGCTGAATGAAACAACAGAAGCAAACCAAACAATAAAGCCATCAAGCCAGACGGCCGGGATGAAGCCGGGGGAAGCCTCCTCCGGCTCCCGGCGGTATGGCTTGTTTGGCGTATCGGCCTATCCCGAAAAACAGGGGATGGATGAGGAAAAGCGCCGGAGCATGAGCCGATGGGCGGGAGGCGTGATTATTTTCCTGATGGCCGGTGTGCTGATTCTTTTGCTGGCGGCAGGCTCCGGTTCCAAGGGGCTGACCGTCACCTTTGACAGTCTGGGCGGCAGCGAGGCGGTGATTCAATCCGTTCCTTTTGGCGGAAATGTGGAGGAGCCGGAGCCGGTGGTACGTCCCGGTTATACCTTAAAAGGGTGGAGCCTGACGCCCGACGGCAGCCAGCCATGGGATTTTGAGAACGATACCGTGAGGGAAGCTCTGACATTATATGCGGTGTGGGAGACAGTTTTGGAATAAAATAGAAATTTCAAATCGATGAATTTGATTTTTTATACACAGGCTATTGTATATTATTAAAAAAAATGGTAAATTATCATGGTAATCCGATAAAGTGCGTGAGTGGCGTATTATGCCAAATGATTCGTAATCAATTGGAAGAAGTGGTAAATTTACCGTTTTTATTACGGCAGCTTCGGCAAAAACGCTGGCCATGTATGTTTTGCTGTTTTTCCTGAGCTATCAGGATCATAGCAATAAATCAGCAAATGATTCAGTTCTTGGGCAGTGGATGCCGGAGCGGTAAGGAGGTTCCGTTTTGGTTAAATTTATAGGTAAACGTATCCTTCAGATGATTCCCATTCTGTTTGCGGTATCGGTGCTGATTTTCTGCATGGTCAGGATTACGCCTTCTGATCCGGTTGCGTCCATGACAAAAGGGAAAAAAATCAGTGCGGAAACCAGGCAGTCGCTGGAGGAAAAATATTATCTGGATAAATCCCTGCCGGAGCAGTATGTGATCTGGATTACCCATGCGATGGGGGGGGATCTGGGGGACAGCTTTGAGTACAAGCAGTCGGTGAATTCTCTGATTGCAGGTCGGCTGCCCACTACGGCTCAGCTGGTTCTGATGAGCGCGGTGCTGGCGCTGGTGATCGCTATCCCTATAGGTGTGATCAGCGCAGTGCGGATGAACCGGCTGACGGACAGGATACTGTCGGTGCTGACCCTGATTTTTGTGGCATCCCCGGTGTTTTTGACAGCCATTGCGCTGATGCTGGTGTTTGCCCTGCGGTTAAAGATGTTTCCCTCTTTTGGAAGCGGGAAAACCTTTGTGGAAAACCTGCGGTATCTGTTTCTTCCTTCCGTGGCCTTAAGCCTGAATATGGTAGCACTGATTTCCCGGATCACCCGCAGCAATATGATCGAGCAGCTGAATTCAAATTATGCGACGACAGCCATTGCCAAAGGCATTCCTTATTATCAGGTCGTGATGAAGCACTGTTTTAAGAACGCTGTGATTCCGGTGATCACGGTGGCCAGCATCCAGATCGGAACAATGCTGGTGGGAGCGGTGCTGGTAGAAAATGTGTTTGCACTGGGCGGCCTCGGGGATATCCTGATCGGCGGCGTCAAGTCATCGGATTACCCGGTAGTGCAGGGGATTACGCTGATGCTGGTAACGGTTTTCTTGCTGATCAATTTGTTGGTCGATATTGTGTATGCGCTGATCGATCCGAGGATAAGGCTGGAGTAGAAGTTAAGCTTAAAAAGCTGTTAAAAATGATTCATAAAAAAGGCATAGAAAGAGGAAAAAATGGCAAAATTTTCAGAAATTTTCTGGCATAAGCCGCTGCTTCCCAAAATACATAAAAAGAGACAGGAAGGGGTTTTCTTTACGGCGCCTATGGTTTTATCAATGCTGTTTCTGGCGCTGATTATCCTGTGCTGTATCTTTGCGCCGCTGATCTCACCTTATTCCCCGACAGAGCAGAACCTGACGGAATCATTGGCGCTGCCTTCTTTGAGGCACCTGCTGGGGACGGATAAGGTGGGAAGGGATTTGCTGACCCGCCTGTTTTATGGCGGCAGGACGACATTGTTAAGCGCCATAGGCGTGGTGGCTTTCTCCGTAATGGTCGGGGTGCCTTTGGGGCTGGTGTCCGGCTATTATGGTGGTTTGGCAGATGCCGTGATCGGCCGTGTCTGCGATGTGGTTCTGGCTTTCCCCTCACTTTTGCTGGCATTTGTGCTGGTGGCCGGTTTCGGGCGGGGGATGGCGAGCGCCGTTGTAGCCCTGGGAATCGTTTATGTGCCCATGCTGGCCAGGCTTGTCCGGTCGCTGACACTGGTAGAAAAAAATAAAACCTATGTGGAGGCGGCTAATTCCATCGGGTATTCCGATGCAAGGATTATGTTCAGGCATATTCTGCCTAACTGTGTGTCCACCATTACCGTGCAGATCACTTTAGATTTAGCCTATGCCATTTTGGACTTGGCCTCTTTAAGCTTTCTGGGGCTGGGCGTCCAGCCGCCTACGGCGGACTGGGGCGCCATGCTGGATGAGGGAAGGAATTTCCTTCTGCAAAATCCGCTGCTTGCCCTTGCGCCTGGTATCGCGATCATCGTCACGGTGGTAGCCCTGAATATATTCAGCGACGGGCTGCACCAGTATTTTGAACCGGTGCAGAGAAAGCTGCCTTCATTTAAGAAAGTGGAGAAACGCAGGCAGAAAGAGGGGGTGGCCTGATGGAGCTGGAAAATCTGCTGGAGCTAAAGAATCTCAAGCTGGATCTAATGTCAGTCAGGGGAATCGTCCACGCGTTAAACGGTGTCAATATGGAAATCAGACCCGGGGAAATCCACGGGCTGGTGGGAGAGAGCGGTTCGGGGAAAAGCATGACCTCAAAATCCATTATGCGGCTGCACAATGAACAGCGGAGCCGGATGAGCGGGGAGATTCTTTTCCATGGCAAAGATCTGCTGAAGGCTTCGAAAAAACAGATGCAGGCGATCCGGGGCGGGAGGATCTCCATGATTTTCCAAGACCCGATGACCTCCCTGAACCCTTTGCTGACCGTTGGAGAGCAGATCGGCGAAACCTACCGGCAGCATGAAAAGTGTTCTAAGGCTGCGGCCAGGAAAAAAACGTTTGAAATTTTGGAAAAGGTAGGCATTTATCCGGCAGAAAAAAGGGCTTTGCAGTATCCCTTTGAGCTGAGCGGCGGCCTGCAGCAAAGAGTGATGATTGCCATCGCCATCGCCTGCAGCCCGGATCTGCTGATTGCGGATGAGCCGACCACGGCGCTGGATGTGACAATCCAGGCACAGATTTTGGAATTATTGAAAAAACTGTCCGATGATATGGGCATGTCCATCCTGCTGATTACGCATAACTTTGGCATTGTGGCGGAAATCTGTGACCGGGTATCGGTGATGTATGCCGGAAAAGTGGTGGAAACCTGCGATACGAAAACTATTTTCCGCCATGCGGCTCATCCCTACAGCAGAGCATTGATCGCCAGCATTCCCAAAACCGGAATGAATGTGGAATACCTGCCCACGATTCCCGGCAGCCCGCCGGAGCTGTATGAGGAAAACCGGGCTTGCGCCTATCTGCCCAGATGCCCCTATGGGGATAATTTATGTGAACTGGCTCCGGAGATCAGAAGCTGCGGCAGCGGGCACCTGGCGGCTTGTCATCATATGCAAATACAAAATATTTAAAGCAGCGGTTTTGGAATCATATAAAGTGCGGCGGCTAGCATCAACAGATATATTCGTTGAAAAAGAAAAGCTGCAACACTGAAATGAAGATATGATACTTGTATAAAGGATGTATATCATGAATGAACATTTGATCGACAGAGATCACAAGATTCTCCAAGTGAGAAATCTGAAAAAATATTATGCTTCCGGACACAAGCTTTTAAAGGCGCTGGATGACGTTTCCTTTGAGGTCTGCGAGGGCGAGATTATGGGCGTGGTGGGAGAGAGCGGCTGCGGAAAGTCCACGCTGGGACGTTCGGTGCTGCGGCTGTTTCCCGTTACGGAAGGGGAGATTGTATTCGACGGCACGGATATTTCCACTATGAATTCTAAGGAATTGAAGCCTTACCGCCGGAATATGCAGATGGTGTTCCAGAATCCCTTTTCCTCCTTTAACCCCAAGCAGAAGCTGGGAACCGCCCTGCGCGAGGTAGGAAAGGTATATGGGATGAAGGAGTCGGAGCTGAGGGAAAAAATCTCACAGCTTATGGAGTATATTGGCCTGCCGGAGCATATGCTGGAACGGAGCCCGGGAGAGCTTTCCGGCGGGCAGCTGCAGCGTCTGGCCATCGCCCGGGCGCTGATTTTAGACCCCAGCTTTATTGTGGCCGATGAAGCCGTCTCTGCCCTGGACGTATCGGTGCAGGCTCAGATTCTGAACCTGATTACGGATCTGCGGAAGCGGCTTCGGATGACCATGCTTTTTATTTCCCATGAGATGAGTGTGGTGGAGCATATCTGCGACCAGGTGGCAGTGATGTATCTGGGCAGAATCGTGGAGATGGCGCCTGCGCAGGAGCTGTTTTCCAATGTCCGCCATCCTTACACCCAGGCGCTGATGTCAGCGATTCCCAAGGCTGACCCGGAGGAGCAGAAGGAACGGATTATTTTGGAGGGCGATATCCCGAATGCCATCGATTTGCCCAAAGGCTGCAGCTTTGCCTCCCGATGCAGGTTCTGTACCGGGGAATGCAGGGAAACGAGGCCGGAGCTTAACGCCGTGGGAGAAAATCATCTGGCTGCCTGTCATAACGCGCTGTGAAAAGATAATAAATAATGCTTGAATGATACAGGATCTGCCTCAGCCTCAGCGGAATGAAGATACATGCCGGGCAGTTACAGGGATAAGATTCTGAATCGGGTTTTTGTATAAAGCAGGAATCACAAGCCGCTAGTGTACTGTCTGGCTCATATTCAGGCAAA
>CAJUPT010000047.1:22146-28424 GCA_910588405.1 uncultured Lachnospiraceae bacterium | reverse complement strand
AGCATCTGCCTTACAAGCAGAGGGTCATAGGTTCGAGCCCTATAGGCCCCAGGAAGCCGGCGTGGCGGAACTGGCAGACGCACAGGACTTAAAATCCTGCGGACCTAATCGTCCGTACCGGTTCGATTCCGGTCGCCGGCATGACCCTTGGGACAGCGGAAAATCTCATTAATCGGAGATTTTCCGCTTTTCATTTCACAGAATCTACATATAATGACTCATCTGAAAAGCATTCACGAAAGCATTCATTAGAAACACCCTCTTAGAATATGTTTATTAAAAACATTCGCCTATAATCATTTATTTGGGACATTACCCTGATTTTTGCCTGCATGAATCATCATGCTTCTTTTTTTGATGCGGCAGCTATGATCACTTCACATCATATAAGAGTATATTTGAATATTTCTTAAAATCTATTTTATTTTCCGCAATATTTTTTATATTTTCCATTATTTATGTGAATTATTTTGTATTATTGGTATATTTTGTTGAAAAATTTGTAATCGAATAAGCGCTTTAACGTTTGGATAGGTGACTAAATATAACTTTTAAAAGATGATAAAAAGGAATGTTTTGTCGAAGAAAGCAGTTAAAAGTTGTAAACTGTAATTTAATGTTGAAGGAGCGAAAATAATGACGAAGGAATTTGCGAAGGAGTATTTTTTTCTGAATTTAGGAGGAAGAATCGATGCGGACTGGCCAGACTATGAGCCAGGGAGACGGTTGACAGTTGTGAAAAAAAAGGTGGAGAGGAAAACTGTGATGTATGTAGTTGGGCCTTGCAATATCCGGGTGTATTTTGATACAATGGCTGTACGTAAGCTGCTTCGAATGGAAGCGGAAGGTGTCTTTTACAACTGTCACTATGTCAGCCGGCGGGGCGACGGGATTCTGCATGTATTGATGTGCCGCGTAGGGGGGATGTTTCATCCGGAGGACATATTGCTGTGAGGGCATCATCAAACTTCCGGTAAAAACCGTGCATCTGACAAAAGATTATAGGAGAACCCGCTTTCATTTATGGTAGGGACAGAAGCAGCTGGTATGTAGGTCATCATGAGAGATACAGGGAGGTTCTATGCGATCAAAAAAAGATATTTGTAAAAGCTATCTGCGTGTTTTACTGGGGACGGCGATCATGGCATTTGCCATAAAATGTATTTATGACCCGGTCGGGCTGGTAACAGGAGGTGTGTCGGGCCTTGCGATTATCGTCAAAAATATGGGGATGGCTTTGACAGGCCAGGAGATTCCGTTGTGGCTGACAACTACGGTGCTGAATATTCCTCTGTTTCTGGCGGCTATATACATTCAGGGGATGAAGCCGGTTTTCAAAACATTGTTCGCGACAGCTTCCCTCTCTGTTTTTCTCGCTTTTATTCCCTCCTGGACGGTGGTGGAAAATGATCTGTTTTTGGGTGCTGTCTTTGGCGGGGTCTTGTCGGGTGCCGGCTTTGGGCTGGTGCTGGGTGGACAGGCTACCACTGGTGGCACGGATCTTTTGGCGGCGCTGATCAGAAGGCGGATGAAGCATTTTTCCGTGGCGCAGCTGTTGCAGGTACTGGACGGGCTGATCGTGCTGGGCGGCGCGGCTGTATTTGGACTGAATTATGCCATGTATGCGATGATCGCCGTGTTTTTTGTCAGCAAGGTTTCGGATATGATCATCGAGGGCTGGAAGTTCTCGAAGCAGGCATTGATTATTACCGACAGAACCCAGGAAATCGCGGAGAGATTGATGAAGGAGCTGGACCGGGGTGTGACAAGCCTGTATGCCAGAGGGATGTATTCCCAGCAGGAGCGGGAGGTATTGTTCTGTGTGGTATCTAAAAAGGAGATTGTCAGACTGAAGGAGCTGGTAGGGGAGATGGACCCGAAAGCATTTGTGATTGTCTCTGATGTGAGGGAGGTGCTGGGGGAGGGGTTTATAGAGCTGGCGCAGTAGGGCTCTTTGTATGGTTTTTCCCATATCTTTGTAAGGGAGATGTCTTTTTACGTAAATCCACGAAAGAGGTGTGTAAACGTCAGTTTTCATAGTATTCATCAGAAAAAAGCGGATAACTTTAGTAATATCCCATATGAGGGAAATTGCGATGAGAAAAACGTAGTAAAACTCTACAATTGTTCTGTGAAAATTTATGGAATTGCCATATAGCTTTTTTGATATCCGTAATGTATGATGAGAACAATGAGGAGGAGGGCATATGGCCGGATTATCGATGAGGCGTGTCGGCAAAGTTTTTTCTAATGGCTTTGCGGCGGTGAAGGAGTTTAATATCGAGGTAGAGGACGGGGAATTTATCGTCTTGGCGGGTCCGTCCGGATGCGGAAAATCTACGACTCTGCGCATGATTGCCGGATTGGAGGATATTACCTCAGGGGAGATTTTAATTGGCGGTAACAGGGTAAACGAGATGGAGACGAAGGACCGAGATGTCGCCATGGTTTTTCAGAATTATGCCCTGTATCCTGATATGACTGTGTATGAGAATATGGCTTTTGGATTGAGGATGCGGAAGCTGCCGGAGGATGAGATTGACCGTGAGGTGCGGTGGGCGGCCCGACTTCTGAATCTGGAGCCTTTGCTTGACAGTATGCCGAGAACCCTTACGGGCGGTCAGCGGCAGAATGTGGCCATTGGGCGCGCGATTGCCCGAAGGCCCAAGGTGCTTCTGATGGATGAGCCGTTGTCGAACCTGGCAGAGGAGATTAAAGTACAGAACCGCAGGGAATTAAAACGCATTCATAAGGAGCTGAAAAGCACTGTGATCTATGTGACCCAGGACCAGACGGAGGCGATGGCGTTGGGAAACCGGATTGTGGTGATGAATGACGGCGAGATCCGGCAGATCGGAACGCCGGAAGAATTGTATCAGAATCCCTGCAATAAGTTTGTGGCTGGTTTTATCGGTTCACCGCAGATGAATCTGTTTGATGTGGTGGTGGAACAGGCAGGAGATTGTGCCGCGCTGGCACTGGGGGAACACCGGATTACGCTGCCGAAGGAGCAGTCTGTTCCGCTTTTGGAGGACGGATATGCGGGAAAGACCGTTGTCTGTGGCATCAGACCGGAGGATTTTCGATTCGGAAAGGATTGTGAGGGCGCAGCAAAAGACGGCTGCGTGGAGGCGATGATTCAGGTCCAGGAGGCAGTGGGAGACGAGCTATTCCTTTATTTTCAGGTGGACAAGGTCGGATTTGTCGCCAGATGCAAGGAAGGAGAAACCGGTCATCCGGGAGACAAAGTTCTGGTTTGTCCGGATGCCTCCAGGTTTTATCTGTTTGATCCGGCGACGGAGCGGATTATTACGAATCAGTAAATTTTGTGAGGAAATGAGAAATTTTGAACATTTCCTCTTTTTTTTTTTGTGATTATCGTATAGAATAGTAGAGTAGCGTATTTGGGGGAATCACAATATTCAGGATAAGGAGTGTGTAGCATGATTTCGAATCAAATTCTTCAGAGTACCATCGACGGGCTGAAAGGAATTACCCGGGTAGACCTGTGTGTCTGTGATACGGAAGGCAAAGCTTTAGCGACTACTTTTCCCGATGCTGAGGATCATGAAGTGACGATTATGGCGTTCGTGGACTCGCCTGCGGACAGTCAGGTAATACACGGATATCAGTTTTTTAAGATTTTTGATGAACATCAGCTGGAATATATCCTGTTGGCCAGGGGAAGCGGCGATGACGTATATATGGTGGGGAAGGTTGTGGTTTTCCAGATTCAGAACCTTCTGGTTGCCTATAAGGAACGGTTTGACAAAGATAACTTTATTAAAAATTTGCTGCTGGATAATCTGCTGCTGGTAGATATTTACAATCGCGCCAAAAAGCTACATATTGATATCAGCGTGCGCAGAGTTGTGTTCGTGATCGAAACCAGGAATGAAAACGACAGCGCGGCGCTGGAGACGGTGAAGAGCCTTTTTGCCGCGAGAAACAAGGATTTCATCACTGTGGTGGATGAGAAGAACATTATTCTGGTCAAGGAACTGAAGCCGAATGAAAACTATGAGGATATGGATAAAACCGCCAAGGTGATTCTGGATATGCTGAATACGGAGGCGATGACCAAGGTCCATGTATCCTATGGCACGATTGTCAATGAGATCAAAGAGGTGTCCAGATCTTATAAGGAAGCGAAGATGGCGCTGGACGTGGGCAAGATCTTTTACAGCGACAAGCATGTGGTGGCCTACAATAATCTGGGTATCGGCCGGCTGATCTATCAGCTGCCCATGTCGCTGTGCCGGATGTTTATCAAGGAAATCTTTGACGGAAAGTCTCCGGATGATCTGGATGAGGAGACTTTGATTACGATCAATAAGTTTTTCGAGAACAACCTGAATGTGTCGGAGACGTCAAGGCAGCTGTATATTCACAGGAATACGCTGGTATACCGTCTGGATAAGCTGCAGAAGAGCACGGGGCTTGACCTGCGTGTATTTGAGGATGCCATTACCTTTAAAATCGCGCTGATGGTTGTGAAGTATATGAATTATATGGAGAGCCTCAATAACTAATGCTTTCCTGCTCTGCGTTGAACAAGCGGCGCTCTTACCGTCATTTGTAAAGGGATAATATTTTATGATACACTTGGAGAATGTAAATAAAACATATGAAACCGGTTCAAAGGCGGTCAGGGATCTTAATCTGCATATCGAGGCCGGGGAATTCGTATTTATCGTAGGGAATAGCGGTTCGGGCAAATCTACGCTGATTAAGCTTTTGCTAAAGGAGGTAGAGCCAACCTCCGGTTCCATCGTCGTGGACGGACTGGAAATCACGAGGATGAAGCGGAGGAAGGTTCCTATGTACCGCCGCAATATCGGCGTGGTGTTCCAGGACTTCCGGCTGCTAAAGGATCGCAATATTTATGATAATGTGGCATTCGCCCAGCGGGTAATCGCGGCCCCCGGAAGGGAGATCAAAAGGCGGGTACCGGAGATTTTGAATATGGTGGGACTGGCCGGAAAGTACAAAAGCTATCCCCGGCAGCTTTCCGGCGGGGAGCAGCAGCGGGTGGCCATCGCCAGGGCGCTGGTGAATAAGCCGGCCATTCTTCTGGCGGACGAGCCTACAGGAAATCTGGACCCGAAAAATTCCTGGGAGATCATGAATCTGCTTGACGAGGTGAATCGTCAGGGGACTACGGTGGTGGTGGTGACTCATAACAGAGAGATCGTGGATCAGATGAAAAAGCGGGTGATCGCCATGAAATCGGGCAAGATCGTCAGCGACGAGGAAGAAGGCGGTTACGCGAATGAGGATTAGTACATTTTTTTACTGTATCAAACAGGGACTGCAGAATATTATCAGGAATAAGCTGTTTTCGCTGGCTTCGATTGGAACCATCTGCGCCAGCGTTTTTCTGTTGGGCATTTTTTATTCCATCGTGATCAATTTTAATAATATTATCCGGGAAGCGGAGACCAAAGTGGGGATCACCATATTTTTTGAGAAGGATATCTCCTATGACCAGTCGCGGATGGAAGAGATCGCCGCTCAGATTGAGAAACGGACAGAAGTGCAGAAGATGGTGTTCGTCTCTGCGGAGGATGCCTGGGAGCATTACAAGGATAAATATTTCGAGGGCCGTCCGGAGATGGCGGAGGGTTTTGCCCAGGATAATCCGCTGGCGGCGTCGGCCTCCTATGAGATTTATCTGAACAATGTGGAGGAACAGGCTGCATTTGTAGAATATCTGAAAGAAATTCCTGGAATCCGCAGAATCAACTATTCGGAGATGGCAGTCAGAGGGCTGGTCAGCGTGAATAAGATTATTACATATGTGTCTGTGGTGATTGTGGCGGTGTTGATTTTCGTGGCCATTTTCCTGATTACGAATACGATTGGCCTGTCTATCTCCGTGCGGCGGGAGGAAATCCGGATTATGCGGCTGATCGGCGCGACGAAGTTTTTTATCCGGCAGCCTTTTATCGTGGAAGGTATTCTGATCGGTCTGATCGGGGCCGGGATTCCTCTGGCGGTGATTTATTATATATATATGAATGTGGTGTCTTACGCAGCGGAGCGGTTGAAGCTGCTGTCCGGATTGTTTGTGTTTCTGCCGATTCATCAGATTATGAGTATTCTGATTCCGGTAGCCTTGACACTGGGCGTGGGGATCGGATTTTTCGGAAGTATCTTCTCGGTGAGAAAACATCTGAGAGCATAAAGCAATTTAGAACCAGGTGTACCGGGAGAACCGCAGTAGTACTAAATCAGCGGAGGTTCGTACGGTGCGCAAATCGTTTTACGGACACAGG
>CAJUPT010000047.1:0-22046 GCA_910588405.1 uncultured Lachnospiraceae bacterium | reverse complement strand
ATGTGGCCGGAAAATGATTTAGAACCAGGTGCACCGGGAGAACCGCAGCGGTACTGAATCAGCGGAGGTTCGTACGGTGCGCAAATCGTTTTACGGACACAGGATGTGGCCGGAAAATGATTTAGAACCAGGTGCACCGGGAGAACCGCAGCGGTACTAAATTAGGAGGAACGGCGTGAAGAAGAGAGAAATTGGAATCATTGTCGCTTTGCTGCTTTTGCTTGCGACAGGCGTTTCAGTGTTCGCGGCGACGATTGGCGGCGCACAGCAGGAGATCAACCGGATTCAGCAGGAGGTAAACAAAACCAGAGCCAGACTGAAGGAGCTGGATTCGCTGCGGTCAGATGTGGAAAAATATATGAAGGAGCTGGACAATGAACTTACGGTACTGTCGGAAGAGCTGTTACAGCTGGAACAGCAGATGGCCGATAAGCAGGAAGAAATCCGAGTGACCAAGGAAGAGCTGGAGGCGGCCAGGGAGGACGAGCGCCGGCAGTATGAGGCGATGAAGATCCGGATTCAGTATATGTATGAAAAAGGGGATACGGAGTATGTGGATATCCTGTTTTCCGCCCAGAGCCTCTCGGATTTGCTGAACAGCGTGGAGTATATTTCCCAGATTTCTGAATATGATAGAGATATGCTGGATGTCTATGTGGCCGTAAAGGAGGAAATCCAGGATAAGGAAGCCAGGCTGGAGGCGGAGTACGCTGAGCTTGAGGAACTGAAGACGGAAAATGAGGCGAAGCAGGCGGCTCTTGAGACAGTTATGGAGGCGAAGCAGGCAGAGCTGGATAAATATGACGCCGAGATCGGCGACGCTGAGATGCAGCTGGAGGATTTCGAGGAGGATATCGCCGAGCAGCAGGAGATTATCCGGCAGATTGAGATACAGATGGAGGAGAGCCGGAGGGCTGCTGCTGCGGCCAGCAGCAGGGCTGCAGAAAGCAGCCGGAGAGCGGCGGAAGCCAGCAGCAGGGCGGAGGAAAGCCGTAAGGCTGCGGAGAGCAGCAAGGCGGCCGATGCCAGCATGGGGAATGAAGAACCGGGGGACAATATTGATCGGGAGGACCCGGAGGAGAGCAGTCCCCAGACGGAGGCGCCGGAAGAGACGACTACCCAGGCGCCCACGTCCAGCAGCTCCGGACATATCTGGCCGATTGGTTCCAGGAATATTACATCGTATTTTGGACCCCGTACGCATCCGATTACCGGAGTGGTAAATTCCCATCACAGCGGTATCGATATCGCCGCGCCAAACGGTACGCCGATTGTGGCTTCGGCGTCGGGGACCGTGCTGACAGTGGGGTATACGTCTATTAACGGAAATTATGTGATCATTTATCACGGGGACGGCGTGGCCACGGCCTATTGCCATTGCTCGACGATCCTGGTGTCGGAGGGCCAGCAGGTGTCTCAGGGGCAGACGATTGCGAAGGTGGGGCTGACGGGCCTGACGAATGGTTATCATCTGCATTACGGTGTGAGGGTGAACGGGACATATGTGAATCCGTTGAATTATATTCAGTAAGTTGATATGGTACTCTTGGAAGCTGTTCGCATCTGATTTTGCGGCTGATGTGTATCTGGTAAGAAGTATTTTGTAAAACCAGATATGGGCAGATTCCAAGGGTACATTTTATAGACGAACACGGAAGCTTAGAGATATGTGTATATGGGAGGATAGAATGAAGGACTACAGGGATGATTATTACGAGGCATCGGATTA
Source organism: uncultured Lachnospiraceae bacterium (assembly GCA_910588405.1). Lineage (GTDB taxonomy): Bacteria > Bacillota > Clostridia > Lachnospirales > Lachnospiraceae > Paralachnospira_A. The sequence continues at coordinate 20,317 of CAJUPT010000047.1, read as the reverse complement.
CAATGATTTTTTTGAGGAGGAGCCGCCGAAACGCCACAGGTTTGCAAAAGGGTTTATCTGCGGTTTTCTGCTGACCTTCGCGGTATTTGCCACAGTGATTGTGGTAGGACTGATGCTTCTATATAAATCGGATTTGATGCTGGGCGTTTATCCGCAGACGCCGCAGCTTGGCGAGGAGGAACCGGAAAGCTTCGAGGAAGATGCTGTGCTGGATAAGCTGCATCTGTTAAGCATGTATGTGAATCAGACCTATCTTTATGACTATGATGAGGCGGATTTGGCGGAAGGGATCTACAAGGGTTATATGAGCGGTCTGGGAGACCCATATACGGTTTATTATACGAAGGAAGAATTTGACAGTATGATGGAAAGCCAGGAGGGCAGCTATTATGGAATCGGCATTCTGGTCAGCCAGAACGCTCAGACCGGCGTGATCACGATTGTCAGAGTATTCCAGAACAGCCCGGCTATGGAAGCAGGCGTTAGGGATGGGGATATTATTTACATGGTGGACGGCGATGAGGTGACGGGGCAGGATCTGAGTGCGGTGGTGTCCAGAATCAAGGGACAGGAGGGCACTGACATTCCAATCACCTTCTATCGCCAAGAGACTGGCGAGTATCTGGAACTGGATGTGGAGCGCCGCCAGGTGGAGGTGGATACGGTACTGCATGAGATGCTGGAAAATCAGGTGGGATATATCGAGATTTTGGAATTTGATGAGCCCACTGCGAAGCAGTTTAAGGATGCTTTGGCGGATTTACAGTCTCAGGGAATGGAAGCGCTGATAGTGGATGTGCGGAACAATCCGGGCGGCCTGGTTGACAGCGTGGTGGAGATCGTGGATGAGCTGGTTCCGGAAGGGCTGATCGTCTATATGGAAAACAGTATGGGGGTGAAAACGGAGTATTCTGCCGATGAGTCATATCTGGACATTCCGCTGGTTGTGCTGGTTAACGGAGAGTCTGCCAGCGCTTCGGAGATTTTGGCCGGCGCGGTGAGAGACCGGGGCGTTGGGACGCTGGTGGGAACGAATACCTATGGAAAAGGAATTGCCCAGTCCGTATTTCCGCTGGGAGACGGGTCAGCGGTGAAGATTACCACTTCTGATTATTATACACCCAGTGGTGAAAATATCCACGGAAAAGGGATTATGCCGGATATCGAAGTGGAGATGGATTACGATAGCGAGGAGGATATTCAGCTGAACGCGGCGCTGGAGTATTTGCGGATGGGTGAATAAAGTCCGTCTAACAGTAAGGAATGGGGCAAAACGTGTCATTCACTGATCCGTTTTGCCCCATTTCATTGTGCGTTTCCGCTATATTTAGTCTCTCTTAAACAAATCTCTCGTATACACTTTTTCCGCTACATCGTCCAGAACGCTTTCGTACCGGTTGGCGATGATGGCATCGGAGCCTTTTTTGAATTTTTCGATATCATTGACCACCAGAGAACCGAAAAAGGTGGTGTGATCCTCTAACGTGGGCTCGTAGATAATGACGGTAACGCCTTTGGCCTTGATCCGCTTCATCACGCCCTGGATGGAGCTTTGGCGGAAATTGTCGCTGTTGCTTTTCATGGTCAATCGGTACACGCCCACCGTGACAGGACGCTCTTTTTCCGCGTTCCACATGGAGGAGGCGGTATAGTACTTGGCCTTTTCTAATACCCGGTCGGCGATAAAGTCCTTGCGGGTTCGATTGCTCTCCACAATGGCCTGGATCAGATTTTCCGGCACGTCCTGGTAGTTGGCCAGGAGCTGCTTGGTGTCTTTTGGCAGACAGTAGCCGCCGTATCCGAAGGATGGATTGTTATAGTGGGTGCCGATTCTCGGGTCCAGACAGACGCCGTCAATGATGGCCTGGGTATTCAATCCTTTCATCTCGGCATAGGTATCCAGCTCATTGAAATAGGAAACCCGGAGAGCCAGATAGGTATTGGCAAACAGCTTTACGGCTTCAGCCTCCGTGCAGCCCATGAAAAGAGTTGCGATTTCTTCTTTTTGCGCGCCTTCTTTCAGCAGCTCGGCAAAGGTGTGGGCGGCTTCCTCTGTTTCCTGGCTGCAGCCGACGATAATGCGGCTGGGATACAGGTTGTCGTACAGTGCCTTTGATTCTCTTAAAAATTCCGGGCTGAATAATATTTTGTCCGTCCCGTATTTTTTTCGGACAGATTCCGTATAGCCCACAGGAACCGTGGATTTGATGATCATAAAAGCCTGGGGATTTGTTTCCATTACCAGCTCGATTACGGCTTCCACAGCGCTGGTATCGAAAAAGTTTTTGGCTGAGTCATAATTGGTGGGAGCTGCGATAATCACAAGCTCGGCGCTCGAATAAGCCGAAGCGCCATCGGTAGTAGCCGTAAGGTCCAGTCTGCGGGTTCCCTCCTTTGCCTCTTTTAGAAAGCTCTCGATGTATTCGTCCTGAATCGGACTGATCTGATTGTTGATTTTTTCTACCTTCTCGGGAAGGATGTCCACGGCAGTCACATGGTTATTCTGTGAGAGCAGGACAGCCAGAGAAAGGCCCACGTAGCCGGTTCCGGCTACGGCAATGTGTTTGTTCATAATGATTGTTATCCTCCTGTATGATAATATTCTCCGTACCACTGCGCAAAGCTGCGCAGGCCGGCGCGTATATCTACCGCCGGCGTGAAGCCAAAGTTCTGCGCCAGAGCGGCGGAATCAGCGTAGGTGACTTGCACGTCTCCGGGCTGCATGGGAACAAGCTCTTTGTGAGCGTCGAAATCATAATCTTGCGGCAGCACGCCTGCCGCCAACAGCTCTTCCTGGAGGACGGTAATGTAATCCAGCAGATTCTCCGGTGTTCCGCCGCCGATATTGTAAACGGCGTAGGGTGGCAAAGGCAGTCCGTCGTCGCCGGTGGCTCGTTCTGGCGCTCCCTTCATCACTCTGACCACCCCTTCCACAATGTCGTCGATATAGGTGAAATCACGTCTGCAGTTTCCGTAATTGAAAATTTGGATGGTCTCCCCCCGAATTAATTTTTGGGTTGCGGAATAATAGAACATGTCAGGACGTCCGGCAGGTCCGTAGACCGTGAAAAACCGCAGGCCGGTGGAGGGAATATCATACAATTTGGAATAGGCGTGGGCTAACAGCTCGTTGGATTTTTTTGTGGCGGCATAGAGGGAGACCGGGTTGTCCACTTTGTCTTCTGTGGAAAAGGGTACCTTTTTGTTTCCGCCGTAGACCGAGGAGCTGGAAGCGTAGATCAGATGCTCCACGCCGGAAGCGCCATCGTCGTAGGAATGGCGGCATGCTTCCAGGATGTTGTAAAAGCCAATGATATTGGACTCGATGTATACGTCCGGGTGATCGATGGAGTATCTGACACCAGCCTGGGCCGCAAGGTTGACCACAATGGCAGGATGATACTGATCGAACAGGCTGTCGATCAATGCTTTGTCTGCGATGGAGCCTTTGATAAAAGTAAAGGAGCCTGTATCCTTCCGGCCGGCCAGTGTCTCGATCTGTCCAAGCCGGTATTCTTTCAGGCTGACATCGTAGTAGTCGTTCATATTGTCAATGCCGATAATGATGCTGTCCGGACAGTCTTTCAGAAGGCGCAGCGTAAGGCTGGCCCCGATGAAACCGGCGGCTCCGGTCAGCAGGATGGTCTTATGGTTCAGTGTGATTTGCTGCATGTTGTGATCTGCTCCGTTATATTTTTTGAATCATTCGTGGGTGACACGAGTTGTATGTTAGTATAAAATCTTATTGAACGGCGGAAATGAAAATGCCGCCAATATGAGAACATGGCTATTATAAAGCATTCTTTCCCGAAACGCAAGAATAACCGTTAGGGCGTCAAATCTGTTGTGTACGAGCGATTGCATTTTTATGCATTTTTGTTGACAAATATAATTAGGAGGGCATATAATGGTAAAGCATATTTACAGACGCGCAGCGAATGAGGAGGAATAAAACCGAATGGAGAAAATAAAAATGTCCGTCCCTCTGGTGGAAATGGACGGAGATGAGATGACCAGAATCCTCTGGAAGATGATTAAAGAGGAGCTGCTGTCTCCATATATCGATTTGAACACGGAGTATTATGACCTGGGACTGGAATACAGAAACGAGACAGATGACCAGGTGACTGTGGATGCAGCCATGGCTACAAAGAAATACGGCGTGGCCGTAAAGTGCGCCACGATTACGCCGAACGCGGCCCGTATGACAGAATATAATCTGAAAGAGATGTGGAAAAGCCCTAACGGAACGATCCGTGCGATTCTGGACGGAACCGTATTCCGGATGCCGGTGATCGTAAAAGGAATCGAGCCGGTGGTGAAAAACTGGAAGAAGCCCATCACCATCGCCCGTCACGCTTACGGGGACGTTTATAAAGCGGCCGAAATGAAGATTCCGGGAGCCGGAAAATGCGAGCTGGTATATACTGACGAGAACGGGAAGGAGAGCCGGGAGCTGATCCATCAGTTTGACGGTCCGGGCATTGTACAGGGGATGCATAATCTGGAAGCTTCCATTGAAAGTTTTGCCAGAAGCTGCTTCAATTTCGCGCTGGATATGAAACAGGATCTGTGGTTTTCCACAAAGGACACCATATCGAAGAAATACGATCATACCTTTAAGGATATTTTCCAGGATATTTTTGACAGGGAGTATAAGGCGCGTTTCGAGGCGGCCGGAATTACATATTTCTATACTCTGATCGACGATGCGGTGGCCCGGGTGATCCGTTCCGAGGGCGGCTATATCTGGGCCTGCAAGAATTATGACGGCGACGTGATGAGCGATATGGTGGCCACGGCTTTCGGTTCTCTGGCGATGATGACTTCGGTGCTGGTTTCTCCGGACGGATATTATGAATATGAAGCTGCCCATGGGACCGTGCAGCGGCATTACTATAATCATCTGAAGGGAGAGACGACCTCTACCAATTCCGTGGCGACGATTTTCGCCTGGACAGGGGCATTGCGCAAACGGGGAGAGCTGGATCGGAACGAACCGCTGGTACGGTTTGCCGGTCTTCTGGAACAGGCCACGATTGCTACGATTGAGGGAGGCCGGATGACAAAGGATCTGGCTCTGATGACGACGCTTGAAAATCCGGTGGTGGAAACCAGCGAGGGTTTTATCAAAGCGATTCGGGAAACGCTGGAAAAAATGCTGTAGTACTGCTGAACTGATATACTTTTGAGCGAATTGGTCTGCCAGTCTGGTTATGCCGTTGTATGTAAGAAGGCAAATTAGCCGGCAAATAAAGACGCTCTCTGCGTATATATGGAAACAATGTGAAAAAATGGAGGAAGAGAACATGAAAAAACTATTGGCAATTGCGCTGGCCGGTGCGATGGTATTATCCTTTACCGCATGCGGCAGCAAAGAGGACAAGACGACGACAGCGGCTCCTGTGGAGACTGCTGGGACCACAGCGGGTGCGGAAGCCGGAACGACGGCTGCCGGTGCGGAAAATGAGACGGCTGCGGCAGATACCACAGCGGCGGCGGCCAGCGGCGAAAAGCTGATTGTGGGCACCGAGGCAGGCTTCGCTCCCTATGAGTATATGGTAGGCGACCAGGTGGTAGGTATCGACATGGATATCGCTCAGGCCATCGCCGACAAGATGGGCCGGGAGCTGGAGATCCAGAACATGGATTTTGACGGCGCGCTGCTGGCCGTACAGCAGGGCAAGGTGGACTTTGTGGCAGCCGGCGTGTCCGTGGACGAGGACAGAGCAAAGGTGATGGATTTCTCTGATAATTATGTGGATTCTACGGAAGTGGTAATCGTAAACGCCCAGGAAAAAGCGGTGACAGAGCCTACGGCCGAGCAGCTGAACGGTAAGGTAGTAGGCGTACAGCAGGGCAATATCGCCGATCTGTGGGTGTCCAATCCGGACAATACGGAGCCGAAGGAAGTGAAGCGTTATACCAAGTTCGCTCAGGCTGCCGAGGATCTGAAAAATGGAAAGATCGACTGCATCGTCATGGACGAGCTGCCCGGCAAGGAGCTGGTAGCGTCCTCTGACGGAGCCCTGGAGGTTCTGGAAGGCGATCCTCTGTTCGTAGACCAGTATGCCATCGCCGTACGGAAAGGCAACACGGAGATGCTGGAAACGATCAACGAGGTGATCGGGGAGCTGAAAGACAGCGGAAAGCTGGATGAGATTATCGCAGGCCACAGCCCGCAGTAAATTTTGTCTGTTTCCGACGGATGGCGGATCAGCGCAGACTGGCGCCTTGTTTGCCAGAGAGGACTGCGCGGCAGGTTATTCATGAGCTTCCGGCAGAGTGGAAGAGGATTCCATTCTGCCGGATTTTAGATATGTCCTCCCGGAATCCGGACGTGCATGGTTAGGCAGCCGGTATTCCGGATATACATGAATGAAGGAAAGGATGTAACGGGCAGTTACGAAAGGATCAGACCTGATGGAATGGTTGAATACGCTATATACAAGCTTTTACAACGCGTTGATTCCTGAAAAACGCTATCTGGCATATATCAGCGGCGTCAAGATCACGCTGATGGTGGCGCTGTTCGCTGTTTTTCTGGGCGTGCTCATCGGCATTCTGGTGGCGGTGGTAAAGGTCAGCGCGAAGAACAGCAAAAATCCTGTTATGAAGCCTTTGGCGGCTTTCTGTAACTTTTATACCACGGTGATCAGAGGAACGCCTCTGATCGTGCAGATTATGATAATTTATAATCTGATTTTTACGGCCAGGGACAGCAACGAGATTATCATCGGAACCGTCTGTTTCGGGATCAATTCCGGGGCTTATGTATCGGAGATTATCCGCGCAGGCATCGAATCGGTGGCCAAAGGACAGACAGAGGCCGGCCGTTCCCTGGGCTTTACCCATATTCAGACGATGCGCTATATCATCCTTCCCCAGGCCATCAAAAATATTCTTCCCGCCCTGGGAAATGAATTTATCGTTCTGGTAAAGGAAACCTCCGTGATCAGCGTGATCGCGGTGAATGATCTGACGAAAATGGCAAGCTTTATCGGTTCCAGGACATGGGATATCCTGCCGCCCTATATTATCGCGGCGGCGATTTATCTGCTGATTACCATGTGTCTGACTTCGGTGCTGGGCTATTTTGAAAGGAGGATGAGCCAGGGTGATCATCACTAAGAATCTGCAGAAAACCTTTGGGGACCATCATGTGCTGCGGGGCATCGACCAGCATATTAAAAAAGGAGAAAAGGTGGTTATCATCGGGCCTTCCGGTTCGGGAAAGTCCACATTTTTAAGATGCTTAAATCTGTTGGAGGAGCCTACGGGAGGCGAGGTGATTTTTGAGGGAACGACGATCACGGACCCTGCCTGTGATATCAACAGGCTGCGTCAGCAGATGGGAATGGTATTCCAGCAATTCAACCTGTTTCCCCACAAGACAGTACTGGAAAATATTACGCTGGCGCCCATTAAGGTAAAAGGGATGGCGGCCGACGAGGCGAATGTCCTGGCCGGAAAGCTTCTGGAGCGGGTGGGCCTTCCGGAGAAGGCGGACGTTTATCCCGGACAGTTATCCGGCGGTCAGCAGCAGAGAATCGCGATAGCAAGGGCTTTGGCCATGAATCCGAAGGTGATGCTCTTTGACGAGCCTACCTCGGCCCTTGATCCGGAGATGGTGGGCGAGGTGCTGGAGCTGATGAAGGAGCTGGCGGAGGAGGGTATGACTATGGTGGTGGTGACCCATGAGATGGGCTTTGCCAGGGAGGTGGCCACCCGGGTGCTGTTTATTGATGAGGGCGTGGTGAAGGAAGAAAACACACCGGAGGAATTTTTTGCGAATCCGAAGAATGACCGGCTGAAGGACTTTTTATCCAAAGTACTGTAAATCTTAGATAAGTTCTTTATTAGTCCATATAAGTTCTGAAAAATAATATAGACAACTTTGACCGTATGTGATATATTATAGCGGTATGAAAAAACGCCTGTACTCAGCAAATGGGTTCTCCATCCACTGCTTGGTGTCAGGTGTGTGAAGAAAAAGGAGGAATTACCATGATTTCAAAGGAAAAGAAAGCTGAGATTGTCGCCGCGTTTGGCAGAACGCCTGCGGATACCGGATCACCGGAGGTTCAGATCGCGATTCTGACAGAGAGAATCACCGAGCTGACGGAGCATTTGAAGACCCATCAGAAGGATCATCATTCCAGACGCGGTCTTTTGAAGATGGTTGGACAGAGACGTGGTCTGCTGGATTATTTAAAGAAGACGGATATCGAGGGATACCGTTCTTTGATTGAGCGTTTGGGTATTAGAAAGTAAAACGGTTGTGAAAGCGACGCGTTTTCGCAGCATGTAAACGTGTAAGGGGGACCACAGAGACTTCTGTGGTCCTTTTAGGGAATAAGGATGTCCCTGAAAATGTATCTCAGAGAATCAGAGCAACAGCAGAAGAGTTACCCGAGACCACTGAAAAGCGCGGCAGCTGGCGGTGCTGGCACTCTTTTCAGTAGTTTCGGTATCTTCTGCTCGCCAGTCCTTTGGAGCGCTGCGTACCGCTTCGAACCGGATTTGGATTTCGTATACAAAGGGATTGTTTTGGGGACTGTAATGAAAAGGAGAAATGAATATGTTTAAAAGCTTTACGATGGAATTGGCCGGAAGGCCGCTGGTTGTTGAAGTAGGCCGTGTGGCTGCTCAGGCCAATGGCGCGGCATTTATGCATTATGGTGACACGGTGGTATTGTCCACCGCTACCGCGTCGGAAAAACCGAGGGAGGGGATCGATTTCTTTCCCTTAAGCGTTGAGTTTGAGGAAAAAATGTATTCCGTGGGAAAGATTCCCGGCGGATTTAATAAGAGAGAAGGTAAGGCTTCCGAGAATGCGGTGCTGACTGCGCGTGTGATCGACCGTCCCATGCGTCCGCTGTTTCCCAAGGATTATCGGAACGATGTGACGCTGAATAACCTGGTGATGTCCGTGGACCCGGACTGCAGTCCGGAGTTGACCGCTATGCTGGGTTCCGCAATTGCGACGGCGATCTCGGATATTCCTTTTGACGGCCCCACGGCTACCACTCAGGTGGGGCTGGTGGACGGACAGCTGGTGTTCAATCCCACCGCTGCTCAGAAAGCTGCCTCTGATCTGGCGCTGACCGTGGCCTCCACCAGAGACAAGGTGATCATGATTGAGGCCGGGGCCAATGAAGTGCCGGAGGCAAAGATGCTGGAAGCGATTTTTGCGGCCCATGAGATCAATCAGGAAGTGATCAAATTTATAGATACGATTGTGGCAGAGTGCGGAAAGCCGAAGCATGACTATGATCATTATGATGTGGACGAGGCGCTCTGGAACGATATGACTGCCTTTATCTCCCCTGAGGAGATGGAGGAAGCGGTATTCACCGATGAAAAACAGGTGCGGGAGGAGAATATCCGTCAGCTGAAAGACAAACTGGCAGCCCGCTATGAGGAGACGAATCCGGACTGGATTCCCATGATCGATGAAGCCGTATATAAATATCAGAAGAAAACGGTTCGGAAAATGATTCTGAAGGATCACAAGCGTCCGGACGGCAGAGATATCAAGCAGATTCGTCCGCTGGCGGCGGAGGTAGATCTGCTGCCCAGAGCCCACGGCTCCGCTATGTTTACCAGAGGTCAGACCCAGATTTGTACGGTGACGACATTGGCGCCGTTAGGAGAAGCCCAGAGGCTGGACGGACTGGATGAGGCTGTGACCTCCAAGCGGTATATGCATCATTACAACTTCCCTTCCTACTCTGTTGGCGAGACCAGACCCTCCAGAGGACCGGGAAGAAGAGAGATCGGCCATGGCGCGCTGGCAGAGCGGGCGCTGGTTCCGGTACTGCCAAGCGAGGAAGAATTCCCCTATGCGATCCGTACCGTGTCAGAGACCTTTGAGTCCAATGGCTCCACGTCTCAGGCCAGTGTGTGCGCCTCTTCCTTGTCGCTGATGGCCGCAGGCGTGCCGATTAAAAAGCCGGTGGCAGGCATTTCTGCGGGACTGGTGACGGGGGAGAGCGACGATGATTATATCGTGCTGACCGATATCCAGGGGCTGGAAGATTTCTTCGGCGATATGGATTTCAAAGTGGCGGGAACCAGGGACGGCATCACGGCGATTCAGATGGATATCAAGATTCATGGTCTGACGAAATCCATTATTGAGGAGGCTATTGCCCGTACCAGGGAAGCCAGAATGTATATCCTGAATGAGGTGATGGACCCTGTCATCGCAGCGCCGAGAGCAGAGATCTCCAAGTGGGCGCCGAAGATCGTTCAGATTTCCATCGATCCACAGAAGATCGGCGATGTGGTAGGCAAGCAGGGCAAGGTAATCAACCGGATTATCGAGGAGACGGGCGTAAAGATCGATATCAGTGAGGATGGCAGCGTATCCGTATGCGGTACCGACCAGGTGATGATCGACGAGGCCATTCGGATGATCCGTCTGATTGTCACAGAATTTGAGGAAGGCCAGATCTTTGAGGGCAAGGTAGTCAGCATCAAAGAGTTCGGTGCGTTCCTGGAGTTTGCCCCCGGAAAAGAGGGGATGGTTCATATCTCCAAGCTTTCCAGAGAGAGAGTGAACAAGGTAGAAGACGTCCTGAAGCTGGGCGATGTGGTGACTGTGGTCTGCCTGGGCAAGGACAGAATGGGCCGGATCAGCTTCAGCATGAAGGATGTTAAGCGGTATCAGGAGAAGGAAAGGTAAAGAGAGGCGTTTCCCGTGAACGATATATTAGACCTTCACACCCATACGCTGGCCAGCGGCCATGCCTACAATACGATTATGGAGATGGCCGCTGCCGCGAAGGAGGCCGGGCTTCAGTTTCTGGGCATCACGGAGCATGCGCCCCAGATGCCGGGCAGCTGTCATATTTACTATTTTGAAAATTTAAAAGTCGTTCCCCGCAGTCTGTACGGCGTCCGTCTGCTGCTGGGAACGGAGCTGAATATCAACGATCTGGAAGGGCATGTGGACCTGCCGGAGAATGTGCTAAAGCAGATGGACATCTGTGTGGCCAGTATGCATAAGCCCTGTATTCAGGTGGGCAGCCGGCAGGAGAATACCAGAGCCTATCGTCTTGTAATGGAAAATCCGTATGTGACGATTATCGGTCATCCGGATGATGGCAAAATGCCTGTGGATTATGAGGAGCTGGCAAAAGGAGCGGCCGAGGCTCATGTGCTTCTGGAGCTGAACAACAGCTCCTTAAGACCAGGAGGTTTTCGCCTGAACAGTCAGGAAAATGCCAAAACGATGCTGAAATACTGTGAGAAATATGGCACCAGAGTGGTGATGGACAGTGATGCCCATGTGATGACTGATGTGGGTAATCATGGATACTGCCTGACACTGGTGGAGGAGACAGGATTTCCAAAGGAGCTGGTAGTCAATTATTCCGCAGCGCTTTTGGAGGAATATCTGAAAACGGAGTGACGGAGTTGTCAAATTCAGCATATGGAAATTTCTTCCGTTTGGGCGCTGTAACGGTATACGTGGTCAGATAGACGATCCAGCGGAGAAACCTCGATTGTGTTGATTTCTTTCACCATATCGTTTAGGGCATCTGTCGGCATAGATTCCCGGCAAGGGATCAGAATGGTTTCGTGGATGCTGCTGGGCAGAATAAAGAAATCTCCGCCGGCACTTCGGGAAAAGTCCTGAAGAACATGGTCATAAAGGATGCATGCGGCGCCGTTAATCCGCCGCTGATTGGTCAGAACATACATGGGAAGCAGGGAATCCTTGGCGCGGGGAGACCGCACCTGGCAGCCAGAGCCGTCCTGTTCCTTGGAACGCAGTTCTGAAATCATCTGCTCCAGGGATAGGCAGCAGCAGGGATACAGAAGAGGCGTATTCCGGGCTGCGGTCTCGTAGAGAAGCTGTTTGGAGATTCCCCAAGCGTTCATATGCTCCTGGGTTACGGTAATGGTCATCTCCCCGTCAGGGCTGCTGTCAATCAGAAGGAAAAAGGTAATGGCAAGATCCAGCTTGGGAATATGAGGACACTGGGTAAGAAAGGGACGATTGGAGTCGAAATGGATCAGACGATAGGCGATGTGAGAGCATGCCTTTTCAAAATCCAGGAACTGCTCCGGGCCGGTGATCTGCCGGCGGGGAAATCGCTCATATAGCTCCAGAATCGTCCGAACGATATGCGCAAGGGGCATGCCGTCCAAAAAGTCCTGGTAGTAGGCGTTTAAGTACATTGTGGGAGCGATCGTCTCTCCGGGCGGTAAAATCGTCAGGCCATCCAGATAATGATTATTGTTTTTCAGCGTCCGGTGCAGCGATACCTTGGTATCAGCGCCCACACTGGCCTGGATGTTCGATTGGATACAAGATAAAAACTGATTGTATTGCATATGAAATGCCTCCTTTATGAAATGAAATTAATTAAGTGGTAGTCAATGCAGGGAAGAAATCGGTGTAGGGTAGAAATGGAAAATGAGTTATTACAAAAAATGGAAGTATAAGGCTATAAAAATATGCACCTGATAGGAGTCGAACCTACGCACATGCCTCCGGAGGGCACCGCTCTATCCACTGAGCTACAGGTGCATGACTTCATTATTATACACTAGTTTTTTTGGTACTGCAAGTGCTTTTTGCTGTTTTCTTAAATATTTTTTCTTAAAACTTACTTATAAAGTTGTTAAGTAAATGTAAGAAGATGGTTATTGCTTTTTTTACGGCAGTTTGTTATGATTAAAAAAAGTTACTAGATAGGAGGAGAAAGATTCAATGGCGAATATGGGAAAATCATCAGATAACCAGGGTTCCAATGATTTTTTGAAGCAGTATGGCAAATATATCGCAGTGATCGCAGTAGCCCTGATCTTAATTATAATTATTGTATTTTCAGGGAAAAAGAAGGACGGAGGCGAGACGACGACCGGGGCAAATACGGAGGTGATCGGTATTTCCGAGGCCAAAGAGACAGAGTCTACGGAGAATCCGAACGCGCTGAAGGAGGATGCTTATCCGGAGATCAATCAGCTGATCAACACCTATTTTACCGCTTTAAGAGATCAGGACGTGGAGACATTGTCCAATATTATGGAGACCAACGGCGAGATCGACGAGGAGAAGATCCGCAAGGAAGGCGAGTATATTGAGGATTACCGCAATATCAAGTGCTATACGAGGGAAGGAATCGTGGAGGGTACCTATATTGTGTTCCCTTACTATGATATTAAATTTTTAAATGTGGACACGCTGGCGCCCAGTATGATCTGGCTTTATGTGTGTACCAATGAGGATGGCTCTCTCTATATTAATAAGAGTACCTTTGACGGTGAGGTTGCCGCCTACATCGACGAGGTATGCAACAGCGATGAGGCAAAGGCGCTTATGGAGCAGGTGGAGACGTCATTTACGGCGGCCCTGCAGCAGGATGAGACGCTGAACCAGTTTGTAACGAAGCTGAGGGAGGGCGCCGATCCCACGATTCCGGAGGAGACAGAGCCTCAGACGGAGGAGACAACGCAGGCAGAGACAGAAGCACCGCAGCAGGATGAGAACACGGGCGGCGACAGCCAGCAGTCCGAGGAAACTGTCTATGCATCTCAGACTGTCAATGTGAGAAAATCACCCTCTACGGACGGTGAGCAGGCTGGCCAGCTGTATGCAGGAGAGTCCATTCAGCGGATTGGAACTGAGGGAGAATGGAGTAAGGTTCTTTTCGAAGGAGAAGAATGCTATATCAAGTCAGAATTCCTGACCGCGGAGCAGATCCAGGCGGCTGACGACGGTTTTGAAGTCGTGGACGAGTACGTGGAGGCGCTGCAGAACGTGAGAATGAGAAAGTCTCCTTCCACGGAAGGCGAGATTGTCGGTACGCTGGACGGCGGCACGGAGGTACACCGGATCGGTTATAGCGAGCAGTGGAGCCGGATTCAGTATAATGGCGAGACCTGTTATGTGGCGAGTGAGTTTTTGCGGTAAAGTCGAGTAATCGGTGAGCTTTTGCGATATAACTATGATTGAGCTGTCAGTGAGCTTTTGTGAAAAAAAGCGCTTGAAAATATGGACGTAAATTTATTTGATTATGAGCTTCCCGAGGAGCTGATCGCGCAGGACCCTCCGGAAGATCGGAGTTCTTCCCGGCTGCTGATCCTAGATAAGGAGACAGGAGCCGTGGAGCACAGACATTTTTATGAGATCTGCGATATGCTGGGGCCGGGAGACTGTCTGGTAATCAACGATACGAAGGTGATCCCGGCCCGGCTGATGGGCGAAAAGACCGGAACCGGAGCCGGCGTCGAGGTATTGCTGTTAAAGCGGAGAGCAGACGATGTCTGGGAGACTTTGGTGAAGCCGGGAAAGAAAGCCCGTCCGGGCGCGGAAATTTCCTTTGGGAATGGACTGCTGACCGGCCAGGTGCTTGAAGTGGTAGAAGAGGGAAATCGTCTGATCCGTTTCCGCTATGAGGGAATCTTCGAGGAGATTCTGGACAGACTGGGGCAGATGCCGCTGCCCCCTTATATCACCCATCAGCTGAAGGACAAGAACCGCTATCAGACTGTTTATGCCAGACATGAAGGGTCCGCGGCGGCGCCTACGGCGGGGCTTCATTTTACGGAGGAGCTGCTGGCGCGTCTGCGGGAAAAGGGCGTGACGATTGTTCCGGTGACTCTCCATGTGGGGCTTGGCACCTTCCGTCCCGTGAAGGCGGAGCAGGTGGAAGACCATCATATGCATGCGGAGTTTTACCAGATCGGGGAGAACGAGGCAGCGCTTCTGAACGAGGCAAAAAAGGCCGGCCGTCGGATAATCGCCGTGGGAACCACCAGCTGCCGCACACTGGAATCCGCCGCCGATGAGAGCGGACAGATAACAAGCTTAAGCGGCTGGACCGATATTTTCATCTATCCCGGCTACCGGTTTAAAGTGGTGGAAGGGTTAATTACTAATTTTCACCTGCCGAAATCTACACTGATGATGCTGGTGTCCGCTCTGGCCGGCAGGGAGCATGTGATGGCTGCATATGAGGAGGCTGTGAGAGAAAGGTATCGGTTTTTTAGTTTTGGGGATGCGATGTTTGTGATGTGAGCAAAGAATCTGGGTGGAGAAAAGTCCGCGAGAGTACAGTATTACTGGGGTCTCGCGGACTTTTGACGTTTATTTTCAAAACAGTTTCGGAAGTTCGGCTAAAAGCTGAGCGCCGAACTTTAGGGACTGATTATGCTTATTGCATGAAAGAAATACTGTCTATGACAGTCTGGAACAGCGAATCCGCGTCAGTTCCATAGTCCTCATGAATATAGAAGTCAAAATCTACATAAGTGCCGCCGTTTCTCACTAAAATATAGCGGTTGTTGAATATGCTGCCGTTGCTGTTCTCCGCCGTGCCTGTGGCATCTAAGGCGGGCAGGCCGGCAATCGTGGCCTCCTGAACCGTATAGCCTTCTTCCTCCAGGTACCCGGTCATGCCTTCGAGATAGTCTCCTTCTTCCTCATAGGAGGTGATATAGAGGGTGCTCATATCCCATACGTTATCTCCTTCATAGGGAGAGGTGAGGGTCAGCGCCGTGGTGCCATCCTCAGATTCGTCCGTCATTTCCCAGATATAAGGGCAGGAAAGGGTAAGTCCCAGCTCGTCTACATTGATCTGAGTGAGAACCGGCTCCGGAACGGTGGGTTCCTGGGCCATGGCGGTGTCCAGCTCCTCCTGGGTCAGTGTGATAGAAGGCTCCTCGCCGGTATCCTCCAATATTTTCTGAGCCAGCAGCCGGGTCAGAGGCGCAAGCGGAGCGAAATGATCGGCGCCCTCCATAATATAGCAGTGGATATTTTCGTTTTGCGTAGCTTCCTTCATACGGAGCAGATTATCCCCATTGCCTTCGCTGCCTTCGATTAAGAAGGTGGGCGTCTTGACGTCGTCCAGCCAGTAGATCGGAGAACGCATGGTGTATTCGTCGTCGTCCGAAGTGTCAAAGGTAAACTGGGTTCTGTTGTGGTATTTGATCTCATCCACGGCGCCGAAGCAGAATACGGAACGGAATTTGTCTGTGTACTCCGCGGCCAGCAGAGCGCGGGTGCCTCCGGTGCTGTGGCCGCCCAGATAGATGCGGTCAGGATCTACATAAGGCAGAGACGCGGCATAGTCATAGGCTGCGGCGATATCGTCCACCTCGCCGAACAACGTCTCATAATTACCGGGATTGCCGTTGCCGCCCCGGAAGGAGGGGTACATGGTCAGCACGCCGGCCTGCCAGAAGGCGGAGCCTGTCTGGTCATTGTCCCATTCGGGGTAGGTAAAAGGGAAGTCGTCGATGCCATTGCCCCATCCGCCTACAACCCAGATGATCAGCGGGTGTTTTTCGCCGTCGCCGGGATCGCTGGATACATAAGCTGCCAGGTCGCCTACGGTAGAGGGGTAGGAAACCAGGTCAAATAGTCCTGCCGGCGGATCAGGGATCGGATCGTCATCATTGTTTTCCTGGGCCAGTTTGGTCTGGAACGCGTCGTGAGCCTGGGCAAAGGTCTGGCCCTCAAAATGGGCTTTGGCGTCGCCGCCCGCAGCTTCTGATTCAGGCTCGGTTTTTTCTTCGGTGCTTTCTGCCTGGTTGGTTGTCTCCTGAGGCGCCTTCGTTGTGACGTTTTTGTCTCCTTTGGAGGAGCAGGCCGTAACTGCAATCATCGTCAGAGCCAGCAGGAGACAGAGGATCGTCTTGGATGTTCTGGTTTTCATGTTGTGTTTTCCTTTCTGTAAATTTTTATAGCATAATAGCCGGCAGCCGTTTTCAGCCGCTTACTATTTTTGGCATAATACGGTCTTGCACGTTTCTTCTATAATATAAAGAGGATATCATGTCTCGGCCGTATTTGTCGACATTTGAAAAAAGTATAGCATAGAATAGAACAGAAATCCAGAAGTCTGCTCCGTTTCCGCCGGAAAAATTTTCACAGATTATTCACAAAATGCTTTTTGATTTCATACCATTGTCTATTTTCGTAAATAAAATGGATTTGTTAAAAATTTGGGAACAATTGGTTCAATAATGCCTTTTGAATCTGCGCATATTAACCTTGTAGCGAGTAAATCCAGTGAAGAAGGAGTGTGCAAAATGAAAGGGATAAAAAAGTATATTTCATTATTGTGTCTGACCCTTGTGCTTGCGCTGGCCACCGTGTCCATGACGGCATGCAGAAACAGAAATAATGACAAGGAAAGCAGCAGCCAGACAGGACAGACTTCTGGTGCGGCTTCTACCTCCGGCGCAGGAAGCAATCATTCTGATGAGAAGGAAACTGGCAATGGAAGCAACAGTACGGAAAAGGGCACAACTGGCAACGGAAGCAACAGTACGGAAAAGAGCACAACTGGCAACGGGACAAACGGCGGTTCTAATAACGGAACCAACGGCGGAACGACCAACGGTTCCGGCAATGGAGATGTGAACGGAATCGACGGCACCATGGACGGAACCGGCGGCGTGCTGGATGATATTGAGGACGGCGTGATTGACGGCGTAGGAGATGCCATTGATCATGTGGACGGAAATACCACCTGAACATCTGCAGGCATGCGGTAACAGACTGAGAAACAAAGGGAAAATAGCAAAAGCTCATGAGAAACAAAAGGAAATCAGCAAAAGATCATGAGATACAAAGAGAGAAACGCAAAAGATCATGAGATACAAAGAGAAAAAAGCAGAAGATAATATAGAAGAAAAACTAAAGAAAAATAAAAGAAGAACAAGCACAAAAGAGACAAAGAAAGAGATGCTGAATGAAAAATAAGATATATTTTTTTCTACAACAGACTGAAAAGATTGCATAAGAAAAGTAGGGAGCCTTCCATACGACCGGTACGGAAACGACGGTGTGGAAGGCTTCTCTTTATCCGGCATTTTACCCTGCCACAGGCGGAGAATCTGCTTTTGGCAGTCTTTATCCATAAATTTCAACAAAATTTTATATCGAATTTTATCCCCCCTCCCCCCTTGTATCCGGTGGTCGGATATTGTATAATGGTATCGGTCAAATACCTGTCGGGAGGGAGGGCATTTTTGTGAAAGAGTACGAGATGGTCAGAGAGATTTTTAATGAGTGTGCGAACAACCAGATGCGGGATGTATTTATCGAGGAGATCCGGTTGGATGGGGAGGCCGCCGTGGACGCCAGGGTGGAGGAACTCTTAAAGGGCGAGGAAGCGAAGATCGAGAAGGAAGTTTTGGCGGACGGGAGTCTGGTTTACCATGTAGATGCCCATGGGCTGCTGCAAAGGTATACGTTTACGGAAATCGGGTAACGGATGATGACTGTGCAGGCATGCATATTCGTTTGCATGTTTACGATGTATCTGACGTTTATCATATAATACCAAAATGAGCCGACAAGAGGACGGCAGATTTGTCAGGCTTTGTATTCGCTTAAGCCTGATACGAGCAGAAAGGAGAAACAAGGAAATGGACGAAAAAGAAAAATGCTGTCATGATCATCATGCGCATGATGAGGCGCATTCACATGAATTTGGGGCAGACCATGGACATACCCACGAGGAAGACTGCTGCCATGATCATGAACACAGCCATGAGCATACCCATACCCATACCCACGAACATACCCACGATGGGGAAACCCATACCCACGAGCATGCACATGTGCACAGTCATGAGCATGAGCATGACGGCCACAGCCATGGCCACGATGGGCATACTCATAGCCATGATCATGGTGGGCATAGCCATGATGGCCACACACATAGCCATGGTCACGACGGCCATACCCATAGCCATGATGGTCACAGCCATAGCCATGGAACCGGGACAGGCACGCCGGCAGAGGTGATCGCTCTGCTGACCTACATGGCGGATCACAATGAGCATCATGCCGCCGAGCTGGCCGATATGGGTGAGAAGCTGCGCGGACTGGGCAAGACAGAGGCCGCAGACAAAATCGCCGAGGGCGTGGCAGAATTCACGAAAGCCAATGCAAAGCTGGCAGAGGCGCTGAAACTGGTGAAGGAATTGTAAAACAGATTACGGGAGGTGTAGAAGATGTGTTTGGCAACTGCGTTTACGAATAAAGAGGGCGTTGAAACGGTTGTAGCCCAGTATGTGGCAAAGGTGGAGTTTCAGGATGGAAATGTGATTCTGACAGACATTCTGGGACAGGAAACGGTAGTGGAGGGAATGCTGAAGAATGTGGATCTTTCCAAAAATACCGTGGAGATTTATTGTCCGGCGTAAGCTTTTAATAGATGTGATTTGGAATATGTATGACAAAAAGGCAGGGAACAGTTTGAAATGAAAATTGTTTCCTGCTTTTTCATTTCTTTGATGTGATCTTTCAAGCCTTTCATAAACAGAATTTTTCTACTTCTCTGACGAGGTTTACCGTGTCGCCCAAGCGGATTTGCATGTAAGCTTTCCGACTCTCATTTATCTTATTCGCTTCAAATTCCAATTTTATACTATCGTAAAACTGAATATTGTCTCCGTTTTGTTTTTTCATCTTTTTTATCAATTCGTGATTGAAACATTGATTCCGGTATGATAAAAGTCCCCATATGAAGTCAAAATACAACTTTTTTCGACAAAATACCGTGGCCGGGAATCCTTTGACCGGTGCGGCGGGGAGGGAGAAAACATGGCAGATATTTTTGGATATATCCGTGTCAGCAGCCGGGATCAGAATGAGGAGAGACAGGCTGCTGCCTTTCGGGAACTGACGATTCCGGCGAAAAACATTTTTATGGACAGACAATCCGGCAAGGATTTTGAGCGTCCGTCCTACAAGCGCATGGTGCGGCGCATGAAGAAAGATGACCTGCTCTATATCAAAAGCATCGACCGGCTGGGCCGCAATTATGAGGAAATTTTGGAGCAATGGCGGATTCTCACCAAGGAAAAGGGAATCGATATCGTGGTGCTGGATATGCCTCTGCTGGATACCAGGAGGGGGAAGGACCTGATGGGGACCTTCCTGAGCGATATCGTTTTGCAGGTGCTGTCCTTTGTGGCAGAGAATGAGCGGACAGCCATCCGGCAGCGGCAGGCAGAGGGGATTGCGGCGGCGAAGGCCAAGGGTGTGAAGTTCGGACGTCCCGCCCGCCCTTATCCGGAAAATTTTCAAGAGGTTCATCATGATTGGAGAAAGAAAAAAATAACACTCCGGCAGGCGGCGGAAGCCTGTGGAATGCCAGTAGGGACATTTTATGGGAAGGTCAGGAAATTCGAGAACACTACGTGAAGTACTTTTAGAATCTCACAAGATCAGGCACTATGAGACTTTGAGCGTATGTTGCGAAAAGCGGGGGCGGAGTTTGTAAAAGTGTACTTTTCCAAAAATCGCTGTCATAGACTCAATTGGAACAGATTGCAT
>CAJUPT010000046.1 GCA_910588405.1 uncultured Lachnospiraceae bacterium | reverse complement strand
AGCCACTAATGTGTCTGTAAATCCTCCCGGGGCTTGTACGGTCCGTTGCTGTTTTTTTAAGTTCCGCTACACCCTTACCTGCCCACGGAACATTTTTATTCATGCAGCATCCTTCTCAGTTTTTCCATTAAGATAATGGTATCGTCCACAGAACGCACGGCGCACATAATCGTGTCATCTCCGGCGATGCAGCCTACCAGCTCCTGGAAATGCAGGGCGTCCAGCGCTGCCGCCGCCGCCATGGCTAGTCCGGCGCCGGTCTTGATCACCAGGATATTCTGAGCCATATCCATGGAAATAAATCCGTCCTTTAATATTCTCACATATTTTTCACTGGAAGTATTCCCCGGATTTTTCATCACCGCATATTTCTGCTGTCCCTTTCCGTTGGAAATTTTCGACAGCTTCAGCTCCCGGATATCCCTGGACACCGTGGCCTGGGTCACGTTAAACCCTTCCTGATTCAAACGGTCGGCCAGATCCTCCTGGGTTTCAATATCATACTTTCCGATCAATTCCACAATTTTACTGTGCCGTTCTGTTTTCATCCTGCTCCTTTTAACGTTTCTTACACAATATTACTTTTTTCGTTCCAATCATTTTTTTGCAGCCTCCGGAAGCTTAAAACGTCCTGTTTTTCTTCGGATACTGTCCCGCTCACCCTTATCCCGACAGCTTCCTTCTCAAAATCTCCAAAAAGCTCACCTTGCTGGTTCTCAAAATCTTGGTCGTATAAGAAGATTTATTGATTTCCAGCCGCTCCCCCGGTTTTAATGAACCGCTTTCCGCCCCGTCGAAGGACGCGATACATTCCCCGCTCTTTTCGTCGTAGCCGTCAGCAGCCTCCACCGTAATCCTTGCGTCCGCAGGCAGCACTATGCTTCGGTTATTCAGCGTATGGGGGGAGATCGGCGTCAAGATCATAATCGACGCGTTCGGCTCCGCCAGCGGCCCCCCGGCCGACAGATTATATGCGGTAGAGCCCGTCGGCGTGGAAATCAGAATTCCGTCCGCCGTATAGCGGTTCAGAAATTCCCCGTTTACATAAATATTAAACCGCACCACCCGGATGGACCCTTTTCTTGTGATAACGATATCATTCAGCGCCCGGTCCGAACAGATGAGCCCTTCCGGCCCGAACAGCTGCCCTTTTAACATCATCCGTTCTTCCACGAAATACTCCCCGGCCACAATTTTTTCCAGCGCCCCCGCAAAGGAAGTATGGTCCACCTCCGTCAGATATCCCAGCGTGCCCATATTGATTCCATAGATGGGAATCTGCTTATGTACCAGATCCCTGGCCGCCTGAATCAGCGTGCCGTCGCCGCCCAGCACCAGAATACACTCCGTATCGTCGGGCACCCAGCATTCGCTGGTATATGAGCTGCCCTCCCCCGTCCCCTCCTGCTCCCGCAGCCGGCAGATTTTCCCCTTTTTCTCCAGAAACTCCTGAATCATCCGGGCCGTTTTCAATCCCGGGTCTTTTGTCATATTGGCAATCAGATAAAAATGATCCATCGGTCACTGTCCTCCTGATAGACTGTCATGAGCTGCCTGGACCACAGCGGCGATATCGGGCATATGTCCGTAAGCTTCCCCATCGCCGCAGCCGCTGTTTTTCAGATACAGCAAATATTCGATATTCCCCTCCGGCCCCTTAATCGGAGAATAAGATAAATCCAAAAGCTCCAGTCCAATCGAAACCCCATGGTCCATCACCGACCGGATGACTTCCCGATGTACCTTCTGATCCCGGACCACGCCCTTTTTGCCCACCTTCTCCTTCCCTGCCTCAAACTGGGGCTTGATCAGGCAGACAATCCGGCCGCCCTCTCTTAACAGCCGTTTTACCGGACCCAGCACCTTTGTGAGAGAAATAAAGGAAACGTCGATGGATACAAAATCCAATACATCCTGTATCATGGAAGGCTCCACATACCGAATATTGGTCTTCTCCATACAGACTACCCGTTCATCCTGGCGGAGCTTCCAGTCCAGCTGCCCTCTGCCCACATCCACCGCGTAAACTCTGACGGCGCCGTTTTGCAGCATACAGTCCGTAAAGCCGCCGGTGGAGGCGCCCACGTCCATACAGGTCATTCCTTTCAGGGAAATGTCAAATTCCCTCACCGCCTTTTCCAGCTTCAGACCGCCCCGGCTGACATAAGGAAGGGTATGCCCCTTTACCTGAATATCCGCCTTCGCGGGATCAAAAGCTGTCCCGGCTTTATCTTCTTTCTGTCCGTTGACATAGACGCTGCCCGCCATAATCATGGCTTTGGCCTTTTCTCTGGACTGGGCCAGCCCAAGACTAACCATCAGCACATCCAAACGTTCTTTCATGCGTTCCTCTTTCCGACCAATCCGCTACCGTAGCATACTTCCCGATCTTTCGCATCATCTCTCATCAGCGTTCAGCTGCAATCTCCGGCAAATCTTCTCAAATACCCCGTCCTGATCGATGCCCACTTCCCGCTTCAAAATATCTACGTTGCCATGCTCCACATACATATCCGGAATGCCAATGCAGAGCAAATCCGGCCGGTTTTGTACCCGTAGACGCTGCCCCGCCTGGTTTTCCGGCAGACACTGCGTCCGTATCCGGGACTGTCCCTGAGACCAAATCTCCATCTGATTCAGATGCCGTCCCACAGCCTCCCCGAAACCGCCCCGCAGCACATTTTCCTCCATCGTCACATAAAGGGAATGGTCTACGGCCAGATCATTCAGCATATCCGTATCCAGCGGCTTGACGAACCTGACATTTACCACGGAAGCGTTAATGCCCTTTTCCAGCAGCAGCTCTCTCACCTGACAGGCCGTCTCCACCATGCTGCCCACCGCCAGCAGGGCCACCTCTCCGCCCCGGAACAGCACCTCGCTTTTCCCATGGACAAAGGGCGCCTGATACGCTTTCAGCCCCATAAAAGCCTGTCCTCTTGGATAGCGGATGGCGATGGGACCTTCATAGTCCATGGCATATCGGAACGCCGCCTGCAGCTCCCATCCGTTTTTCGGAGCGATCACACTCATATTCGGTATGGAAGACAAAAAGGAGAGATCAAAAATTCCCTGATGGGTCTCCCCGTCGCTGCCCACCAGTCCGGCCCGGTCTACGGCAAATACCACCGGCAGCTCCTGGATACAGACATCATGCAAAATCTGGTCATAAGCCCTCTGTAAAAAGGAAGAATAAACCGCCACCACCGGTTTCAGCCCTCCGGCCGCCATACCGGCGGCAAAGGTCACAGCGTGGGCTTCGGCAATCCCCACATCAAAAAATCGATCCGGGTATGCTTGGGAAAAAGGCGTCAGCCCCGTCCCGTCCGGCATGGCCGCCGTAACAGCCACCATAGACGGATATTTCCCGCCCAGTTCTACCAGTGTTTTCCCGGCGATATCCGTATAGGACTCCCCCTCCTTTTTCTTTTTCGGCAGTCCTGTGGAAATTTCAAAGGGCTCCACCCCGTGGAAGCGGGCAGGATTTTCCTCTGCCGGCCCATACCCCCTTCCTTTTTGGGTCAGCACATGAATCACCACTGCCCGCCGAATATGCCGGGCCTCGTGAAGCACTCTGGACAGCCCCTCGATATTATGCCCGTCCAAAGGCCCCCAGTAGGTAATCCCCATATTCTCAAACAGCATGCCCGGCAAAAACACCTGCTTAATCAGGCTCTTCGTCTTTACGATCTGCCGGATCAGGCTGTCCCCCACCACCGGAACCTTGCTCAGCGTGGATTCCGTGGACTGTTTCAGCTTATTATAGGGAATCGCCGACCGAATGGAATTCAAATGCTTTGAAATGCCGCCGATATTCTCGGAAATCGACATATTATTGTCATTTAGAATAATGATAAAATTCGTTTTCAGCCGCGACGCATTGTTCAGCGCCTCATAGGCCATGCCGCCGGTCAGAGCACCATCTCCGATTACGGAGATTACCGCATAATCCTCTCCCGCCAGGTCTCTGGCCTCCACCAGACCCAGCCCTGCCGAAATCGAAGTAGAACTGTGGCCGGTATCAAAAGCGTCACAGTCGCTCTCCCGCCTCTTCGGAAATCCGCTCATTCCCCCATAGGTTCTGAGCTCATCAAAATCGTCCTTTCTGCCGGTCAAAAGCTTATGGGTATAAGCCTGATGTCCCACGTCCCAAACAATCCGGTCCTTCGGCGGGTCAAAAGCCAGATGCAGCGCCATCGTCAGCTCCACCACGCCCAGATTGGAAGCCAGATGGCCTCCGGTAACGCTGATTTTCTCGATGAGAAAATTCCGGATTTCCTGGGCCAGCCGTTCGTAATCCTTTTTTTTCAGTTTTTTGATATCCCCTGGTTTCCTGATACGTTCAAGCATCGTCATACGCATTGTCCTTTTGACTGCCGCAGCCTGTTTTTCCCTGCTGCCATACAGCCCTTTATCAATTTTTCCGGTTGATCAGAGAGAGAATCAGCTGCCGCAAAAAGGGATTTTCCGCCGGAAATCCATCGAGAATTTCGATGGCCTGCCGGGAATACGCCTCCACCAGCGCTTTCGCGCCCTCCAGTCCTTGAAACGTCACATACGTGGTCTTGCTGTTTTTCTCATCGCTGCCCACCGGCTTTCCGGTTACCTGTTCATCCCCTGTCACGTCCAGGATATCATCCTGAATCTGAAACGCCATGCCTACGGCCCGGGCCATCTGCTCCACCTTTTGCTGCTCTTCCTCGCCGGCGCCGGCCAGAACTGCACCGATCAGCATGGATGCCTCTAAAAGAGCGCCCGTTTTCAGCTCGTATACAAAATCCAGCTGTTCCTTCGTCATCGGCCGCCCGGTCAGCTCCACATCCACCGTCTGCCCGCCGATCATACCATATATGCCGGTCTTCTCGGCCAGAAGCCCCACGGCCTTTCCCACCCGCATCGGATGCTCCGTCAGGCCAAAAGCTTTTGCAGCCACCTCAAAGGCGTAAATCATCAGAGCGTCCCCTGCCAGAATCGCCATATCCTCCCCGTATACCACCCAGGTGGTTTTTTTTCCCCGGCGGTATTCGTCGGCATCCATGGCCGGCAGGTCGTCATGCACCAGGGAGGATGTGTGAATCATCTCGATCGCGGCCATAAACGGCTCGATCTCCCGCCCCTGCCCGCCAAACAGCCGGTAAACCTCTTTCATCAGCATGGGGCGGAGCCGTTTTCCTCCCGCCAGCACACTGTAATTCATGGCCTGGAAAATCAGCTTCTGGTGCCCCGTCTCCTCCGGCAGCCACCGGGTTACGACATCTTCCGTCTCCCCCAGCCTTTCCTGCAGCCTGCGCTGCCAGTCCATTCCTCCCTCGGCCCCGTTTTGTATATTAGAATCCATTGGTTTCCTCACTTTCGTCCACCATTATCAGCTGTTTTTCGATTCCGTCGATCTTCTGTCCGCACAGCTGCGCCAGCTTCATTCCCTCCTGGTACAGCGAGAAAGACTGTTCCAGCGAAGCTTCTCCCCCTTCCAGCCGGGCCACCAGCTGTTCCAGCTGTGAAAAGGCTTCCTCGATGGTCAGCTGATCCTGTTCCGGACCCTCATTCCCACCGCTTCTATGCGCAACCTGAATATCAATCTCCGTCTCTTTCATGACTGTCCGCCTCCTTTCACCGAATCCGATTCGCTTCTTTTCACCGAATCCGGCCTGTCTTTGGATGTCAGACCTGCCGCTCCATCCGATCGGAACCTTCCGTCAAATCAACCGGCTTCCAATCCCGCTTTTCCTGCGGCAAGTCGTTCCGGCAATGTTTTACCGCCCTGACGCAGCTTTGCCCATCCGTTCTTCCCCGCATATGTCATCCGGTATCTTTTTTTCCACTTTCGCCTCGATTCTTCCGTCACGCATCAGAATCGTCAGCCCATCTCCCTCCGTCACCTGCTCCACGGAAACCAGCGCCTCGCCTTTCCGGTCCCGGGCATACACATACCCGCCGCCCAGCTTTTTCAAAGGCGACTGCCCTTCCAGCCTTGCGGCCTGTAAACCGAGCCTGTGGCGGCAGGAAAGAATCCGCTGCTCCATCCCCCGTCTGATCCGATCCTCAAGCTCCGACAGATACTGCCGTTTCTGGGCGATCTGATACTGGGGATTATATAAAGCCAGCTTCAGCCGAAAAGCCTCCGTCCGGTCCCGGTAACGGCGGATATACTGCTCCTGTCCTCTGACAAGCCGCTGCCTGAACCCGGCCAGCTCCTGCTCGAACTGCCGGTAATCGAACACCGCCAGCTCCGCCGCCGCCGAAGGGGTGGGCGCCCGCAGGTCCGCCACATAGTCGGCTATGGTCACATCCGTCTCATGGCCCACCGCCGAAATCACCGGCGTCCCGGCATGGAAAATGGCATAAGCCACCTCCTCGCTGTTAAACGCCCACAGATCCTCTATGGACCCGCCGCCCCTTCCCACGATCATACAGTCAAGCCCCATCCCATCCAGCGTCTCGATTCCTCTTACGATACTGGCCGGGGCATACTCCCCCTGCACCAGCGCCGGATAAAGATACAGCTGCACATAGGGATTCCTTCTATATGAAATATTCATAATATCCCGGATCGCCGCCCCCGTAGACGCCGTCACCACGCCCACCCGGCGGGCATAGCGGGGAATGGGCTGCTTGTATTCCGGGGCAAACATCCCCATTTCCATCAACCGGTCCCGCAATTCCTCAAACTGGCGGAACAAATCCCCGGCTCCGTCAAGGGTAATCTCCCTGGCATAGAGCTGATACTTCCCGTCCCGCTCATAAATGCTGACAGAGCCTCCCGCAATCACCTGCTGCCCTTCCCGCATCTGAAACCGCAGGCCCTTCCGGTTTCCGGCAAACATCACCGCGGACAGCACGCCCGAACTGTCCTTCAGTGTAAAATAAATATGGCCGGAACTGTGGTATTTGCAATTAGACACTTCGCCCTTAACATAAATATTCCGCAGGGCAAAGTCCTGAGTAAACATGTTCTTGATATAACCGTTGACCTGGCCTACCGTGTATACGCTGCCCGCCATACCCTACGCCCTTCTTCTTACCAGCTTGCCAAGCACGCCGTTGATAAAGGAAGGAGAATCGTCGCCGCCGAATTTCTTCGCCAGCTCCACCGCCTCATTGATGGCTACCTTCTCAGGGACGGCGTCGTCATGGAGAATCTCGTACAGCGCCAGACGGATAATCGTCAGATCCACCTTGCCCATCCGCCTGGTTTTCCAGCCCTCGGCCACATCGTTGATCTGGCCGTCCAGCTCCTCCACCCGGGCATAAATCTGCCTGACCCTGGTTCCAAGCTCCTCTTTCGCCTCCTCCGGCATATCCTCGAACTCCTCCAGGTACAGCCTGACCTGGCCGCCCAGATCTTCCTCATTATAAAATTCCTTTAAGAACAACAGCCGAAAGGTGTGTTCCCGCATTTCTCTTCTGGTCATATTATTTATTCTCACCCATCATTTACAAAAATAAAGGATGCCAGTACGCCTGACACCCCCTTAAAATGCTGCATTTGGTTGTCATGGTCCGTAAAACGCCGTCCGCCGGCGTACACAGGCGCCAAAATGCCGGCGCTCCCGCCCGCAAAATCACTGATCCTCAAAATCCACTCCGGCAATCCGGATATTCACATCGATCACCTTCAGTCCCGTCATATTCTCAATGGCGTTCTTCACCCGGTCCTGAACGGCCTCGGCCACCTTGGGAATGCTGCACCCATACTTTAACTGCAGCGACAGATCCACGGAAACAGACGTATCCATCACCGCCACCTTTACCCCTTTGGAAAGGTTTTTCATGCCCAGCTTTCCCACCAGCTCGTTCGTAATATTCCCGGCCATGGATGCCACGCCGTCCACCTCTGTCGCCGCAAGCCCGGCGATAATCGCTACCACCTCATCGGCAATCTCCACGGAACCTACCTGGCCGGTTTCATGTATCATATGTGTGCTTCTGTTTTCAAACTCATTCGACACTGCGCAATTCCTCCTGAAAATCAAATTCTGACCGTTCTCAGCGCCAGACAAATCTTCTGCCCTGCTGTTTTCCATTATAACAGACTCCAGGGAAAATGCAAAGAAAAAAATTTATATGCCCGGTTGCCCTTTTAAGGATGCTGGCAGATTCCGGATTTTTCACAGCCTTAACTTTAATAAACTGTTTTCGCCTAATCTGATCCGCCTCAAATTTAAATCGTTCATCTGATGTCAACTCATCAAATACTGCCTGCGGGATCAGAACCTGCCCAAATAGTTTTTCAAGCAAGCCTATGCGATCTATTTTGAGAAGCGATATCAACGGAGTTGTATCCGATACAACTATCACTCTGCCGCCTCCCTCTTTTTTAACTGTCTGAAAGTCTCCAGTTCTGAATCCAGTTCATCCATTGTCATATCCAAATAGGAATATCCCAATTTGTCGTAAATTTCAATCAGCTCAGATTTTCTGATTCCCAGAATCTCTGCCGCGCCGCCATGTGATATAGTCTGATTTAGTATATACGGATACAGCAAAAGCGCATTTCTGATCAGTTCCGTTTCTGGGTTCACAGCCTTCAGATATTTTGACATTCCTGCCGGCACTCTTATCGTTACGGATTCAGTTATTGCCATAACATCGCATCCTCTCTATGTTTTTCCACAAAAGTTGATACTCTGGGAAACCTTCTTTTATAGTATTATAGACCAAAAATAACTTTTCCTCAATTATTTTCATCTATTCCTCATTCCACCTGACCCGGGCATGATGCCCCTTTTGCATGGAGAAATTCAGCCGGTCAACGGAAACTATCACCTGGTTGGAAAGCAGTTCGGCCCGGAGCATCCTCTCGCCGTACACATCTTTGGGAATATCCAGCAGATGGCAGTAAATCGTAATATAGTTGGTGGCCGCCACGTCGATGGTCATCTGATCCAGGTTGCGGCAGATATAGAGTGTATACGTATCCTTCATCCCCTCATATACGGCAATCAACCCGTCCTTAAGAGTCACATCCGCAATATAGTCCCTTTCCAGAAACTGAATGATCTCATCATAATATTTTTCATATTCCTTCTCATAAGTTTCCGGGTTCTTATGCAGAACGCCGTTGATACAGCAGCTTTCCATAAAACGCCGAAAATTCTCATCCTCATATAATAGGCGGAAATATAAAAAGTCGCTGATAAAATACCGGGTCAAATTTTCCGCCTTCTGAAACTGCCGCTCAATTTGCTCCATCAGCTGCGACATCACCAACTGGAACACCGTTGACGCCAGAATATTTTTATTCTTAAAATAATATACAATCAGCCCCTGGTTAACACCGGCCAGCTGGCCGATATCCTTAAATGTGGTTTTTTCAAATCCTTTCAAATAAAACAATTCCTTACAGGCGTCTATAATCTTTGCTTTCGTATCCAGGCCGTTTTCATAATTTGCCATTGTTTTTCACCATTTCCTGTTTTTATCCACCCTTCCATGTCAGCATAACATGGTATTCTAAATTTGTAAACACCGCCGGCAAAAGAAAAAAACAGCCAAAAAAGAATGCAGTATGTACCGGCAGAATCCCACAGCACATACTGCATATATCTACAATTCCTTGTCAACAGACACAATTTCATCCCTGAAATTGCACCGGTTTATTTTTTACCCACATTACAGCTCGGCTTCCGCCCTTGCCATAATGCCGTCCAGCTTCTCCACGATTTCCGCTTTCAGCGGATGGGTAATTCCCTTTGCCAGAATCTCCTTCACTCTCTGATTCAGCCCTTCCTCCACGCCGGGAACCTCTCCTGTCTGGCGACTGGTGCGGGGTTTCAGCAGATCGGCCTCCCAGAAATCATGGATATGATCCAAGGTATGTTCCTCGCTTAAGAATACGCCTCCCGGCCCTACCTCCTGAATCACGTCCTCCGCCAGTGTTTCCTCGGACACCTCCATGCCGCCGGTCAGCACCTTTAAAAAGCCGATAATCTCATTGTTAAATACAATATCGGCAAACTTCGCATAAGCGCCGCTTTCATAAGCCCCCAGGGCAAAATTCATATTTGTGCCGGACAGCAAAGAGGTATAAAGCTGAATGCTTTTGTCAAAGGCTGCGATCTGGTCAAAAGAGCCGCTGTCGGTTCCGCCGAAATTAGAACAGAAGGGCAGGCCCATATAGCGGAAGACATCCGCCGTGGCCGCGTTTGCCACCAGCATCTCCGGGTTAGAATGGGTAACGCTCATTGTGCGCATGTCCACGTTATCGCTGAATTTGCTGACGATAAAAGGCGTTCCCGGATTCACCAGCTGGCTGACCACCAGCCCGGCCAGCGTGTCGGCCATGCCGATGGCCACGCCGCCCGCCATAGTGATGGGACCGCTTAAGCCAAAGCCGATTCCCGCGATATATACGGCAGGGGAATTCCTTCTCGCCAGATAAATCAGCTGGGCCATGCCGTCGTCCGTATGGGTCAGCGGGTCCATGGGGCATACCAGATTCACCATAAAAGGCCTTTCCGCAAGCCGTTCCGCGCTTCCGGCCACCGCCTCAAACATTTCAAACTGATATTCCAGGTTATGGACGCTCTGGGACCAGTACATCACCGGTTTCCGGGTACAGGGCAGAATGGCGTGCAGCTCTGCGATATCGGCCACGGAAGCTTTTACGTCGGAAGCCGAGGTACAGGGACTGACCCAGGAGACATTTTCTAAAGCGTCCATCAGAATCGCAGCGTTGGCAGAATCCGCTTTAACGCTGGCACGGCGTTTCCCGGTTTCCAGATCGTCGATCTGGGTGATTGTGATGGCAGGCCCAAAGTAAACCTTTCCGGGCGCCAGATCCATAGCCGGATTGCCCTCCCTGTCATAAAGGGTTACGACAGAAGGAGCCTTTTCCACAGCCCATTTTGTCAAAGAAACGGGGATTTTTACCAGTTCCCCTTCCACTGCGCCGCCGGCCTTATGCAGGATTTCCCTGGCCTCGGCATTATGGATGATACAGCCGGTATTTTCCAGAATCCGGTATGCGGATTCCGCCACTTTGGCACATTCCTCCTGGTTTAAAGTCTGATAAAACGCAGGGTGTTTTGTTTGCATTGTTTCGCTCATTATTCACGTTCTCCTATATCTCATTTTTTGATCAGCCATTCACGTTCAACACATCTTTACACATGGCAGTCTTCCTAATTTTATTACCGTCGGTTTTAAGCACGTTTTTTTATCCTTCGCAAATCATTGGCTGCCGCTTTGCTGGAGCATTTTCATTTACGCAGCCTGTTTTTTCTCCGAAACCGTCATCACGATTTCGATCACTGCCAGCACGCCGAACAGTACGGCGGATACCACCCAGGTCTCAGTCACTCTGTCCGTGTGCATCAGTCCCATAATCCAGGTGGCAAAATAGGTACTGAAAAAGGTACCGATACCATATACGGCAGTAGTGATCGCCACGGAATCATCGATCCTGGACGGCGGCACCAGCGTAAAGCCATGGGCATACATATAGGAAAATACCAGCTTGTAACAGCAGCCGCAGATCGTGGCGATCACAACAGCGCCGAACTTGGAGGGAGAAACCACCATCATCACCAGCGTAACAGCCGCAATGATATAAGAAACCGTTATCGTATGCCGTTTCAGTTTACTGTAAATCGCCCCGAAGAACAGGCAGAGAACAAACCCGACGATCTGCTTTACGCTGGTAGCCGTGCCAGAAAATGCCGCGTCGCCCAAGGCGTTCTCCGCAATATACACGGACACATAATACAAAACCGTCGAGCCGAACAGGATATTGGCCACCAGCCAGGAGCCTTCCAGCACCCAGAACCGGAAGCCCAGCGCTTCCTTTTCCTTTTTCCCGGACTCATCTGCCGCCGTAGCTCTCTCACCCGGTTTCACGGAAGGCACAAACAGGAAAATAAACACCAGCATGGGAATGGCAGCCCAGTAACATTTGAAGGCATTCTGCCACACACCGCTGTTTGCCAGAACGCCTGCCAGGTAACTGTAAGCAATGCCCACAAAACTCATGGTGGCATTGTAGTAGCCGGTCATCTTCGCCCGCTCGTTTTCATCCTCATAGACATCGGCAATCAGCGCCACGGCCACCACCTGCTCAAAGCCTGCGCCAATACCCACCAGGGTACGCATAAACGCGATATAATAGGAATTTTCCACAATGGCGCCGAATACGGCCCCCACGGTGAAAAACAATGCGCCTGCGATCAGCACCACCTTTTTGTCCAGCTTCCGGCAGAGCCAGCTGGCAAGCAAAGAGGTAAATACGATAATCAGGGCGGGGCCTGACACAATATAATTTACCAGTCCCATATGGTCTCCGAAATTCTGATAAAAACTGGATATAATCGGAATGATTACCAGGTCATTCATTACGGCCAGGTTGGTCAGCATCAGCGCGATCAGGCACAGTGTACGTTTGGTTTTTGTCATTTCAACTCTCATTTTGTTCCCCCTTAGAAATTATTTAATTTATAAAGCTTTTTTGTTTTCGTACTTCATTATTTCTGGCGGTGTTCAGCCTGTCAGTATTCCTGACAGTGGTGATCCGGCCGCCCTTTGGACGATTCTTACTCCGGTACATTCCTGTGTTCTCTGCCCTCACAGCCATAATCTGATTCGGAATAACCGCCATCAAAACCTCTGTCCCCATGGCTTTGATGTCCGTCATCCCAGCCGTGTCCCTTCCTTTTATCCCTGCCGCTTCTCCCTTTCCTGAACTGCCCGTTTTCCTCCCGGAAATTACTGTGGATCACCGGCCTGCCCGCATGGTCATAATTGTCCCGGTGCCTGTCAAACCGGCCGGGGTCCCGAATTACCTTTATAAAGGCAGCTAGGAACAGAATCATCAGGAAAGCGGAAAGAAATCCGCCCAAATCGGCCAGCATTTTCATCCCGTCTATGCCGAAGGCCTGCAGCATAATCAGGCAGAGGCCGCCGATGGTAGCGCCCCAGAAAATTTTCAGCGATACCGGGGATTCCGTGTCGTCCTCCTCCAGCCCGTCGGTACAAAGGCTTGATATGGCGTGGATATTGGAATCCGCCGAGGTCACGTAGGAGATAAAGGCCGTCAGAAGAAACAGCGGTATAATCAGGATGGCCGCCGGCAGATGCTCCAGCATGGCATAGGAGGCAGCGGCGGTTCCGCTTGCTTCCATGGCGGCATTGATGCCAAAGCCCTGCAGTTCAAAATTGATGGAGGTTCCGGAAAACAATGCCATCCAGACCACGCTGAACAGGGCGGGTATCACGAAGATGGCGTTCAGCGTCTCCCGCACCGTATACCCTCTCGAAATCTTCCCTAAAAAAACCGCCGAAATCGGCATCCAGGTCAGCCAGGTACACCAGTAAAACTGGGGCCACCACAACGACCAGCCGTCCCCTTCGGAGCTGGAAGTCCACAGGCTCAGCTTGAAGAAATCACTGAGATAGGCGCCGAAGCTTTCCACGCACAGATTCAGGATATAGGCCGTGGGGCCCGCCAGGAAAACCACCAGCCCAAGCACCAGATAAAAGTAAGAGTTCAGCGTGGACAGATGTTTGATTCCCCGTTTTAAGCCGCTGGAGGCCGACAGGATATAGCAGAGGATAATCACCGCCCCGCAGACAGACCAGCTGCCTGCGTTCACCTGCACCGCTCCCCCGGTAAACCGGGACACGCCCTCCACAATCAGCAGCACGCCGCTTCCCAGGGAGGAAGCCATGCCCATGCACAGACAGAACAGGCAGACACAGTCGATTACCGTTTTCCATCTGACCGTCACCCGGTCTCCCAGAAGGGGATGGAGCATGGAGCCTATGGAAAAGTCCTTGCGCATATTATAGAATACAAAGGCGAACAGCAGCGCCGGGAGCGCATAGATGGCCATCGGCGTAAAAGTCCATTCAAGCATAATGGTCTCCATGGCCCAGAGAATGGCTTCCCCCGACATAGGGCCGGCGGCGATATTGGCCGGCGGGTGATGGATGTGGCTCATCGGCTCGGCACAGGCCCACAGCATCAATCCGGCGCCCATTATCGTACACAGCACAATCCACACATAGCTGGTATAGCCGATGATGGGCTTCGCCTTTGCGCCGCCAAACCTGATCCGCCCCATCGGGGACAGATAAACCACGATGACCAGAATCAGGCTGGCCAGAGAAATCGAGTTAAACATCCAGGCGAAATTCTTAAGAATCCAGCCGATCAGCCGGTTCATGGATGAGACGAACACTTCGTAATTCGTCAGGTTTAAAACCAGAACGGCAATCACCACAATCCACGGCGGCAGCAATACCTGCCAGCGTATCCTTTTCTTCTTCCTCTCATTCCCCATACACGCTCACGCTCCCCGTACTTCGTTAAGCTTTCCTTATCACATCACGTTCTCTTTGCTCCGTTGCATTTTTCTTATTCCACTATGCTGTCTTTATTCCGTTGCGTTCTCCTTGTTCCGTTACGTCCGCTTTTTTCCGCCACGCTATCCCTGTTCCCTTACATTCTCCTTATCCGTCATGCCCTCTGACAAAAGTGTGCTTCATTCTGTCAGACGCTGTCTCGAATAGCGGTACACTTCGTCGGTAAATGTTTTGCTTAGCGCAGACGGATCGGAATAATAGTTATCCATTAAAAACGGATGGCCGTAACCGATCATCTTATCCACATAGGCTCTGGCCGCCTGAATCTGCTCCGCATCGGACGCTCCCTCGGCAGGCACTTCCGGCGATACGTGGAAGATCAGTTTATCGCCATACTGCGGGATCGCCGCATCAAAATCGATCAGCATCTGGCATTCCAGCATCTCAAAACCCGCTTCTATGTATAACGGAATCAGGGCATCCACCTTGCCGCAGCTGTGGCACTCGGCGATCATCCTTTTGGAATGAATGAAATCCGTCACCTTCTTCATATAAGGAACTACCATCTCCCGCAGGGTATCCGGTGAAAAGAAAATGCCTCTCTGATGCCCCCAGTCGTCATGGAGGCAGACAGCGTCGATATTCTCAGCGCCGAACACCTCCAGGTATTTTTCGATCAGCATAATATACAAGTCTGCCAGCTTATCATACAGTTCTTTAATCGCATCCTGCTGATCTTCATCAATCATGGCGACGGCAGCTTCTTCAAAATCCATAAAAGAAATCAGCCTTTCATAAAAACCTGTGCAAATTACAATCTCCCACAGATCTTTCCTGCGCATAAAACTGTCTGCGTTTTTCTTCGCTGTCTCCCAATCCCAGGAATCAATATATTCTTTTGTGGGGAATTTCACTTTGTCCTTCCATTCATTGGCATCGGACAGCAGCGGATTTCCCGGGCGCACGGTGGAGCCTCCCACCTGGGGTACATACTCCCAGTCGATGCCGAACATATCCAATCCGCCCAGTTCTTCCGGGGGCAGCTTGTAGTCGGACACATTACCTTTTGCCGGATTATCCGGTACACAGCGGGGGAACAGATACCCCAAATCAAAGGTAGAAGGCAGCCATACCGGCTCGCCCTTTAAAGAACGCAGGATATTTTCCTTCGGCGTAATCGGCGTATCATAATCCGTCATCTCACAGCCAAACACACACCTGCTTCTTCCGGTTTCCATCTCGAATTCATGAAATTCATACTTTGCCATAAAATCTTCCTCCTGATTCAGTTCCGCAACTCCCCTCCCGGGACTTCGCTACGAGCACTTAGGGTCTGTTCTTTAGACCCTAAGTGCGATGCATACGAAATAGTTAGCGGGTGTCTTTTAGCCGCTTACTATTTTGTAGTCCGGTTCGTTGCTGTTTTTTTCATAGCTCATTTGACACTATCCCCCAGTGCTCCATTAAGAACGTGCTGATTATGGCGGATACCGGAAAAATCATATCGCTCCCAAGTATCGGATTGCACAAAATGCACTGTCATAATCTTGTTATCCTGGTTTCTTCGGGATTTTTTACATAATATTATGTATACTTAAGTTTATATATACATAATATTATACATAAATAAATTTGTCAACTGTTTTTTGCGGGATTCTCAGCCTGCGGCGGGTCGCCCTGGCGACATTTTACTTTTCCGGCACGGCAGGCTTTTCCGTGAATGATCAAACTGCTCTTATAGATTTTTCCCTTCTCCTGTGCTATGCTTACCTTCAGTGAACCTTCATAAAATTCCTGCTCCGTCGGGGCAGCGCCTATACATTCCACGGAGGTAAAACATGAGCGTAACAGTTGCGGACCTGTTAAAACTCCCTTCCCTGCGCCAGGCAAAAGTGATTGCCGGACACGGAGGGCTTACGAAAACGGTTTCTTCGATCTCGGTTCTGGAATCCACAGACCCCGGCGTGCTGGTGGACGAGGTCTTTCCCCAGGGAGAATATTTTGGCAGTGAAATCGTCATTACCGGATTTTTAAATATGACGGAGGATGTGGAACAACAGTATATCAATATGAAACGGCTTGCGGAGGGCGGCGAGGTCGGGCTGATCCTGTATTATGTGGGCGTCTATCTGAAAAAAATCGACAAACGGCTGACCGACTTTGCGAATGAGGCGGATTTTGTGCTGATTGTGATGCCGGAGGGAGATGTCACGCTGCGATACGGAGAAGCCATCTCCGAGGTAACGGCCCTAATTCTCCAAGACCGGACCCACAACACCTCCTTTGTCTCGGAAATTTTGGAGCGTGTTTCCTCCCTTCCTTCCCACCTGCGAACCGTAGGTACGATTCTAAAAATGCTCAGCGACCGGATTTGTGCCTCCCTCGTTCTGTGCGACGGCTCCCTGCGGATTCAGAACATAAGCGCCTGGCCCAGAAGCGGGGAGGCCGCCGTCAAAAAAGGGATCGAGAGCCTTGATGCCCTTCCGCCGGATCAGCAGTCCATGGTCTGCGGCATTTTCCCGGACAGCCGCCTCTACCGGTTCTCCATCGGCAAAGAGCGGGGAGCAGGGCTTGAGCTCCTTGTGCTGCGGGAAGGCCTTCCACTGGACGCTTCCGTCCTGGCACAGCTTCAGGACGTGGTGCGCCTCGGCGTTGGCATCTGGGGGCAAAACCAGGGGGAAATGGCCATCCATGAGCTGATCCGGGCCATATTGCAGGATGAGCCGATGCGAATGCGGCAGCTTTCCCACATTTTCCATATCAACGTGGCCGACATCCATGAAATGTGGCTCCTGCACTGTGAAGAAAACCAGACGGAACGCTTCCGGAGGGAGGGACTTGCGCTGGTACGGGAGCACCTTAGGCACTACTGCCATACGGTGGTAGCCGATCTGTATGAGGATCAGCTTGTGGCTTTTATGGGCTGGATCGACCATGTCCCGGAGCGGACTTTGATTTCCCGGAATCTGTATGCCCGTCTGGAAGAATCAGGATTTTCGCTGTCGCTGACACGCTGTTATCCGCTGGACAGCACCTCGGATGTACGCCGGACTTATCTGCTGCACCAGGAGGAGATAGCGACTGCCCGGAGCATCTGGCCACGGCATGGCTGCTATACCATGCAGGAGCTGGATTTCGCGGCAGGCTGTCGGCGGATTCTCTCCGACAGCGAAGCCGCCCTTACGGAGGCGCTGGCGCCTTTATCACCTCTTACCGATGTCTGTGAGGACAATGCGCTTCCGGACACGCTGGAGGTTTATCTCCTGGACGCCGCAAGCAGCGTCCAGGCCTGCGCCGAACTCCTTTTTCTCCATAAAAACACAGTGAAATACCGGCTGAACCGCATCCGGAACCTGCTTGGCTATCCTTTAGGCAAAATGCCCGAGCTGTTTGCCCTTTACCGGGCCGTGGCGCTGAGCCGGCTTATTTCTTCTAAGTGAAATACCCCGCAGCAAGCTGCGGGGTATTCCACCCTCGCGGCAGTCGCCAAATGCCCATATGAACACAAAGTGAGCCCGTATGGGCGAGAAGGTGGCCTGGGCCATGGTCACTTGGCTCGTTGCCCGCGGGAATAAACAGACATGCCTGCCGACCCAGGCATCACCAAATCTGAGAGCAGATTGCTACGTGTTATCGCACTCCCGAAATTACGCAGTGGCTGATTCTGTAAGATTCTGTTCTTTGATTCTTTGTCCAAAAGGACAAAACAAAGCCTGTTTTTTTGTCTCTTTTTCACTTTATAGCGGCAATGTGACAGAAGTATAATTCTCCTACGTTGTAACATGAGGAGGAATGATTCTATGCGAAAACTTGGAGTTTCAGAAATTGAAGACATCGCCCTGGGCGCAGCCCTTTTGGGCGCAGGCGGGGGCGGCGACCCTTATGTGGGAAAGCTGGTAGCCATAGGCGCCGTAAAGGAGTGCGGCCCTGTAACCCTTTTAGACCCCGAAGAAGTACCGGACGACGCCCTGGTGGTTCCCATCGCCATGATGGGAGCGCCTACCGTGCTTTCGGAAAAAGCCATCGGCGGCACGGAATACAAGACCCTTTACGATACGGTTTCCACCTTTTACGGAAAGCCCATCTACGCCTTTATGCCCATCGAAGCCGGCGGCGTGAATTCCATGCTTCCCATTGCGGCGGCCGCCAGGCTGGGACTGCCTTTGGTGGACTGTGACGGCATGGGACGGGCATTCCCGGAGCTTCAGATGGTGACCTTTACCATCGGCGGCGGTTCCGCCACCCCTATGGCGCTGGTGGACGAGAAGGGCAATTCCTGTATCTTCCGCACCATCACAAACAAGTGGACGGAGGAGCTGGCCCGGGCGGTTACGATGGCTTGCGGCGGCTCCGTGTCCGTCTCCCTCTTTTCCATGGAGGGCGCTTTTATGAAACAATACGGCGTAAAAGGCATCGTCACCCGCAGCCAGCGGCTGGGCTCTGCCATCCGCCGGGTAAAGGAAGCCTCGGACTGTACGCCGGAGGAAGAATTCCTACGTATCACAGAAGGCGTCCGGCTCTTTAAAGGGAAAATCTGCGACGTGCTGCGGGAAGTCCGGGCCGGCTTTAACTTCGGCAAGGTTGTCCTTAACGGAATCGGCGATTATAAAGGAAAATCCGCCTATGTGGAATTTCAGAATGAAAACCTGACGGCTTGTGTGGAAGAAACCCTTCTTGCCACCACGCCCGACCTGATCTGCCTGGTGGATACGGAAACCTTCCTGCCGGTTCCCACCGACGCCCTGAAATACGGAAAACGGGTTATGGTGGTGGGCCTCCCTTGCTATCCCCTCTGGCGCACGCCGGAAGGGCTGGCGCTTGTGGGACCCAGGTATTTCGGCATCGACACAGATTACATTCCATTGGAAGAACGCTGCAAAGGAGGGAATCAATAATGTATAAGCTTGGTATAGACGTTGGCGGCACGAACACGGATGCCGTCCTGATCGATGAAAATCTCCATGTGGCGGCCAGTGTAAAGCAGCATACCACAGAGGATGTATACGGCGGCATTCTGGCGGCTGTCCGTGCGGTCTTAAAGGAATCCGGCGTAAACCCTTCCGAAATCCGGCAGGCCATGCTGGGCACCACCCAGTGTACCAACGCGATTGTACAGCGGAAAGGGCTTGCGCCCATCGGGATTTTACGGATCGGCGCCCCTGCCGCCCTGGGGATTCCTCCGATGGTAGACTGGGCGGAGGATCTGAAAACAGTGGCCGTGGATACGGCTATGGTCGGCGGCGGCTTCGAATATGACGGCAAGGAGCTGGCTCCGTTTGACGAGGAAGCCGCCAGGGACTTTTTCCTGGGGCTGAAAGAGAAGAACGTTCAGTCTGTCGCAATCTCTTGCGTGTTCTCCACAGTCCGCAGCGACCACGAGCTGAGAGCCGCAGCCCTGTGCCGGGAAGTGATGGGCGACGGTGTCCATGTATCGGTTTCCAGCGAAATCGGCTCCATGGGGCTGATGGAGCGGGAAAATGCCACGATTTTAAACGCCGCCCTCTATCATGTGGCGGAATCCTTTACGGAGGGCTTTGCCCGAAGCCTCCGGGATGAGGGCATAACCAATGCGGACGTCTATCTCTCCCAGAACGACGGCACGCTGATGACCATGGAATACGCCAGGCGCTACCCCATCCTGACCATCGCCTGCGGCCCGACGAATTCCATCCGGGGCGCCTGCTACTTAAGCAGCCTGAAAAATGCCGTTGTGGTGGACGTGGGCGGCACAACGACGGATCTTGGCGTAATTCAGAACGGATTTCCCCGGGAATCCGGCGTAGCCGTCACAATCGGCGGCGTCCGCACCAATTTCCGTATGCCTGATGTGATTTCCATCGGCTTAGGCGGCGGCTCCATTGTCAGGGAGCTTGGGGACGGCAGGGTTACTGTCGGGCCGGACTCCGTGGGGTATCAGATTACGGAAAAAGCGCTGGTCTTTGGCGGGGATGTATGTACGGCCACGGATATCGCCGTACGGCTGGGGCTTGCCAGGCTGGGAGACCCGTCGAAGGTTTCCCATCTGAGCGAAGAGTTCGCAA
This sequence comes from uncultured Lachnospiraceae bacterium, assembly GCA_910588405.1. Lineage (GTDB taxonomy): Bacteria > Bacillota > Clostridia > Lachnospirales > Lachnospiraceae > Paralachnospira_A. Next base: position 8,468 of record CAJUPT010000046.1, on the reverse strand, counting down.
GAAAAGCGCTGGCAGCGGCCACAGAGCTGGTGGAGGACAGCCTGGATGCCATGAAGGTTTCCAGCGAGGATGTGGATTTGATTCTTGTAGGCGGCGGTTCGATTATCCTGCCGGAGACACTTTCCGGGGCAAAGACGGTGGTGAAACCGGAATCCGGCGGCGTGGCAAACGCCATCGGTTCTGTGATTTCCAAGGTTTCGGGGAATTATGAGAAGCTGGTGGATTATCTGGCGACGCCCAGGGAGCAGGCGCTTGAGGAAGCAAAGGCAGAGGCAGCCAGGCTGGCCGTGGAGGCCGGGGCTGTGGAGGAATCGGTGGAGATTATTGATGTGGAAGATGTGCCGCTCCAATATTATCCGGGAAATACGAACCGGGTGAAGGTGAAAGCGGCCGGGGATCTGAGGTAGGATAACCGGATTACTGAAAGTCACATCAACACCACATAAACATTTAACTTAACAAACCCACAGATATCAACAAGGCGCAGATGTTTTCCACATTCCGTATGTAGAACCATCTGCGCCTTACATGCTAAATATCATTTGTCAAATCAACTATCCAAAACCTTATATATTTATCAATACGGCAAATACCTTGTCAGGAAAGACTATAATTTTTACATACAATAGGTTTCAACTAATTCAATAATTTCCTGATCTGTCGGTATCCGGTTATCCTCTTTTTTGTAATAAATCGTAAGCAAATATACTTCCCTGTCGTCCCGAACCGCATAGTAAATAATCCGATAACCATTGGACTGCCCTACCTTGGCGTCCGTATTCGCAGAACGTACTTTAAAGGTATGTCCGTCGGTATCTTCAATCCGGGAATTTCTGTTCCTATTAACATTTGTATTCGCATTTGCATAGGCAGTATATTTACACCTGTTAAGCTTTTTAAAAGGTATCCAAATCCTCCTCATACGCATGAGTCGCCACATATTTCAGATACTCGATGGCTTCCCGCACCTGAGGGATACACAGAATCAGCAGGGTAACTGCCATCTCCACGCAGATATAGCTGCTGTAAACGAGGGAATACCGGATCGTCTCGTCATAAAAATAGCTGCAGTTCCAGACGCTCTCGATATAGCGCAGCAGCACGGCCAGCAGGTATCCGATCCACAGGCTGCCTTTACCTTTATTTTTATCTTTATCTTCTTTATTGTTATCTTTTTCATTTTTATGGCAAAGAAAGCCGCAGATTCCCAGCAGCCCGTAGCCCAGGATATAATCATACAGCTCTGCCACCACATTGTCCGAATCATTGACATTGCGCAGCAGAAACTTGATACAGCCGAAAATCAGTGCTGTCAGAAGGCCTGTCCATCCGCCGAAGAAATACCCTGCCATGCAGACCGCCAGCATACTTAAGAAAGTAACCTCTCCGCCCTCCGCCAGTTCCAGCGGCTGCAGATAGGATAAAAGCAGGCCCGCCCCTAGGATGATTAAAATCCACAGCCATTTCCGGTTCCACAAAAAATGCTCTTTTTCCCAAATCATATCTGTCTCCAATTGCAGTTGCGCCACTGCCCTCCCATCGCTATGAGCACTTAGGGTCTGTTCTTTAGACCCTTACGTGCGATGCATGGAAAGTAGTTAGCGGGTGTTCTTTAGCCGCTTACTATTTTCCAGGGGCTTATCCGGTCCGTTGCTGTTTTGACCGCTCTGTCAGACGGCTTAATTTTTTCTTCCGTACATACTGCCTCTTCCTGCTCAGAATATACATCACCAGCAAAATCAGCCCGCCGCCGCCGATCACCATCACATCAAAGGTACTTCCGGCCGCCTCGATGGCGATATCGAAATTCTCATAGAACCGTTCCAGAAGCCCCACCATATATTCCTGCACCTGGATAATCGCAAGGACTGTGGCCGCCACATTGATCACCATCCCGTTTCTCCGCTCCGTCTGGGCGTTCTCGATATCCACCATATGCTCCAGAAAATCCTGCTGCTCATAGTAGCTCTGCCGCAGCTCGTCATTCTCAAATGCCTTGCGGATCTGTTCCGCCTCCTTCTGGGTGCCGTAATACTTGAAATTATTGCTCTGCCAGAACTTGATGGTCTTTGCGTAATCCCGGTACAGCTTGCTGATATACTGATAGGAAACGTCGCCCTCCCGTAAAAAAGCGTTGGAAATCTTGATCGTCATCTTATTCAGCGCCGTATTCTGGAAAATCACCAGCTCGATGATAAACACATAGGTGGCTGTCAGTTCCATCCGCTTTTCCGGCTCCATCTTATCGTAGTCATACAGCAGAAAGGCCACGACTTCTTCCGTCATATATGCCTCGTAATAATCATAAATAGCCTTGCTGTTTTTCGCCTGTTCCAGCAGCTCCTGATACCGGATATGGAAATCCTGATGCATACTGTTGTAGGTTTCCGCCGACAGAATATTCAGAAATTCCCTGTCATCCTCCGGTTTTTTTGAAAGGCATATAAAATTTTTGCCCCTTCCGCATGCCAGCAGGCCGTATTCCTCCCGCAGATATTCGCTTACATTCCGATAACGATAAAATCCTTTCTCATCCTTCCAGCCCTCCTCCCGGATTTCCAGGCAACCCTGGCAGAGCTGATCTTCCAGCTGGGAAGAGGAATACTGGGAATCCGGTACCAGCAGCATCAAAATATACATATGGGTCGGATGATGGGCAAGCAAAGACAGATAGACCCTTTCCTCCCCCGCAATATAAGGCTTTTTCTCCCTTCCCACCAAAGCCTCATCTTCGCCGCCGTAAGTCTCATCCAGCGTATGCATCAGGTAAAACTCGCCCAGATAAACCCGTTCAAGCTCTCCCACGATATCGCTGTCATATTCATATTTCAGACACCCGTCAAGCGCCTCCAAAAGACATCCGGCAAGCTTTGGCGCCCTGGCATTCCGTTCCTCCCGTTCTTCAAGAAGCCGGTTAATCCGGGTATTTTTCTCATTATCCGCATAAGGCAGAAACAGATAGGAATCATTCCGGTAAGTTTTGAAATACAGATCCTTTTTCAAAAGCTTTTCCAGGTACATCCCCTCGCACAGATAGACCTTATTGCCGCCCTCGATTTCCCTGTACAGGCTGAACATCCGGCGGCTTAAAAATTTCTGCCCGTCCTCGGACACCGCCGTCCCGGAAATGCCGCCGATCTCACAGCCTTCCGCCTGCAGCTGGTTCAGATAATCAATAAATCCGTCCGTCAGCATACGGACCACAGCCTGCTGATCCCTGTATTCCGGCGCCACCGCCACCGAGATAATAAACAGGTAATTGAGCTCGGAAGCAGAATACTCCGCCAGCTCCTCCGGCATAATGTCGTCGTCCCGGATCTTCATGCCTTCTTCCACGATTTCTTCCCACAGCGCAGGCTTTACCGGAAAAAAATTAATATATCCGGCCGCTTGGTCCTGCTCCCGGTCCATCACACACACGAAAGTCCTGGGATTCTGCCGGTATCTGGCCGCCATCCGTTCCAGACTGCCCACATATTCGTCCGCATAGCAGGCCCGGTCTATGGCCATAATATTTGGTAAAAAACTTTCGCCAAATTCTTCGCCTTTTAAAATAGAATATTCCATGATCTCTCCTGTCACGACATATCCGGACACTGTATCAGTCCGCCTTAAATTCTTTCCATAATTCGTTCATCAGGTCATTGGCCTCCGTACTTAACTGCAGGGATACCTCGCAGTTGTCCGTGGCATGCTCGGAAGGAACCAGCGCTTCATTCTGCCTGTCTTCCTCGGACAAAGCGTTAATCACCGCTTCGTTGGGCGTGGAATAGTAGATATATTCAAAATTTTTCATAGCGATGTCTTCTCTGCATAAGAAATCCAGAAACTGCTGTGCGGCCTCAATATTGTCACAGGATTTTGTAATCACCCAGCCGTCCAGCCAGACATTGGAACCCTCTTTTGGAATCACATAGGCCAGGTTTTCATTGTACTGGTTTCCCAGATAGGCCTCGCCGGAATATACCACGGCCATCGCCGCATTTCCGGCCACCACCTCGTCTCTGGCCTCGTCCACCAGATACGCCTGTACGTCCGGTTTCTGCTTAATCAGCAGCTCCTGGGCTTCGCGCATCTCTCCTTCGTCATTGCTGTTCAGGGAATAGCCCAGATATTTCAGCGCCAGCATATAGGTGTCCCGCATACTGTTCTGCATCACGATCTCTCCGGCATAGTCTCCGTTAAACAGCACTTCCCAGCTGTCCACAGGGCCATTTGTCTTCGTGGTGTCATAGAGAATGCCCATGGTTCCCCAGAAATAAGGGACCGTATAGCTGTTTTCCGGGTCAACGGCTTTTGCCAGCTCCCAGTATTTTTCTCCGATATTTCCGATGTATTCCATATTCCCGATGTCAATTTTCTGCAATTCATCTTCCTGAATCAGCCGCTGCAGCATATAGTCCGTGGTACACAGCAGATCGTAGGAGATGGCGCCGGATTTGTACTTTGTATACATTTCTTCCGGCGTCAGCGCCTCCTCATATTTGATTTCGATTCCCGTCTCCTCCGTAAACTGCCGGATCACGTCGGGGTCCATATACTCGCCGTAATTGAAAATGGTCAGACTTCCGTTTTCCGCCTTCTTTTTTGCGCAGCCTGCTCCCGACAACGCCACTGAAAGGATCACCACTCCCATTGTAATCACTGAAATTATCTTTTTGTTCATCAAACACTACCTCTTTCTTATTCTCAAAATCTCTGCTCTTCCTTCACCGCCGGCTTTTTCTCAGGCCAGTAATTGACCGCCAGCAGGATCAGAAACATCGTGGCAAATATAATCGTGGACAGGGCATACATCTCCGGCTTGATTCCCTTGCGGATTTCTCCGTAAATCATCGTGGACAGCGTATTGACCCCCGCCCCTTTTGTGAAATAGGTGATCACAAAATCGTCCATGGACATGGTAAATGCCATAAAAAAGCCTGACACGATGCCGCTTAACAGCTGGGGCAGAATCACCCGGAAAAAGCCGTAGACCGCATTGGCCCCCAGGTCCCTGGCCGCCTCATAGAGGCTTATGTTCATCTGCCGGATTTTGGGCATAACGCTTAAAATCACGTAAGGAATATTAAAAGTTATATGGGCGATCAGGACGCTCCCAAACCCCAGCGGCATAAAATGGACAAACCAGAGCATCAGGGAAATCCCGGTCACAATATCCGCGTTTAAAATAGGGATATTGGTAAAAATCATCATAATCTGATAATTCCGCTGCCGCATGGCATGAATCCCCAGCGCCGCCAGCACGCCGATTACCGTGGCAATCAGCGCTGAGAAAAAAGCCAGCACCAGCGTCGTCACCAGAGCGTCCATAATCTGCTGGTTGGAAAAAAGCCGCCCGTACCAGTCCAGGGTAAACCCGCCCCAAGTTACCCGGGATCTGGACTGGTTAAAGGAAAGTACGATCAGCACCAGAATCGGCGCGTATAAAAACAGGACGATCAGTCCGATATAACATCTGCTCAGCAGATTCTTTAAGCCATTGATTCCGTGGAACGAATTTCCGGATTTCATCTTTCTCACCATATCGCCGACCGTTTCCCCTCCCTGTCATTTTTCATCGTAAAGGCCATGCTGATCAGCACAAAAATCATCAAAGAGACCGACAGGCCCGAGCCCAGGTTCTGGTTCATGCTTTTGGTAAATTCCTGCTCGATCACATTACCGATCAGCTGCAGCTTTCCGCCGCCTAAAATATCGGAGATCACGAAGGAGGTCATGGAGGGAACGAAAACCATCACGATCCCGCTTAACAGCCCCGGTATGGAAAGGGGGAAAATCACCTTGCAAAATACCGTGAATCCATTGGCCCCCAGATCTCTGGCCGCCTCGATCAGATCTTCGTTGATCTCCGCCACCGCATTGAAAATGGGCAGCATCATATAGGGCAGGTAGTCATAGACCACGCCGATCATAATCGCCGTCCCCGTATTGGCCACGGAAAGTTCATGAAGGCCCGCCGACCGCAGCAGGAAATTCAGGATTCCGTTATTGGAAAGAATCATCTGCCAGGCCAGAATCCTAAGAATAAAGTTCATCCACATCGGAAGAATCAGGACAAACATCATAAAGCCCTTTTTTCCCATATTCAGCTGCCGCATGGCCAACACCAGCGGATATGACAGCAGAATGCAGAGCAGCGTGCAGCCTGCGGCGATCTCTAAGGAAAACAGCATGGCTTTCAGATGGATCGGGTCAAAAATAGCCACGATATTCCCAAACGTGAAGCCGCCCTCTCTCCCGGTCAGCGCCGCCTTTATAATCATACAGAGCGGAATCACCGTAAAGCCCAGCACCCAGACCGCATAGGGGCCGGACAGCCAGATTCGTTTATTGACTGATTTGAGTCTGTTTATCATTTGCATCTCCAATTTAGTTCCGCAATTCCCTTTTTATAATCTACTCATCTTCCCTGACGACCCGGGCGTCCTCGGAATGGGGCTTGTGCATGATCTGGATATTATCCGGCAGGATCGTCAGCCCCACCATGGAGCCTACCGAAGCCGGATTCACGTCCTGGATGCTCCAGTCGTACTCCCCGGCCCGGACCTTGATCTCATAATAAGCGCCCTTGAAAATCACCGATACCACCCGGCCCGTCAGATATCCGGTTTCCGGCGCCGTGATCTCCAGGTCCTCCGGCCGGATCACCACGTCCACCAGTTCATCTTTTCCGAACCCGGTATCCACGCATGGAATCGGCACGCCCTGAATCTGTACCAGCCGGTCGGCTTTCATAATGCCGTCGATAATATTGCTGGCTCCGATAAAGTCGGCCACAAAAGCGTTCTGGGGCTCGTCGTAAATACTTTTCGAGGTCCCCATCTGCTGCACCAGCCCTTTATTCATCACGACGATGCGGTCGGACATGGTCAGCGCTTCCTCCTGGTCATGGGTGACATAGATAAAAGTAATGCCTACTTCTTTTTTGATTTTAATCAGTTCCCGCTGCATCTCATGGCGCAGCTTCAAGTCCAGCGCCCCTAAAGGCTCGTCGAGAAGAAGAACCTTCGGCTCATTTACGATGGCCCGGGCGATGGCCACCCGCTGCTGCTGGCCGCCGCTTAAAGAATCCGGTTTTCTGGACTCATATCCGTCCATATTCACCAGCTTTAACGCATATTGAATCTTATCTTTAATATACTGGCCGCTCTTTTTTTTCAGCTTCAGCCCGAAGGCAATATTTTCCTCCACACTCATATGGGGAAACAGGGAATATTTCTGGAATACCGTATTCACATTCCGCTTATCCGGCGGAAATCCGGTGATATCCTTTCCCTCGAACAGAACCCTGCCCTCATCCGGCTTCTCAAATCCGCCGATAATCCGAAGCGTCGTCGTTTTCCCGCAGCCGGAGGGGCCTAAAAGGGTAATAAATTCATTCCGCCGGATCTCCAGGTCCAGACTGTTGATAATCAGCTTTCCCTCGAAGGACTTGCTGATGGAATCCAACTGTAAAATAACGTCGTTCATATCGTCTTCATATCCTTTTGGTATAATGCTTCGCCGCAATCCTGCCGGGCATCATCTATCTTTTAATCAGTTTAAAAGCTGGGCGGGCTGCTGATCCACAAAATCGTGGAAACCCGTTTGCTGGCCGAGCTGATCCTGTGCTTTTTATTGGCCTGGAAGATAAAGGAGTCCCTTTTCCGCACCACATAGGCTTTGTCCGCATAATGCACCTGGATTTTACCCTCCAGCACATATCCGAATTCTTCCCCCTCGTGGGGCTTGTCAAGAGGCATGGACTGCCCCGGCTGGAGCCGCACCAGAATCGGCTCTAAGCTTCTTGACTGGGCCGTAGCGATCAGCCAGGTAATGCTGTTGCCCTCCTCGTCCTCCTTCTCAAAATAATCCTCTTTTGGAAATACGATCTGCTGATCGTCTCCCTCATGAAAGAAATCGGACAAATTCGTTCCCAGACACTCCACGATATCCAGAAGCGTGGACACCGACGGCGCCGTCAGTCCCCGCTCAAGCTGGGAAATAAACCCCTTTGTCAGCTCCGTCCGGTCTGCCAGCTCTTCCTGGGTCAGCCCGTTCTGATTCCTTAAGTCCCGTATCTTAGCCCCGATCTGTTCTTCGATGTTCATGACGGTTTCTTCTTTCTATGTATTTAGAGTTACTAAACTTTTTATTTATCCTTATCAATTATACATATACTAATATAAAAGTCAACTATTATTGTGATAAAACATTTCATAAATTTTTAATTGATAGCAGCTGTTTTTCACTAAATCCGATAAAGTATGCTGCCGATACATTTTTACAAATAATTCGTTTTTAATATTCCACTTCGATAAACCAAAGCCTGCATATCCTCACGGTGCACCTTTTGGTATGAATCAAGACCACCCGTCAAACGGGTGGTTTGCTCACCCCTACAAAGGGCAGTTACCGACCAGCGCCTAATACTCATGTACGGTAAAGAAGCAAGCAACCGAAAACAAGAGATAGACCGCCAGCAC
>CAJUPT010000045.1 GCA_910588405.1 uncultured Lachnospiraceae bacterium | reverse complement strand
CCTCCACCGGACGTTATCCGGCATCCTGCCCTGTGAAGCCCGGACTTTCCTCACGGGATATTTCTGTTACAGGATACATGTTCCTGCAACGAAAAAATCCCCTGCGACCATTTGTCTTACTCATGGTAGTAGTTTAACATGAATTTACGGATGTGTAAAGGCTTCGATTTTTGGTGGTTCCGGCTCTTGATTCTTTTGGCTGATTTTCATGCGTGATTTACTTGCAAAGATTTTTGCTGGGGTCTTCCCAAAATCGGTCAACTCATTTACAATGTAATTAACCGATCGGTTAACGGAGGGAATGCGATGAATGAAAGATTTTTTTCCCTGCCGCCGGAGAAGCAGCAGGCGATTATTAATGCGGGGTACAAGGTGTTTTCCCGGAATTCTTATAAAAACAGCCCGATGAGCGAAATTGCCGGCGCGGCGGGAATCAGCAAATCGCTGTTGTTTCACTACTTTCACAATAAGAAGGAGCTGTACCTGTTTCTCTGGGATAAATGTGCGCAGATGACCATCGAATACATGACCAGATATGACTGCTACAGCCAGATGGGGCTGTTTGAGAGCATGGAGCGGGGGATGCGGGCAAAGATGGAGATTATCCGGCTGTATCCGGATATGGCCGGTTTTACCATCAAAGCCTTTTATGAGAAGGATGCTGAGATCAGTGCTGCTGTTCAGGAGAGCTACCATAAATATTTTAATTTGAAGGCGGATCAGGCGCGGCTGAATTTCGACCTGGATCAGTTCGTCCCCGGCCTGGATATTCCGATGATGTACCGGGAGATGTACTGGGCGTCTGAGGGGTACCTCTGGGAGATGGTCCAGCGGGGGGATGTGGATGTCGGGCAGATGGAGAAGGATTTTACGAAGCTGATAGCGTTTTGGAAGAGTATTTATCTGCGTAAAGAGTGATAGGGTTTGCGGAATGTGGCGGCGGTCTTGGAAACATATTTATTTGTATAAGGAGTGGTGAGGGTATGGAAGCGATTAAAACGATGAATCTGACAAAATATTATGGGAAATCAAGGGGTGTGGTAGAATTGAACCTTTCTGTGGAAGAGGGAGAGATTTTCGGCTTTATCGGGCCGAACGGGGCGGGAAAATCCACAACGATCCGTATGCTTTTGGGGCTGATTTCGCCCACATCGGGCAGAGGGCGGATTTTCGGGAAACAGATCGGACAGGAGAAAAAAGAGATTTTGCGGAATATCGGCTACCTTCCTTCCGAAGCGTTGTTTTATTCCGGGATGCGGGTCAGGGATGTGCTGAAGCTGTCTGCTGATCTGAGAAGGATGGATTGCGGAGAGGAATCAAAGAAGCTCTGCGGCCGCCTGCAGCTTGATTTGTCCCGGAAGGTGGAGGAGCTGTCTTTCGGTAACCGGAAGAAGGTGGCGATCGTTTGTGCCCTGCAAAGCCGCCCGAGGCTGCTGATTCTTGATGAGCCGACAGGAGGGCTTGACCCGCTGATGCAGCGGGAGTTTTTTGAGATTGTCAGGGAGAGGAACCGGGACGGGGCAACGGTATTTCTGTCCAGCCATGTGTTATCCGAAATTCAGCATAACTGCACCCGGGCGGCGATTATCCGGGAGGGAAAAATCATTGCCTGCGACAGCGTGGATGCGCTGGCAAAAAACAATGCCAGGCGTGTGACCGTACACGGCAGCGTAGATTTGAGCGGGCTTGATGGAATCCGGGATATGCAGGAGAAAGCAGACGGCGGCGGGACGGTAAGCTTCCTTTACAGCGGAGAGATGAAACGGCTCCTTCAAACCCTCTCAGCCGGACAGGTCACAGACCTTTCGGTGGCGGAGCCGGATTTGGAGGAAATATTTATGCATTATTATGAAGGGGCGGGGAATGAAAATGAACCGGGAGTTAAGGAATAATAACAGGGGGATGGAAAGGTATGACAATCGTAAAACATGAACTTCGGCAGGGAAAGCTTTCATTTTTGATCTGGACAGGAGCCATCGGCTTCATGCTGGTAATTTGCGTTTTCCTTTTCCCTGAAATGAAAGGAGAGATGGAGGGGGTCAGCGATTTATTTTCCGCGATGGGTTTCTTTACGGCAGCCTTTGGCATGGACAGGCTGAATTTCGGTACGCTGATCGGATATTATGCAATCGAGTGCGGCAATGTGCTGGGGCTTGGCGGCGCCTTTTACGCTGCTTTGTGTGCAGTGAATATGCTCAGCAAGGAGGAGCGGGACAAAACGGCGGAGTTTCTGCTGGCTCATCCTATCAGCAGGGCGCGGATTGTCACGGAAAAACTAATTGCTGTTCTGATTCAGATCACGGCGATGAGTCTGGTGATCTATGCGCTTTCCGTGGCTGCCATGACAGCAATCGGCGAGGAGATTCCGTGGAAAGAACTGAATCTGCTGCATCTGGCATACTATATTCTGCAGGTCGAGCTTGTGGGCATTTGTTTTGGCATTTCCGCATTTATAAGAAAAGGAAGCGCCGGAGCCGGGATCGGGATTGCCACTGTTATGTATTTTCTGAATCTGATTACGAATATAGCGGAAGTGGCTGAGTTCTTAAAGTATGTGACGCCTTTTGGGTATTGTGAGGGCGCTGATATTGTAGCGAATGGGAGCTTGGATGGAAAGTTGGTGGCTATTGGCCTTACGTTTGGAATGATTGGGGTGGCTGCCGCTTATCTGAGGTATGTGCGGAAGGATATTCAGTGATGCTTTAAGTCGAGGTGATAAGATAGAACATTTTGTTTCCGGCCGGATATAGACAAACGAATGATGGCTGAATCAATAGATCGGAGGAGAAAATTGAAGGATATTGTATTACTGTATGACAACTGCTGTATTTATGAGATTGTGATTCTGAATTATTTCCAGAAATGTACGGGTGGAGATGTTTTCTTTTGCTCTGTGGACGGCAATGTGATACGGGCTATGGAGGGGTATTCCATTAACACGGATATGCCGTTAAACGATGTGGATTTGTCGCAGGTGAGAAGTCTGATTGTTCCCGGAGGGGAGATTGCGCAGATCGACCGGCCTGTCGTTATGGATACGCTTCGCATTCTGAATGACAGGGGCGTATTGATTGCGGGAATCTGTGCCGGAGTGGATCTTTTGGAGCGGGCGGGGATACTGGACGGCAGGAAAACCGTTCATTCCGAAGACGTCGACTGTATTAGAGACGGAAATATTCTTACGGCAAGGGCGAACGCTTATGTTGACTTCGCCATTGAGGCAGGGAAGGCGCTGGATTTATTTGAGGATGAACGGGATTTGCGGGAGACGGTTGATTTTTGGAAGCTGTTTAAGAGAGCGCAAGCATAGGGGGAAAGGGGGCTGCTTGAGGACGAGAAATGGCGTGTGAAAATGCAGAACAGGCTGAATGACGCGGAATTTGTCGGGCAATTTTTTATTTGATTGACAAAAATAAGCCAGGGGAGGTATACTTGAAAAGAGTTAGCGCATACTAACACTAAATAGGCGTATGCTGAAAAAAATTAGTACTTGTTCAGGAGGTGGCGCCATGCAGATAAGCGCATTTCAGGGCATCTTGATCCCCTTTTTCGGGACGACGCTTGGCTCAGCCTGCGTTTTGTTTATGAAGAATAAGCTGCATCCAATGCTGCAAAGGGCATTGACCGGGTTTGCCGCGGGCGTTATGACGGCGGCTTCTGTCTGGAGTCTGCTGATCCCTGCGATGGAGCAGTCGGAGTCCATGGGGAAGCTGTCTTTTTTTCCTGCCGCCGCAGGGTTCTGGCTTGGCATATTGTTTCTTTTGCTGCTGGATCGGGCGGTTCCCCATCTGCATATGAACAGCGCGAGGGCGGAGGGGCCAGAGAGCACATTGCAAAAGCAGGTTCTATTAGTGCTGGCGGTAACGCTCCACAACCTGCCGGAGGGCATGGCGGTGGGAGTGGTCTATGCCGGGTGGCTTTCCGGTGATGCCGGGATTACCGCCATGGGGGCGCTGGCTCTTTCCCTTGGGATTGCGATACAGAATTTTCCGGAGGGAGCGATTATCTCCATGCCTTTGCGGGCGGAGGGCGTCAGCAAGGGAAAAGCATTCCTTTGCGGTATGCTTTCCGGCGTGGTGGAGCCGGCGGGGGCGGCGATGACCATACTTGCGGCGGGTTTTGTGGTTCCCCTTTTGCCGTATCTGCTCAGCTTTGCGGCCGGAGCCATGGTTTATGTGGTAGTGGAAGAACTGATTCCGGAGATGTCAGCGGGGAAACACTCAAATGTGGGAGCACTTCTGTTTGCGGCAGGGTTTACGGTTATGATGGCGCTGGATGTAGCGTTGGGGTAGAGGTCTTTTCGGTGCGGCAAAAGGAGGAACTTTGCCTTATGTTTTCCTATGAAGAAATTCAGAAATACAATGAAACGGATATCCGCATTTACAAATACATCCTTTCCAATATTGATAAAATCCTGTACATGACTATCAGGGAGCTGGCAGAGGAGGTGGGGGTGTCCACCTCCACCATACTGCGTTTCTGTGATAAGAATCAGCTGGATGGGTACACGGCGTTAAAAGATGCCCTGAAAAAAGAAATGGCTGTGCGGAATACCTGTCCGCCCATGGAGGACTTACAGGAGCTTTCGGATTTTTTCGCAAGGGCAAATTCGAGCGCTTTTGAGGAGAAGCTGTTGTTTGCGGTGGATGCGCTTAGGAAGGCGGATTTGATCATTTTTATCGGTATGGGCTCATCGGGGACGCTGGCGAAATATGGGGCCAGGTATTTTTCCAATATGGGGCATTTTGCAGTCGGGCTAGAGGATGCCCTCTATCCGATTGAGGCATTTCACTGGAATCATACGGTTGTCATCGCATGCTCGGAAAGCGGCGAGACGGAACCGCTGATTGAGGCTGTCGGCCAGTTTCAAAAAAAGAAATGCTGTGTGCTGAGCATTACCAATTCCCCGCTGTCTACCTTGGCCAGACTGTCGGACTGGAATTTTTCCTATCAATTGAACACGAAACGGATCAACGGGGGATATAACGGGGCGACGCAGATTCCGGTTATTTTTGTGATAGAAGCATTGGCGAAAAGAATATAAAGAAAAACAGCCTGTTACTTGCTTTGTAACAGGTCTTTTATTATGATGGGACATGAAGGAGAAACGGTGAAAGCGAGTGGACTTTCATGATAATTACGAAGTGTCCGGTAAAATGCGTCGGCGATGTGTCTTGGCGGATTTGTGTTGCAGATGGAAAAGCGGCAGAAGGGAGCATAGAATGACAGAACTGGAAAAATGTATGGCGGGGGAATATTATGATTGCCACAATGAAATATTTCTCGATTTTAAAAAACGGGCAAGGGAATTGCTGAAAGGGTACAATGCCCTTGCCTATGAGCAGAAAGGGGAAAAGATGAGCATCTTGAAAGAACTGTTCGGGGGGATCGGCAGTTCGGTGTCGGTTGCGTCGCCGTTCATATGCGACTATGGGCGGAACATTTATGTGGGGAACCGTGTGTCTGTCAATATGAACTGTACGTTTGTGGACTGCAATCAGATCGTGATTGGCGATGATGTGCTGATTGCCTCCAATGTACAGCTTTACACGGCGACCCATCCCGTTGAGTTGTCGGAGCGGCTTACCCCGGACTGGCATCCCGAATCAGGGCAATATTTCTGCCGTACCTATGCGCTGCCCATCAAAATCGGCAGCGGCTGCTGGCTGGGCGGCGGCGTCATTGTTCTGCCGGGCGTGACGATCGGCGACGGTTCCGTGATCGGAGCGGGGAGCGTCGTCACGAAAGATATACCGGAGAATTCGCTGGCCGTGGGCAATCCCTGCCGGGTGATCCGGAAGGTTAATGGAGGAAACCGTTGATGTATCAGATCGTTGCTTTTGATCTGGACGGAACCCTTGCCGATACCATTCCCATGTGCCTCAGGGCTTTTCGCATAAGCGTATCGCCCTATGCGGATCATGAACTGAGCGAGGAAGAAATCTTACATACGTTTGGACTGAATGAAACTGGTATGATAAAAGCCGTTGTGGGTCAAAACTGGAAACTGGCTGTCGAAGATTTTTATACACAATATGAATTGCTTCACCATGAGGTGACAGGCATATTTCCCAGAGTAGCGGAATTGCTTCATTTTTTGAAAAAGAAAGAGGTTATTATTGCGTTGATTATGGGAAAAGGTGAAAAAAGCTGCGCCATTACTCTGGAAGAACTGGGTTTATCGGAAATGTTTGACGAACAGTTATATGGTTCGGAAATATCCCCAAACAAAAAAGAGCATATGGAATACCTTCTGAATAAATATAGCGTTCCCAAAGAAAAATTATGTTATATAGGAGACGCAGTTCAGGACATAAAAGCCTGCCAGACCGCAGGCGTGGTTTGCTTTTCGGCGGCATGGCAGGAATCCGCCCGCCGGGATGTTCTGGAAAAAGAAAATCCCGGCCGTGTGTTTGGGAGCGCAGGGGATTTATTGGAATATTTGAAATGCGGATGGTGATATGATTTTTAAGGCGATAATTTTGACGGCTGTTATTGTGGCGATCGGGTATGTCAATACAACAGCTAAAAATAAAAGCTCATCCTTCCAACTTTGGCATACCTTCCCAAATCTCACAATAACAGCCGTCAGAATTACCATTAAGAAAATTTACGGACTCATGAAATCCTCATAACATGGATCATCAGCCCCCACGCCAGCCCATAATAGGTCACAACCGCCACCAGATCATTGATCGTTGTGATCAGCGGGCCGGAGGCGACAGCGGGGTCCACCTTCAGCTTCCGGAACATCAAAGGGATCAGCGTCCCTGACAGGCTGGAAAGCATCATGGCAAGCAGCAGGGCGGTTCCCGTACATGCGGAGATGGAAAAGGCGACGGCCAAGGACTGACCTTTCAGCGCAAATAAATAAAATCCGACCAGCAGGAATGCAAGCAGGCCAAGAATCAGGCCGTTTACAAAGCCGATGCGGGCTTCCTTTCCCACCAGAAATAGCTTCTGCCTGCCGCTGATATTTTCGTCCATCAGGACACGGATGGTGACGGCAAGGGACTGGGTTCCCACATTTCCGGCCATATCCAGAATCAGAGACTGGAAAGCGATGATTAAGGGCAGCCGGGCGACAACCGTCTCAAAGGCACCCACAACGCCGGACACAACGATGCCCAGCCCAAGCAGGACAATCAGCCAGGGCAGCCGTTTTCCGATGCTTTTTTTCAACGGCTCCTTTAAATCTTCCTCGGCGGATAGTCCGGCCAGCCTTGCGTAGTCCTCCCCCAGCTCATCGTCCACAAGCTCCATGATGTCCTGGGAGGTCAGTACGCCGATCAGCTGGTTATCCGAATTCAGGACGGGTATGGAATCCTCGGAATAATCTTTGAGCAGGCCGAGGCAGTCGTCGATCAGTTCATTGGCGTAGACATACGGGTATGAGGTGGTGGTAATCGCATCGAGCTGTGTGCCCTCCCTGGCGATAATCAGGTCTTTTAAATCGATTGCCCCAAGCAGGGCGTTGTCCCGGTCAAGGACGTAAATCGTGGAGATATTGTCATTGATTGCGGCCTGGTCGATCAGGGCGTGCATGGCCTGGCGCACGCCGATTCCGGAATGGACCGCGATAAAATTCGTGGTCATTTTGCTGCCGATTTCCTCTTCTTCGAAGGAATTCAGCAGCATAATCTGCCTTTTCAGGTCGTCCCCCAGCAGCTCGATGGCCGTGGTACGGTCGGCCTTCTCCATTTCCCGGAGGCATTCCGCCATTTCCGTGATCTCAAACCGGGAGAGTACGGCGATTCTTTTCTGGATGCTGATTTCGCTGATGAATTTGATTTTGTTTTCGGAATATTCCAGTATGTCAGCCAAGGTTTCTGCATTCAGGACGTGATACAGCCTGCCCCGTTCCTCCGGGCTGAGCATTTCCAGGGCAGCCGCGATATCCCGTTCGTGGTAGTCCAGAATCCGCTCCTCCTTGATGCGGGGCGTCAGGTTGCTGCGGAATACCTCCACAATTTCTCTTTTATAATCGGGATGCTGTGTCTGCTCGTTCCATTCGTTCTGCATATTGTCTTTTCCATTCATTCTGTCTTCCTCCTTTGCCTGTGTGCGGCATATGGGGTAAAAATGGGCATAAAAATACCATTGTCACCCGTAAGCCATGTTGATCCGCGCTTGTTGTGCCAGTTACAAAAGCTGCAGTATAGTTTTACAGTCAGACAATGGTTTATATATATGCAAACGGCGGCAGACAGAGCAGCCCGCTACGGATTACGGACACAGCTGCAGCAATGCCAGACAGAACCATATATAAAAACCATGCCGCTACTTCGACTATTACTGCCGTCCATAATCTCACCTCCTGCTTTTATCGATATCTTTTGTAGATTTCTCCCCGATTCCCGGCATCTACGACATAAATGATTAGTTTAGCAAAGTCTGATCCCTTCCCTCGCTGCCAATTCTTCCAGTGTGATCGTTTCGTGCTTTTCCGGGTTGGGATCGTTCAGGTAATTTATGCAAATGCCTTCTTTCCTGGATGGGTATATAGCCATTATACCAGATTCCCCGTTCTTTTCAAGTACTCTGTTAATTGTAATGATAACTCTTTACAACTCTTTGCGTTTTTGCTATATTAAAATCAGTTAAGGAGGTGGCTTACTATGGCGCAAAGCGTAAACGTCAACTTTCGGATGGATGAACAACTCAAAAAGAACGTGGAAGAAATCTGCCAGCGAATGGGAATGAACTTGACAACGCTGCTGACGATCTGCTGCAGAAAAGTTGAACAGGAGCGGCGTATTCCGTTTGAGATAACAGCCGATGCAGACCCGTTCTATTCAGAAAACAATATCCGTTATCTGAGAAATAAACTGGACGCCCTGAACGCAGGTATCCTTCCGCTGGAAGAACACGACTTAATTGAAGAGGACTGACCATGGGAAGATCAATACAGTGGGATGGCGATGCATGGGAAGACTACTGCAAGTGGCAAAAGGACAAAGCAACCCTAAAGCGCATTAACGCCCTGATCAAAGATATCAGGCGAGATCCATTTGCAGGGATTGGCAAACCGGAACCTTTAAAACATGACCTGTCTGGCCTGTGGAGCCGGCGCATCAATGAAACAGACCGGATAACATACAAACCCACAGGCGATATAATTGTAATCCTCGCCTGCAAAGGTCATTACGACTAAATTTATAGATAAAATAGTAAACCAGTAAAAAAACCCTGAAACCTTCTGCCAGGAGAGAAACGGTTTCAGGGTTTTTCGCTTTTTAAAAACAGGTATATGGCTGGGAAAAGACTGCGATTTTATCTCTCCTCCATCGGCACATACGGGCAGTTATCCTGCACGCTCACATAGGAAGGACGGATAATCTTATCCTGGTTGGTGATCTCTTCCATCCGGTGGGCGCTCCAGCCTACCACACGGGCGATGGCGAACATGGGAGTGTACAGCTCCACGGGTAGCCCCAGCATGCTGTACACAAGGCCGCTGTAGAAGTCTACATTTACGCTGACGCCTTTATAGATTTTCCGCTCCGAGGCGATAATCTGGGGAGCCAGCCGGTCTACCATCTCATACAGGCGGAATTCTGCTTCCCGGCCTTTTTCTTTGGAGAGCTGTTCCACAAAGGACTTGAAAATCACGGCTCTGGGGTCGGAGATAGAATATACGGCATGTCCCATACCATAAATCAATCCCTTCCGGTCAAAGGCTTCCTTGTGCAGCAGCTTGCGCAGGTAATCGGCCACCTGTCCCTCGTCCTTTGTGTTTTTTACATTCTTTTTCAGATCCGCGAACATCTCCATGACCTTGATATTGGCGCCGCCGTGCTTGGGGCCTTTCAGGGAGCAGAGCGCCGCCGTGATGGCAGAGTAGGTGTCGGTACCGGAGGAAGAAACCACATGGGTGGTAAAGCTGGAGTTATTTCCGCCGCCGTGATCCATGTGGAGAACCAGCGCCAGGTCTAAAATTTTCGCTTCCAGCGGCGTGTATTTTTTATCGGCCCGGAGCATGCGCAGAATGTTTTCCGCTGTGGATAAATTTTCTTTGGGGCGGTGGATGTAAAGGCTTTTGTTATTGGTGTAATGGTTAAAAGAATGGTAGCTGTAAACGGCTAACATGGGCATGACGCTGATCAACAGGATGGACTGGCGAAGCACGTTGCTGATCTCCGTGTTGTCAGCATATTTATCATAGGAAGCAAGCGTCAGGATACCGCGGGACAGGCTGTTCATCATGTCTTTGCCGGAGGCTTTCATGATCACATCCCGGACAAAATTTTTCGGCAGCGACCGGCATTTGGCCAGCAGCTTTTCAAACTGTGCAAGCTCCCCGGCAGAGGGCAGCTTGCCGAATAAAAGCAGGTAGGTGGATTCTTCAAAACCCATCCGGTTTTCCTGTAAGAAACCGTGGCACAGATCCTCCACGTCAATCCCTCTGTAGTAAAGCTTTCCTTCGCAGGGAACCCGTTTTCCGTCTACGGTTTTGGTCGCGTCGATTGTTGAAATTTTCGTAAGGCCGGCCACTACGCCTACGCCGTTTAAATCTCTTAATCCTCGAAATACCTTGTGGGTGGTGTATAGTTCCTGGTCGATCAGGAGATTGTCCTTATAGCGGTCTGTCAGCTCCTGAAAAATGAGTTTGCTGTCGTTCTGATTGTTCAATATACATCATCCTCTCTACTTTAAAACAAACATTAAATATATGAGGTTTATTGTACAGTTGAAAGAATATTCTGTCAACCGGAACTTTTTGCAGAGATTTTCGACGGAGAAATCTGAGACCATTCTCTGTCCGGCGGCCGGACAGGACACAGGGAATGCCATATCCGGCCGAAGTGGCTGTTGATCCACGGGATTGACGACGATGTGTTGGTGCTGACGTTAGTCCGTACCGGAGCACATAGCGTCATACTTTGAACATTTTCGACTTCCAAAGTATGGATGGCTATGCGGCCGCTGCCCGTAGGGATCTCTGTTGTGCCGCGCACGGAAAAATTTTCGGGGAATATAATAAATAGAAAGAAATCCAAAAAGGTGAGCATATGCCTTACTGGATACTGGAATTGCTGATTCTGGTGGTCGCATTGTCCGTAGATGCCTTTGCGGCCAGTTTTGTATATGGGGCAGACCGGGTGAAGATTCCGGTTTCGTCTGTGCTGGTGATCGCGGGGATTTCCAGCGGTATTTTATTTCTGTCGTTAGGGCTGGGAGATCGTGTGGAGGACTGGATGCCGGAGGGGGCTGTCAGGCATGCCAGTTTTTTTCTTCTGTTTCTCCTGGCTGTCATTAAACTGTTTGACAGCTCCGTAAAAAGCCTGATCAGAAGGATGGGAACGATTCACAAAAAGATGGATAAACGGCTAAAGGTATCTGTTTTTAATCTTCATCTGATTCTGTCGGTTTACGCTGACGTGGAAAAGGCCAATCCCGATGACAGCGTCCTGACGCCGGCGGAGGCGCTGTCTTTGGGGACTGCGCTTTCTCTGGACAGCGGCCTGGCCGGAATCGGCGCAGGGCTGGTGTCCGGCCATCTGTGGACGGCCGTTCTGTTTTCCATGGCGGCAAATATAACGGCCGTGGCGGCGGGAAGCCGTCTGGGGGGACTGACCGCCAGGAAAATCAATCTGAACCTTTCCTGGATCAGCGGGCTGCTGTTATTGCTGCTGGCTGTCGGTAAGCTGTTCTGAGAACGCAGAATCCTTTTGCCTGTGTGCTCCGGGCAGCAGCAGCTCATGGGCCAGCAAAGGCGCCATGGACAGGCAGAGCAGGGCGATCCATTCTGTCAGGGTCAGCTTGACGGTGCAGAAGGCTGCGATCAGCCAGGGAATCTCCGTAACCATGGCCTGTAAGCCGATGCCTGCCAGCAGGGAGAGAACCATCAGTTTGTTGGTCCCCAGTCTCATGTGGAACAGGGATTTTTCCCGGTTTCGCATGCCTATGGCGTGAAACAGCTGGGAGATGCCCAGCACAGTGAAGGCATAGGTCTGAGAGTGGGCCAGAATATCCGGCTGGGAGAGAGCGGCCGCCAGATTCTCAAGGGTAATGGGCAGGCCGTCCCGGGTCAGGTACATGCAGGGGCATTTCAAAAAGGCGGCCAGGCTGATAAAGGCGATGAGAAAACCGTAAAAGAGGGTACAGCTTAAACCGCCGCCGGAAAACAGCCCTTCGGACTGCTTCCTGGGAGGCTTTTCCATCAGCGCCTCCATGTCATTTTCATCCACGCCTAAAGCCAGCGCCGGCAGAGAATCCGTGATCAGGTTGATCCACAGGATGTGGCTGGCCTTTAATGCGGGGGGCAGCCTGAGAGCCACGGTAAGCAGCATGGTGATAATCTCGCCGAAGTTGGAGGAAAGCAAGAAAATCACAGATTTTTTAATGTTTTCATAGATACTGCGTCCTTCTTCAATAGCCTTTTCGATGGTGGAAAAATTATCGTCGGACAGGATCATATCGGAGGCGTTTTTTGCCACGTCCGTTCCGTTTTTCCCCATGGCTACACCGATGTCGGCGGCTTTCAGGGAAGGAGCGTCATTGACGCCGTCGCCGGTCATGGCCACAGTATTTCCCGCTTCCTTAAAAGCTTTTACGATTCGTACCTTATGGGCGGGAGAAACCCTGGCGAACAGGGAGATGCCCCGGATACGCCGGGCCAGCTCCTGGTCGGAAAGCCGGTCGATGTCACTGCCGCTTAAGCACTGGGCCGGGGTGTCGGCGATGTGCAGCCCTTTGGCTACGGCCAGGGCGGTGTCCATATGGTCGCCGGTGATCATAACCGTCTTTACGCCGGCAGTTTTCAGCGTTAAGACGGTGGAAGCGGCTTCGGGCCTGGGAGGATCAATCATGCCGGCCAGGCCGATGAAGGTCAGGTCTGTCTCTGAGAGCCTGCCAGTGGAGTTTGCTTGTGAATGTCTGTTGGTCAAGTTCGTTTCTAAAAGTTTGTTGGCGGAGCCTGTTTGTGAAAGTTCGCTGGTCAGAGCTGTGTCTGCCTGTTTCCTGGCAAGACTTTCCGCGGCAGAGTCGGGACTGACGGTCTGACCGGACGGATTCTTCATAGCCAGAGCTAATACCCGGCATGCGTGGGAGGACATCTGACGGAGGGCGGAGGATATTTCCTGGCGGTGTGTCTCGGTGAGGCGGTGGACACGGCCCCTGATCAGGATATGGCTGCACTGCTTCAGCACAAAATCGGGAGCGCCCTTTGTGTAGGAAATGCCGTCTCTGTGCAGGGTCGTCATCATTTTCCGGGAGGAATCAAAGGCCAGCTCTCCGGTTCGAGGATTGTGCCGTTCCAGCTTTTCCTTACTCAGGTTATGGCTTTGTCCCAGGTCCAGAAAGGCCAGCTCCGTGGGATCGCCGATCCGCTGCTTTTTCGTCAGACAGGCGTCGTTGCACAGAATCAGACCTTCCAGAAATCTTCGATGGGTATTCGTGTCCAGCTGTTCCGGCGTAAACCAGCTTCGGTCGGTGAAGCAGCGGACCACAGTCATCTGGTTCTGGGTCAGGGTGCCTGTTTTATCGGAGCAGACCACATCGACGGCGCCCAGCGTTTCCACAGAGGGAAGCCGTTTAACGATGGCGTTTACCTTTACCATTCGGGAAACGCTTAATGCCAGTACAATGGTAACTACGGCGGGAAGCCCTTCCGGAACGGCGGCCACCGCCAGGGAGATGGCGGTGAGAAACATTTCCGCAGGATTGCGGTGCTGAAGCATGGCCAGAAAAAAGAGGAATGCACAAAGGAAAACGGAGACGAAGCTTAACAGCCCGCCCAGATCGGCCAGTTTTTTCTGCAATGGCGTCAGCTGCTCCGGCGCCTGGCTGATCATGCCGGCAATCTTTCCGATCTCCGTATCCATGCCGATGGCGGTGACGATGCCTTCGCCCCGGCCTCCGGTAACGTTGGTGGACATATAGGCCATATCCTTCCGGTCGCCCAGGGGCAGCCGATCGGTGGAACGGAAGGTATGGTCTTTTTCCACGGGAACCGCTTCTCCGGTGAGAGCAGACTCTTCGATTTTAAGCCCGGCGGCCCAGGTCAGCTGAAGATCGGCGGGAACCTGCCGTCCGGTTTCCAGACAGACAATATCCCCGGGAATCAGATCTTTTGCCGGGATTTCCACGGACTGTCCGTTCCGTTTGATAACAGCCCTGGGACTAGTCATTTTTTTCAGGGCATCCAGCGCTTTCTGGGCTTTTCCTTCCTGGATGATGCCGATTATGGAATTCATGGCGACTACCGTTCCGATAATCATGGCGTCGCCCCCTTCGCCTAATAAAATGGAGATAGCGGCGGCAATCAGTAAAATCAGAATTAAGGGGTCGGTAAACTGCTGGAATAATGACTGGAAAAGCGACTTTTTCTTTTCTTCTTGAAGTACGTTCTGTCCTCGTTCCATAGAGCCTCCCTGGGGTGAATAAAATAAAGTCAACCTTGGCTGCGTTTTATAGATATACCCGTTAGCGAAATGATTTGCTAACAGATTTATGCTGTCTCGGGAAAAACAGCAAGTCATTTGGCGAACACCTGTCCCCTGTGGGGATAAGTATGCTCTTGAGTATAAGCCTATGCGACGGGACAGCAGAGTATGCCTGTACCGGGCAATGGAGGCGGACGGGGCGGGAAGCCGAAAGAAAGCCGCCGGAAGGGCGGCTCGAAGGCTGCCGAAAGAAAATGGGACAGACTGTCATAATCGGAATTAAATAAACATAAGGTAGTAAATATGGGGTAGGACTGCAGCGGAACTAAAACAGCGGAAGTCCGTACGAGCCCCGGAAGGATTTACAGACACAGAATGTGACTGTAAATTCTTCCAGAGCCAGGGGGCTCGGCAGGACTGTAGCGGAACTATAAATAGGAGGACAGTGTTTATGAAGATCGATCACCCATTAGCTTATTTTTTACAGTATTCTTTGATCCAGAAAGCCGCTGGTTGGTATTTTGGCAGAAAGCTGAGAAGCCCCTGTTTTATTATGCGGCAAAATCAAAACTGGACGGTAGTAACTTTTAACCGATAATAGTATTTCACCATTAGAATATCCTACCGATTGTGTATAGACTTTGACGAAAAAATCCGATATAATGGTTTCATTGGAGAAAAAACGAATTGCCGGTCACATAATGAAGTGTTTTTCAAACGAGAAATATTTCCTGGCAGACAGAATCGATTTGGAGGTACGGACATTGGAAAATAGCAGTGGTGGAAAATGGAATGTAGATTTATATTTGGAGCGCATCGGCATGGAACGGCCGGAAAAGCCGGATCGGGCTTATCTGGACCGGCTGGTGGAGAGTCATCTGATACATATTCCTTTTGAGGCATTGGACCTGTACACGGGGCGGGCAGAGATTTCCCAGAACTTGGACGTGCTGTTTGAGAAAGTAGTGCTGAATAAAAGGGGAGGCTATTGCTTTGAGCTGAATAAATTATTTCAATTCCTTTTGAAAAGTCTGGGATATGACACTTACCCTTGTGTCTGTCGGGTGCAGAGAGGGGAAGAAGCGTCGAGGGGAATCACCCACAGAGGGAATATCGTTCGTCTGGAAGGCAGCCGCTTTTTCTGCGACGTGGGCTTTGGAAGCGCCATAAGCCGGGGAGCGTTGGAGCTTGTGCCGGATGTCCGTCAGAAAACCGGAACTGATGTGCTTTGGTTTGAGCCCTACGGAGAGTATTGGTTTGATCTGTTTCACCTGCCCCAGGATTTGGTGAATGAAGATGGCAGGATTACCCGAGGACAAGCCATGCGAGAACTGCGTATCTGTATTGCGGAGGCGGAAGAACAGGATTATGAAATATTTAATGCCATTACAAGCGGTCCGAACGCGGTATTTCGAAAGATGCTGATGGTGGGCAGAATGACGGAGGACGGTACGATGTCGATCAATGCCGATAAGATTTTTTCCCGTGTTACGGGCAACCGCAAAATTCACCGGCAGCTGAAGGATGACGCCGAGCTGTGGAGGGTGCTGGAAGAGAACTTTGGGATTGTTCTGTAGCGTGTTACCGAAAAATACAGTTTTGATCATGGGGCCGATTATGTAGACAGCGGCTCCATTTTTTTGCGGTCAATTATGATGAAAATCCATAAAAAATTGTCGAAAAAGTGTATATTTTACCGAAAATTTCATAATATGGCAAAAAGTGCTTGATTTCCTAGGGGGGGGGTAAAATGTTATTAGATAATATCAGAGGGCGGAAGATCGTGCGAATATCACAATGCGTTTACATATTTTAAAAGACCTGGTTTCCGCTGCTCTGTTGATGTGAGGAGGGGGCGGATGATGGAGCCGCTGTTGACGATACAGGCCGCTATGGACAGATGGATTCAGCGCTTTGCGCCGGACTGGGTTCCGGAGCAGACAGGGATGAAACGGAAAATGGAGCCGTGGCGCAGTCTGCAGGAGGGCGGGATTCCCTGTCTGAAAGGTGAGGCCGCCCGACAGGCTTTTAACCGCGTTGAAAAAAAGGATGCGGTTTATTTCCGCCCCGGCGCCGATCCCCATGACCTGGCAGCTGAGGTTTTTCCCTGTACGGACGCATCTGTTTTTGAGTGTATGGGGGATATTTATATTACTGACCGGTCATTTTCGTGGA
The DNA here is from genome assembly GCA_910588405.1 of uncultured Lachnospiraceae bacterium. GTDB lineage: Bacteria > Bacillota > Clostridia > Lachnospirales > Lachnospiraceae > Paralachnospira_A. Next base: position 12,543 of record CAJUPT010000045.1, on the reverse strand, counting down.
CATATGTACATACCCGCTACCCCTGGTTTGGGCCGTATTTTGTCCGGTTTCAGAAATGGTAGCGGAATAAAGCTTCACAAAGAAAAATTTATGCGTTTTTTCGTGGCTAAAGGGATTGACAAGCCATAGTTGATTGCAATATAGTTATATTCACGGGTATAAAAAAGGCAGACAAGATATGTCTGTCCTTTTGCGTTATCATTGAGTAGTTGTAGTTGCGGAACTATATATAGAGGATTAATGTTATGATATTTGGCAGGCATATCAACCGATACTATTTCAAATATGCGGCGTGGCTGATTTTGGGACTGATTTCACTGGTCACAGTGGATTATATGCAGCTGGAAATTCCCAAGCTGTACCGTATGGTGATCAACGGCATGAACAGCGGCAGCGTCGCCGTGGACGGAGTGAGGCTGGCATTTGACATGGATTTTCTACTGGACAGAATCTGTATGCCTATGGTGGGAATCATTCTGGCCATCGTATTCGGCCGTTTTTTGTGGAGGGTCTGTTTCTTCGGCGCCGCGGTGCGCCTGGAGACCGACCTGCGCGACCGCATGTTTGGCCATATCAAGGAGCTGAGCCAGGAATATTATCAGGTGAATAAGGTAGGAAATCTGATGAGCCTGTTTACCAATGATCTGGATACCGTACAGGAATGCTTCGGGTGGGGCGTGATGATGTTTTTCGACACCCTGCTAATGGGGACGCTGGCGGTGGGAAATATGTGGCGGATGGATCGGATGCTGACCCTTCTGTCCATGATTCCCATGGCGCTTTTGCTGGCGGCGGCCACGGTGATCGGCAGGCAGATGATGATCAAATGGGATATCAGGCAGGAGGCGTTTTCCAGGCTGTCGGATTTTTCCCAGGAAAGCTTTTCCGGTATCGCGGTGATTAAAGCCTTTGTCAAGGAGGCCGTGGAGCTGATGGCCTTCCGAAAGCTGAATGAGGAGAATGAGAAGGCCAATATCGACCATACGAGATACTCCGTGCTGCTGCGGATTCTGGTGATGCTGTTCGTGGAGAGTGTGGTCTGCATCATCTTAGGCTACGGCGGATATCTGGTGTACAAAGACAGGTTCAATGCGGGGCAGCTGGTGGAGTTTATCGGTTATTTCAATGCGGTCGTCTGGCCGATCATGGCAGTTTCCGAGCTGATCGATATGACATCCCGGGGCAAGGCATCCCTGAACCGTCTGGAAGAGCTTTTGGACGCGGAAGTCACCGTGGCGGACAGAGAGGGCGCGAAGGAGCTGAAAAATGTCAGGGGCGATATTGAGTTCCGTCACCTGTCATTCCGTTACCCGGGCAGCGAAACAGAGGTGCTGAAAGATATTTCCGTCGCCATTCAGGCAGGAGAGAACATAGGGCTGGTAGGGAAAACGGGCTCCGGCAAGACAACGCTGGTAGACCTGCTCCTGCGCACCTATAATGTGCCGGACGGCACGCTGTTTGTGGACGGCATGGACGTAAATGATGTGAAAATCCAGGATCTGAGAGCCTGCTGCGCCTATGTGCCCCAGGATAATTTTCTGTTCTCGGATACGATTGAAAACAATATTGCTTTCGGTGTGGAAGAATGTGACAGCGAGGCTGTCGCCCGGGCGGCAGAGCTTGCGGACGTACATAATAATATCCGGGAATTTCAGGAGGGCTACGCCACTGTTTTAGGCGAGCGGGGCGTTACGGTCTCCGGAGGTCAGAAACAGAGAATTTCCATTGCCCGGTCGCTGATGAAGGATGCCCCCATACTGATCCTGGACGATTCCGTATCCGCCGTAGACACAAAAACCGAGGCCGTGATCCTGGAAAATCTGCGCCTGGCCAGACAGGGCAAGACGACCCTCCTGATTGCCCACCGGGTTTCCACGATTGAGCGGATGGACAAGATTCTCTTTCTGGAAGACGGAGCGCTGGCAGCGGCAGGTTCCCATGAGGAACTGTATGCCTCTTGTCCTGAATACCGGAAGATGGTGGATCTGCAGAAGCTGGAGGAGGGAGATGAGACGGATGAGTGAATATTTGCCTATTTTAATTGTTGGCGCTGTTATCGGCGCTTTTACGATCGTCTTTCTGCTGGCCTATGCGGCGCTTCGGAGGGAAAAGGATGCGTCCGGACAGGAACGGAAGATGCCGGACGGGGAGATTATCCGGCGTCTTTTGCGGTACGCAAAACCCTATTGGAAAAGTTTTGTGCTGGTGTTTTTTATCATGCTGCTTGCGATTCTGTATGACCTGGTTTCCCCACTGTTAGTCGGACGGATTCAGGGACTGATCAAGAATGATTTTGAACTGAGCCGGCTGTATGCCATGGTGGGTCTGTATGCGGGAATTCTGGCGGTGTCTTTGGTCTGCACCTACTTACAGGCAATGATCCTGCAAAAAACAGGCCAGAAAATCCTGTCTCAGATCCGTCTGGATGTGTTTACCCATATTGAAAGCTTAAGCCATGAACAGCTGAACAATATCCCTGTGGGCAAGCTGGTGACGAGAGTGACCAACGATCCCAATTCCATCTCTTATATGTTTACCAACGTATTGGTGACACTGGTTAAGAATGCCATGGTGGTTGTAGGCGTGCTGGGGGCCATGCTGATGATGAACTATGCGCTGACGCTGATGGTGCTTTGTTTTGTGCCTTTTGTGGTGCTGTTTACCGTGGTTTTCAGAAAGTTTTCCCGCCGGGTACACCGTCAGGTGAACGACGCCACCACGGAAATCAACACCTATCTGTCCGAAAACCTGTCCGGCATGAAGATCACGCAGATATTTAACAGAGAGGAGCAGAAATTCGGGGATTTCCTGATCCGCAGCAGAAGCCTGCAGAAAGCCAAATTCAACCGGATGTATGTATTCGGCATTTTCCGCCCCATGGTCTATATGCTCTATGTCTCTTCAAACCTGTTTCTGTTTTATTTCGGAGCCAAAGGGTATATCAGGGATATCCACTATTTCGGGCAGGTGATCGACAGCAGCATTATGGTGTCCTTTTATATGTATATTTCCCGTTTTTTCAATCCGATCCAGACACTGGCGGAGCAGTTCGATACGCTGCAGCGCTCCTTTGCCGCCGCGGAGAAAATCTTCACCATTCTGGATATGAAGCCGGAGGTGGTTGACAGTCCCGATGCCATGGAGCTTCCGGAGCTTCGGGGGGAGATTGAATTCAGGGACGTATGGTTCTGCTACAAGCCCGGCGAATGGGTGTTAAAGGGCGTGTCCTTTCATGTGGAGCCGAAGCAGACGGTGGCTTTTGTGGGCTCCACCGGTTCCGGCAAGACCACGATCCTTGGGCTGATCTGCCGCAATTATGATATTCAGAAGGGGCAGATACTGATCGACGGTATCGATATCAGGAAGATCAAGATCGCGTCTTTGCGGCGGCATTTCGGGCAGATGCTTCAGGACGTGTTTCTGTTCTCAGGGGATATCCGCGGAAACATTCTGCTGCGTAAGGAGGATGTGAGCGACGAGGAGGTCTGGGAGGCCTGCCGTTATGTGAATGCCGATTCGTTTATCCGCAAGCTGGGAAAGGGCATGGATGAGGTCGTGCGGGAAAGGGGTAATAATTTTTCCGCCGGACAGCGCCAGCTTCTTTCCTTTGCCCGCACCATAATCCACAAGCCTTCGGTTATGATTCTGGACGAGGCTACCGCGAATATCGACACGGAGACGGAACTGCTGATTCAGGACAGCTTAGAGAAAATGAAAAATATCGGCACGATGCTGATCGTAGCCCACAGGCTTTCCACCATTCAGCACGCCGACAATATCATCCTGCTCTCTCATGGCCGGATCATGGAGCAGGGTACCCATCAGCAATTACTGAATTGTAAGGGGCGGTATTATGATCTGTATACGCTGCAGTATCACAGGGAGATGATTCAGGGGGGAGTTTGATTTTGCGTGAAATGGAGCAGTTCAAACCCCTGACAGGGGTAAAAGCATGATTGGTATGAAAAGGGCTTCCTTGGCGGGTTGCCTTTTTTCATATTTATGGATGAAATCTGATTCCCGCAAAGCAGAAATATGTATATAATGATCGGTAGAAATAAATTTTTTCATTTAAGTATTGACTCTCCCGCAGCGTAACGGTTTACGATCAAAGGGAAAGGAGGAAAGCGGAAATTATGAAAACAGTAAAGGACGTGTCAGAGATCACCGGAGTAAGCATCAGGACGCTGCGGTATTATGACGAGATCGGTTTGCTGAAACCGACGGAATTAACGGAAGCGGGGTACCGGCTCTATGACAACAAAGCGCTGGAAAAGCTGCAGGAAATTATGTTCTTTCGGGAACTGGAAATTCCATTGGCCGATATCAAAGAAATGATGGAAAATCCCGATTATGACAGAGAACAGGCTTTATCCGCGCAGAAGACGTTGCTGGAACACAAACGAAACCGGCTGAACGGCATTATTGAGCTGATCGCGGATGTGACGAAGGGAGTGAATACGATGAGTTTTGAAGCGTTTAACAATGAGGATGTGCAAAAAATCATAGACCATACTTTAAGCTGCATGTCAAAAGAGAGCATTGACATGCAGGTGGAAGAATACGGGAGTATGGAAAAATTCAGAGAGCATTTATCCTCCGGCTTTGCCAATGAACAGGTCGTTGCGGATTTACTGAAATGGTATGGAAGCAAGGAAAAAGCGATGGAAGCGGTGATGCAGGCGACCGGGGATCCCGGGGAAATCAAAGAGGAGCAGGAGGAAAATGAGAAAATTTATCGCCGGTTTATGGCCGCCAAAGAGAACGGTGATAAAGAACTGGAGCATTCCGCCGTTGAGATGCTTGCGGAGAATTACAAAAAGATGTTTGCGCTGGATAACGCAAGAAATATCCTGCTTGACCTGGCAAAGGAATACCTGCAGAACGGAAAGCTGGCGGAAGTAACCGACAGCCAGTTCGGAACTGGATGTTCCGCATATGTGGCGCAGGCGATTCAGGGGTATTATGGGGTGTAGGCTGCTTTGTTATTTTTAGCGATTGAAGGAATTGTGGATGAATGCTATAATGCAACCGGAAACAGATACTTGTTGTATAGGCGGAGGTGTATTATGACAGCAATCAGACAAGAAGCCATACAGTTGTTACAGGAAATGCCGGAAGACAGATTGAGGTATGTAGTCCAGATCATACGGGGTGTAAACGGGCCGTATCATGATAATCAGTCTGAAAAAAAGAAGCCTTCAAAAAATTAGAGCAGTTGCGGAAAAAGGGAGCGGTTACGGATTATGACGCGGAGTTAGCTTCATATAGAGAGGACAAATATGGTGCGCAGGATCCTGATTGATACGAATGTATTGTTAGATTATCTTCTTACGAGAGAGCCTTTTTATGAAGACGCAAAGAAAATTGTTATGGCCTGTACGGATGGAGAGATAAAAGGATGTATTGCGGCTCATTCCATTTCTAATATGTATTTATACTAAGAAAAGATTATAGCGCAAAGGAGAGACGGGAGATATTAATAAATCTGTTTAAGATTTTCGATATTGAAGGGATAGATAAGGATAAACTATTGAGCGGACTTCAAAATGAAAAGTTTTCGGATTTTGAGGATTGTTTACAAATGGAATGTGCAAAATCATATGGGGCAAAATACATTGTGACAAGAAATATAGAAGATTTTAAATATTCAGAAGTGAAGGCAATTTTACCGATGGATTATTTGAAATTAAAGGAAGTTCCATTTTGTGTGGAGACGCCGGATTTTAGCCAAAGTATTTTAGACGCAGTGGAAGAAGCCGGATATATTTCTCGTGAACCTGACGTCAAGGGTGATGCCAGCATGGATGAACTGAAAAAGGATCTTGAAGAATAAACGTGCAAAGTCAGGTTCCCATGAGGATATTTTTAATATGTAACGGCAAGGCAGAGCTCTGAGCGGGCTCTGTCTATTTTATTACGAAGTATCCGACAAATGTGTTAGTACCAAGGTGTATTTTGCGATGCTCCCTTTCGCCCCAATGGGCTCACTTTGTTTTTATGTGGGCATTTGGCGCCTGCTGCAGTGCAGTGAAAAATTTCAAAAAGGTATTGCATATTATACGATAATAATGTATAATTATGCATCGTATATGAATATTCGAAGTCATACAAAGTAAATATGGTTTTTCACTTGACGAAAACGGAGTCTGTATTATAATAAAGAACGGCGAGGGACGGTGTTGAAACAACAGCAAATCGCCAGGGGTTGAACAATAGTAAGTGGTTAAAGAATACGCCCTGAATGCTTATTAAGTGCTTACAGTAATGAGAAGTTTGCCATAAGATAATTTATTGATGGGAAGAGGAGTGTTTTCATATGATAAAAGCAGGAATTATCGGCTCAACCGGTTATGCGGGAGCCGAGCTGGTGCGGCTTTTGGCGCAGCATCCGGAGGCTCAGGTGGTATGGTACGGATCAAGAAGCTATATCGACCGGAAATATGCGGACGTATACAGAAATATGTTTCAGATCGTAGATGCGGTCTGCATGGACGACGACATGGACGCTTTAGCCGAAGCGGTGGACGTGATCTTCACGGCGACGCCCCAGGGGCTGTGCGCATCGCTGGTGTCGGAGGAAATTTTATCAAAAGTAAAGATTGTGGATTTAAGCGCCGACTTCCGGCTAAAGGATGTGGCGGTCTATGAAAAGTGGTACGGCATTTCCCATAAAAGCCCTCAGTTCATTGAAGAAGCGGTGTACGGGCTCTGCGAGATTAACAGAGAGCAGGTGAAACAGGCCAGGCTGGTGGCGAATCCGGGCTGTTATACCACCTGTTCGATCCTGACGGCCTATCCGCTGGTGAAGGAGGGGCTGATCGATCCGTCCACGCTGATTATCGACGCGAAATCAGGAACCTCCGGGGCGGGGCGGGGCGCAAAGGTGAATAACCTGTTCTGCGAGGTCAATGAAAATATAAAGGCTTACGGCGTGGCTTCTCACCGCCATACGCCGGAGATCGAGGAACAGTTAGGCTATGCGGCGGGAGAGCAGTTTACCATCAGCTTTACGCCCCATCTGGTGCCGATGAACAGAGGGATTCTGGCGACGGAATACGCTTCGCTGAAAGCAGGTGTGACGAAAGAAATGGTTGCGGCGGCTTACGATCAATACTATGCAAACGAACCTTTTGTGAGAGTCAGCCACGACAGCCAGCCGGTGGAAACCCGCTGGGTGGAGGGAAGCAATTATGTGGATATCAGCTATGTCATCGACCCCAGGACGAATCGGATCATTATGATGGGCGCCATTGACAACCTGGTAAAAGGGGCGGCGGGACAGGCCGTGCAGAACATGAACTTGCTCTTTGGCCTACCGGAGACGGAAGGGCTGACGCAGCCGCCGATGTTCCCGTAATAGAATACGGTGGTATCAAAAAAATTTTGTGTATTCTGTTTCAGGCATTTTCATAAAGCCTCAAAGAGCAGAAGTGAAATGTTTATGATTTTATATATTTGAATGGAACAGATATCAGTACTTAACAGATAAAAAAACGATAACAGTGAATATGTAAGCTTAACAAAATTCAGGAGTATGCTATCATGAATCATATATCAATAATGAAAGGCGGAGTAACCGCCCCGAAGGGTTTTCAGGCGGCTGCGGCCGCCGCAGGGATTAAATATCGGGGAAGGGACGATATGGCGCTGGTGTACAGCCAGAAGCCCTGCCAGGCGGCGGGCGTTTTTACGACAAATGTGGTAAAGGCCGCGCCGGTGAAATGGGATAAAAAGGTGGTGGACACCTCCCCCTTTGCACAGGCCGTCGTGGTAAATTCCGGCATTGCCAATGCCTGTACCGGACAGGAGGGTTATGACTGCTGCGTAAAGACGGCGAAAGCTGCCGGAGAGCTTCTACACATTCCGGAGGACAGCGTTCTGGTGGCATCCACCGGCGTGATCGGCGCGCAGATTCCTTTGGACAGAATTCAGGAGGGCGTAAAGCTTCTGGCCGCCGGCCTGGGAGCGGACGAAGCCCACGGCACAGCCGCTGCCCAGGCTATTATGACCACCGATACGAGAAGGAAGGAAACGGCGGTGACGGTAGAAATCGGCGGGAAGACTGTTACCGTAGGCGGCATGTGCAAGGGCTCCGGCATGATTCATCCGAATATGGCTACAATGCTCTGCTTTGTCACCACCGATGCGGCCATTTCCCATGAAATGCTGCAAAAAGCGCTGAGCGACGATGTGGAGGACACTTTCAATATGATTTCCGTGGACGGGGATACCTCCACCAACGACAGCGTGTTGCTGCTGGCAAACGGCATGGCGGAAAATGCAGTGATCGAAGGGGAAGGGCCGGATTACGACAGCTTCTGCGGGGCGCTGCACCAGGTAATGCTTAAATTGTCCCAGATGATCGCCGGAGACGGGGAGGGCTGTACCTGCCTGTTTGAGGTGACGGCTGTGGGCTGCGCTTCAAAGGAGCAGGCCAGAACGCTGGCGAAGTCGGTAGTGACCTCCAGCCTGACCAAGGCGGCTATTTTCGGTCACGATGCCAACTGGGGACGGATTCTGTGCGCCATGGGATATTCGGGGGCGGATTTTGATCCGGAGAAGGTGGACATTTTCTTTGAGAGCCAGGCCGGAAAGCTGAAAATCGTGGAAAACGGAACATCGACCGGCTACAGCGAAGAAACGGCCACAAAGATTTTGTCCCAGGAGAAAGTGACCTGCACCATGGATGTGAAGATGGGAGATGCCAGTGCCACGGCGTGGGGGTGCGATCTGACCTTTGATTATGTGAAAATTAACGCAGACTATCGGTCATAAAAAGTGGCCGTCCGGCAAAAGGTACACGATCAGCAGGACGGAAGAATTTGTCCTGCTTCGGAAGGCGTATTTTTTTGCATGGAATGTCCTGAACAGGCGGGGGACGGAAAAGCGTTGGTATTTTTACGGATATGGATGCGGTATACTTGCATGACTCCCATGGGGAGTGAGAAAGGCATGTGCACAGGAGGTAGGCTGGGAGATCAATGTTGGAAGAAGTAATAAGCCTTTATGAGGCATATCTGGAAGAATTTTATCAGCTGGAGCGAAAGCGGAAACCTATGGAGGGGGCTTTTGGCTTCGGCGGAGGGCCGAAAAATTACCCCTGCCATGACCGGTTTGCCGGGGATTTGGAACAATTGCTGCAAGAGTTTGCGGAGCAGTCTCCCTCTTCCGGGGAAGTGGGAGAGGTACTTAATTACATTTATTTTACGGCGCCTGAGTGCTGGAAAGCGGAGCCCGCAGTCTATTGGATGCTGATGGCGGTACACAGTCTGACGATGGATTTGATCGGGCTGGCAGAACCGTCGGAGGCAGCGCGTCTGTATGATGTATATCAGCGTGTCTACCCGCGCCGCAGCCGTCTGCCGGCGCAGGATAAGCTGCTGGCCTTATTGAAAAAACGGGCGAAAGCTTGAACGACGCGGGATTTTATGTATTACGTGTATGGAACATTTCGTGGAACAGTGATGCCTGAGCAGTAACCTGATGAAGCCGCAAAAAAACGCGAAAGGAACGCGAAAAACGGCTTTTTTGTCTCTTGTGTGAAAACCGGGGATGGTATACAATAGACCTGAACCTGCTTTTGCAAGGCAGATCTGTAAATCCGAACGCTACGGTCTGAGATAAACCGGTACATAAACGCAGAGCGCCGCGGCGGGGAAATTCACGAAAAAGAAAAGGAGAATGAACAATGAGCAGAGCAGACAAAGCATTAGAACTGCGAAAGAAAGGGTTTAACTGCTGCCAGTGTACGGTATGCGCGTTCGCCGAGGAGCTGGATGCGGATTATAAGACCGTATTCAAATGCGCGGAAGCCCTGGGAGCCGGTATGGGCGGCATGGAAGGGTTGTGCGGCGCGGTGTCAGGGGCGGCTATGGTAATCGGCCTGAAAAACAGCACGGCGAATCTGGAGAATCCGAATTCCAAGGCATCCTCCTGTCAGATGTCCAAGGAGCTTCTGGCGGAGTTCGTAAAGAAAAATGGTTCGGCCGTATGTAAGGATCTGAAGGGTACGGAAACCGGCAAGGCTTTACGTTCCTGTCCGGACTGCATCCGGGATGCGGTGGAGCTGACGGAGAAAATTTTAAATATCTAAAAAATAATTTTGAGAGGTAACTATGGATCAGGAAATCATGAAAAAGGCGGAGGTTCTTATCGAAGCCCTGCCTTATATACAGCGGTTTAACAGAAAGGTCATTATTATCAAATACGGCGGCAGCGCCATGGTGGACGAGGAGCTGAAGCTGAATGTCATCAAGGATGCGGTGCTTTTAAAGCTGGTAGGCTTTAAGCCCATTATCGTCCATGGCGGCGGTAAGGAAATCAGCAAGTGGGTGGGCAAGGTAGGCATGGAGCCGAAATTTGTAAATGGCCTGCGTGTAACCGACGCCCCCACCATGGAAATCGCCGAGATGGTGCTGAACCGGGTGAATAAAAACCTGGTGCAGCTGATTCAGCAGCTGGGCATCAAGGCCGTGGGCATCAGCGGCAAGGACGGCGGACTGCTCCATGTCCATAAAAGGGATTCCAATGGTCAGGACATCGGCTATGTGGGCGAGGTGGACGCAGTGGAGCCAAAGATTCTGTTTGACCTGCTGGAAAAAGATTTCCTGCCCGTAGTCTGCCCCATCGGCTATGACGATCAGTTTGACACCTACAATATCAATGCGGATGACGCCGCCTGTGCCATCGCCAAGGCCATGAAGGCGGAGAAGCTGGCGTTTCTTACGGATATCGAGGGCGTATACCGGGATTTTAATGACAAATCCACGCTGATCTCTGAGATGACGATAGAGGAAGCGGAGGAATTTGTGAAAAGCGGCGCGGCCATGGGCGGGATGATTCCTAAGTTGTCCAATTGCGTGGACGCCCTGAAAAACGGCGTGTCCAGAGTCCATATCCTGGACGGGCGGATTCCCCACTGCGTATTGCTGGAGATCTTTACCCATAAGGGAATCGGAACGGCGATTTTAAATAAATCGGAAACGAGGTATTATCATGAGTGAGGATAAAAAGGGACTGATCGATCGGGCGGAGCAGGTGCTGCTTCATACCTATAACCGGTATCAGATCGTACTGGATCACGGCGAAGGCGTGTATCTGTATGACAGCGAGGGGAAAAAATACCTGGATTTCTATGCGGGAATCGCCGTTTATGCTCTGGGCTACAATTATCCGGGGCTGAACGAGGCGGTAAAGGCTCAGGTGGATAAGCTGGTACATACGTCCAATTACTATTATAACAAGCCTGCCATTGAGGCGGCGGAAAAACTGACGAAAGCCGCCCATATGGACAGGGTATTTTTCACCAACAGCGGAACGGAGGCCATCGAGGGGGCTATTAAGACCGCCCGGAAATACGCCTTTAACAAGGATGGGAGAACAGATCATGAGATCATTGCCATGGAGCATTCCTTCCACGGCCGGAGCATGGGCGCATTGTCGGTGACGGGGAATCCCCATTATCAGGAGGCATTTAAACCGCTGATCGGCGGTGTGAAGTTTGCCCGGTTCAATGATATTGAGAGCGTAAAGGCATTGATTACCGATAAAACCTGCGGGATTATCCTGGAGCCGGTGCAGGGCGAGGGCGGCATTTATCCGGCAGAGGAAGGCTTCCTGAAAGAGCTGAGGACGATCTGCGACGAGCGGGATATCCTGCTGATTTTTGACGAGGTGCAGTGCGGTATGGGCCGGACGGGAACTATGTTCGCCTGTCAGCGCTGCGGCGTGGAGCCGGATGTAATGGCAGTGGCGAAAGCTTTAGGCTGCGGCCTTCCGGTCGGCGCGTTCCTGTGCAAGGAAAAGGCGGCCGCCCTTGTGGCCGGAGACCATGGCAGCACCTACGGCGGAAACCCGCTGGTCTGCGCCGCCGCCGGAAAGATTCTGGATATCTTTGAGCAGGATCATATCTGCGGCCATGTCAATGAGGTGGGAGCCTACCTGTATGAGAAGCTGGAGGAGCTGAAAGCCTGCCATGATTCTATCACAGACCACCGGGGTGTGGGACTGATGCAGGGATTGGAGTTTACGGAGCCTGTGGGCGGCATCATTCAGAAAGCCATGGACGAGGGCGTGATTCTGATCTCCGCCGGAGCGAATACGATCCGCTTCCTGCCGCCGCTGATTATTGAGAAACAGCATGTGGATGAGATGGTTGGGATTTTGGAAAAATGTATAGGAAAATAAATTCGGGGTCTTGCGAAATTTGCCTGTCTGCGGTGGTGTGGATGGGCTTTTTTCTTATGTTTTTGCGCTGCGGGAGCTTATGGCTGTCTGCGAACTCGTGCTAAAAGGGCTGCTGCAGACGAAATGAGTCGGATTGACAAAGCTGCCGGACTTTTTGGATGATCAGAAAATGTATCATTTGTGTAAAAAGTTTATACAAATATTACAGCATGGAGTACAGGCATTTGAAATTGTCTGTATGACCAGCTTAATCCCCTCTATACCGCCTGCGATAATAATCCATTGTCCGATAGTCTAGAATGTCTTTCCAATGAGCACAGAAGGCATTGTTTTTGATAAAAGGTCTTATGTTTT
>CAJUPT010000044.1:16522-29524 GCA_910588405.1 uncultured Lachnospiraceae bacterium | reverse complement strand
CATCTGCTGAAGAATATGAAGAAATGTTCCAAGAACGTTTGAAACAGAAGCGTTCAAAAGAAGAAAAACGGCATAGCCACGAATGACTATATCGTAATTTGATACAGAGATGCCCTCGTACCCTTCACTTCCTTATGTGAAGGGTACAAATGACCTCCTCTTTTTTTCAGAATAATGAAAATCACAAATACTTAACCTATATTTCAACCCGCAAACATTTATATGCTGTACATTTTGTGTTTTGGACAGGGCAGTCACACCACCTGATGCTTACAGAACCCCCTGTGTGCCAGCGGCAATGCAGCTATGATCAGCACAGATGCGGCAATCGGAATCATATATGGCAGCGTGATGACTGTTTTCCCGGCGGGGAAAAACATATAGGCGGAAAAAACGGTATAGGTATCCATGGCCTGGGCAGGGAGCAGCGCAAGAATATGATTCAACAGGCTGCTGGTATTGCTGGCAGGAAAAAACAAAGGAACGGCGGTACAGAGCATACTGGCGATAACGGCGGCAAAAGGCGTTTTGCACACGGCGGACAGGAGCATGGTAAAGGCCATGACCGACAGCATAACAATGTAGTTGATCAGGATGCCTAGGAGCGCAACCTGCCAGATTTTCAGGCTGTAAAACGAGGTTTCGGACAAAAGCTGAAATTCGCAGTTCCAGCCGCCGGCTCCGAATGGTACAAGCACACACAGTAGCATAGCGCACACACCGAGGGCATAAACCTCGCTGGCCGCAAGGAATCCGGCCATGATTTTGGCTCTGACTATCTCGCCCCTGCCACGTTTCGCGGACAAAACCACAGCATCCGCCCCTGTCTGATACTCATAGCCAAAGACAGGCGAGATAATGACGCATAAGGCCAGTGTGATCAGCAAAAACGACAGCGAAAACGTCCGTGTCAGAAGTGCTTTCCAGCCGCCCGTATAGTCGTAGTAAAATGGCCGGGAGACCTGCTGATCCAGCTTCAGCACCGTATCCTTTTCCGCCTGTGTGAAGTTTCCGGTGGTTAATTCCATATCCAGAAGGGTGCGGACGTTAGCGTGACGGATCTCATAAAAATTGTCTGCCATTTCCTCCGTCACGTCGTTAAGCACCTTTATATCATAGAATCCGAACGGGGCGTATACCCGCGCAAGCAGAGTCAGAATGCGCCTGTAAGGCGAAATTTCTTTGCAATAGACCTCATCCTGCAGGCTTCCGGTTTCGCTGTTGTAATTGGACGGATCGCCGTACACCATATGGAAGCGGCGCAGCGTACTTTTCAGCCGCTCCGGCGTCAACAGTCCGGCCTGGGTCTGGGTTACGGCACGTTCGGCACGGATGGCTCTGATGCCGGACAGCTCCGTACAGTCTTCCTGAAACCAGCCCTGATCCGAAATGACCACAAGACTGGCTGCGAAAATGCACAGCACCATCAGCAGGCAGGCAATCATTGCGGATTTTCGCCGCAGGAGCTTCTTCTTCTCGTAGCCTATCAATGTTTTCATTCCCATTCGCCTCCCTCGCTGTGAATATCCTTTGGGCTTAACTCGTCCGCAAAATGATAGAGGAATAAGTCCTCTAAATTTGCCGGTACACTCTGTGCCGCAGGCGCAGGCTTTTCTTTGGATACGATGCGCAGCTCCGCCATGTTCCCGATATGCCGCAGGTTACAGATGCAGTAATTGTTTTCATATGATCTTGCCTCGCCGTCCGGCACGTTCAGTGTCCAGACGAGGCCTGCGGCATTTGCGGTCAGCGAAGCCGGACTTCCGTCAAGAAGCAGCCTGCCCTTTTTCATCATCAGAATCTGGTCAGCGATATATTCCACATCGCTGACGATATGTGTGGAAAGAATCACGATCCTGTCCTGGGACAGATCGGAAATCAGGTTTCTGAACCGTATTCGCTCTCTGGGATCAAGACCGGCTGTCGGTTCGTCCAATACAAGGATTTTCGGGTCATTGAGGATCGCCTGCGCAATGCCAAGGCGCTGCTTCATGCCGCCGGAGAAGGTGCGGATCTTCTGATTCGCCACATCGGATAAGCCGGTCATCTGTAAAAGCTCTTCGGTTCTCCGTTTTGCGGCTTTCCCCTGAATCCCCTTCAGCGATGCCATATACAGCATAAAATCACGGGCGGAAAAATCAGGGTAATAGCCAAAATTCTGCGGCAGATAGCCGAGAATGTCACGATAGTCCGCACCCATACCGTCAATATTGGCGCCATGATAAAGGATTTCGCCGCTGGTTGGCTTCAGTATCGTACAGAGCATACGCATCAGTGTCGTTTTGCCTGCGCCATTTGCGCCAAGCAGGCCATACACGCCGTTTTCCATGGTATAGCTGAAACGGTCAACGGCGATTTTGTTTTGAAATTGCTTTGTCAGTCTGTCAAATGTAAGTTCCAAATGTTACACCTCCATTTATTCCTGCGGGCAGTGAACCAAGTGATCATGGTTCGGGTTTCCCTTTCGATTTAACGGGCTCACCTTATGGCTCAGGCCATTTTTTCGCCCTAACGGGCTCACCTTATGGCCCAGGCCATCTTCTCGCCCTAACGGGCTCACCTTATGTTTACATGAGTATTTAGCGACTGCCGCAGAGCATCTCACGACATTTTCAAACACTCCAAACACGAGGAACAATTGTGGATCAGCCTGTATATTTCTTCGGAAAACGCGATTGCGCTGAGTGCCAGTACAAGAATCCAGACTGTGGTTGCGGCGCTATTGTACCACTCCGGCCATGCGGTCAGGGAAACCGCGCCGATTGCGGAAAGCGTGAGGCAGTATGCGGACACATAATAGCCGGCGTTTGTGTCATGGCTGTGATTCATCAGGAATAAAGAGCCCGCTGCGGCCAGAAGACTCGGCACAAGCCCGTATAAAATCAACGGCCCGAAAGTGTAATAGGTTTTCATGGCTGTCAGGAATAACATACAGGTCAGAGACAGCATGTTGATGACCACCGTAATCGTTAATCTTGCCAGCAAAACCTGCGGCAGGGAAAAGCGGGACGGAAGCTCCAGCTCCGCCGTGTTGAAGCGGAAAGACCGGGAGAGCTCCCCCGTACCAAGCATAACCGCAATCGGCGCAGCCGGGACAAGTAAAAGAAATCCATTGTCATCCCGCAAAATCACGGCGGTAAAGAAACCGTACAGACAAATCAGCAAAAGCTGGAATATCAGGAATCTCCAACTGATAAAACGGATCTGCGATTTGATAAACCAGCACAGCGAGGATTCCTTTGGCAATGCAAGCGTTTTCCCTCCCGCCTGGGCAATCAGCTCAGTGATTCGGCCGGAATCCGGTGGAGGCGGCATTGAGTTATATAATTCTCTTAGTTCCTTTCTCAAATTTTGTTTCATTGTCAATCCTCCCTTCTCAAATTTTTTTGAGTTGGTTCAGAGCGCCGCGTATTTTGTACATGACCTGAAATCGGGAAAGACCAAGGATCTCTGCAATCTCGTTCACTTTTAACTCCTGCCCGTACCGCAGAAGCAAAATCTCCTGTCGGTCGTCCGGGAGGGCGGAAAGGGCGTTGTACAGGTCGGTCTTTCGGATAGATTCATCGGAAAAATCATTTACTGAGGGTGTGTCCTCGATTTCAAGCGCATCCAGAGACTTTGGGTGTGCTCTGTTGATCCAGTTCAGGCACAGATTTTTAGCGATGGTATACAGCAGCGCTTTCGGCTTTTCGATATCAGCATAGGTTTTGGCAGCGTTCATAAAACGGATGAACGTGTCCTGCGTAATATCCTGCGCCTCTGTCGGGTCTCGGATTTTCCAGCAGCAGAATTTGTAGATATCTTCGTAATGCGCGGCAATGATTTTTTCAAACTCTCCGGCATGAGCCGAAAGCTTCCCAGTGTGCGCCACTTCCTCACCCCCTCACTTAGTATGACAATTCAGCGCGGCGAAATGTGCAAACTTTTTTTACTTTTTCCTGAATTGTACATAGTCTGCTGCAGAAAGGCAATACAAGGGTTCTCAAAAAAATGCTCTGCCGAGTGCCAGGCATTTAAATTACGTTGTCCTGTTTTGATGGGTGGCAAGGAATTTAGATCTAGCATTAAGATTGACAAGTTGAGATGTCGATTTTGGTGATTGAGGGAACAGTGAATGAATGTTACAATGAAATAGGAAACGGGGCTATATTATATTGAGGAAGTGTAAATGAAAGAATGATTGCCAATATATAGTTGCGGCAGCAATAAACGAATGTGATTGTATTATTTCATGGAAGTTTAAACGTATTGTAAATGTAAAAACGATGAAGAGGAATGAGAACCGGAGGGAGAAGCGGCAGGAGGCGTGTGTAAGACAATGGATGATATCAAATATCTGGCTCATATTAATGACCGCAAAGAGGAACAGCTTTTAAAAGACCATTTAGAAAGGACGGCACAGCGTTCCGGCACATTTGCCGGGGCGTTTGGCATGTATGATTGGGGATATGGCTGCGGTCTTTTGCATGATATTGGGAAATATTCTCTGGCATTTCAGGAACGGCTGAAGGGCAGCGAAAAGAAGGTGGATCATTCTACGGCAGGCGCAAAGCTTTGCTGGGAAAAAGGCGGGATGTACACTTTGCTCAGCTATTGTATTGTCGGGCACCATGCAGGACTGCCGGATACAGGGGGAGAGGGTGACACTGAAAAAACATTGTGTTCCAGGTTCACAAAAAGGATAGAAGATTATCAGGCATTTTCAAAAGAAATTGAAATACCGGCTTTATCGGAGCCGACCTTTGTACCTGTGCCGGATGAGAATATAGACTTTTTCTTCAGTGTCCTGATTCGGATGCTCTATTCCTGCCTTGTCGATGCGGATTATCTGGATACGGAAGAATTTATGAACGGCGGCGGCGCAAAACGGCAGGGCGGAGAGGAACTGGCGGTATTATGGGGTCAATTCAACGGATATGTTTCTAAATGGCTGGGAAATCAGGAGACGGATACGATCAATGGCCGACGGACGGAAATTTTAAAAAATTGTATGAAGATGGGAACAGAAGAAAAAGGATTGTTCCGTCTGACCGTTCCTACCGGCGGCGGAAAAACCGTCGCATCCCTGGGATTTGCCCTGGCTCACGGGAAAAAGCATAAGATGTCTCGTGTGATTTATGTGATTCCATATACGAGTATTATTGAACAGACTGCGCAGATTTTCAGGGATATTTTGGGCGAGGAAAATGTGCTGGAAAATCACTGCAATATCGATTATGAAGGGGATGAGGAATTAAAGCCCATGCAGCTTGCGGCGGAAAACTGGGATAAGCCGGTGATTGTGACGACGAACGTGCAATTTTTTGAATCTATGTTTTCTAATCGTTCGTCAAAATGCAGGAAGCTGCATAATATTGCAAACAGCGTGATTATTTTTGATGAAGCCCAGATGCTTCCCAATGCCTATTTGAAGCCCTGTGTCGCAGCAATCGAACAACTGGTACGCTATTATCAGTGTACCGCCGTGCTGTGTACGGCTACCCAGCCAGCTTTGAAAAAATTTTTGTCTGAGGACATGAAGGGAAAAGAGCTGTGCCCCGGAATGGAAGAACAGTTCCGCTTTTTCAGGCGTGTGACCATGAAAGATCTGGGAGAGATTTCGGAAGAAGAACTGGCGGAAAAGCTGCGAAGGAACCGGCAGGCATTGTGTATTGTAAATACGAAGAAAAAGGCTCAGTGTATTTATCGGAAAATCTGTGGGGGAAAAATCAGCAGGGAAGGCGTGTATCATTTGTCTACGGCGATGTATCCTGTACACAGGAGAAGCGTATTGAAGCAGATTCGGGATCGGCTGGCGGACGGGCAGGAATGTATTGTCATTTCAACCAGCCTTGTGGAGGCCGGGGTTGATCTGGATTTTCCTGTGGTTTACAGACAGCTGGCCGGGGTCGATTCCATTATACAGGCTGCCGGGCGGTGCAACCGTGAGGGGAAGGAGACCGCAGAGGACAGTTTTACTTATATTTTCCGGTTTGACGAGAGAGAGTCCGTACCCGGACAGCGGCAGCAGATCCAGGTGGCGGAAAGCATGCTGCAAGATGCGCCCGACTTGAATGCGCCGGAGACGGTAGAGAAATACTTTGAGATATTGTACCATCTGCGGGGTGACAGTCTTGACAGTAAAGATATATTGGGGATGTCCAGGAATATGAATTTCCAGTTTGCGAGGGCTGGCGAAAGTTTCCGTATTATTGAAGAAAATACGAAAACCATCCTGGTTCCCAGGGAGAAGGAGGCTGTTGAAGTTCTGGATGAAATCCGCCAGAAAGGATTCAGTAAAAATCGGATGCGGACGATGGGGCAGTATTGTGTGAATGTGTATGATAATATGTTTCAGAGGCTGTATGCGGCAGGACTCCTGCGCCCGATTTCCGGGGAGGGGGAGGAACAATATTTTGTCCTGACAAAAGAAGATCAGTACAGTGATGAAATGGGGCTGGAATTGGATGTGGAGTATGGGCAGGCGGTGATGCTTTAGAGAAAAGGGGGAGGTCGATGACCTCCCCCTTAACTTGGCATAACAATAATTCCAAATATTTCAATCCACACTTAACCGGATAATGGTTAAATGACATTACTACTATAGCATAATTGATTAAAAAAGTGATATGAAAATATTGACAATTCTGTAATAAGTATGTTAAAATAATTTAACATTAATTACAAATGAAATTTAATTAAGCATTAAGCACTTGAAAAATAGTTTGCTAAGATATTTTACGAACTATGCAATTATATCGCAGCATGCTATGCGGAACAAAAGATTTTATACTAGGAGGTCAGAAGAGAAAAGAGTATGTCAAAAGGTGTGAGGGTAAAAGTATGGGGCGACTATGCGCTTTTTAGCAGGCCGGAGATGAAAGTGGAGCGATGCTCTTATGACGTCATGACGCCTTCTGCCGCCCGGGGGATTTTGGAAGCTGTGTACTGGCACCCGGGGATGCGCTGGGTGATCGACGCAATCTACATTATGAAGCCGATTCAGTTTACCAGTGTGCGCAGAAATGAAGTGAAAAGCAAGATATCGGCGAACAATGTGCTGCCGGTATACAATGGGGCTGTGAAACGGCTTGGCATCAGCAGCAGGGATGAGATTGTGCAGAGGGCGTCTTTGCTGCTCAGAAATGTGGAGTATATTATCGAAGCCCATTTCGAGATGACCAGTAAGGCCAATGCCAGCGATAACCCGGGAAAATTTAAAGACATAATCATGCGGCGGCTCAGGCGGGGGGAATGTTTCCACATGCCTTATTTTGGATGCAGGGAATTCCCGGTGAAATTCTGTCTGTATGAAGGGGAAGAAATCAGGACGGCTTATGAGGAGGAGGAAATCCGTGATCTGGGCTATATGCTGTATGACATGGACTATTCCGACGCAAACCAGATTCAGCCGATGTTTTTCCGTGCCGTGATGAAAAGGGGGGTTTTGGATGTGAGAGACTGTGAGGTGATTCGGTGATTTTACAGTCATTGGTTCAGTATTATGAAAGGCTGCTGGCAGACGGGAAAGCGGCGAAACGGGGCTGGTGCCAGGCCAAGGTGTCTTTTGGGCTGAATCTGGCGGCGGACGGCAGTCTGAAAGGAATCTATTCGCTGAAAAAAGAGGTAGAGAGGGGAAAGAAAACAGCTTGGGTGCCCGTGCTGAAGACAGTACCCCAGATGGCCATGCGTTCCTCCGGCATATCGGCAAATTTTCTCTGCGATAATTCTAAATATATGCTGGGAATTGACGGGGAAGGCGCCGGGAAGCGGGTTCAGGAATGTTTTGAGGCGGCGAGAGAAAAACACCTGTTACTGCTGAAGGATGTAAACGGCGTTTTTGCTGATGCGGTGAAAAGCTTTTTCCTCGCATGGAATCCGGCGCAGGCCAGGGAGCATCCGCAGCTGTCGGAGCTGTGGGAAGAAGTGACAGACGGCAGCAACCTGATTTTCATGATGGAGGAAAAGGAAGCGCAGGAGGATGAGGAAATCCGCATGGCGTGGGAGAGCGCTTTTCAGGAACGTCAGGGCGAAACGAAAGGAATCTGCCTGGCAACCGGGAAACAGGATGAGATCGCAAGGATTCACCCTGTGATCAGAGGGGTGCAGGGCGCACAGTCCAGCGGGGCGGCGCTGGTATCATTTAACGCGCCTTCTTTTGAGTCTTACGGGAAGGAGCAAAGCTATAATGCGCCGGTGGGCGGCTATGCCGCCTTTGCCTACACAACGGCATTAAATGCGCTGCTGGCACAGCGGGAGTATGTGTTTCAGCTCGGTGATACAACGGTGGTGTTCTGGGCAGAAAGCGGACAGGAGGTTTATCAGAAAGCTTTCTCCTGGTCTGTGGAGCCTAAAAAAGACAATCAGGAAATTATAAAAAATATATTTGACAATTTTACGAAAGGCAGAGCCTTGAATATCGATGGAGTCAGCCTGGACAGCGGCCAGAGGTTTTATATACTGGGTTTGGCGCCCAATGCGGCCAGGCTGTCCGTCCGGTTCTTTTATGAAAACAGCTTTGGAGCCATTCTCAAAAACCTGAGAGCCCATTATCAGCGAATGGAAATTGTGCGGCCTTCCTGGGAGGAACGGGAATATCTGGGCATCTGGGCCATGCTGTTTGAGACGGTCAATCAGAAGTCAAAGGATAAAAAGCCGCGCCCCAGTCTGCCTGGGGCGGTGCTGAAAGCAATTCTGTCAGACGGCAGATACCCGGAGAGCCTGTTTATCAATGCCCTGATCCGGATTCGGGCGGAGCAGGGCAGGATTACTTGGGGAAGAGCAGCGATTCTCAAAGCCTGTCTGATCAGGAACCGAAATTTAAAGGAGGAGGAATTATCTGTGGGATTAAATGAGCAGAGTAATGATGTACCCTATGTGTTAGGGCGGCTGTTTGCCGTGCTGGAAATGGTGCAGGACGAAGCGAACCCTGAACTGAATACAACGATCCGTGACAAATATTTTAATGCGGCCTGCGCGACGCCTGCGTCGGTATTTCCTGTTTTGATTAAACTGAAAAACAGCCATATCAGGAAAATAGGAAGACAGAAGGAAGGAGCAAAAATTTATTTTGAACGGCTTTTGACGGAATTGATGGGAAAGCTGTCCGATTATCCAAGACAGTTAAATCTGGAGGAGCAGGGACGTTTTATTTTAGGGTATTACCATCAGGTGCAGAAACGGTACGAAAAGAAGATGGTTTTGGAAACATCATAAATGAATCTTAAAATGAACCAGAAATGGATATGAGATGGCTGAATTTGAAAACGGAGGGAACGGATGATGAGTGAAGCGATTAAAAACAGATATGAGTTTATTATTTTATTTGATGTGGAGAACGGAAATCCCAACGGAGACCCGGATGCGGGAAATATGCCCAGAATTGACCCGGAAACGGGATATGGTCTGGTGACGGATGTGTGTTTGAAACGGAAGATCAGAAATTACATAGAGATTGTCAAAGAGGATGCGGAAGGGTTTGATATTTATGTACGGGAGGACGTTCCCCTGAACAGGAGCGACAGCAAGGCCTATGCGCATCTGGAGACGGATGACAAGGGGATTAAAGAGCTAAAAAAGAAAGACCCGGACGCGGATGTAAAAATCAGGGATTTTATGTGCAGGAATTTCTATGATATCCGGGCTTTTGGGGCGGTGATGACGACGTTTGTGAAAGCTTCCCTGAACTGCGGACAAGTGCGGGGGCCGGTGCAGCTGGGCTTTGCCAGGAGTATTGATCCCATTGTCAGCCAGGAAGTGACCATCACCAGGGTTGCGATAACGACGGAGAAGGATGCGGAGAATAAAAGTACGGAAATGGGAAGGAAAAATATTGTCCCCTATGCCCTTTACAGAGCCGAAGGGTATATTTCCGCAAATCTTGCGAGAAAGGTGACAGGATTTTCGGAGGAAGATCTGGAGCTTTTATGGGAGGCCATTATCAATATGTTTGAGCATGACCATTCGGCGGCCAGAGGAAAGATGGCGGTGCGGGAGTTGATTGTATTTAAGCACAGCAAAGAACTGGGTGATTGTCCGGCGTATCGGTTGTTTGATGCTGTGGAGGTCAGCAGAAAGGATGGCGTTGTATATCCGAGGAAGTATCAGGACTATGTGCTGACGATTCATGAGGATGCGATTCCGGAAACGGTGGAGATGAGCCGGAAAATATAAGAAGTATGGCTGTGGATGCAAGCTAAATGATGGCAGATGTAAACTTACTGACGGCAGGTATAAGTGAATAACAGCAGATGTAGGTTGATTAACAATAAATATAGTCTAAATAACGGCGGATATAGACTGTATAGCAGTAGCTGCAGTCTGTATAACGGCAGATACTAACTGTATAATGGTAGAACGAAACGGGATTGGAACTCCCTGGCTGCCGGTATGCAGAAAAGTGGAAAGGTAAAATGGAATATAGAGAAGAAGAGTATCTGATGATTTCCGGGCTCCAGCATTTTGTGTTTTGCAGAAGGCAATGGGCGTTGATCCATATTGAACGGCAATGGGCGGAAAACACGCATACGGTAATTGGGGAACTTATGCATAAGAAGGCGCATGATCCGTTTCTGTCGGAAAAACGGAAGGATGTGCTGATTGTAAGGGCGTTGCCGGTTTCTTCACGTATGTTGGGATTGAGCGGCGAGTGTGACGTGGTGGAATTTCATAAGCAGGAGGACGGCGTAAAATTACATGGGCACAGGGGGCTTTATGGCGTATATCCGATTGAATACAAAAAAGGGCGTCCGAAAAAGAACGAGGAAGATATTCTGCAGCTGACGGCACAAGCTATGTGCCTGGAAGAAATGTTTTCGGCGGCGATTCCGGAAGGGGCGCTGTTTTATGGGGAGACAAGAAGGCGGCAGACTGTTGCGCTGACAGAGGATTTGCGGCAGAAGGTCAGGGAGATGTCAGCGGAAATGCATCAGTATTTTGACCGAAATTATACGCCGCAGGTGAAAACGGGAAAGCAGTGCCAGTCCTGCTCACTGAAAGAGATTTGTATGCCGAAGCTAAAAAAGACGGTTTCTGTTGAAGTTTATATGAGACAGATGCTGGAGGATACCGAATGAAAAAGCTGTTAAATACATTGTATGTGACTTCTGAGAACAGTTACCTGGCGCTGGACGGGGAAAATGTGGTGGTATTGGAGCATGATCATGAAATTGGCAGACTGCCTTTTCACAATCTGGAAGGGATTGTGTCTTTCGGCTACCGTGGAACCAGCCCAGCACTGATGGGAGCCTGCATGGAGCGGAATGTTTCCCTGTGCTATCTGACGCCCCACGGGAAATTTCTGGCTAGGGTGTCGGGACAGACCAGGGGCAATGTTATTTTGCGCAGGCAGCAGTTTGCATGTTTTTCAGATGAGGAGAGAAGTCTGGAAATTGCCATCCATAGTATTATGGGGAAGATATATAATGCCAGATGGGTACTGGAACGGGCTACCAGGGATCATGGAATGCAGGTGGATGTGGAAGCGTTGAAAGCTGCCTCTCTGAAATTAAAAAAGGCTGTGGAGTCGGCAGGACAAAGCAGGTCAAAAGATGAGTTGCGAGGGTTGGAGGGGGAAGCGGCTAAAATTTACTTTTCCATGCTGAATGAGCTGATATTGCAGCAGAAACAGAATTTTGTTTTTAACGGAAGAAACCGACGGCCTCCTGTGGATTACGTGAATGCATTGTTGTCGTTTGTGTATACGCTGCTGACGAATATGACGGCGGCGGCATTGGAAACAGTGGGATTAGATCCATATGTAGGTTATTTGCACACGGAACGTCCGGGACGAGTATCTCTGGCGCTGGATATGATCGAAGAATTGCGACCGGTTCTGGCGGATCGTTTTGTATTGTCATTAATTAACAGAAAAATGATCACAAAAAAAGATTTTACCAAAAAAGAAAACGGGGCGGTATTGATGAAAGATGATGCCAGGAAAATGGTATTGGTTGAATGGCAGAATAAAAAGAAAGAGACGCTGACGCATCCTTTTCTGAAAGAAAAAGTAGAATGGGGGATGATTCCCTATGTTCAGGCGATGCTGTTAGCCCGGTATCTGAGAGGTGATCTGGATGGCTACCCTCCGTTTTTATGGAAATAAGGAGAGCAATTATGCTGGTGGTGATAACTTATGATGTGAATACGGAAACGGCGGCAGGAAAGACAAGGCTTAGAAAGGTAGCCAAACAATGCGTTAATTATGGCAGAAGAGTGCAAAATTCGGTGTTTGAATGTATTCTTGATCATACGCAATGTGTGTTGCTGAAAGAGACCTTGAAAGAGATCATCGACGAGAGGACGGATAGCCTGCGGTTTTATTATTTGGGGAATCAATATAAGAACAAAATAGAGAAAATCGGCGTTGAGCGCGGTCAGGCTGTGGATGAGGTACTGATTTTGTAACAGAGGTGCGATTATATAGTAAACAGGAAATATGCGGGGGATTCGCACTGTGAAAAAGGGAGAAATGTGTGAGATTGGATGGGGGTGATAGGGATGAGGGTTGAGAAGTGGGTTGATTTTGTGCGAGATGGATAGATTCTGGTTGGGTAGGATATAATAAATTGTTTGGTTTTGCTGTCACTCCCTGCGTGGGAGTGTGGGTTGAAATATCTGTAAGCCTAGCGGCCACGCTCACCACCTCTCGTCACTCCCTGCGTGGGAGTGTGGGTTGAAATAAGTAAAGAGATTTTCGGAATATCTGATATTCTTGTCACTCCCTGCGTGGGAGTGTGGGTTGAAATACCCAATATTGCCCTATATAGATAAATTGAACCGGTGTCACTCCCTGCGTGGGAGTGTGGGTTGAAATCCTAGATATGTAACGATCGTCAGCGGCTCATACGTCACTCCCTGCGTGGGAGTGTGGGTTGAAATTTTTCCGTTGCGCCGGACGGGTTCCTGGCCAGGGGTCACTCCCTGCGTGGGAGTGTGGGTTGAAATTCTCAGCTTGCAGAGCACCTCATAATAACTCAGGGTCACTCCCTGCGTGGGAGTGTGGGTTGAAATAGCGTATGATTT
>CAJUPT010000044.1:0-16422 GCA_910588405.1 uncultured Lachnospiraceae bacterium | reverse complement strand
TCCGGAATTACTCTTACCCATCAGTCACTCCCTGCGTGGGAGTGTGGGTTGAAATAGTGGACGGGGTTAAATCTTGAAGAAATCAAGGAGTCACTCCCTGCGTGGGAGTGTGGGTTGAAATAGCGTATGATTTTCCGGAATTACTCTTACCCATCAGTCACTCCCTGCGTGGGAGTGTGGGTTGAAATTCTTTATAATACTTCCATTTTTATCCATTAAGAAGTCACTCCCTGCGTGGGAGTGTGGGTTGAAATCCGTATGAGTTTTAACGTCACCAATAATATAACCGTCACTCCCTGCGTGGGAGTGTGGGTTGAAATTGTCACAATGGAAGTGTACAATCATATTTCCGCGTCACTCCCTGCGTGGGAGTGTGGGTTGAAATTGAAAATGCTGAAAGAGGAATACGGGGACGAAGAAGTCACTCCCTGCGTGGGAGTGTGGGTTGAAATCTCTTTGCTGTTGATGTCTTCATAGAAAATCCATGTCACTCCCTGCGTGGGAGTGTGGGTTGAAATTCCGTCAAACCGTTGTACTAAGCAGAATTTGCGCGTCACTCCCTGCGTGGGAGTGTGGGTTGAAATACGTCTGCGATCCGATCATACATGTATAACCTGCGTCACTCCCTGCGTGGGAGTGTGGGTTGAAATAAGTTGGAATAGTGTACAAATATATAACGCTATCGTCACTCCCTGCGTGGGAGTGTGGGTTGAAATCCTTTGTTGCCGGGCCGATACTAACAGGATGCATGTCACTCCCTGCGTGGGAGTGTGGGTTGAAATTTGGAAAAGGAGCGTTTGTCTATCTGAACCGATTGTCACTCCCTGCGTGGGAGTGTGGGTTGAAATTGACGTGGAAGAAGCGGCGGTGAAAGTGGAGCCGGTCACTCCCTGCGTGGGAGTGTGGGTTGAAATATGGAAAATGCCTCTGACTTGCAGCCGATGTATTGTCACTCCCTGCGTGGGAGTGTGGGTTGAAATCAAAGGCCATGAGATGGACGAAAAACACTATAAGGTCACTCCCTGCGTGGGAGTGTGGGTTGAAATAAAGTTACTTCGGATAGAATCACATCGGAAGTACAAGTCACTCCCTGCGTGGGAGTGTGGGTTGAAATTTGTTACGTGGCAGGTACCCGTCCAAAAAATCAGGTCACTCCCTGCGTGGGAGTGCGGGTTGAAATGGATGATAATGGAAAATTTTATTATTGGAAAACGTCACTCCCTGCGTGGGAGTATGGATTGAAATAAGGAGGTGGTAGATATTAAGATTGCTGCTCAGCGTTACTTTTTACATGGAGTTCGTTAGAAGATTTCAACAACATCGTTATGGATAGATTTGTATTGACAAAAAGGTTGCTATTTGACATTATATAATATAATTGTTGCAATCTGAAGAAGATATTTTTAATCATGAATGATGAAAGAACAGGAGCAAACCCGCATGTCATCACCAACCAAAGAGACCCTTCTGGTCTACAATATGCAAAACACAAGCAAAGGAAAACTGTTAAAATTAATCTGTATGCAGCTGGGTATCCGGGTGCGAGTGGTGGAGAAGGAGGAATTTCTCCAGCCTATTGGCTATTTGGCCGGGCTTAAAGGGGTGGAGCCGTCAGAGGAACGTTTCGATGGCGAAGGATTCGACGATGAGATGCTGATTCTCAGCGGCTTTACCAGCAATCGGATGGATCTGCTGTTTGGCATGTTCAGGCGGCAGAAAATGGAGCGGATCGCCCTGAAAGCGGTGGTCACGGAGCACAACTGGTCCTGGGATTCCAGTCGTCTGCATGACGAACTGCGGCAGGAGCATGCTTATATGCAGCAGAACAGGGGAAATTAAATTACTGTTTAGATATACTAACACCAATGCGATTTTGCATCGCGAAGCGTTTTGTGCATGATACATGATTTGTATGATTAATGTGTATCGTGAGAGGCATTGCCAGCCGCGGAGTGAACAGTGATGAAACAGACAGGACATACTCCGCCTATTCACTTCTTTTGGAGGAAAAGTACAGAAAATCAGAAATTATGCCCCATTTTTTTGGCAGTCATATTTGTGTAAATCCATTGACATTATTATTTATCCTTGCTAGAATATAGCGCGCAATGTATTTGATTGTGAAAGCAGGCCCCGCGAACGCGAAAACGGCCTGCTTTCATGTCATGGTTCACGGCAATAGAAAGGATTTGATAATCAATGGAAACTACGAAAGTGCGGCAGGAGAATAAGATGGGCGTAATGCCAGTGGGCAAGCTGCTGATCTCTATGTCTCTGCCTATGATGATTTCGATGCTGATTCAGGCGCTCTATAATATTGTTGACAGTATCTTTGTGGCGCAGATCGGGGAGAATGCCCTGACAGCTGTTTCTCTGGCATTCCCTCTTCAGATGCTGACGATTTCTGTCAGTACGGGTACCGGCGTAGGTATCAATGCGCTGCTGTCCAAAAGCCTGGGAGAAAAGAAGTTTAAAGATGCAAATGAGGCGGCCACCAACGGTATTTTTCTGGCGATTGTAAGTTATGCGGTGTTTGCTGTGATCGGTCTGTTTCTTGTACGGCCATTCTTTGCAACGCAGACGACAGATCCTGAGATATTCCAATACGGGGTGTCCTATCTGTCAATCTGTTTGATTTTTTCTTTCGGCATATTTGCACAGGTCACTTTTGAAAGGCTGCTTCAGTCTACAGGGAAAACGGTGTATGCCATGATTACCCAGATGACAGGCGCTGTCATTAATCTGATTATGGACCCGATTCTGATTTTCGGTCTGTTTGGTGCACCCAGGATGGGCATTGCCGGCGCGGCTGTCGCTACGGTGATGGGGCAGATTATCGCGGGTATTTTCTGTATTGTGATTAACCAGGCAAAAAATAAAGAGATCAACTGTTCTTTTAAAGGCTTCCGCCCCAACAGGGTGACAATCGGAAGAATTTACAAGGTAGGCGTTCCCTCTATTATCATGCAGTCCATAGGTTCTGTTATGACGTTGGGCTTCAATGCTATTTTGATGCAGTTTACTTCCACAGCAGTTTCCGTTTTCGGTATATATTTTAAACTGCAAAGCTTTATTTTCATGCCAGTTTTCGGTCTCAATAACGGTATGATTCCGATTATCGCCTATAATTACGGAGCCCGGAACAAGAAGCGGATTATGGATACGATGAAGTTCAGTATTGGCACGGCTGTGGGTCTGATGCTGGTGGGACTGGTCATTCTGCAGCTATTTCCCTCCCGGCTGCTGGCGATGTTCAATGCATCGGAGGAAATGTTTAAGATCGGCGTTCCCGCCCTGCGGACAATCAGTCTGAGCTTTCTTTTTGCCGGCTACTGCATTATTGTAGGTTCGGTGTTCCAGGCGTTGGGAAACGGCGTGTACAGTTTGATTAACTCGGTGGTCCGTCAGCTGCTGGTGCTTTTGCCTGTCGCCTATGTGTTCGCGAAACTGTTTGGATTGTCTGCAGTTTGGTTTTCTTTCCCGATCGCAGAGCTGGCTTCCGTTGTGCTCAGCTCTTATTATCTGAAAAAGATGTATGATGACGTGATTAAGCCGCTGGAACAGAAGGATAAAAATGTGGAAAACTGATGGAGAGAACCGCCGGAAGAAAGTGTAATAAGAATAACTGATTCCCTACATATGCCCGGCCTGCCCTGCATATAATGGCAGAAAAGCAATCTGTGCAGGTGTATCATGTCTGTCCGTAAATATTTATTTGGTATTACGCTGCTGGTTTCGGTTTGTCTCATCCTGTGGGGTGTTCAGGGAGGAGCCGGCAGCCTGTCTGTGTCCTCTCCGGAGGATTATTTTGACCGGAAAATGGTTGCTCTCACATTTGACGACGGTCCTCATCCCGTTTATACGGAACGGCTGTTGGATGGCCTGAAAAAGCGGAATGTGAAAGCGACCTTTTTTTTGATTGGAAAAAGCGCCGACAAATACCCGGAGCTGGTAAAGCGGATGGCGGAGGAGGGGCATCTGATCGGCAATCATACGATGGACCATGTCCAGCTGAACCACAAAACCTATGAGGAAGCAATCGAGCAGATACGCCAGAGCAATCAGATTATCAGCCAGATCACAGGGCAGACCCCTCAGTATATCCGCCCACCTTTCGGCGAGTGGAGCAAGGAACTGCAGGAGGAAGTGGACATGACCGCCGTCTTATGGGATGTTGACCCGGTGGACTGGAAGGTTAAGAATACGGAGATTGTGGTCAAAAGAATCCTCAAAAATGCCAGGGACGGCGATATTATCCTTCTTCATGACGTGTACGGCACTTCCGTGGACGCAGCCCTGGAGATCGTGGATCAGATGCAGGCGGAAGGGTATGAATTTGTGACGGTGGATGAAATTATACTGGATTGATATCCGCTTCCTTCCGGATACGTTCCAAATGTTTCCTGATCTCCCTCTCATACCCCATCTCCGATGGTTCATAAAACCTTTCCCCCACAACCTTATCCGGCAGATACTGCTGCTTTACATAGTGATTCGGGAAAGAATGGGCATACTGATACCCGGTTCCGCGGCCCAGATCGGAGGAGCCTTTGTAGTGGGCGTCCTGGAGGTGGGGCGGGACCGTGTTGATTTTTTTGGTTTTCACCGAGTCCATGGCCTTGCTGATGGCCATGACCGCCGAATTGCTTTTCGGGGCGCAGGCTACGTAGGAGACGGCCTGCGCCAGGATAATCTGGGCTTCCGGCATGCCGACCCGTTCCACGGCCAGAGCGGCGCTGACGGCTACCTGCAGCGCCTGGGGGTCGGCGTTTCCCACGTCCTCGGAGGCGCAGATCATAATCCGGCGGGCGATGAATTTCACATCCTCACCGGCATACAGCATCCGGGCCAGGTAGTATACGGCGGCGTCCGGGTCGGAGCCCCGCATGCTTTTGATAAAGGCGGAAATTGTATCATAGTGATTGTCTCCCTGCCGGTCATAACGGACTGCCCGCCGCTGGATGCATTCCTGGGCCACGTCCAGGGTGACATGAATCTGTCCGTCGGCATCTTTCGGCGTGGTCAGCACAGCAAGCTCCAGGGCGTTTAACGCCGATCTGGCATCTCCGCCGCTTAAATCGGCCAGAAATTCGGCGGCGTCCTCGTGAAGAACCGGGTGGTAGCTGCCCATGCCTCGTTCCGGGTCGGCGACGGCCCGGCGCAGCAGTTCCCGGATGTCCTCTCTGCTTAAGGGTTTTAGCTCAAAGATAATGGAGCGGGAGAGCAGGGCACTGTTCACTTCAAAATAGGGATTCTCCGTAGTGGCGCCGATCAGCACCAGGGTTCCGTCCTCCACAAAGGGCAGCAGATAATCCTGCTGGCCTTTGTTAAAACGGTGGATTTCGTCGATAAACAAAATGGTTTTCGTGCCGTACATGCCAAGGGCATTTTTGGCTTCGCTGACGACGGCTTCCATATCCTTTTTCCCCGCGCCGGTGGCATTGATCTGGGTGAAGTTTCCTTTTGTGGTATTGGCGATCACCTTGGCCAGGGTGGTCTTTCCTGTCCCTGGCGGGCCGTACAGGATAATCGAGCCCAGCTGGTCGGCGGCGATAGCTCGGTACAGCAAAGTGTTTTTTCCGATGATGTGCTGCTGGCCCACCACCTCATTAAGCGCCCTGGGACGGAGCCGTGAGGCCAGGGGCGCGTCGTTTTCCTGTTGCTTTTCTCTCATATAGTCAAATAAATCCATGTTTACACAATTCCTTTCCATACACTTTTATCATCATACAGCAGTCCCCGCTTTTTTTCCATAAGAATTTGTCTGATTTGTATAAATTAATATGGTCTTCGCAGCACCTGCGTTTGTGGAGCAGCACTCTCAGAAAAATATCCGGCAAAGTTTACCGGATATAAGCCAGACAGAACATGCAGAAAAATAATTCGATAATTTGGCTATTTTATGTCGAAATTTTATGGAAAGTATAGTATGATTAAAGGCAGAGACCGATTGCGGACGAAAGCTTGGTGATATTTTTGAGAGAATATATAAAAAGAATTGCAAAAGGAGAGATTCCCCGGCATGGGATCAGGCTGGGGCTTCATCCTGAAATGATTGAAGAAACCCGCCCCTGCGGTAAGGGGATAACCGGCAGCGTTCATCTGCTCAGCGAGGAGGAGGAACCAGTGAAGGGGCTGGCCTATTCCTCGGACTATCGGGTGGAGTTGAAGAACAATCAGTTTGCCGGTACGGGAGCGGTTCTGGAGTATCAGATCAGAGAAGAGTATACCCGTCAGGCTGCCGTAATCAAGGGACGTTTTCATATCGTATGTACGGGCGGCGAGTACGACCTGCCTTATCAGTTCACTTTTTCCCGGACAATGGCATTCGGGGAACCCTTTGACCTTTTGGAGCAGTTTGCCTCCTTTGCCGAAGGTTCCCGAGACGAAGCGCTGCGTATCTTTGATTCCGGACGTTTTCCGGCTCTTCCCTTTATGCAGGATCTGGGACTGTGCGGCCTGTACGAAGGGCTGCGTTTCCAGAATGACAGGCAGCTGGGGCTGGAGGAGTTTCTTGTGGCGGCAGGCGGCAAGGACCGGGTGTCCCTTCATGTAGACGAGGAGGAGAAGGTTTTTCGCTTCCAGGGGGAAGACGAGACGGAGGACGGCATCCGGATGGAGCGAAGCGGCTGGGGGTATCTGAAGCTGCCGGTTAAGGCGGAGGGCGGCTTTATCAGGCTGGAGAAAAATACCGTTACTGACGATGATTTTACCGGGAATCAGGTCAGGCTTTCTTACCGGATCGACGGAAAAAGGCTTTTTACGGGGAAGAATACGGGACGGATTACGATCAGCTCCCCGCTGTACCATTTTCAGATTCCAATCACGGTTTATAAGGGGGAACGGAAAATCAGCAAGGCGGGGGCGGCAAAGCTGCGGCTCGCCTATCTGCGCACTTTCCTGACGGAGGTTGGCCTGCGCTATCAGAGCCAGCGGGAGCGGCTGGTGACGGAGTCGGCTTATCAGAAGCTGAAAATGGCCTATAGGCGTTTGAACGGCGATTATGGGGATGAGACGCCGGATATCCGTCTGACATTGTTTCAGTGCATCGCGGCGGCAAAGTGGGAGCCTGAGGAAGGGAGGCGGCTTCTTGAGCGGGTGACGGACGATGTGCTGATGTGGCGGATCGAGGAGCCGGGGAATTACTGCCTTTATTTATATGGAAAAAAGCTGCTGGGGGAAGAAGAGGAAAGCAGGACGGCGCTGAACGTGATATTAAATAAATATGACGGCGACGGGCTGGCCGACCCGGCGGTGCTGATTCTGCTGATTCTGAATGACCGCAGCCAGTCAGAACATCCGGCGGTGCGCTGGGAAAAAATTCGGACTTATTATGACAGAGGCAGCCGAAGCCCCTGGGTGTATCTGGCGGCCTTTGTTACATTGAAGGAAGACGACCGGCTTTTACGGAGGCTGGATGATTTTGCGATGGCGGTGCTCTGGTTCGGCGTGCGGCAGGGGCTGATGACGAAAAAGCTGGCGGACGGAACGGCCCTGCTGACCATGCAGAAAAAAGGCGCAGGTCTGCGGGAACTGGAGCTTTTGAAAAATCTGTATCAGAAATATAAGACGAAGGAGCTGTTGTCCGGCCTGCTAAGCCTGCTGATTATATCTGATCGGAGAGAACCGGAATATTTTTCTTATTATGAGGAAGGCGTCAGGCAGGACCTGCGGCTGACCCGGTTATATGATTATTATCTGTATACGATGCCCTCTGATTTTGAAGGGGCTTTGCCCAGAGCGCTGCTTTTGTATTTTTCTTATCAGCAGCCCTCTGACCAGGAGGCCAGGACTCGGCTGTATCTGAATGTGATCCGGAATAAGGAACAGGTACCGGATATTTACCAGTCCTATGCAAAGGAGATGGAAGCTTTCGCGGTGGATCAGATGCTGAACGGCAGGATCAGCCGGGAATTGTCCCAGGTTTACCGGGAACTGATTTATCCGGAAATGCTTGACGAGCGGGCGGGGAGAATTTTTCCTGCGATGCTTTGCGCAAGAGAGTTTTCCTGTGAGAATCCGGAGATCACCCATGTGATTTTCTGTTATGAGGACAGGACGGATGAAATGCGGTTTGCCCTGCGGGAAAAGCGCACCTGCATTCCGGTGTATGGGGATGATTTCCGCATTATTTTCCAGGACGGCTACGGGAACCGGTATGGGAAGATGCCCTTCCGGCTGGAACCGCTGATGGAGGACTGCCAGGATCTTTTGGAAGCTTGTTATCAGGTGGACCAGAGCCAGCCGGAGTATTTTCATACCCGGCTGCGCAGTATTTACGACAGCGGCCGGGCGACCAAAGAGGATGTGTGGCTTTTGGAGCGGGGGCTGTCGGAAAAGAAACTG
Source organism: uncultured Lachnospiraceae bacterium (assembly GCA_910588405.1). Taxonomy (GTDB): domain Bacteria; phylum Bacillota; class Clostridia; order Lachnospirales; family Lachnospiraceae; genus Paralachnospira_A. Next base: position 8,076 of record CAJUPT010000044.1, on the reverse strand, counting down.
CGTGAGCTGTTTCGGGGGAGGCTTTCACGCATCGGAATTGATTATTATCTGGAAACGCCCTCCCAGGAAAAGTGCGACAGTTTTGTGGCCGTGGCGGACCCTGCCATACTGGATGGGGAAAGCCGGAAATTTTTACTTGAACTTTTGGTGACAAAAGGGTATTATGAAGAAGCTTATCAGATTGTGTCGAAATATGGATATCGGGAGATCCGCCCCGGAAGGCTTTTGAAGCTGTGTCATTATATCATCGAGCGGTACGGCGGTTTTGACGATTACCTGATCCGGCTGACTCATCACCTGTTTGTGGAGGATAAGCTGGACAATGTGATTCTGGAATATCTCTGCCAGTATTATAATGGCAGCAGCGAGCGGATGTATGGCATTTTGGAGGCTTCCAAGAACAGCCATGTGAATTTGTGGGATCTGCCGGAGCGGCTGCTGGCCCAGCTGATTTTTGTGGGGAATGGACAGTGGCTGGAGCAGGTGTTTTCCGTTTATATGAAACAGGGAAATGTGGATTCGTCGCTCAGGGACGCTTATTTTGTGCTGAAAGCCTGGGGATATATTCAGAAAAAATGGGAGCTGCCCCAGGAGACAGCCTGGTATATGGAGCAAAAGGCCCAGGATGAGACGGAGCCCCGCAGGCCCGGACTGATCGAGTCCCTTGCCATGACCCGCTATTACGGGGGGCTTTCGGAATTAACGGAGAGACAGAGGAAGCTGTGCCGTTTGTATATGGAACGGTTTACGCAGAAAGGGATGGTATTTGCCCATTTTCCCGGGCTGGCAGTGAAGGCGGGGTGTCTTTCCTGGCTGGAAAACCGGTGTCTGATCGAGTACCAGGCGGAGGAGACGGACCGGCTGAATATTCGGCTTCAGATCTTCCCGGCTGCCTCTCCCCCGGCTCAGGGGAAGATGGTTCATGTTTTTCTGGGAATTTTCGCCTATGAAGTAACGCTGTTTTACGGCGAGCAGGCGGAGTATGAGATTTATAGAGAAGCAGAGCCGGAAGCGCCGGTGGCTTCGGGCACGCTGACGGCAGAGATTTCCGGAGGGACGGAGATTTCTTCGCCGGAGACGGAGGGGAAAGAGGAAGCCGCAGAGGGCGGAACAGTCACCAGATATCAGGCCATCAACAGACTGCTGGCAAAGGCAGAGACGCAGGATGAGGGGCTGGGGAACGACATGATGGCGTATGGAAAAAGGTTGGAGTTGTTGGAAAGGCTGTTCAGGCTGTTGTAAGACGGGGCCGGCAGCGGAACTGAAAAACAGCGGAAGTCCGTATGCGCCCGGGAGGATTTCTGGACATTTTAGTGGCCGGAAATTCTCCCAGGTCTGGGGGCGCAGGAGGATTGCAGCGGAACTAAGTTCGGAGAGTGTTAAATGAAAAACTGGTGTCTTGGCCTTGATCTGTGTGACGATTACAGCCAGCTAAGCTATTACAATCGAAAAACGTCCGGCGCCGAAGCGGTTTCAGCGGACCAGGATGAGCGATTTTGCCTTGTTCCCACGATTCTGTGCAAAAAAAAGGGAGCTGACGAATGGTTTATCGGCCAGGAGGCTTACCGCCGGGCTCTGCTGGGAGAGGGGATTATCGTTGACCGTTTGGTCAGTATGGCTGTCAAATCAGGGACAGCCACGATAGAGGAGCGGAAATATACGGCGGCGGAGCTGTTAGAACGCTATATCGGCAAGCTGTTGGAGCTGATTTTAATGGATGAGGATTCCAGAATTATGCAGCTGGTGTTTACGGTGCAGAAGCTGGAGCCGGTGCTGATGGATCTTTTGGTGAAGGTGGGGGATCATCTGGAGATTTCCAGGGATGCCATTCATATCGTCAGCCATACGGAGGCGTATCTTTTTTATGTGCTGGGCCGCAGCGGCAGCGCTCCCCAGCATACCAGCTGTCTGTTCGACCTGACGGAATCCGGATTTCATTATTATGAAATGCGCGTGGTCCGGGGGAGGACGCCCCAGATGATTGAGGGGATTCACGAGGATCTGGAGGAGAGCTTCAGCCTTGATATTCTGGAACAGGAGCCGGGTATGAAACTGGCGGATTCCATTGTCAGCGCCTGTGCCCAGAGGCAGATGGGAAAGAAGATTATCCACTCGGTTTATCTCACCGGAAAAGGCTTCGAGCGGACGGACTGGGCGGTGGATTCGCTGAAATGGCTGTGCCAGGGGCGGCGGGTCTATGCCGGGCAGAATCTGTTTGCCCAGGGGGCGGCGTTTATCGCCTGGGATCATACGAGGCCCGAGACGGCGTATCCTTATATCTGTCTGTGCGAGGGAAGGATTTCTTCCACGATCACCATGGAGGTGCTGCATCGGGGAAAAAGCTGCCAGCTGGTGGTGGCTTCCGCCGGGAGCAACTGGTATGAGGCAAAAGTCGATGCGGAGCTGATCGTAGACCAGGAGGATCAGATTCATTTTCAGGTGCAGACCATCGGGGAGGCCGACAGCCGGACATGGACCCTTTCGCTGGACATGTTTCCGAAACGGCCGCCGAAGACCACCAGGCTGGAACTGATTTTCGCTTTTGTGGAGGAGAATTCCATGATGGTGCGTGTGATTGACAAAGGGTTTGGAGAATTGTTCCCTTCCGGCGGACAGGAAATCAAGCAGTTTTTTTCGCTGTGAATGGCAGAAATAGAAAGGACGCGGGAAATGAGCGGATTTATTGTGTGCGGCAGACCGCTGGCAAAGAATCCTTATTACATACAGGAGGCAGGGCTTCATATTTATTCGGAGCAGGAGCTGTGCTATTATATATACAATAATCTGATGATGATCGACGACGGCTTTGTGGGCGACCGGCTGATCCGTTTTCTGGAGTCGGAGCTTGGTATGGATGAGCTGGCAAGGAAGCTGTCCAAATGGAAAGGGAAGATGTCCACCGCCCAGCTTTTGCTGATGATTATGCAGGAGGTGGATTATTACCGCGAGGATGAGCTGGAGGAATTTGACCGGCAGCTGGAGAAAAAGGAGCAGGCCAAGCCCTATGACCTTCTGAAAAGCCGGGCGGATTATATGACAAAACAGAAGCATTATCCGAAAGCCATTGAGATTTACGACCATATTCTGGAGCGGGAAGGGGAGTGGGCGATCCCGAGAGAGCTTCTTGGGAAGCTGTGGCATAACCGGGGGCTGGCCCAGGCCGGTATGTTCTGGATGCAGGAGGCGGCGGACAGTCTGGCGCGCGCTTATGGCTTTTTACAGGATTCGGATATACTGAAGGAGCTGTTTTATCTGCATCTTCTGGAGCCTGGTATCACGATTTCGGAGGAGATCGCCGCTTTGATTCCGGCTCAGCAGCAGTACCGCTGGCAGGAGGAATACGATGTTTACGACCGGCAGGCGGCTAACGCCCCTCAGGTACGCCGGATCGACAGGGCGATGAAAAAGGACCGGCACCGGAAGAAGGATGAGACGGAGCGGATTCTGACGGAGTGGAAGCAGGAGTACCGGGAGATGGTGAAGTAAAAACTATCCGGAAGATTTTAATACTTTCAAAATAAATTCTCATTTTGAGTAGAAAATAAGCCCGCCATTTGACGGGCTTATTAGCAATACTTATTTTACAGGGTTAAAAAATTTGTTTTTGACACTCCCAATGCAGCATATGCCAAAAAAGTAACTATCGGAATATGGAATGACCGTATTTTACCGCTTCGTCTGTAATCCACCGGTTTTTTCTTGCCGTGACGTCATCGCCGACGGCGGCGAGCAGGCTGCAATAAAAAGCATAACTTCCATATTGAGTATAGGTATCAATAGTTTTGCGGATAAAAGACCGAATCTGCTCTTCGTCTATATCCGGAGCCAGGAGTTCTCTCACATCCACGCCGCCGATAACCACCAGATCTTTTCCGTATTTTTTCTGTACAGCCGTCAAATCATTGGAAACCTGTGCAGGATCCCATGCTTTTACGCCGAATTCCATCCAATCATCGATCATATCCTCACATCGTCCGCAACAGTGCATTTCAATGGGAAGCCCCCTTTTCAGCCCCACTTCGGCCAGTGTTTTATGGTAAGGCTTGATCATATCCCGGTACATCTCTATCGAAATAAACGGATTCGCCCAGGTCGCCACGTCATCCGTAATACACAGCATATCAGGATGGTAATAATCAATACAGGCTTCCGCCACCGATACATAAAAATCACTTAAATACTGCATCAGTTCTTTTACTTCGTCAGGTTCTTCGTACATCGCGCACATTCCCTCCGAGAACCCCATAAAAGACATAAGCGTCTGAAAATATCCGATATGTACCTTAAACAGAGTGGCTGTCTGCGTCTGATCAATTTTTGCCCGTTCCAGATCGCGGCGGGCCATGGTTTCCCAGTCAATATCTTTAATTTCCGGCGCTTTGATAACATCACGCCATCTTCTGATATCCTCCAGTATAAATACGTTGGGCTGGGGGAGTTTCTGGTTGCCCGCTGAAGCGGAAGACTCATAGGGAACACCCCACAAATCTTTCCAAATCCCCGGATGATAGTACTGATCATACAGCAGTTCAGGTCCGATTTTCATGGTAGGCACAATGCGGTCAGCGTTGTAGCCAAAAGAAAAAACCGGAAGCCATTCAGGGTCCTTGCCATTTATAAGGCGCATAAAATTCTCTTTTTCTGTCAGATGTGTCATAGTCTGTTTCCTCCTGTAAGTAAAATTTATCATGTAGCAGCTGACCCGGTCTTTACAGTGGAAATTATCCGTAGAAAACACAGGCCAGAGGATATCCGATAAAGATCAAAACCAGACTGCCGGTTACGATGGAAACCAAAGCATAGCGGAAAATATCCGTATTTTTAATTTTATCTTTGTTGCCGAACATAAATGCGGTCATCGGATTTGAGGATGGCAGAAGCACTGCCAGATAACAGGAATATATCATAACAATCACCAGCGGATACGGGTCGATACCAATGACATCTTTCAGAGAATAAACAATTGTAAGAAAGAGTGATGCAACTACAATATTGTTCAGCAGGTTAGTGAATATGATCGTCAGCAATATAATCATCGCCGCAAACCAGAATGGCGCCATACCGGAAAACAGAGGCAGCAGCCACGCGGAAAGGGTTTCCGTTACGCCCGTCTCGGCAGATGTCAGCGCACCCGCAATGGTCAGTGCTGTTCCCATCATAAACAGCGGATTCCAGATAACTCCTTTTGCCGCCGCCGCATTGAATACGGCAACCGGTTTTCCGTCAATGCGGACAATCAGCGCCGCGCCAATGGCAATCAACAACGTCCCGATTGTTCCAAACTGGCGCATCCACTGTACAAAAGCCCATTTTGCAGGCAGCATGGAGGGAATCAGCATCAGTACCATAAATATGGCTACGATATAGAGAATAGCTTTTTGCTGTTTTGTAATTTTGGGCGGTTCTTCCACATAAGTGTCTTTCAAAGGAGTGATATCCGGCCGGAAAATCAGGAAATTAACAATGATACTTGTTCCCAGCAGCAAGGATGATACAATCATTCCGTAAAGCAGGAACGGCCAGGGCTGCAATACAATTTCCATATCAATACTCTGTGCAAGACCGATCACCGCGACAGGAGCGGTTCCCCAGGACACAATCTGTCCGATGGCAATGACATAGAGCAGAGAGAATACCATGATTGTAGGCCAGCGGTTCGTTTCTTTGCGAATACCTGCCTGATTGGCGATGGAATAAATCACTTCCCACAGCAAAATCATAATGGCGGTTCCGCTTCCGCACATGGCAGTGCCGATATACATGGTTAATATAATGCAGAAGGTTAAAAGCCAGGGCTTTCCGCGAAGTACTTTCCGTGAAATCAGCCATTTTCCCAGCCAGTCGCTCAGACCGCAGGATAGGATCACGCCGGCAAAAATAAATGAGAGCATAACGATCAGCAATGCGGTATTACTGAATAAAGTCGAAAAAATACCCGAAATAGTTCCATAATCTGTCATGCCCAGCAACAGAATCGCCGTAATCGAGGGCCAGGCGGCGTCGCAGATGCACCAGCCAACTATCGCGCCAAGGAAAATTCCCAAAATGGACATTCCAAGGTCCGTAACCTGTCCAAAATTCGGAAGAAAACGAAACAGGATCTGGATAGCCAGCACAAGGACGATTTTTAACCAGTAAAACATTTCAGTTTGACGATTGTTTTTTGTTTGTGTCATGTAATTTCTCCTCCAATGTAAAATATGGTGAATTTGCTACATTCTGTTTTAAAAAATTTTTCCTCCTTTACATAAAATAATGCTCTGCTTTTTCTTTATATAGTAAATAAAGAAAGTAGACAAAAAACTATCACCATTATCGCGATACAATCGGGCTGTTCATATAACATTCAAATGCCAGGGCGGCGGCACTGATCGCAAGAGAACCTTTCTCTTTTCCCAAATGGGTATATTTCTGAAAACAGGTCTTTGTTATTCCTTTTTTGGCAAGAATATTTTTGGCAATATTTACGGCCGTTTCAAAATAAAGCTCATCATATCCCACAAAGGGGCCTGTCAGCACTACTATCTCCGGACTCAGCAAAGAAACATAATTCGATAATCCAATACCGTAAAAATATGCGGATTTTTTAATTTCCTCAGTACAGACCTTATCCCCCGCATATGCCGCCTGCAAAATAGAGATAAAGCGGTATGTATCCATATCAAAATTATTTACGTCCAGAGAGCAGTTTTCACCAAGTGCGATACGGCGCATTACTTCCCGCACGACAACGGAGATGGATGCGTAAGTCTGCAGACATCCTCTGTTTCCGCAGGCGCACTGTTCGCCCGCCACATTAATCACCGTATGCGCAAAATGATTTTCGGAGTTTGTTGCGCTTCTGACCAGCTTTCCGTTTGAGATAAAAGCCGAACTCAGCGCGGCAGAATATCCAAGCACGGCAAGACTTGTACAGTTCTGTCCGCTGCCATATAGATATTCTCCGATTGCCACGGCATTTGCTCCCAGATCCACATAAACAGGGCACCGAAAATGCTCCTCCAGCTCACTCTTTACATTTAAGTGAGGCCAGTCTAAAAATGATACATGATCTGCCGGTCCGATAATCCCGGTCCGATAGTCCACGGTTCCGGAAACGCCAACGCCGATACAAAGAAGTCGTTCCTCGGATATTCCGCTTTTTTTTAAGGCTCTGTAAGCAAAATCCAGTACTGACGCCATGACAGTTTCCCCGTCCCATGCACAGTCAGGCGTCCGCAGTCGTTCTTCATTTTGTAAAATCTGCATTTTCAGATCCGTCAGCACCACTTTGATACTCAGATGGGACATTTGAACTCCGATAATATAGGAATGATCTTTGCGGATATCGAAAATAGATGGCTTCCGGCCGCCGGAGGAAATATCCTGTCCTTCTTCCACAATCATGCCTTCATTCAGCAGATAGGCAATAATCCGGTTTAAATTGCTGGGCCTGATATCGCATACGGCCAATATTTCATGTTTGGTAAGCGGCCCTCTTTTTTGCAGAACATGGAATACTTCCCGCTCCGAATTATTTAGATTGAGTAAATTCATTATAGACTCCACATCTCCTTTTTACTAATAGTAGTATACACTCTTTTTATATAAAGTGCAAGAAGTTTTTGCGGTAAAATTTATTTTCATTCTGTCAAGCAGTTTTGTGGGAAAATGATTTGTTTGCAAGAACAATGAAAAAGTGTTAAGGAATATGGTTTCAGGTGAAGAAAAATGTAAAAGAGGAACAAAATAAGCGTATATTATGATATAATTGTAACCACATCTAACGGATGCCGGCCTACCTATCACAATATCGCAAAGCAGGTGCGGGAAATCATACAAAAAAGCGGGATCAGCGTCGGAATCTGCGTGGTGCGGTCGCAGCGTACTACCTGTTCCGTGGGATTGATTTATTTTATTGACTGGGATTAGAGCCGGGTTCGGATACCCTGTATGAGGAATACGCGCCGGCCGATATGCGGGGAAGTGATTTCCGCCATATCAATAGAGCAGGCGGCGGCCGCGGTTGAAAGATTTTTATACTGAAAATGGTTGATTATCTCAAAAAAGCCTTGATTTACGGGCATACAAGCAGGA
>CAJUPT010000043.1 GCA_910588405.1 uncultured Lachnospiraceae bacterium | reverse complement strand
ATAAGATGCTTTAGAGTATATTTCCCTTGTCGCATCTTATTTTACAATGAACCCAAATTAACCGCAAAAATAACCGCAAACCGGATCTTTGTAAACTACCCGCGGAATCTCACGCCGTTCTCCGCATCCATCGACTCTACTACCGCCAGCGACTCTACCCTGACACCTTTACTGCGGATCAGCTCACCGCCGGGCTGAAAGCCCTTTTCAATAGCGATCCCCACGCCCTCCAGCGTTGCCCCTGCGCTTTCCACGATCTGAATCAATCCTTCCAGCGCTTTGCCGTTTGCCAGGAAATCATCAATAATCAGGACATGGTCCTCCGGTCCCAGAAACTTTTTAGACACGATTACATCATACACCCGTCCATGTGTAAAGGACTCCACCTTTGCCGTATAAACCTCGCCGTCGATATTCAGACTCTGCGCCTTTTTCGCAAATACCACCGGCACATGAAAATGCTGCGCGGCAATACAGGCCATGCCGATTCCCGAAGCCTCGATGGTAAGAATCTTATTCACCGGCACATCAGCAAACAGCCGTTTCCACTCTTTGCCCATCTCATCAAACAGTTCGATATCCATCTGATGGTTCAGGAAACCGTCCACCTTCAGCACGCCGCCATCTTTTACGACTCCGTCTTTTCGAATTTTATCTTCCAGTAATTTCATCGTTTCCGCTCTCCTGACGCAGATTCCCGCAGATATTCCTGCCTTCTGCGCTTCTTCTGTCCTCCGGCTGCTTCCCCTGCCGTCTCAGCAATGAAAGAAAGGGGATCACCGATTCCCGTAAAGATACCATACTGCCCATATTCATAAAAGATATGGACAGTACAATATCCGCACAGACCATTCGGGCGGAAACGAAAGCGCTTCTTCCGCTTTCGCCCGAATCATCTCAAACAGTCACAGTGTTTTTTATTTTTCTTCCGCCGCGTACAGCGCCACCAGTTTGCTCAGATGCGCGTATTTGGCCGCTGCGTTTGCCTCGGACTGATCGAACAGCTTCTGTGCCCGCTCAGGGTTTTTCAGCGCCAGGGAGGAGTAACGAACCTCGCCTTTGATAAATTCCTGATAGCTTTCGCTGGGCGCCTTGCTGTCCAGGGAGAAAGGATTCTGTCCTTCCTCGGCCAGTGCCGGATTGAACCGGAACAGATGCCAGTAACCGGCCTCCACAGCCATCTTCTCCTCGGTCTGGGCCTTGCTCATGCCAGCCTTGATACCATGGTTGATACAAGGAGCGTAGGCGATGATCAGGGAAGGTCCCGGATAAGCCTCTGCCTCGGCGATGGCCTTCACGGTCTGGTTGTAGTCCGCGCCCATGGCGATCTGGGCCACATATACATAGCCGTAGCTCATGGCGATCTGGGCCAGGTCTTTCTTCTTCACATCCTTGCCGCCTGCCGCAAACTGAGCCACCGCACCCACAGGAGTGGATTTGGATGCCTGACCGCCGGTATTGGAGTAAACCTCGGTGTCAAATACCATGATATTGATATCCTTGCCGCTGGCCAGCACATGGTCCACGCCGCCAAAGCCGATATCATATGCCCAGCCGTCGCCGCCAAATACCCACTGGGACTTCTTGGCCAGGAAATCTTTTTCTTTCAGGATCGCCAGCTTTCTCTCGCTGGTGCACTTGCAGTTTTCAAGCGCCTCAACAAGCTTCTCGGAAGCCGCGCCGTTTGCCGCGCCGTTTCCAAAAGTATCCAGCCAGCCCTGGCATGCTTCCTTCACCGCGTCGGTCTTTGCGTTCGCGGCCAGTTCTTCCACTTCTTCTTTCAGACGGTTTCTGATGGCGTTCTGGGCCAGCAGCATACCATAGCCAAACTCCGCATTATCCTCAAACAGAGAGTTATCCCATGCGGGACCCCGTCCTTTTTCATTCACCGTGTAAGGCGTGGAGGGTGAGGAGTTGCCCCAGATGGAGGAACATCCCGTCGCGTTGGCGATATACATTCTGTCGCCGAACAACTGGGTAATCAGTTTCGCGTAAGGGGTTTCGCCGCAGCCTGCGCAGGCGCCGGAGAACTCTAGCAGCGGCTGCTTAAACTGGCTGCCCTTTACGGTGGTCTCTTTAAACTTCTCGGCAACCTCAGCCTTTCTCGGAACCTTCTGTCCGGCGTCAAAGATCACCTGCTGTCCCTCATGCTCCGCCAGCGGCTGCATGGTCAGCGCCTTGTCACCCTTCTTTCCGGGGCAGACATTCGCACAGGAACCGCAGCCCGTACAGTCAAGAGCGGAAACGGTAATGGCAAATTTCAGCTCTTTCAGGCCCGTCATCTGCAATGTCTGCGTACCCTCAGGCATTGCGGCAGCTTCCGCTTCCGTCATGGCCACCGGACGGATAACCGCATGGGGGCACACATAGGAACAGAAGTTACACTGGATACAGTTCTCCGGATTCCACACGGGAACATTCACCGCGATGCCCCGCTTCTCAAACGCGGAAGCGCCGGAAGGGGTGGAGCCGTCCACATAGGGCTTAAAGGCAGATACGGGCAGTTTGTTGCCTTCCTGCATATTAATGGGGATCTGGATATTGTTCACAAAGTCAACCACGTCCTTCCGGTCTCCGGAAGCCGTCATGCCCATCGTCTCGTCGCCACAGTTCTTCCAGCTTTCAGGCACCTGGATCTCCACTACCTGCTTGGCCCCTTCTTCGATGGCCGCCCAGTTCTTCTTTACCACATCCTCGCCTTTTCTTCCGTAGGTCGCCTGAGCCGCTTTTTTCATCAGCTCGATGGCTTTGTCCTCGGGAATGATATTTGCCAGCTTGAAGAAAGCGGACTGGAGGATGGTGTTGATGCGGGTCGGGCCCATGCCGGTCTCAATACCGATTTTTACGCCGTCGATGGTATATAATTTAATGTTGTGCTCCGCAATATATCTCTTGGCCTGTCCGGGCAGATGCTCCTCAAGCCCCGCCAGATCCCAAGAACAGTTCAACAGGAAGGTTCCGCCGTCCTTGATATCCTGCACCATGTTGTACTTGCGCACATAGGAAGGATTGTGGCAGGCTACGAAATTTGCCATGGAAATCAGGTAGGTGGACCGGATCGGGTCCTTTCCGAAACGGAGGTGGGAGATGGTCACGCCGCCTGACTTCTTGGAATCATAGTCAAAGTACGCCTGGGCATACATATCCGTATTGTCACCGATAATCTTGATGGAGTTTTTGTTCGCGCCTACCGTACCGTCCGCGCCCAGGCCCCAGAACTTGCAGCTGATGGTGGAGGCAGGGGTGGTATCGGGATTCTCCTTTACTTCCAGGGAGAGATTGGTCACGTCGTCGGTGATGCCGATGGTGAATACCGCCTTCTCATGATTCCGGTATACGGCGATAATCTGTCCGGGCGTGGTATCCTTGGAGCCCAGTCCGTAACGTCCGGAGAATACGGGCACTGCGTCAAACTTGCTGCCCTTTAACGCTGCCACCACATCCAGATACAGCGGCTCGCCCATGGAACCGGGTTCTTTTGTTCTGTCCAGAACGCTGATCTGCTTCACGGTATCGGGAATCGCCTCGATCAGGGCCTTGGCGCTGAAAGGACGGTACAGGCGCACCTTTACCACGCCCACTTTTTCTCCGGCCGCCGTCAGATATGCCAGTGTCTCGTCGATGGTGTCACACACGGAACCCATGGCGATAATCACGTGCTCCGCGTCCTTCGCGCCGTGATAGTTAAACAGTTTATAGTCTGTGCCGATCTTGGCATTTACTTTGTCCATATATTCCTGAACGATCGCAGGAAGTTCTTCATAATAGGGGTTGCACGCCTCTCTGGCCTGGAAGAAGATATCCGGGTTCTGAGCCGAGCCTCTCTGGCAGGGATGGTTGGGATTCAGAGCGCTGTCTCTGTAAGCCTGTACCGCATCTAAATCAACCATGTCCTTCAGATCCTCATAATCCCATGCTTCGATCTTCTGGATCTCGTGGGAAGTACGGAAACCGTCGAAGAAATTCAGGAAAGGCACTCTTCCCTTGATTGCCGCGCAGTGAGCTACGGGCGTCAGGTCCATCACTTCCTGAACGCTGGACTCACACAGCAGGGCGCAGCCGGTCTGACGGCATGCCATCACGTCGGAATGGTCGCCGAAAATAGACAGGGCATGAGAAGCCAGGGCACGGGCAGATACGTTGAACACGCCCGGAAGCTGCTCGCCGGCGATTTTATAAAGATTCGGAATCATCAATAACAGACCCTGAGAAGCCGTAAAGGTGGTGGTCAGCGCGCCCGCTGCCAAAGAGCCGTGTACGGCGCCTGCGGCACCCGCCTCGGACTGCATCTCGATCACCTGAACCTCCTGACCGAAAATGTTCTTTCTTCCGTCAGTTGCCCACTCGTCCACCGCTTCCGCCATTACAGAGGAAGGGGTAATCGGATAAATCGCCGCTACTTCGGTATATGCGTATGACACATGAGCCGCAGCATGGTTGCCATCCATGGTTTTCATTTTTCTAGCCATTATCGTATTTCCTCCTACGAATTTTATATGGTGATATCAGGGGGCTGAAAACACTTAACCCCCCATGTACTGACACACCCGCGGCACCCACAGCCGCCGCAGACAGCCGCGTCTTTTGCGCAGGCGTGCGCATAAACAGGTTAGGCGAGGGAAATCCCCTTTCCCTCGCCTATTATTATACATGATAAAAAGTAAAATGCAAACATAAATTACTATTCCACTTCCCAATCCTCCGCCATCCGCTCATTCGCCTGGTCCTGCAGCCGTTCCAGCTCATCCAGATTCAGGTCCTCCCGGACAAAATCCGGCACCCGGCCCATTGCGAAGCTATAGCTTTCATATGTCTCATTCCCGTTCTCATCGGGTCCTCCGGACACGGATATGACAAAATCAATCTTATTTTCCCGCCTTAATACCATCGTATTTTCCCACATCCAGTCGGAAGGGGCCGCCGCTTCCAGCAACTGTTCGGCTTTCTCTCCCGTATAAGTAACTTCCGGCACGTCGGTGCCTTCTACCAGACCTTCGCCCTGAAGAAAATAGTACAGCTCCGGCGTCGATATGGTAATCCGGGTATCTGCCCTGACAGCCTGCTGCCGGGACTTCATCCCCGCGTCGGCCAGCAGTCCGATGGTCTCGGTCATGGACGGATACACATAGTAGTCAGGCTCCCCCTCATTCTTATCTTTCGCGAATGTCAGCGTGCCAAAAGGAATTTCTTCCATATCATAAAGGGTCAGCCCTCTGTACTCCTCGCAAAAGGTGCGAAACAAACGCATCAGCTCCGCATGGGATACATCCAGCCGGACTGAGGAGTTGATTCCGTTGTAAAAGTAGGCATTCCCGATTTCTTCCTCCGAACGGGTCAGAATGGGATAACAGCCTTCTTTAAAAGACTTATCGGTAAAAACCCGGTTCACCAGATCTCTTTTATCAGTAGTCAGCCAGTAATTCCGATATACCACCTTACCGTTTTTCAGGCAGTACTTCACATACAGGTTTGTCGCGTAGTTCGCTCCGTTTTCTTCCCCATCTGCCGCCACATTCACGGCCATCCTGCCGTCTTTGCTCCGGAATTCTTCCGTTTCCTCCAAAAGCTCCACCAGCAGCCCGTAATCGGTAAAGGACATCTCACTGACAGGCACATCCACCCGGTACAGGCTTCTGCCGTTTACTTCCTCAATAAAAACATTTTCATTGAGATTACTCATGCCTACCGCCGCACTGTAAAACTGGCTTTCCGACGGAATGTAGGTATCAAAGCCCGTCAGGTCAAATGCAAATACTGCCGTGATCACCGCAGCCGCCGCCCCTGCCACGGCCATTTTAACGCCGCCCCGGAAAGCCGCCTTAAATTCCGACTCCATCACAATCTGCAAAACGCCGTGGGCCAGAAGCCAGCCGCATACCATGCCGAATATCATCCAGCCGTCCGAATACTGGGCGGCCATGGAAGCAAACATCCATCCGCCGCTTAACGTCACAGGCACGCTGAGCAGCAGATAAATCACCGGTTTTGTCTTTGGGAAAGCCACGGCCCTCTCCGCCGCCTCCGAAGGACGGCCCCGGTACAAAAGCAGCGCCGCCACTGTCAGCGCCAGCCAAAATGCCAGAACCGTGGCCAGATCTCCCCAGGGGAATCCCCAGTGTTTCATATTATACTCCAGGGAGCTGGCCGTCGCCATATAGGCCGTCGCCATATAGGCCGTCGCCGGAGAAGCCCAGAAATAGGGCCGCAGACCTTTTGTCCAGAAGGTGTCGTAAAAATAGCTGTGAAAACCCCAGTTTAAAAGCTGAATCAGGATTCCGTAAAAATGCAGAATCAGACAGCCCATGGTGGCGGACAGCATATTTCCGGTCAGCATCACCGCAATCACCGCCACCGTATACAGCAGCAGATAGTTCACCAGATGCAGGGCAAACGCGCTGAACGCATACCGAACCATCAGCCCGGGCGTCAGGCTTTTTCCTGACACGATCAGCAGATACAGACACAGGTTTACGAGAAAAGAAACCAGGTAAATCAGGATGCCGTTCAGATAAGAGACCGCATACAGTATCTCCCTGCGCACTGGAATCCCGTGGTAAAAATCTACTTTTTTCTTAGACTGCAGGTAAGAAAACCCGTTGATCCCGCAGATCATAGAACCAATAAACGTGATGACGGCAAAGAATGGACTTATGTCGATCATATAATTGGTCACCGTGTCGCTGAGCATCTTCTCCGATACCGGGTCGGATACCTGGGCGGCTCCCGCCACCGGCAGAAAGAAGAAAAATACGATTATGGCCAGCACAAAGCTCCACAGCCGCTGCTTCCCGTCTTCCCGCATTAATTTAAAAAACAAGCTTTTTGATGTCATAACCGGCCACCTCCGTCTCACTGATAAATATTTCCTCCAAGCTCAAAGGAAGCACCTCCGCGAACAGCGGGTCGGTTTCCTGAATCTTTTGCAGAATGCCCTCCCTCGTACCTCTGGCAGTCACCGTGTACAGAGAGCCTCTCTGTTCCTGCTGTAAAATTTCCAGTCCCTCAAATGCCCGTTCGGCGTCCCCTTCCTCCCGGAACACGCACTGGATCTTATGGATGTAAATTTTCATCTCCTCCAGATCCTTCGCAAACAGGATGCCTCCTTTGTGGAGAAGCCCCACATGGTCACAGATGTCCTCCAGCTCCCGCAGGTTGTGGGAAGCGATAATCGGCGTCATACCCCGTTTGGTCATCTCCTGAGCAAACAGGCTCTTCACCGCCTGCCGCATCACCGGGTCCAGGCCGTCGAAGGTCTCGTCGCAGAACAGATATTTGGTATTGGCACAGATGCCCAGCAAAATGGAAACCTGTTTTTTCATGCCCTTGGAAAAGGTGCGCAGCTTCCGTTTTTTATCCAGGTCAAACTGGGCCATCATTTTTACGAACCGGTCATGGTCAAACCGGGGATACACCACCCGGTAATAAACCTCCATATCCGCAGGGGTTCCGGAAGGAAAAAAATACTGGTCGTCGGAGATATAGAACACCTGGGATTTGGCCTCCATATTCTCATACACCGGATGGCCGTCGATGGTAATCTCCCCCTGGTCTGCTTTCAGCACACCGCTTAAAATCCGCATAAAGGTGCTTTTCCCTGCGCCGTTTGTGCCCACCAGGCCAAACACATTCCCCTCGTTGATCGTGACGGAAACCTGGTCCAGAGCTTTTATGTCCTCATAATATTTCGATACCTGCTTTGCCTCAATCATGCTCTGCTCCTTTCTTCTTCCGGCGGCTGCTCCGGTTCTGCCGAAACCTCTTTCTCCTCCGGAAGCTGTTCTTCTTTCATGGAATCATCCGTTTCCCCCGAAAACCGGTCTTCTTTCACAGAATCGCCCGCTTTCCCCGAAAGCCCTTTTTCTTTTATGGGAGCATCCTTGCCTTTTGGCGGCTGCCCCTTCTTCGGAAGGCCGTCCGCCCCCTCATAGCACCGGTCGATAATGTCCGTCAGCACATTTTTCGCGATCTGCAGATTCTTCGCGTCGTCCACGTCGTTCCGAAAGCTTTCCAGCACTTCCTTCTGCGTATATTCCAGAAATTCTTCCCTGGCGGAAACAAAACTGCCCCGTCCCTTCACGGTATAAGTAAACCCCCGCCGCTCCAGCTCCGCATAGGCTTTCTGGATCGTATTCGGATTGATCGCCAGCTCCATGGCCAGGGAGCGCACCGAGGGCATCTGCTCCCCGGCCCGGATCACACCTTTTACGATCAAATCCTGGAATCTTTCCACCACCTGTTCATAAATCGGCCGCCGGTCTTTATAGTCGATTACAATCATAAAATAGTCCCTCCTGATTACGGTCCAGCTGTTTTTCATAAGACATCTGACACTGCCGTTCGCATTCCATCCTGATATGTTCCTTTGTATTATGACAACTAAGTGTATTATTAGTGTTAGTACACTTAGTTTATCAGAGAAACCTGTCTGCGTCAACCCCCTTTTTCCGCTTTTTAACGGCTTCCACAAATTTTCATTTTTCTTTAGAATATATCCCGTTTTTCTTCTGTTGCATCCCGTGGGCAAATTCTGTATAATGTCCTGTAGAAAAGGATGTACTCCCACAAACGCGCCGCGCCTGTTATCCGCGGCCGATGTTCCCTGAGATTCTGAGAGTACATGGCAATGTTTGGAGGCATATTAAATTATGAAACTACTGACCATAGCCATCCCCTGCTACCACTCGGCCGATTATATGGCCCGCTGTATCGACTCTCTGCTCGTCGGCGGGGATGAAGTGGAAATTCTGATTGTGGACGACGGCTCCACGAAGGATAATACCGGCGAAATCGCGGATTCCTACGCCGCCAGATACCCTGACATCGTCCGGGCCATCCACCAGCCCAACGCCGGACACGGCGGCGCGGTCAATACGGGGCTGACCC
Source organism: uncultured Lachnospiraceae bacterium (assembly GCA_910588405.1). Taxonomy (GTDB): domain Bacteria; phylum Bacillota; class Clostridia; order Lachnospirales; family Lachnospiraceae; genus Paralachnospira_A. Next base: position 20,981 of record CAJUPT010000043.1, on the reverse strand, counting down.
ATGCCACGGGACTGTATTTTAAAGTGGTGGACAGCGACGACTGGGTAAACAAAAAAGCTTATTTGAAAATTCTTGATACCCTGCGGACGCTGCGGGAACAGGAGCATTCCGTGGACATGTTCCTGTCGAATTTTGTCTATGAGAAACAGGGCGCGCATCATAAGATGGTGATGCACTACCGCCGGGTTATGCCCAAAGACCGGATTTTCACCTGGAATGAGGTGGGACGGTTTAAAGCGGGCAACTACATCCTGATGCATTCCGTCATTTACCGGACAAAGCTGCTGAAAGACTGCGGCCTGCATCTGCCGGAACACACCTTTTATGTGGACAATATTTTTGTGTTCCAGCCCTTCCCCTATGTGCGGACGATGTATTATCTGAATGTGAATTTCTACCGCTATTTTATCGGGCGGGAGGACCAGTCGGTGAATGAAAAGGTGATGATTTCCCGCATCGACCAGCAGCTGAAAGTGAACCATATCATGATCGACCAGTACACCGAAGCCGTGATCGACACGCCCCGGCTGGAACGGTATATGCGGAACTATCTGAGCATTATCACCACCATCAGCTCCATCCTGTGCATCCGCTCCAAGCTGCCGGAGAACCTGCAAAAAAAACAGGACATCTGGCAGTATATGCGGGAAACCAATCCCGCAGTCTACAAAAAACTGCGATGGAATATTCTGGGAATCGTTATGAATCTGCCCGGCCGGCCGGGACGGGCCTTCGCTTCATTCTGTTATAAGATTGCTCAGAAAATATATGGGTTCAATTAAAGAAACTGTGGAACCCAACTCAGCGGAAGTCCGGATTCGCCCCGGAAGGATTTACAGACGCAGCAGGCGACCGGAAACCCTTCCAGATTCAGGGGGTGATGGAGAACTGTAGCGGAACTTTAATAGGAGGACAAAAGACTATGTCAATGAATACACTGCTGGAAAAAATCACCACATACCAGAACCCCACTGTGGCGGGACTGGACCCGAAGCTGGATTATATACCGGAATATATAAAAGAAGCTGCCTTTTCCCGGAGCGATGATCCGCTGGACGCCGCCGCCCAGGCGCTGCTTGACTTTAACAAAGGATTAATCGACGCCCTTTGTGATATTGTGCCGGCAGTAAAACCCCAGGCCGCCTACTATGAAATGTATGGATGGCAGGGCATGCGGGCGCTGACGGAAACGATTGCCTACGCCCACGAGAAGGGCATGTATGTGATCATCGACGGCAAACGAAACGACATCGGCTCCACGATGGAAGCCTACGCCGCCGCCCATCTGGGAACGACGATGGTAAACGGCAGGGAGGCGGCCGCCTTCGGCGGAGACTGTCTGACGGTAAACGGCTATCTGGGCAGCGACGGCATCACCCCGCTTTTGAAGCTGTGCCGGGAACGGGACAAAAGCATTTTCGTTCTGGTAAAAACCTCTAACCCTTCCTCCGGTGAACTGCAGGACCGGAAGCTGGGAGAAAAAACGGTCTACGAAGCCATGGCCGAAATGTGCGAAGCATGGGGTGAGCAGGCCCTGGGCCGCTACGGATACACCTCCGTCGGCGCCGTGGTGGGCGCCACCTACCCGGAACAGTTAAAAGAACTGCGCACAAAAGCGCCCCACACCTTTTTCCTGGTACCGGGATACGGCGCCCAGGGCGGCGGCGCGAAGGATGTGGCCCATGCCTTTGACAAAAACGGGCTTGGCGCAATCATCAATTCTTCCAGAGGAATTATGTGCGCCTATAAAAAAGAAAGCTGTGACGAAAAAGATTATGCCCAGGCGGCCAGGCGGGAAGCGCTGCGCATGAAAGCGGATATTATGTCGGAAATCAAAGAGATCAGGCTGCCGTAAGGCAGACCTGATCTCTTTGATTCCTTAATTCTTATTCCGATATTCTCTTTCTAATATGCATTCAATGACTGCGCCAGCGTTTCTTCCGAAGCAAACTGCTCGTCCATCCATACCAGCCGATTAATAAGCCATGGTTTCAGCTCCTGATAGACAGCCCGCTCAAAATATTCATCGTCGGCTTCTTCCCGCCAGCGTTTTGCGTCAGCTTGACCGGATTCGCACAAATATCCATAATATTGATCGATCATACCGCCGTCTCTCACCATCTCCTGAAACAACGGTCTGTATCGATGATAGGCTTCAAAGGCCTGACGGACAAAGTCACGATTTTTGATCAGCGGCCTGTACCACATGATAGTCTGCTCCTTCGTCCCAGAATTCCATGTGGCCCACAGCGTATAGGAATCCTCCCTTTCATCGCCGATACCACAGGTCAAGTCCATATCCCAGATCGGACCCAGAAAAAGCTTTCCCTCTATATCCTTATACAGAAAAATACTTTTCATGTCAAAGTCTACATTATAAAATAATTCGGAAACCAACCAATAGTTCACCAGAGAATCCATATCCACCAATTCACTGTAGTGAACAGATTTCCCCCTGAATGTTCCATAGCCTTCCTCGTCATAGGCCGCATCCTCAACTGCCTGGACATAATCCACAATGTAATCCATCAGCTCCTGATTACTCTTTGCATATTCCGGAAAACAAACCATAATCGGCAGACCTACATGAGAAAAAAACTGGGTCGTTCTGTCAAAAGAAATATCAATTTCCAATACAAACCCACCGGTTAGCGCCGATGGCATCAGCTGATCGGGGACCGTATAGTTTTTCCCCTTAAATTCAAAAACCCCCTCGGACATCCAGCTTAAATTCTGTTCCAGATACGCTTTCAGCTCCTCCTTTTCCCCTGGTACGCCGCCCTCCGAATAAACAGTCTCCGCCACCTGACCGGATAATTCTTCCCAATCGGCGGCAGGCACCCGATCGGCGCCCGGACGGATCTGCTGGCACAGCTGATAATTGCCCATACAGCTGCCGTTAACCACCAGGGCAACCCATTTCGTTTTCATAGAAACCAAACCCATCTGTTCCGAAATCCAACAAGACAACGTATTCCGCATCAAGCTGGGATCAGGCATATTGGGAATCAGTACCCAGTGCTTATTCTCTCCCATCCCCAGCAAATCCGCCTCATCATCCAGCTTTAACTTATAAGGCGTCTTCGGCAGTGTCCAAGAATAATTTCCCCGCCCTTTCACCCAGGCGCCGCCTGTGACAGTTTCATATGGACCTTCTCCGGCGCCCTGCAGCACATAATAAGCGCTTTTATATTCATCCTTCGATTCCACATTTGTACCATCATCCGTGTCTATGTACAAAACAGGAAGCTTACTGCAATACATCGACAGCATTTGTTCCTCATAGCCATCCGCCCTGACAGTCACCGTAATCATCTTTTCCAAATCAGCTTCCACCGGCGTATAGCTGGAACCGTCATGCTCTATCAGCTCTCCATCGACTCTCCACTCATAAACCAGCTGTGTAAACATCGGATAATTAGCTGCAACTACCTCTACCGGCGTCCCCGGCCGGGCGGTGGCATTGGAAAAATAGGCGGTTCCCTGCTTCAATTCCGCCGCCTTTGTATTCCTTTTTTTATCCCGATCCTGATACCAGAGTACTGCCGATAATATGACAGTCAAAACTATCAGCATACTGAAAACAGCCCGGCGTTTGTACTTTTCAATCATTCTTTTCCTTAGAAATCTCACAATCATCGCTGTATATCTTTTTATGGTCCCAGTGCGCCAGCGTACTGTCAGACTGATCGCCATCCTTTCACTACGATTATATCATATACCATTTTTTATACTTTCGCAAGCCATCCTCCCCGCCTGTATTAATCAGGATTCAGCGACCGCATCAACGTCTCGGCTGACACAAACTGCGCATCCATCCATGCCAGTCGTTCCTGAAACCAGGGCTTTAAATATTCCTCCACATCCTCCGTAAAAGCTCGGCCATTCAACCAAAGCTTTTCGTTAGCCATGGCAGATTCATACAGGTAATCATAATACCCATCGATCACCCCGTTTTCCTCCGCCAATTGCCAGAAAACAGGACGATACTGTTGATACAGCTCAAATGCTCGTTCAATAAAAATTTCATCTTTTACCAACGCTTTATACCACATCGTTTCCTGGCAGGCATCATTTAAATGTAAAACGGCCCACTGATCATAAAGACCGAATCCAGTTACACTCCTGCTGCTGAAATCCATATCCCAGATCGGCCCCATATAAGCCTTCTCATCGATCTCTTTATAAAGAAAAACGCTTTTCATCCCGAAGTCCATATTATAAAAATACTCCGAGACAAGCCAATACGCCACCAGAGAATCCAAGTCGATCAAATCACTGTAATGTACGGAAATACCCCGAAAAACAGCGCGTCCATCCTCCGCCCATACCGCATCCTCTATGGCCTGGACATACTCCTTTGCATAATTCATCAATTCCTCATTTGTCCATGCATTAACCGGAGAATGAAACATCACAGGCTGCCCCAGACGGGTCGTAAATTTTGACGGCTCATCATAGTTGGTGGCAATTTCCAGAATAAAGCCTCCGGTCAGCGGCGGTGCTTTTACCCCTTCAGGCATCGGATATTCCTGCCCTTCAAATTCAAAGCGCCCCGTAGACATCCAGCTCAGATCATCTTCAAAGTGTTCCCTTAACGCATCCCGTGAATCCGATGAAATCATTCCTTCCGCAAGGACGACCTCCGCCGCCTGACGGGAAACCTCCTCCAAATCCGTAACCGGGACTTGGTCCGCCCCCGGTCTAATCTGCTGGCATAGCTGATAATTACCCGCATAACTCCCATTGAAAACAAGGCTGACCCACTGAGTTTTCATCGCTGTCAATCCCACCTCTCCGGACAGACGGTAAGACAGCGTATTGCGCATCAGACTGATATCCTGAAAGTTCGGAACCAGTACCCAATGCTTATTTTTTCCCATCCCCAGCAGACTTTCTTTTTGATCCAGCTTCAACTTATAGGGATGCTTCGGCATTTCCCAGGAAAAATTACCACGTCCTTTTAACTGTGCCGTTCCCTCATAATGGTCATAACTATTCTCCCCTGCCCCCTGCAGCACATAGGAAATCGTCTTATATTCCTTTTTGGAAATATCCTCCGTCCCATCCTCTGTCTCTATATATAATACCGGAAGCTTGCTGCAATACACTGACAGGCTCTGCTCTTTTACGCCCTCTGCCGTTACGGTCACAGTGATTTCCTTTTCCAGATCTTGTTCCGTCGGCGTATAGCTAGCGCCCGTCGTTTTTGCCAGCTCTCCGTCAACCCTCCACGTATAATGTAAGGGACGAAAAATCGGATAATGAAATGCAAGCACTTCTACCGGCACTCCTGGCTGTGCGGACGCATTTGCAAAACAAATTCGTTGTATGTCTTCTTTTCCGTTTACTTTTTGAACTGATTGAAACATACTGCCCAACACACATACGGTCAATAGCAACAGTGCACCGAAAAACATACGCCGTTTATCGCTTTCCCTCATCATTCTTCATACCTCTCCATGCATACCACGCGCTTTAAACCGGATCACAGCAGATAATTTCCACAGTAAAAATGACAACATCATATCCGCATTATCATCATATACGATCATGGTCTTTTTGGCAAGGCTCACTGACAAGCCGAAACATTCGTTTCAACTTTTATTTATAAAAAATTCAGACAAACATTCACATTATATCTATTGATTTTTTTGGTTTTTTTGATACAATATTTTAAACGGCATTAAAAAATGACCAAGGGATATTTTTTGCACATTATATGAAACTACAATGGGACGATTATGGCTGATACCTTATCCATATACAGAAGTGAACAAAAATATTTGATCAGTTATCCCGACGCTGTCAGACTAAAGACGCGGCTGGGCGCTTTCTTATGCTCGGATGAACACGGCAAACAGGGCGCTTACCGGGTCAAAAGCCTGTACTATGACACACCGGACGGCAGGGATTACCGTGAAAAACTGGACGGCCTGCAAAAGCGCCGGAAGCTGCGCCTGCGCATTTATGATGAAGATCAACCCACTGCTAAACTGGAACTCAAAAGTAAAAACGGTAATTTACAGCACAAAACCAGTCTGGAAATATCCCGATCAGATGCGGCAGCTCTTGCACAGGGGATCTATACGCCTTTGTTTGCTTACGGAGGCGAGGATGCCATGAAGCTCTATACAATGCTGACGCTTCACCGATACCGCCCGGTTGCCATCATCGAATATGACCGGACCGCTTTTTCTTATCAGGAATTTGACGTCCGGCTAACACTCGATTCCCATATTCGATCATCGGAAGCAAACCTGAATCTTTACGAACGACAGCTTCCCTGGAATCCGGTGTTTCAAAATGCTGTGATTTTGGAAGTAAAATTCAACCAGGTATTACCTGTATTTATTCAAAAACTATTGCAGCCCTATCGACTGACTGCCATATCCTTCAGCAAATATTGCTGCGGTCGTCCTGTCATCGGCAGTTATCTAATCTAAAATTCCGCAGTACTCATCAGCGGAAGTCCGGACCAGCCCCGGAAGGATTTGCAGACACTTTAGTGGCTGAAAATTCTTCCGGGGCGAGGGGGCTGGGGAGGACTGCAGCGGTACTATAATAGGAGAGATTACAATGAGCAAACGAGAAATTCTGCAAATGTTTTACACCACCTCCGCCAGCTTCACACCCCAGAAGATTTTTCTGGTCATGTGTCTTGGACTGGCGGTTTCCCTGATTATTTTCCTTACCTATCGCTTTACCTACCGCGGCGTCAGCTATAACAGCCGGTTTAACGCTGCTAACGTGTTGATTCTCCTGATTACCATCGTCATCATGATTATGATCAGCAGCAACATCGCCATCTCCCTCGGCATGATCGGCGCGCTGTCCATTGTGCGGTTCCGTACAGCCATCAAGGAGCCCTGGGACATCGTTTTTATATTCTGGTCGATTATTGAGGGACTGTGTATCGGTTCTCAAAACTTTTTACTGGCCGGCATATCCACATTATTTATCGCCATTATTGCCTTTGTATTCAGCTGGCTCGGAGGGCTTCACAAAAAATACATGCTGATTCTGAGAGGCGAGGGGCTGGACGCGAAGGAAGCTGAATCCCTGTTAAAAGGCAGGCCCTATCAAATACGTACTTTGGATACAACCGGAGATTTCACAGAGATGATTATCGAATTATCCGGCCGGCAAAACCTGGATCACGATTTACTGGAAAAGCTTCGCGGACTGCCTGGCATACAGACCGTCAACTGCCTGCTGGAATCCGGTGAAATGCTGGGATAGCTTATAAAAAAGCCGATGCACTGTCAGGGTATTTCTCCTGTCAGCGCTTCGGATTATTTCGTCTGAAAAACCTGATAAACCGCCATATAAGCAACCCGGTTATCACACCACATAGATCAAGCATCACATCAGAAAGCTGACAGGATCTGCCCTCGGTAAACAACTGGATTCCTTCATCAACAGACGCCATCAAAAAACCGGACAACGGCACAAGCCATAACTGCCCGACCAGAAAGAATCCATATACCTTCACGGTCTGAGCCAACAGCATCCCTAAAATCAGATACTCCCCAAAATGAGCCATTTTCCTGAGCACATGTTCTGTCAGCCCCAGCGTGTGAACGATAAAAGGGAACGCCCTTTCAATCATTTTCAAAAGCCCTTGGCTCTGATTCGAGGATTCGACAGCCGGCCGCATGGAATTGGAATAAATAAACAGCAGATACAGCAGCGTCAGCGCCGTCCAAAAAATTTCCTTTTTATATCTACACAGTCCTGAACAGGTTCTCTTTTTCATCTGTTTTCCACCCTCTGCCATGATTCTTTTCCACAATCATTTTTTACTTTTCTTTTTATATGGCTTTTCTTTTTCTTCGCCAACATTCAATTCCAACGCAGCCCTTTGGGGTAATGATTTTTCAGTTGTCCGTTCACAGCCTTCCCCCATCCCAGAGAATACCCCTCCACACATACCAGACACCACCCGTCGTCTATCTCCGCGGGAATCGTCTCGCCGTGAAGATAGCGGAATATTTCCGGTCCGGATGCAGACAGCTCTATGTGCCGTACCGCTTCTTCCGGCCTCAAGGCCAGCGCCAGCCCATGGGCCGGAACAAATCGATTCTTTTTTACCTGACCCAGCTCCAAACCGGGGCGGAGCGCTTTTAACCCTCTGAGATCAGGCATTTGCTCAGGAAACAGATACAGATGTTCTCCAAACGCCAGAGATCGAGCGCTTAGCCCATTTTTCCATCGCAACACATTTTCCGCAAATTCCGTATATTCCTTCGGCAGCTCCTTCTCAGAAATTCCTTCCTGCATCCTCACCGGATACAGGGTCTTATCCCCCACTTTCCTGAAAACGGCGGCAAAATGTCCTTCTCCCTCTGCCAGATGAGGCCAGAGGCGAAGGGCTTCTACTTTTTCAAATTCCGGATGACGAGCAAGAAACGCTGCGGCATTTTCCTCGTCCTCCTCCGGCGAAAATGTGCAGGTGGAATAAACCAGTCTCCCGCCAGGAACTAGCATACGCGCGGCGCATTCCAGAATCCGAATCTGTCTCCTTGCGCACAATGCCACATTCTCCGGACTCCACTGGGTTCTTGACTGAGGCTCCTTCCGAAACATCCCTTCACCAGAACATGGCGCATCCACCAGGATTTTATGGAAAAATGCCGGAAAACGCAGGGCAAGCGTCTCAGGCGCCTCATTAGTAACCAAACAATTCCGAATCCCCATCCGTTCCACATTCTGGGAGAGAATTTTCGCCCTTCCCGGATGAATCTCATTGGAGACCAGCAGTCCTTCTCCCTTCATGGCTGCGGCAAGCTGCGTGGTTTTTCCGCCTGGCGCCGCGCACAAGTCCAAAACCCGTTCTCTGGGACGAACCTGCAAAAGCCCAGCCACCGCCATAGCACTGGGCTCCTGAATATAGTATACGCCGGCCTCATGGAACGGATGCTTCCCAGGACGGGTCTCCGGCTCATAATAAAAACCATCCTCCGCCCACAAAACCGGTTTCAAACCAAATAATCCACTGCCAATCAATTTTTCCGCGCTGCCCTTCAGCGAATTCACCCGCAGCCCCTGCTTAGGCGGCTGCTCATAGCTCTGTCGAAAAGCTTCCCACTGTTCTCCCAGAAGCCCTTTCATTTTTTCCAAGAAATCCGGCGGTAGCTCAGGGATGCTTTCCAATTCGTTTCTGATCGGACATTCCTTTTCCGCTTCCGCTTTTTGTACAGCCTTTCGCATGCCTTTCCGCCGTATTTTGTCTACGCGCTTTTTCTCTGATTGTCTTTCCATTCTTTTCATATCCGCCTGATTCATGGCTTCATTGTATCCTTTTTCCCGATGGATGTAAACCATATTGACTTAAATTTATTTCTCGGATAGAATAGATATACCCCATAAGCTAAATGATTTGACAATATATTTACGCTATTTCAGAACAGATCGCAAATCATTTAGAAATATGTATGAATAACAAACTGTAGCAGAACTAAATATAGGAGGTTTTTTATGGAACCACTTGAAATACTGACCAGGCAGTCGGTTCATCCGGCGCTGGTGGAGGATGTAAGAAAATTTCGGAATCAGTACGTTGTAGACGAACAGGCAGCCAGCCGCGTTGCCTGCCCGACCATGCCCTTCTATGGAAAAGATATTCTGGAGATGGCCATCAGCGCTCTCTTACAGGGTGAAAACCTGCTGCTATCGGGAGCCAAGGCCACCGGTAAAAATGTGCTGGCTGAAAATATGGCCTGGATTTTCGGACGCCCCTCCTATAATATTTCTTTCAACGTAAACACTGACAGCGCTACGCTGATTGGCACAGATACATTTAAAGACAATGAGGTGCAGCTGCGCAAAGGCCCTGTTTATCAGTGCGCTCAATATGGCGGGTTCGGCGTTTTCGACGAGATCAATATGGCCAAGAACGACGCCGTTTCCGTTCTTCATGCCACGCTGGATTATCGACGTATGATCGACGTACCCGGCTACGATAAAATCCGCCTGCACGAAGCCACCCGCTTTATCGGCACCATGAATTACGGCTATGCCGGCACAAAGGAACTGAACGAAGCCTTAGTCTCCCGTTTCCTGGTCATCGATATGCCCTCCTTAAATGAAGATACGCTGATGAAAATTTTAAAGGAAACCTTCCCCGACGGCAAAACGGCAGCCTTAGAGCAATTCTGCGGCCTATTCCTGGATTTGCAGCTAAAAGCCTTTAACGGAGAGATTTCCACAAAGCCTCTGGACCTGCGCGGTATGCTGGCATCCCTGCGCACCATTAAAAACGGTTTAAAGCCCTCTCTGGCCATTCAGATGGGCATCACAAACAAAAGCTTCGATATCTTTGAGCGGGAAATCATCGGCGACGTTGTGCTTACCCGCATTCCTTCCGCCTGGACCGCAGCAGACGTATTCTGATTATTGTGGGGAGCTTGGGAGGACTGCAGCGGAACTATAAAGCAGAGCATAACTATAAATAGGAGTTTGCCATGTTTGAAAAACAAACGGTTGATCTGAAAGAATATGAAGCAGAAAAATATGAAGCAGAAGAATACGGCGCAGACGACTATGATGCGGAAGCATTCCACCTAGAGGCGGAAAACCGAATCCGCAACCTGATGTGGACGGTCAGCGGCGACTACACGCTGGATATCAAGCCGGATCTGGCAGCCTTTCGCAAATCAAAGTACATCGCTCTCTACGACGCGGTCAAACAGGGCGCCTTTTCCAAATATTTCGACCAGGACGCCCTGTCCATGTATATCGTAAAGAAGGTCTATCTGTCCGCCAACAACAAACAGCTGATGACCCTGTCCCAGCTCTGTGTGGATGCCGCCATATACCGGAAAATCAGCCGGGAGCGTCGGGGCATCGAGGAAATCCGCCGCCTGGCCTTCCAGGATATCATGGATCATGATATGAACGATCTGACCCAAACCTTTTTAGGACAGGTAGAACTGCGAATCATCGCGGATTTCTTGAGAGGCGGCTACAAGAGCGTCCACCGCATCGAGGAGACAGCCGTTCAGATCGACGCTCTGGAAAACGCGACAGACACCATGGACATCATCCGCACCATCGATCAGATCTATAATTCTACCATTGAGCCGGATTTCGAGAAAAAAAACGGTTCGTTGGAGGAGGTGCTGGCCGTCACAATAGAAGAACTGCGGGAATTTAACTGGCAGGATTTTCTGGAAGAGGAAATGTATGAGGATATGCTGGACAAGTACGTGAAAAATGTGTCCCAGAGCATTACCCATATCACTGATCTGGAAAAACGTCAGGAGCGTCGTCGCTCCCATACCCAAGGCCAGCAAATCGTCACCGTGGACCCGGAAGCCCTTAAACGGCTCTACTCTTTTGTAGAAATCAATTATGGCAGAACCTACCTGTCAGAACAGGAGCAGGAACGGCTGAATTATAATCTGTGTCGGGGCATTCACGAAGGCTGCAGCCTTTACTTTACTGACGGCATTCTAAAAAATGCCGTTCGAATCAACTACCAGTATAAATATGCTCAGAAACAGCTAGACAAAAACAAACACGTTTACTATGACAAGCACCGCACGGTCAAGCGTAATATCGCCGTGCTGACAGACATTCTGAAAAAAGCGTTGACGCTGCGCAGCCAGATTGACTATGTCTACGCCGACCACGGCCAGCTAAAGCCCAATCTTTTATGGAAGGTGGGCCGCACCAATGATAACCGGTTGTTCACCCGGGAAATCAAGAAAAACAATTCCGATTTCGTGGTGGATATCCTGGTGGACGGCAGCGGCTCCCAGAGCACAAGGCAGGCCCAGGTAGCCATCCAGGCTTATATCATCAGCGAGGCATTGAGCAATATCGCAATTCCTCACCGTGTCATGAGCTTCTGCACCTTCTGGGACTATACGATTATGCGCCGATTCCGAGAATATGACGAGAGCAGGCAGGCTAACCAGCGGATTCTTGAATTTACCGCCACCTCCAACAATCGGGACGGCCTGGCCATCAAGGCGGTTACTGACAGTCTGATGAAACGCCCCGAGGAGCACAAGATTCTGATTATCCTAAGTGACGGCCGCCCCAATGATGTGGTGTTAAACCGGCCAGGCAGCCGCCAGCCCCAGCCCTACTGCGGCGATTATGGCGTCAGAGATACCGCATTCGAGGTCCGCAAAACCAGAAGCTACGGTATCTCTGTCCTGGGTGTCTTTGCCGGAAAGGAAGATGACTTAAACGCCGAAAAAAAAATCTTCGGAAAAGATTTTGCCTATATCCGGGATATCAATAATTTTTCCAACGTAGTAGGCGCATACCTGAAAAAACAGCTTGATGAGATCGACTTATAGCGTTTTTATTTCGGATTTTTACCCTTGTTTCGTGTAAGTTTTCGGGTTTTTTCGGTTTTTTTCGATTTTTTAGAATTTTGCAGTACATTTTTCCGAATATACCGAAATGTTTTTGTTTCTCCTTTTTCTGCCAGCATTGTCAGCAAAAATAATAGGTGCCGATAAGTGGCCGGATGCATCAAAGTATAATCCTTGCCCTTTTTCAGATATTCCAAAGCGGTGGCGTCCGTATACGCTTTTCCCTTATAAATTTTCGATGCCGCCACCCGGTCAGCGAACATTTCCGCCAGATATCGGGGCGGCATTTCTACACCCACCAGACAACTTTTATCTTTGGATACGTCTGTCCAATATTCAAAATGGTGTTTATTTCTGCCCTTATGGTGCATCCATGCCGTGGAATAGCCCTTTTCTTCCCGTTCCGCGGCATTCGGACTCCGGGTCCCCTGGAAATAGCGGACACCCATTTTAAATTCCTCAGGGGAATATTTGGACAGATCATGCAAAAGTCCCTGCTTATATAACCCCATACGAAAACAGTTTTTCATCACTTCCCATTTATGCCGGGTAATCACTTGAAAATGGTTCCATACGTTCTGATTCATATATTCCTCCTGAACTACTGCTTTTTCTCCAGTTATTATATAAGTCTCCGGAACAGCCTGCAAGTGTTTTCGATGACTTTCAATATGTCTGACAAATTAAAAATAGTCCCTTTGGACGAGGAAATTTGTAACAGGGAATTTTCAAAATTGTTTGACATGTGTGACAAATTATGCTAGGATAAGTATAAGTTGCTAAAGGCAATGGAACCATATTGTTATAATTTTTGTTTGGAGGTTTTGCAATGAATAAGGGTACAGTTAAATGGTTTGACAACCAGAAAGGTTACGGTTTCATTTCTGATGAGAGCGGAAAAGATGTTTTCGTTCACTACACAGGCCTGAACATGGAAGGCTTCAAGTCTCTTGAAGAGGGCCAGGCTGTTGAATTCGAGATTGTAGAAGGCGCTAAGGGACCTCAGGCGACAAACGTAACCAAATTATAATCTAAACTCCAGCGATGTGCCTTTTTTATAATAATTGACCAAAAGTTCTATTATTTGATTTTTATTATTTGAATGAGCAATTCCTGAACGTATAAGATTATAAAGATATGCCAAAGATACCCACGAATATGCCGCATGCCGGTTTCAGCCGATGCATGCGGCATATTCGTGGGTATTTGGTTTTTATCGTTTATGATTTCCGGCAAAAATTTTCCTCTTACCGGGCTCGCTCCAAAAGATTTTCCAACTCCTCCGGCTTGAACCAAAACCCATGATTACAGAAATGACACTTCACCTCCACCGGTTTTCCCTCCCGAATCATCTCGGTCAGCTCATTTTCCCCGATGCTGATCAGCGCCTTTTCCACCCGCTGCCTCGTACAATCGCAGGAAAAACAGGCCGGAATCCGTTCAAGAATTTCCACGCCAAAAACCCCCAGCACATCGCTTAAAATATCCTCCGGCTTCATCCCCTGATCCAGCATAGAGGTGACGGAGGAAATCCCGGCCAGTTTCCGTTCCAAACCGGCCACGATCTCCTCGTCCGCGCCGGGCAGCAGCTGAATGATAAAGCCGCCGGCCTGCCGCACCGTATTTTCCCGGTTCATCAATACGCCCAGCGCCACTGCCGAGGGCACCTGCTCGGAGGATGCAAAATAATAGGTCAGATCTTCTGCGATCTCGCCGCTGACCAGATTGGTTCTGCCCACATAGGGCTCCTTCAAACCGGTGTCCCGAATCACCACCAGCTCGCCCTTTCCCACGGCGCCTGCCACATCCAGCTTTCCTTTTGCATTGGCATGAAGCAGCACTTCCGGCTCTCTCACATACCCCTTGACTCTGGCCTTGCTGTCTGCCGTCACCGTAATGCCGCCGATCGGACCGTCTCCCTCTATCCTCAAGGTCAGGAGATCCTTCTCTCCCTTCATCATCATTCCCATCATCGCCCCCGCCGTCAGCAGTCTTCCCAGCGCCGCTGTAGCTACCGGACTGGTGTTGTGGGCCGCCCTGGCATACTCCACAAGCTCCCTCGTGGTCGCCGCAAAGGCACGCACCTGACTATCGCCGGCAGAAGCGCGTAAAATATAATCTTCCATACTCCATTTTCCTGTTATGCACGCCTGAAATCTCTCAATATCTGATCTTGTGAGACTCCGAGCGTACATTGTTTCCTTTCCTGGCGTTCTGCGATCATATGCATCCGCCAAACTCACGCACATCTCTTCGGATATTTTGCATTCCCAGCATCCTGCACTCCTATTGATACCGCTGCCAGCAAAACATTCGTGGCGCCGTCTATTGTTTCCGGATACCGGACTTTCCCCGCTCTTTCAGGATTACATAAACCCGTTCACCGGTATCCGACGGTTCCTCCCGGGTAAAAGCGTCATAAACGGCAATAAACTCCATTCCCGCTTCCGCGGCGGCCTTTTCTACCGTCTCAATGGCATAGGCTTTCTGATAATGAAACTCCTCAAACCGTTCATATCTGCCGTCCTCCCCGCGGACAAACAGCGTCAGCGCATATTCATTCAGTTCTGTCTCGTCATCATAGGTATTTTCCCAGATAAAACTGCAGTCTTCCCGGTTTTCGGCAAAGGTATTGTCCGCCAGAAGCTCCCTGTACTTATATGGAGTGTTCAGATCGAAAATAAAGTATCCGCCGGGGTCCAGATAATTATTTACCAGGCGGAACACCTGCACCAGCTCCTTATATTCCGTGATATAATTCATGGAATCACAGAGACTGACTACCGCCGCCACCGTTCCGTACAGCTCAAATTCCCTCATATCCTGCTGCAGATAGAGAATCTCCGTTCCTTCTTCCGCCTGCCGCTCCCTGGCAATGCTCAGCATATCGGGAGAGCTGTCCAGCCCGATCATGTCGTAGCCGGCCTGTGCCAGCAGCCGGGTCAGGGCGCCGGTTCCGCAGCCCAGCTCCAGAACCAGTCCCTCACGGCAGCCAAAGTCCCGCAAAAGCGCTGTCAGATATACACACCAGTCCTCATAGGAAACATTATCCATCAGCTGATCATAAACCATGGAAAAGCCGGTATAAATTTCCATCTTCATAAACCTCCATTGGTATCAGCCCCTATCACGGTTTCTCCGTACTCAGATAATGATGGTCCACATAGCCCTGCTTGCCTTTATACTCCACCAGCGTCCAACCATCCTTGCCGATGGAAATCTGGGTAACAGCCTCGCCTTTCTCCAGTACGCCAATCGGATTCGGCGACGCGCTGTTTTCCGGATTCACGCATACCGGGCAGATCGCGTATACGGTCTTTCCGTTTGCGGACGCCCCGGCATTTCCTGTGGGCTGGGTCGCCGCAGTCGTCTCCTGAGACTGAGAGGTAGTCTCCTGGGATGCGGAAGTTGTTTCCTTATAATTGGCAGGCTTATCCGAGGACAAATACTTATTGTAAGCGTAGCCGGTCTGTCCGTTATAGCTGATCTGATCCCAGCCCTGTCCGCCTTTTCCGGTTCTGGTCACTGCATTGCCGGACGACAGAATACCCAGCGCTTCATAGGCGGTTCCGGGACCCTTACGCACATAGACGTCGCCGGTGGTGTATACGGTTTCATTTCGTTTTTCAAACTTGGAGGTATCCACCTCCGGCGGCTTCGTCGTTTCCTTTTCCGCTGCCTTTGTAGTCTCTTTCTCCGCCGCCTTTGTCGTTTCAGCGGAAGCGCCGTTTTCCGATCCGTCTACTAAAGAAGCGTTGACATAACCGGTCTTTCCGTCAAATTTCACCCGGTCCCAGCCCTGACTGCCGATTCCGGTTCTCTCTAGGGTATCATCCACCCGTGCGATTCCCAGCACGCTGCCCTGAGACGAGGGCTGATCCCGCACATTCAGGTCGGTGGTTACTGTCACCTGGTCTGAAACCCGCTTAAAGGTCTGGGTACGGCTGTCTCCTCCGGCTACCGGCTCCTCATACACCGTCTCCGCCGCCCCAGGCTCCCCTGTTTCCGCCGCCCCGGACGCCTCCGTTTCCGTCAGACCCGCCATTTCCTCCGGTCCTAAGGGCTCTCCAACCGAATCATAGGGCGAAGTGGTAGCCGCAGCCGTTGTCTCCACAGCATCTCCCGATGGGGCTTCTGTTCCCGCCCCGTCCAGAAATTCCGGGTATCCGTCAAAATCATTTACAGGTTCATCCTTTTTAGAACAGCCCGACGCCATACACAGCAGGCACAGACACAACGCCGGCACGATCATAGCCTTCCATTTATTTTTTCTCATTTGTTTCCTCCTATTTATAGTTCCGCTACTTCCCTTCCAAGCCCCCTGTATCTGGGAGAATTTCCAGCCAATGAAGTGTCTGTAAATCCTCCCGGGGCTTGTACGGTCCGTTGCTGTTTTTCTTTATAGTTCCGCTACTTCCCTTCCAAGCCCCCTGTATCTGGGAGAATTTCCAGCCAATGAAGTGTCTGTAAATCCTCCCGGGGCTTGTACGGTCCGTTGCTGTTTTTCTTTATAGTTCCGCTACTCCCCTTCTCTTATTTCTATCTTACCATAAGCGCCGGAAAATGACAAGAAATCCGGTCTGTGAAAAAACACACCTAAAAAACACGTAAAAAACGCTCTGAAAAAAACTTGAAAAATCGCCGAAAAAAATTAGCAACTGGAAATTTTCTCCCCCTTGTCCTTTTCCATTCTTAATGCTATGGTGAAATTTACAAAAACGCTAATCAGGAGGAACAAATCGCCATGAAAATGACATTCCGCTGGTACGGAAAAGATTCCGACCATGTCACGTTAAAACAAATCAGGCAGATTCCCGGCTGCTCCGGCATTATGGGCATGCTGGATCAGTATGCCGCCGGAGAAGTCTGGCCTTTGGACGTCATCCGGGATTATGTGGAACAGGTACATCAGGCCGGACTGGAAGTGGAGGTAATCGAGAGCGTCAATGTCCATGAGGATATTAAGATGGGGCTGCCAGGCCGGGACCATTATATCGAAAATTATATAACGACCATCAAAAATCTGGCCCAATGCGGCATCAGGGTCATCGTCTACAATTTCATGCCCGTATTCGACTGGCTGCGGACGGACCTGGCCAGGGAGATTCCGGAGGACGGCTCCAACAGTCTGTATTATGACGAAGAAGAACTAAAGGGAATGACGCCTTTAAAGCTGGTGGAGGAGACCACGAAAAACAGCAACGGCTTTACCCTCCCTGGCTGGGAGCCTGAACGGCTGAAGGAGCTGGAACGTGTTCTGGATATCTATCAAAATATCACGGTCGATCAGCTGCGGGAAAACTACAAATATTTTCTGGAACAGATCATTCCCGTCTGCGAATCAGTGGGCATCCGTATGGCCGTTCACCCCGACGACCCGGCCTGGCCCGTATTCGGTCTGCCCCGGCTGGCCCACACTCAGGCGGATTTTGACAAGATCATAAAGCTTGTGGACAGCCCCGCCAACAGTCTCTGCCTCTGCTCCGGCTCCCTCGGTTCATCCCCCGACAATGATATCCCGGCCATTTTCCGCCATTTCGGCGAGATGAACCGGATCGCCTGCGCCCATGTGCGAAATATCAAATATCTGGGATACCGCAAATTTCGTGAGGCGCCCCATCTGTCAAGGGAAGGGGATCTGGATTTGTATGAAGTGATGAAAGCCCTCTATGACACCGGTTTCGACGGCTATATCCGCCCGGATCACGGCCGGATGATCTGGGACGAAACCGGACGTCCCGGCTACGGACTGTACGACCGGGCGCTGGGGCTTAACTATCTGAACGGGCTGTGGGAAGCGATCGGGAAGAATGACAAGAAAACTCCCCGCAAAAAATAATAAGGGAATCATTCATATGATGAAACAAAACCAAAAACAGGGACAAAAAATCAAGGCGCAAAAAGGCGCAAAAAGCACAAAAAAGCAGTGAATATATCATTTGCCATTTTCCATGAAACAGGATATAATGAACGTTAACAGACGCATAGCCGCTATCATTATATCCTGTTTCATGCTTTTCATACGGCTGACAGGAAAACCTCATGTTTCAGAAAATCACACCATATCCCATAAAGGCCGGCGCTTACTGTTTCCGGCTCCGCAATCGCATACATAAGCATACATAACACATAAACCATTTAGGAGGTCTTATTCATGAAACTCAGACGTGTTCTTGCAGCCACAGGAATCCTTTTGCTGCTGGGGCTTTATATCATGACGCTGATCTGCGCGATTATCCAAACACCATTCACCCATCGGCTGTTCCAAGCATCCCTGTACGGAACCTTTGTCATTCCTGTTATCCTTTACGCTTTTATGATCGCTATAAAAATGTCCGGGAAAGATAGGAAGGAGGACAATGAAGATAACAGCGCGGCGGATGAAACCGTGAACGAATAAATTTTAATTTTAGATATCAGAGAGTAACTATAAAAATGTAGGCAAAGATCCTTTCTCTCTAATCAAAAAGGAGCCGTCAGCATGGGAATCTATGTAAATCCGGGAAACACGGCATTCCGCAAAGCACTGAATTCCGAAATCTATATTGACAAAACCGACCTGATCGCCGCCACAAACAAACGAATCGATACGATCAACTGCTTTATGTGCGTCAGCCGCCCCCGTCGCTTCGGAAAATCCATGGCGGCGGATATGCTGGTGGCCTATTACAGCAAAGGATGCGATTCCCGCAGCCTGTTTGCAGGACGGAAAGGGGAAAAAGAAGCGTCTTTTCAAACGCATCTGAACCGATATCACGTCATCCGGCTGGATATCCAGCAGTTTTTAGAGTCCAGGCATGAACTTGAACTGTTTATCAAAACAATTGAGGAAACAGTTATTCAGGAACTCTGCGAAGAATTTCCTGAACAAAAAAGCTTTAATGGGCAGACCCGCCTGAAAACTGTTTTAAATCAGATATTTACAAGGACAGGAGAGGGCTTCATTTTCATAATCGACGAATGGGACTGCGTATTTCGTATCGCAAAAGAACGCAAAGACATCCAAAAAGACTATCTCGATTTTCTCAGAGGACTTTTTAAAGGCCAAAATTATGTAAGTCTGGCCTATATGACGGGAATTTTGCCTGTGAAAAAATATGGGGAACACTCTGCTCTTAATATTTTTGACGAATATTCTATGGCAAGCCCCAAAAATCTGGACAGATACTTCGGCTTCATAGAAGAAGAAGTGCAGGAACAGTGCAAAAAATATAATATCGCATTCGCGGAGATGAAAAAATGGTACGATGGCTACCTGTTAGGCTCATGCCACATTTATAATCCCAAATCAGTAGCCGATGCTCTGATGTGGAAAACCTTTCAAAGCTATTGGACCGGAACTGAAACCTATGAAGCGCTAAAGACCTACATTGATCTGGATTTCGATGGTCTTAAAAATACAATTATCGAAATGCTGGGTTCCATGCACTGTAAAATTGACCCGTCCACATTCCAAAATGATATGACAACCTTCAAAACAAAAGATGACGTACTTACTCTTCTGATACATTTAGGATACCTCACATATGACACACAAAAAGAGGAGACCTTCATTCCCAACCACGAAATCTCCCTGGAATTCCTGCGCGCGGTCAAAACCGGCGGATGGGACGGACTGATGCAGGCGCTGGAACGGTCCGAACAGCTTCTGGAACGCACCTGGGCACTGGACGGAACAGCCGTAGCCAAAGGTCTGTCGGCCATCCACAGCGAAACGGCCTCTTTGCTCAAATATAACGATGAAAATTCCCTTACCTGCACGATTCTGATGGCCTACTACAGCGCCAAATCCTGCTATATGAATCCGATTATGGAACTGCCCTCCGGAAAAGGCTTCGCCGATGTGGTATACCTGCCCAGACGGAATGCGGGCAAACCGGCATTGATCGTCGAATTAAAATGGAACCGGTCTGCCGAAGGCGCGATCCGTCAGATCCACGACAGGCAGTATGCTGACTGGATCAAGGAGTATACGGGGGAGATTCTTTTGGTGGGGATTAATTATGAGAGGAAAAGTAAGAGGCATATGTGTGTGATTGAGACGGTGATGAAAGAGTGAAATACCCCGTAAAAATAAGAATGTCCTACAAAGACTTTCTGTCATCCTCCGCGATCTCCGGAAAACCCTTTCGCAGATCTGCCTTCACCCCGTCCAGAAAACGGGAAATATACCGGTCATAAAACCCACATTTTTCCGGTTCCTCGCTGAAGTCAATATAGATCACATCATATTGATTCCTATGTGTTCTATAAAATGGCGATCGGGAAATTTTCAGGCAGCTGAAAATATCACCGCTGTCAGCCGCATTTCCCAAAAAAGCGCACAGCATATTCGCCATAACGGTCTTTCCAAAACGGCGCGGACGGGTAATACAGACGCAGCGCTGATTATCCCTCTCCAGCCCGTGCAGAATTTCATCGATCAGCCATGTTTTGTCAACAAAAAAACGTGTCTGTGCCGTTCGTTTGTAGCTCTCATAAGGCGCTGTGCTGTTCAGGAATATTCCCATAGTATGTTTCTCCCTGGTGTGTGTGATCAGGCGATACCTGTTTTCTGTCAATCATATTCATTTTATGCCATAAATCAAAAGCTCACCGGAAATTATATTATCAGCTGTTTATTTATTTGCCATTACCATAGCATTCTTT
>CAJUPT010000042.1 GCA_910588405.1 uncultured Lachnospiraceae bacterium | reverse complement strand
TTTTCAAGGAATAGCTCCGGTCTTTCGCAGATGTGGAATATCTGCGAAATTTCAGCCTTAAAATCCACCTAATTTTTCCATTTGCACAACAAAAAAATCCCTGTCGAATCCAATACCTCTACCGCATTGAATCTTCAACAGGGATTTTTCAAAAATAGTCTTAATTTACCGTTTCAGAATTTTCCACTTCTCCAAATATAATCTTCAACATTATTTCTCCCTCTCCCACACCTTAAAAAACCCCAGCTCGTCCTCCTTATAAACGAACAAAATCAAAACAAACAGCGCCGCCGTCGCCACGGTCACATAGCAGTCCGCCACATTGAACACGGGAAAGTCGATCAATTTAAAGTAGAGAAAATCGACCACATATCCCTGCGCGGCCCGGTCGATTAGATTGCCGGCAGCGCCAGAGAACAGCAGGAGGCCAACCCATTTCATGGGCAGATACCGTTTGCTGGCGGGAATCTGCAGGTATAGATAAAAGACGGCCGCCAATATCACCGGCGTGGTGATATAAAACAGCAGCTGGCGGTTCTGCAAAATGCCAAAGGCCGCCCCATAGTTAACCGTATAAGAAAATTCAAACACGCCGGAAATCAGCGGCCAGGCAGGCTTTCCCTCCAGATGGGACACCGCCAGAAGCTTTGTCCACTGATCCAATGCAATTAATACAGCCGACAAAACCAAAAAAAGAAGCGCTGTTTTCCATTTATTGCTGCCGCGATCTGTTTTCTTTTCCAATATCCTTTCCTTTCTCTCAAGCTTTATATCATGATAAATTCTACTCCATCCGAACAAGATTTTGGACAATTTCCTCTTCGTTTACGTGTGCATCCTCGCTGAGCATTTTTATATCATCGTCGAACTTTCCTGTGATATGAAAATTCGTGAAACATCATCCCACACATAATCAGTTAAAAAGTACTTCCTTTTTCACAGATATACCCCAGCGCCCTCCGCATCTCGTCCAACGTAACGGTCCGATCAATATAAGCCTCTCCGGCCTGTTTCAACAGGATAAATTTGATCACGCCAGCATCCATCTTCTTATCATGCTTGGTTGCCGCAAGCACCCGGTCCGTATCCAGTTCTGAGATCCGGACTGGCAGTCCCGAAGAGCGAATGATCTCCTCGATTTCCAAAAAAGTGTCCCGGGCAATATCTCCCCGGTGCAGAGAGATACAGGCGGAGGCCACACAGCCAAGAGCCACACATTCCCCATGAAGCAGGGAAAATCCGGTTTCCTTCTCAATCCCATGCCCCAGCGTATGACCATAATTCAGCAGCCCCCGCTCCCCCTGCTCTTTCGGGTCACGCTCCACCACATCCCGTTTAATCTCACAGCTTCTCCTGATCATCTTCTCACAGACTTCCATCTCTCTGTCACGAATCTGCTCCATATGATCCTTAAGCCAATACAAATATGCGCGATCTTTGATCAGACCGTGCTTGATAATCTCCCCCATTCCTTCCACATACTGACGTTCTGTCAGCGTATTAAGGGTCGTCAGATTGATATATACCAGGCGGGGCATATAAAAAGCACCCACCATATTTTTATAGCTGTCAAAATCCACGCCAGTCTTTCCGCCGATACTGCTATCTACCTGTGACAAAAGCGTTGTGGGAACCTGGATCAGGGAAATGCCCCGCAGATAAGTGGCGGCGGCAAAGCCGGTCAAATCCCCTACCACGCCGCCGCCCAAAGCGATCAGCAGATCATTGCGATCAAAATGCTGCAAAATCAGATGCTCATACAACTGACGCACCACATCCAGATTTTTATTCTCCTCTCCCGCCGGAAAGACAAAAGATGTAACGGTGGCGGCTTCAGGGCCGACGACGGACTGCAGCTTTTCCATGTAATGTGAAGCCACTGTGCTGTCCGACACGACGCAGATCTTTTTTCCTCCGTATCCCAGCTTCTTAAGCTCTTCTCCAAATTCGTCGAAATCCCGCCGAAATACAATATCGTAGACTGGCGTTTCTCCTTCATGCACCGTTATTCTGTCTGTCATCACACATGCCTCCTAGATGAAAACCTGTTATATAAACACCTCTAAAGCCACATAATCCCGCCCCTTTTTGGTTTTATTCACAAACCCTTTATACCGAAACTTTCCCAGCCTTCGCACCGAAATAATCGCGCCCTCCGCCGGTTCAAAGGCAGAAAAGACTGTCAGCTTTCCATTGACAAAAACCCTTTCTTCCTTTACGCACTCGACTGCCTTCGAACGGGAAAGCCCGAAGGCCAGGCTCACCAGACTGTCCAGTCGCAAAGAAGCGATGCTGCCGGATATCTCCTTGAATCTCGGCGTATAGTGAAGCTGTGTAAGAGAAACCGTCTGGCAGATCACCGCATTATGCCGCACCTGCGTCAATTGGTCAGTAATAAAGGAAGCAATCTGCTCTCTGCATAAG
Source organism: uncultured Lachnospiraceae bacterium (assembly GCA_910588405.1). Classification (GTDB taxonomy): domain Bacteria; phylum Bacillota; class Clostridia; order Lachnospirales; family Lachnospiraceae; genus Paralachnospira_A. The sequence goes on along the minus strand of CAJUPT010000042.1, from coordinate 27,539 downwards.
ATCCAGGCTTCCTGTCCCTCTACAAGAATATCGCCGATCTGATTTCTGTCAATCCCTAAATTTAACACTGCGCCCAGATAATCTCTGTGTGAACAGTCTCCGGAAAACTTAGGAGCTTTCGGACGCACCCAAATCGCGGCAACAGGAAGAACCGACGAAAGATATCCCGAATCCTCCATAACAGGAAGAAAGCAAACAATCTTTCGTTCTGCCGCCTCATATCCACCCTCCAGGAACACCTGAACAGGTGGAAGCTCAGTGCGCAGCGCATGAAAAACTGTCTGCTCATTCAAATTCAGGAAATGGCTGAAAACAGGGATACTTTTGCGTTCACACTGCCGAGCCAATTCCAAAAGCCGCTTTTTTAAAAGCATATCTTCTTCTCTCATCACTCCATTCTCGCCTCGCTACAGCTTAAAACCAGAGGAATCAAACTTTTCCTCTGCGATCACGTCCAGAAGGTCCCCGGAAAGCTCGATACTTCTGGGAGAAACAATAAAGATATACTCCGTAACTTTGTTAAAATTTCCATCGATGGAATAACAGGCGCCATAAGTAAAATCAATGATCCGCTGCGCAATCTCGATATGGATTCCTTCCAAATTTATAATCACTGCCCTTCCGCCAAGCAACGTATCTACAATTTCCTTGGAATCATCCATAGAAGCCGGTTTAATCACACATACCTCCATACCGTTCTTATTCGTGCGGGTGAGCGGAACCACATTGCTTTTCTTTACTACCTTAGGCTCCGAATCCTGAATTCCTTTTAAATCGATATCGTCCAGATCCGAATTGTCCTTTTCCCGTCTAGAACGTCTGCTACGAGCCCGTTCTTCTTCCTTTGTCTGATAGGACAAGTCGTCGTCATAATATTCGTCAAACTCTTCATCATCTTCATAGCGATCCGATAATTTGATTGCATCCAAAAATTTCTCAATAAATCCAGCCATTCATCCCGCTCCGTTTCCTAAATGTCAGAGTCTAAAAGCATTTCTGAAATACCCCATAGCTCTCTGCGGCGTATTTCATTCAAACCCATGATACGTCTAATCATAACATAATCCCATATCAGAATCAATATTTATAACAAAGATCGTATAATTAAATACCGGAAAATAACAAATTCCCATGATCAATAGATAATATCATTCTCATGTACCGTCGAGGAATCCAGCACAATATGATCATAGACTGCCAATCCATAGGGCGATTCATCACTGACAATACAATAATCCTCATTTCTCTCTAAAATCTCCACTTTTCGGAACACCGCATAGCCTTTGTTGATATTATAAACGCCCTCCAAAGGCTGTGTCTCGCCCACCAGATACCGCTCACTGCTTTCAGGCTTCAACAGGTAAGAGCCTGCCTTAATTTGCTCCATATTCGTATCTATATAGTACTTGCCATCCTCCTTGTGGTAAAGCATAGCCTCCACAAACTGGGAAGTAACGCCCTCTTCGCCTGCCACCTCCACCATAAAGCCGTCCTCCTGACTCTCGCCGCCTTTCGTTAAAAAATCTTCAGGAACCACGAAAAAGTCTTTGCTGGCCAGCGATGTAACCGGAATCTTCAATCCTTCCGCCTGATTCATATCAAGCTCAATCTCTACAAAACGCTCCGCCAGGAACTGATTCATATAATTATCAAAGGTCAGCTTCGCCATAGTCGTACCATCATTGGACACAAAAGAGGAATACTGTGCAACCGTCTCGAAGCGATTTTGCCGAAAAGTCACCCTGACACTGTCCCTGTCCGCCAGAGCAACCACATCCTCCTCTGAGATCGGTATGATAACGGACCACACATCGCTGTCAATCGTTTTATAGATGCTTGTACCGCTCTCTACCAAATCACCGGCCTTAAAATAGGTTTTCTCATAATTTTCTCTGTCAAAGGAATCTTTTGTCAGCTGTTCCGGGGATAATTCTTCAAAACCGTCGGCATAATAAGAAATGATCCCGCTGGCCGGCGCATGATACATTTGAAAAAGCGCGCCCATCTCCTCCAAAGACTGATTCAGCTCCTCAATGGACTCCATGCTGGAATACTCCAAAAGCGCCGCCTGAACGGTATATTTCACATCATAAATATCCGAAAAATTCAGCGGATCATAGCTCACGCTGTAATTCATCAGCATCCGTTTTAAATATAGAAGATTATCTTGGGAAAGCTGGTTTCCGTCGGCGCTTTTCTGGGCCAGAAGCTCCGCGACACGACCGCTTTCATCGATAGAATAGATCAGATCTCCCACACCGGCCTTCTGCCCCTCTTGAATATAGTAGTAGACGTTTCCGGAGTAATCCGTACGGTAAACCGTCTCATCCCGGAGTATAATGCCCGTATAACTGGAATCAGCCACCAGACTGCCCTGATTCACCGTAAAAATCTGAATCCGCTCTTTGGACAGATACATCACAACCACAACGATCAGATAAAAAAGAATAAAAGCGAATATCATAACACCTATATTCAGATTAAACGTTCTGAGGCGGATAATCTTCTTTTTCTTTCTGGCTCTCTTTCTGGTTTTTTTCCTGGCCATTCCTGTTCCTTTCATATACTTGTATAGTATCTGCCGCTGACGGACATACTATATGAAACGTCAAAAGCAAAAACTTTTGTCGTCTACTATGCAAATATGCAGTCCTCTTACGAGGCCGACGGACTTTGTCCGTCAAAGAATGATTTGGAGGTGACGATATGAACACAAAAGGAATTGACTATACAATCTTAACGATCGCCATCATCGGAGCGATCAACTGGGGGTTGATCGGATTTTTCCGCTTTGACCTGGTGGCCTTCCTTCTGGGTGATATGTCAATGCTGTCAAGAATCATCTACGGGCTGGTAGGCATTTCCGGTCTATATCTGATCAGCACCTACGGACGGATCAAATCTGCGGACCGTGCATGAGTTTGAGAGCCCTCCGGCAGGCTTTGTATCATAGGGAAGTCCATAAAACTTTCCTGCGGTACCAGAAAAAGGAAGTCCCGAAATAGGACTTCCTTTTTTGCCTATATGTAAGACTTTTGATAAACGATATAGGTGATATCCCGATATTATAATGAAACGACAATCTTATCCTTTGCATTCTCCGGAAGATGGGCAGCATCCTGAGAAACGCTCAGAATAAATGTAACGTCATAAGTCTTCCCAATCTGCGTCAGCTGATCAATGGCCTCCGTAATGTCCTGTCCCTCCAGACATGCCATTTTCAAAAAGCTGTCCAGATACATCTGCTCCAGGTCGTGATCCTGAGAAATAATCCCGCATACAAAGCCGATAAATGCCTCGTAAGACTTAATACCAAAGTCCGTAACGTTGATCAGACGCACTCTATTATTTAATTCATACATATGCTTGGAACTCTTGTCCAAATATACAATAGAGCCCTTCGCATCTTTGATAGCGCTGTTTGCTTTCTCCAAAAGGTATTTTGTTTTTCCTTTTCCCTTTTGTCCTGCTATAATTTCGACCATAGCGTTCTCCTCCTTTTGTGTGAAACGTGTATGATATTAAATTAATTATAGTATAAATACAATAAAAGCACAAGAATTATTTCAAAATTTTGGTGAACAATTGATCCATCTGCTCATACAGGGACTCTCTGTCCGATGCCTTCAGAATTACGGAGATATACTGCTTCCCCGCACCGTCCTGAGACACCAGGGCCAGACAGGAGCCGGCTGGAGTCGTCGTCCCCGTTTTTCCGCCCACCACAGTAATGCCCTCCGGCATTTCGACAGAGCCGCTGGTATAACGGACCGTCGTGTTAAACTCTCTCGTACCGGTTTTTCCGTCAGTATCCTGATACTCTGCCGTATACTGATCCGTGGACACGATCTGGCTGAAAATCTCATGCTCCATCAGATGATCCAGAACCAGATATACATCATAGGCTGTCGTATAATGATCGTCATCGGACAGCCCGTGAGGATTGACATAGTGGGTGCCCGTAGCGCCGATCTGCTTTGCCTTTTCATTCATCATCGCCACAAAATTATCCAAATTTCCATTTCCCACCAGGTAAGCGATGGCAATGGCGGCGTCGTTGCCGGAAGGCAGCAGAGCGCCATACAAAAGCTGTTCCAGCGTATAGGTTTCTCCTGGCTGGATATTCGCCAAAGAAGTATTTTCCAGTCCTTTCAGCATATCCTGAGTGATCTGGATCGTGGCATTCAAATCACCGTTTTCAATAGCCACTAGGGCTGTCATCAGCTTGGTGATGCTGGCCGGATACAGCCTCTCGTAAGCGTGATTGCTGAATAACACTTCCCGATCTGTCCGGTTAAAAATAATTGCGGCACCTGCGTCAATCAGCTCATCCGTGTAAGCTTCTTCCCCCGTAACCACACAGAGATTTTCGGCGAAAAAATCCGCTCTGCCCATCTCGCCGCTGTTATCCAGCACCGCATCCATCTCATAAGAAACCTGATATGGTTTCAGCATATCCTTCCGGCCGCTGTTTCCGCAGCCGCCCAGTACAAAGGCAGCCGCTGCAACAGCCAGTATCAGCCTGTAACGTTTCATAGCTGTCCTCTCTTGCATAATGTGTCAACGCTTTCCGATCGGATTGCGCAGGACGTTTACTTGAACGTCTCTCTCCACTCCAGATCGCCCCGCTCCAACGCTTTAATCAAAAGCTCCGCCGTCGCCAGATTGGTGGCCAGCGGAATATTGTGCATATCACAGATCCGCATCACACTCTGAATATCCGGCTCGTGGGATTTTTGTGTCAGGGGATCTCTTAAAAAAATCACCAGATCGATCAGATTTTGCTCAATATGAGCGGATAGCTGCTGCTGTCCTCCCAGATGCCCTGCCAGAAATTTATGGATGTTCAGGTTTGTGACCTCCTCGATCAGCCGTCCCGTCGTCCCCGTGGCATACAGCTCATGTTTGCTTAAAATCCCCCGGTATGCAATACAAAAATTCTGCATCAATTTCTTCTTCGCATCATGGGCAATCAATCCAATGTTCATAATATCCCTCATCTCCTCATTCTAATAGTTTTGCTTTTTTACCTTTTTTTACTCTTATAACACTTCTACCTTTCTTTGCATTCCTACATTCAGTACCACTCCCATACCCAGAAACACACTGAGCAGAGAGCTGAGGCCCGCGCTAATAAAGGGCAGCGGAAGGCCCGTGTTCGGGAGCAGGAAGGACGCCACGCCGATATTGATAAATCCCTGAAATGCAATCAGCGCCGCCATACCGGTACAGATCAGCCGTCCCGACAGGTCCTTTGCCCTGGCGCCCAGCCAGATACATTCTAAGATCACCAGCGTCAGAAGTCCGATCACCGTACAGCTTCCCACAAATCCCATCTCTTCTCCTACAATCGCAAAGATAAAATCCGTATCCTCCTCCATCAAAAAATTTCCGTTTTTTACCGATTCCAGCGTTGTATTAAACAGCCCCTTGCCATAAAGCTGTCCGGAACCGATGGCCATTCTGGAATTGATCTGCTGCAAAAGCAGGTCCTGGGTATTCTCCACCAATCCGAAAAAAGACAGAATCCGATTTGCCTGATACTCCCTTAAAAACAGGTAATGACCATTTAACAGCAAATACAAAAACACCGACACTGCCGGAACCACCACGGCAATCGTACCAAACACCCACTTATAGCTGATCTTAGCCGCGTAGATCATCACCAGAAAAAGCACCCCGAATACAATGGACGTAGACAGATCCGGCTGGGCAAAAATCGCATACAGCGGAATTGCAAACAAGGCTAGACTTCCAAATACTGTCACCGGCGAATTGATTTTTTCTTCGTTGCTTTCAAAAAACTTCGCAAAAAACAAAATCGAACCAATTTTGGCAAATTCAGAAGGCTGAATCCTACCAATGGCCGGCAGATCAATCCACCGTGTAGCGTTGGTGCCAGAATCCTTTCCCACGATCAGCACCGCCACCAGAACCCCCACCATGGCGATATAGATCAGGGCATAATACTTTAAAATCCAGTGATAATCGACCAGTGACAGAATCACCATACAGATTACCCCGACGCACACCCCCATCATCTGCTTCGAGGTCGTATCCCCATCGCTGTTCATCGTCGCGCTGGTGATTACCAGAATGCCGATCACTGAAAGAATCAGGATATAGAGCACCATCTTAAAGTTAAAATGTCTCAGCCTGTAATTTTTAAATGCTAACATTCACACTCCATCCGGCAGCATTTTCCTTTCGTCACATTATTGTTCGCTCCGTACTCTGTGGCCGGTAATCCTATCACGCCTTACGGATATCCCTGATCGGTATATTCGCGTACAGAGCCGGCACCGTTCCCTGGCTGCCTTCACATTCTGTCTGTGTAATCTGGATGTCCAGCCCTTCCGCATCGATCTCCATGTACTTTGAAATCACTTTGATAATATCATTTTTGATCGCTTCCATAATCTCCGGCGAGCAGCTGGCCCGGTCGGAAACCAACAAAAGCTTCAGCCTGTCTTTCGCGATGGAGCCGGAATTTTTCTTCTTGAATAAATCTAAAATATTCATCTAAAGCCTCCTTCGCTTAATTCAGGCCCATGCGTTTTAAGAGACGGCTGAAAAATCCCGTACCGCTGTCCAGATCCAGGTAGGGAACCTCCTCACCCAGAACACGGCGCACAATATTCATATAAGCCTGCCCGGCCATCGAACTGTTGCCCACCAGCGGTTCGCCCTGATTGGAGGCGATCACGATGTTTTCATCATCTGGAACGGCGCCGATTAAGGAAACCGCCAGAATCTCGATCACATCATCATTGGACATCATATCTCCCCGACGCACCAGGTCCATGCGGATTCGGTTGATGATCAGGTCGATCTTGTGAATACCGCTGGCCTCCAGCAGACCGATGATTCTGTCCGCGTCACGAATCGCCGATACTTCGGGGGTAGTGACGATCAGTGCCCGGTCAGCACCCGAAATGGCATTCTTAAAGCCCTGTTCGATGCCTGCCGGACAGTCCAGGATGATATAATCATATTCATCTCTCAGTTCATCGGTTAATTTTTTCATTTGCTCCGGCGAAACGGCAGTCTTATCTCTCGTCTGCGCAGAGGGCAGAAGAAACAGATTATCATAGCGCTTATCCTTGATCAGCGCCTGTTTCATCCGGCAGTTCCCCTCCACCACGTCCACCAAGTTATAGACGATCCGGTTTTCCAGACCCATAACCACATCAAGGTTTCTAAGGCCGATATCGGTATCGATCAGCACTACCTTTTTATTCAGCATGGCAAGGCCGGTACCCACATTCGCGGAAGTCGTAGTTTTCCCCACGCCGCCTTTCCCTGATGTCACAACGATCACTTCACTCATTTTTACTTCCTCCCAAACTGATGTGAATAAGCTTTCGCTTCAAAACAACCGCCAGTCAGCCCTATGTTCAAGTTGACTGAATAGTTGTAAATATTCTCACATGCATCTTCTATTGTACATGAAAAATGAGAATATTTCCAGCTGTTTTATATTAATTTTATATCATTTAGTACTTCTTTACATATGGTTTCCACATAAATATTTCCATCTTCGACAAAAGCGATCTTTGGAACCGGCGTTTCGTCCTCATCCCTGTCGTCCTCGCAGCGGGCGATGGCATCCCCAATGCGAATCTGCATGGCATCCATCTCAAGGGCCGCCACAAAAGCATGTTCATTTCCCGAGATACCGGCATAGGCATTTCCCTTCAATGCGCCCAGAACGATAATGTTCCCTTTGGCGATAACCTTTCCGCCCGGATTGACATCGCCCAGAATCACGATATTGCTCTCCGCCTCCACCACCTGGCCGCCTCTTAAGGTACCCTTGTAAAACAATCCCGGGGTGTAATCGACGGACTGCACCTGCTCCGTTTTGCTGCGGAATATTTCCTCTCGCTCCTTGTCCGGGTCCACGACGCACAGCACCTGAATCGAAGAATTGTCCGTGATAGCGGATACCATCTCCATCTGCTCCGCGCTGCTTAACTTTTTCCCCTCAAAGGCCAGAGCCATTCTGGCATTCTTAAAAAAGCCGGAGGATTCCTGAAATTTAGACGCCACATCCTCCTTTAACCTGGAAAATGGAAGCTCCGGGTCCAAAACCACCGTGATTCCGTAGGTATTTCCTTTGATCATAACAGACTGTTTCATATTTTTCCTCAATTCGAAGTTCCGCAACTACCCTTCTAGGCCCCCATTTACCTGTTTTTAGCCGCTTCCTACTTTTTAAGGGCCAATCGGTCTGTTGCTATTTTACATTCGCCTATTCATTCTCATCCATTATATTGCTGTCCGATGCACTGGAATTTAAAATCGAATCCAGATCAATCTTCCCAAAATGATAATCCAGCGTATCCTTTGCCACCAGCACCGCATTCGCGGCAGTATAGCCATTGGGAATGCTGACGGTAACGGCCACCTGAGGATTCTCATAGGGCGCGAAACAGATAAAGTTCGCATGGTTGGGTCTGAGTTTATTTTCCTCAGCGGTACCCGTTTTACCGGCTACCGTAACCGGCGTGTCCGCAAACAGAGCGTTATAGGAGCCGTCCGTGATCACCCTGCGCATGCCTTCCCATACCACATCCCAGGCGGTTTCGGAAAACTCGGACTGTCCTGTTACCTTCCTGTCAAAGGTCTGCACCACCGCTCCCGTCGGATTATTAATATGAGAGATCAGATTCAGCTTTAGCGTCGTGCCCCGGTTTGCCAGCGTCAACGCATAGCGATTCAGCTGGGTATTGGTATAAGAATGGGAACCCTGCCCGATTGCGGAGGGAATCGGATTCTCATCCGTTATGTGGGGATCACTCTCATAAATCTCCACACCGGATTTCTCGCCGAAACCGAAAGCCTCCGAATATTTTCTCATTCGACTTAAGCCCAGGCCCGCATTATAATTGCCAGAGGCGTCCTGGGAAAGACGATACCCCACCTCGCTGTAAAAATAGTTACAGGATTTGGCCAACGCCTGCTGAATATTGATCACGCCGTGAATGCCAGGATAGACATTACACCGAAGCTCCAATCCCAGCTCCGTAAAAATACCCTGCGTGGCGATTGTCTCCGTCGGCTGAAGCACCCCTTCCTCCATGCCCGCTATGGCGCTCACCATCTTGAAGGTGGAGCCAGGGGCTGTCCTGGTCTGGGTTACTCTTGGGTATAAAGGCAGCGACTGATCGTTCTGCAGCTTCGCAAAATAAGCCGGATCAGACATCAAAAGGTTGTTATCACTGCCGGGATAGGAAACCAGCGCCAGCACATTTCCCGTTTTCACATCGCTGACAACCACCGAGCCGGAGCAGGGATCAAGCGCCAATTGAGCCGGCGTAATCTCAATGTTTTCTATCTTCTGTCTGATAAATGTAAACGCCGCCGCATCCCCGCCTGTCATCAGACTCTGATACGCCTCTTCATCATATTCCAAAACGCCCTGATCGAAGAGTGCAAGACACAGCTCCCGGCCTGTCAGCGTCTCATCCTCCACCAGATAGCGGTAAATCTGTTTGCCAAAGGAGGTATCCGTATCCAGAATCTCCTCCATCTTATCGACAAGAGCCGCAAAAGTATCCTCCGTACTGGAATATTTGTCTTTCAGATCCAGTTTCTTCGTATCGATCCATCCGTTCGTCAAGGCATGAAATAAAAAATCCCGAAAACTGCAGGTATCATCCCTCCACTGTTGATACATGGGATCGTCGGCGTCTACCCAGCTGCGCACCAAAATATTATTATCCGTCAAAATGCTGTGGGCATAGGCGATGTAGGACTGCATGTCCTCACTCTGTTCTTTGATCGGCAGCGACTGCTCGTCGAACAATACCTGAGACAGTTGACTCATCACCTGCTGCTTTCGCCCTACATACTTTGCGTAGATCCCCCGCTCGATCTCCGAGGCGTTCTTGTCGCTGAAATGAGAGATTGTCAGCACATTATTGCCGATCAGCTGATAGTAGACATCCTTTACCGGAATAAATCGCTCCTCCGCCGACATGGTGGGAATGATGGTCACATCCTCATTCACGATTTTTGACACCAGAATACCTGCCAGACGCTGCTCCAACAGACAGTAAATAGCCTTCTGCTCTTCAGTGGACAATGTCAGATAAATATCGTTTCCTGCCAGCGGATCTGTCTGTTCCACTACCTCCAGGATATGTCCCTGGCTGTCCACATGCATGGTCTGCTCTCCTTTGGTCCCCCGAAGCTCCGATTCCATAGAGGATTCGATACCGGTCTTCCCAATCATGTCGCCGACGGCATACTCTCCCTCCTCGGCCTTAAGCGCATCCAGCTCCTCCTGGTCTACCTGCCCGATATAACCAATAATATTGGAAAAATATTCACTGTTCTCATAAACCCGGATGGAATCTTCCTTCACATCCACCCCTTTCATCTCATTGCTGTGCTCCAGCACGTCCGATACGGTGGAAATGTCCACATCCTGAGATACCGTTACCGCCATATATTTTTGATAAGAATTCAGGGCCATGGCATAACGCATATGAACCAAATCCAGCGTCTCCTGCTTTGTCAGTTCGTAGGTAGGACCTTTACTCTTGTACTTTCCTATGCCATACCGATCCACAAACCAGTCGATCATATCCTGAGCTGTGGAGGTTGAGAGAATCTCCTCCTCCGTATCCAGCTCCTCCACGCTCCTTTTTCCATAGGCATCCCGAAGAAAAGCCAGACGGCGGGCTTCCGTAGCTGCGGTAAAAATATAATTCTCATTTTCATCCAGATCGATGGGTACCGAGGGAACGATCGTTTCCCCATGCTCCATCAGAATCTTTCTGAGCTCCAAAAGCATCAGATTTCTCTCATAGCCATTGTAGGCGCCGGTGTCCATAACCGTGACAGAATAGGCCAGCTTGTTATAAGCTAACGGTTCTCCGTTCCGGTCATAGATCGCCCCTCTGGAGCTGTTCTTTTTTACGGTTGTCAGCGTCTTGCTGATATAATCGTTCTGATACGATTCGCCCTGGACGATCTGAACCTGAAACAGGTGCACCGTCAGTGCAGCCATCATGCCTATCATCATCACCGACAGGATAAACAGCCTGGATGTGAAAAAATTTTTCAAAAACTCCCGGACGATCTGAAACAATTCCTTAAACAAATTTAGTCGATCTCCTTTTTTCCAGTTCCTCCATCTTCGCATTGATCTTAATGATAATGCGGAACAGAATCAGCCCTGTCAAAATGGTAAATACCATCTCCGGCAGAATCATATTCATCGCGTAAAACCGAAAATTCATCCGGTTTCTTAACAGAAAATGAAGGACAAAGATATAGCACCCCAATCCGAAATCGCTCAAGCCGCAGGCGATCGTGGGAATCAGCAGATTGTCATAAAAAAAATATTTATGGCACACGCCGTTCAGATACCCCATATACAGAAAGACCAGCGAATAGAAACCAATCCGATATCCGAATACGCTGTCCATCAGAAGTCCGCACACCACGCCAGCCAGCATTCCATAATAAGGGCCGCTGCACAGACCGAAAGCACATATAATGATCACCAGAATATTCGGCACATAAATCATCCACCGAATGGCAGGCAGTATACTGTTTTGTAGCAGGAATCCGGCCACAATCACAAGAACCACGCCGAGAAAACGTTTTAGCTTCAGCTGAACCATAAAATATTCCTCAAACTACTCTATAATATCATCACCCGTATTTTTCAACGTGGTGATGACTAACACTGTCTCCAAATGTTCAAAATCCACCACAGGAATCAGTGTTCCCGATTTCGTCATATTATTGGAATCCACGGCGATCTCGTCAATATAGCCGATCAGAATACCAGGTAGATAAACGCTGCTTATATTGGAAGTAATAATCTTATCCCCGGGGCCGATTTCGCTCTCCTTGTCAATATACATCACCCGGAGCATACCGTCCTCATAAAGCTCCAAATCCCCGGATACAACGAAACTTTCCCTTGTATTCTCCGACATCGCCGTGATATTACTCTCATCGTCGATAATGGACATCACCCTGGCCGACCTTGGCCCCACCGCAGTGATAATACCCACCAAACCGCCCTGGGCAATGACCACCATATCTTTTGCAAGACCGTCATCGCTTCCCTTATCAATCAGAAAAGAATGGAACCATTTGCCCGAATCCTTTCCGATCACCCTGGCTCCCACCTTCTCATACTGGGAATACTCCTGATCCAGCTTAAACAGCTCCCGGTAGGTTTCCAGCTCATACTTATCCTGCTGGGACAGGCTTTTTTCTTCCTGTAAAGCCGCCAGCTGTTCCTTCAGGCGGACATTTTCCTCCTGGGCTTTTTTTAAAGCCGCCAGGCTCTCCGCCTCGGAAAAAATCTGGCTGCCCAGCTGGTTTAATCCCTTCTGCATGGGCATAATGGCGGCGTTAATGCCATTTTGCAGCGCATCTGTCACGCTGCTTTTGAAAAAGGAAAGGACAAGCAGCGCCAGAAACGTAAGCGTCAGCAAAAACAACATCATCTTGGCGGGAATCCTGAAATTGAAACGATCTTTCATCTACAACAATCCTCGTTCTTTAAAACTGATATACTTATTATCGCCGATAATAATATGGTCAATCAGGCGGATTCCCAGCATGGCGCCGGACTGTTCAATCCTCTGGGTGACCAACATATCATCTTTACTGGGCTCCGGATTGCCGCTGGGATGATTATGCAGAAGCACCACATACACCGCATGGTAACGCAGGGCTTCAATAAAAATCTCCCTTGGAGAAACCAGCGAGGAATTTACCGTTCCTCTGGTAAGAAGCATATCTTTCAGCAGATGGTTTTTCGTATCAAAAAACACTGCCACCATATCTTCCTGTTCCTGATGGCGCATCCGCTCCATATAATAAGAGGCGATCGAACCGGGGGAGTTTAAGACCAGCTCCTTTTCCCGGCTGCTCTGGGCAATCCGCTTAGACAGCTCTCCCACGCACTGAATCTGCACTGCTTTGATCTTGCCGATTCCTTTCAGTGCGCACAGCTCCGGTACCGACAGGTGAAGGATCGTGGATACGCCTTCCCCTGCCCTGCCCAAAGCCAGCACTTTTCGGGCCAGATCCAGGGAGCTTTCTCCCTGTGCCCCCGTGCGGATGATCACCGACAGTAATTCTGCGTCTGACAAGGCCTCCGGGCCTCTTTTAAGACATCTTTCGTAGGGACGTTCCTGTACAGGCAATTCTTTCATACTACAATGTGACATCTATAATTTCCCTCAGGTAAATCCCCAAACACATTTTCGGGCCGTTCATAATAGCCTGTAGGCCAGCAAAGCGGCGCAAACGCCCAATATGCCTGCAACGCTGATCCGGATCGTCAGCCCGAAAGTCAGCGCCACCACCCCCAGGTCTAAAACCAGCGGGGAAGAAAGGCCAAAGGTCTGCCCGTAATTCAGCCAGCCGAAAGCTCCCGTATCCTCGGCCAGCGATCCGATAAAACCGCCCAGAACCACTCCGCACAGCAGTAAGATAATCAATACGGCAGTGCCATGTGATTTTTTCATATTAAATTTCCTTTCTCCTGACATATTTCCTTATGGGCTGTACACATTCTTGTTATATCGGACGGTAGATTTATACTCATATACATACTCATCGCCAAACCATTTGCTATTTTTATGATCAATAACAGGCATATTTTTCGCAAATTCTTTCGCTCATGAGTATATCTGACGCTCAGTATAACACACAATTTTCCTCATGTACATGATTCTTCCAACAATTAAGAAAATTTTAATAACAGATTAGCCCTACACATCTACCAAACCTTTATCCACCATCCGCTGCAAAGCCATCAGGATGCCGAACCTGCCATGGTTCCAGGTCAGGCCGCCCTGGAAGAAAACCGTGTAAGGAGGGCGCAATGGGCCGTCGGCACTCAGCTCTATGGAAGACCCCTGCACAAAGGCTCCCGCCGCCATAATCACATCGGAGTCATACCCTGGCATGGCCCAGGGCTCAGGGGACACATAGCTGTCTACCGGCGCGGCGGCCTGGATTCCCTCACAGAAAGCAATCAGCGCCTCCGGACTTTTCAGCTCAACCGCCTGGATGATATCATGGCGGCTGACGCTGCCGTCGGGAATCACCCCAAAGCCCAGCTCCTCAAAAATATTAGCGGCAAAGATCGCTGCCTTCAACGCTCCCGCCGTCACCACAGGCGCCATAAAAAAGCCTTGGAAAAAGGTCTGGTTTAACCCAAGGCTTGCGCCTACCTCTTTTCCAAGCCCAGGCGAGGTCAGGCGATAAGCGCATTTTTCGATCAATTCCTTTCGACCGGCGATATAGCCGCCCACAGGCGCCAGCCCGCCGCCAGGATTTTTGATCAGAGAACCTACGATCATGTCAGCTCCCACCTGGGAGGGCTCCCGTTCCTCCACAAATTCACCATAGCAATTGTCCACCATGCAGATCACGTCCGGCCTGATTTCCTTAATAAAATGAATCAGCTCCCCGATGCGGTCCACAGACAGCGTTGGCCTGGAATCATATCCTTTTGAACGCTGGATCGTGACCATCCGGGTATTGGGCCGCATCGCCTGCCGGATTCCCTCACAGTCAAAACTACCATCCGGCAAAAGTTCCACCTGACGGTAAGAAATGCCAAACTCTTTCAGGGAGCAGGCAGATTCCCGAATCCCGATTACCTCTTCCAAAGTATCATAGGGTTTCCCTACCGGCGACAGCAGCTCATCCCCCGGCCGCAAAATGGCAGACAGCGCTACATGGAGAGCATGGGTGCCACAGGTCAGCTGCGCCCGCACCAGTGCGTCCTCACAGCCGAAAACCTTGGCATATACCTGTTCCAGCGTATCCCGTCCGTCGTCATTATATCCGTAGCCGGTGGAGGAGGCGAAATGCCCTGCATTTACCCGACACTCCCGCATCGCCTGCAGCACCTTCATCTGATTGTATTCTGCCCGCCGGTCGATCCTTCGGAACCGTTCGGACAGCTTTTCCCCTGTCCGCTCCCCCAGATCAATCACCGCCGGGCTTAACCCCATCTGCTGATACAGCGCTCTTAACGTATCCCCCATCTTTGTTCAATCCTTTCCAGCATTTCCTTAAGCAATTCCTCCTGGCTGGCATACTTCTCTTTTTCAAGCCAGATCACATCCCTCTCCCGCCGAAACCATGTGAGCTGCCGCTTTGCAAAACGCCTGGTATCCCGTTTTAAAAGCTCCGCCGCCTGTTCAAAGGTCAGCCTTCCTTCCAGATAATCCAGCATTTCCTTATAGCCCAGCCCCTGCATAGAAGTCATGCCCTTCCTGCAGCCCATGGCCCGCAGCTTTTCCACTTCCGCAAGAAGCCCCTGAGCAAGCATTTGGTCAACCCGCAGGTTAATCCGCTCATACAACTGTTCTCTGTCCATGGTCAGCACAAAATAAACAGACCGGTAAGAAGATTCCCGCTCACGCTGCTCCTGATTATAGGAAGAAAACGTTCGACCGGTCAGATGAATATATTCCAATGCCCGAATCACCCGTTTCTGATTATTCGGGTGGTTTTCTGCCGCGTATTTCGGGTCCTGCTCTTTTAACAAATCGTACAGATACTGGCTTCCCTTTTCCTCTGCCAGCCTTTCAAGGCTTTTCCGGTAGCCGCCTTCCTTCCCTTCCTCTTCGGGCTGGGTAAAATCGATTCCGTATAGCAGCGCCTGAATATAAAATCCGGTGCCTCCCACAATCACAGGAATATGCTCTCTAGCATAAATCTGCTCCATGGCCTCCATCGCCATCGACTGGAACCTGACCACGTTGCATTCTTCCCTGGGGTCTAACACATCGATCAGATGATGGGGGACGCCCTCCATTTCCTTCTGGCTGATCTTTGCCGAACCAATATCCATCCCCCGGTACACCTGCATGGAATCCGCACTGATAATCTCGCCGCCCACCGCCTTTGCCAGCGCAACGGAGAGCTGGGTTTTTCCCACCGCCGTAGGCCCGGTCAGGATAATGAGAGGTTTTTTTCCTGTTTCCATTACGATATCACTCTCTTAAATTTTTTCTCCAACTCATACCGAGTCATTTTGATGATCACCGGACGCCCATGAGGGCAGGTATAGGGATTTTCCAGCCCCATCAGCTGTTCCAGAAGGGCTTCCATTTCCTTCCGGCTAATCTGCTGATTCCCCTTGATCGCGCCTTTGCAGGAACAGGTGGCAATCTGCTCATAAACCGCATCTGGCTCCTGGCTGCCCCGTATCTGTGACAGCCCGTCAACGATTTCTCTAAGCAGCCTCTGGCTGTCGATCCGGTACAGCTCCATCGGCATCGCGTAAACCGCATACTCCAAGCCGCCGAAGGGCTCGATCTCAAACCCGGCATTTTTCAGAAATTCACCATACTCCTGAACCAGCAATTCCTCCGACGCTGACAATGTAAACACAAATGGGGGGTTCATCTGCTGGGTGACGACGGCGCTCTCCCGAAATGCCTTCATCAATTTCTCAAACAGCACCTTTTCATGGGCCGCATGCTGATCGACAATCAGAAAATTGTCCTGATACTGGATCAGCCAGTAGGTTTGGAACAATTGACCGATGATCTGATACTCATCCGAGAAATGCTTTTGCAGCAGCTTTTCCTCAAATAATTCCTGCTGCTTTACCTCCGTGGGCACAGGTGTATGGTCAAAGGCATAGGAAGATACCTCGCGGACCTGCTGCCCCTGTTTCTTTTCGATGTTCCGAGGGCTACCGCCGCTCTGCAAAAGGATATCATCCTGCCGAAAGGCATCCTCCTGTCTCCCGCCATCGCTTTGCAGGCTGCTTTCCTTCCACTGCACCGCACTTTTCTCTTCCTGCATCCGCCGCATTTCAAAAGGCTCCGCCCCCCTGGGCGCAGAGGCAATAGGCTTCTTCCTCTCCTCCGCCCCCACCGAAAACGACGGGATCATCTCCTGCTCCTTCAATGCCGCAGCCACCGCCTCCGTGATTTCCTCATACAGCTGCTCCCCCTGCTGAAAACGGATTTCCATCTTAGAGGGATGCACATTCACATCGATATAAGCAGGATCAATTTTCAGATGAAGCACACAGAACGGATATTTGTGCTGCATCATAATGCCGTGAAAAGCATCCTCGATCCCTTTGCAGATCATGTTGCTCTTAATATATCTTCCGTTTATAAAATAATTCTCCCAGGACCGGTTTCCCTTCGATACTGCAGGCTTTCCCACATAGCCCTCAATCTGGCCGCAGAACAGCTGCCTGCTGACAAAAACCAGCTCCCTCGTAATATCTCTGCCGTAAATTCCATAAATAATATCTTTTAAATTGTGGTTTCCCGCCGTATGCAGCTTTGTCTGGTTGTTCACAATCAGCCGCAGAGAAATCTCCGGGTGGGACAATGCCATCCGCTGCATCAGATCGCTGATATAGCCGCCTTCTGTCGCTGCCGATTTCAGAAATTTTTTCCTGGCCGGCGTATGGTAAAACAGATTATGGACCAGAATCGTAGTGCCCTCCGGGGCACCCACCTCCTCCAGCTTTTTTTCCTCTCCGCCCTCAATCACATAGCGGAAGCCGGTCAGGCTGTCCGTTGTCTTACTAATCAGCTCCACCTGGGCCACGGCGGCGATGCTGGACAGCGCCTCCCCTCTAAACCCCAGGCTCTTCACAGTCAGCAGATCCTCCGCTGTCCGAATCTTGCTGGTCGTATGCCGCAGGAATGCCGTAGGGATCTCACTCCCCTCTATTCCGCAGCCATTGTCGGTAATCCGGATTAAGGAGATACCGCCCTCTTTGATCTCCACAGTGACGGCAGTAGCTCCTGCGTCGATTGCATTTTCCAAAAGCTCCTTCACCACTGAGGACGGCCGGTCGATCACCTCGCCTGCCGCTATCTGATTAATTGTATTCTGGTCTAATTTTGTAATCATAGGTTCAATCCCAACGCAGCCTTCCGGCACTGTCTGTCTCCATAACAACACATCTGCTATCTTTCGTCATTGTCTGTCTCTGGTTCTACACCCGGTTTTTCAGCACCGCCTGCATCCGATACAGCGTGTTCAGCGCATCGATCGGCGTCATCCGCCCCAGATCCATTTCCATCAGTTCTTTGATAATGTCGTCCTCCCGCACCGTGTCAAACAAAGTCAGCTGCGTCAGCTCCAGCTCATTGGGCTTTACGACAGTTTTCTTCTTCTGTCCGGAAGTAGCCGCCACCTCGCAGGCCCTTACCGTAATATCCGCCGTGATCAGCTCCTGTAAAATCTCTTTGGCCCGCCCGATGACTGGTTCCGGCACCCCGGCCAGCTTGGCTACCTGAATACCGTAGCTTTTATCTGCCCCACCTTTTACTATCTTCCGCAGGAACACAATATCGTCCCCCCGCTCCTTGACAGCGATACAGTAATTATTTACGCCGCTTAACGAGCCCTCTAACTCCGTTAATTCATGATAATGGGTGGCAAACAGCGTCTTCGCCCCCAATACCCGGGTATTGCTGATATACTCGATCACTGACCAGGCGATGCTCAGCCCGTCAAACGTGCTGGTGCCCCTGCCGATTTCGTCCAAAATCAGCAGGCTATTCCTGGTAGCGTTCCGCAGGATGTTCGCCACCTCCGTCATCTCCACCATAAAGGTACTCTGGCCGGAAGCCAGGTCATCGGAGGCTCCCACACGGGTAAAGATCCGGTCACAAATACAAATATTTGCACTTTGGGCCGGAACAAAGCTGCCGATCTGCGCCATCAGAACGATCAATGCCGCCTGGCGCATATAAGTAGATTTCCCTGCCATATTCGGGCCGGTGATGATAGAGACCCGATGCTTCCCATTATCCAGGAATGTATCGTTCTCCACAAACATCTCCCCCTGCAGCATTTTCTCCACCACAGGATGGCGGCCGTTTTTGATATCGATCACTCCTTTTTCATTGATCTTCGGCCGGACATACTGGTTCTGGTCGGCAGTCCTTGCCAGGGAGACACAGACATCTACCTTCGCAATCGCCTTCGCGCTGTCCTGGATGCGCACCACCTCTTTTGCAATTCTCTGCCGAATCTGGCAGAACAGGTCATATTCCAGGGCAAACAGCTTGTCCTCCGCCCCTAGGATTACTTCCTCCAGCTTTTTCAGTTCATCGGTGGTATAGCGCTCCGCATTGGTCAATGTCTGCTTGCGGATGTAATAATCAGGCACCTGGTTTTTAAAGGAATTGGTTACTTCCAGATAATAGCCAAACACCTTATTGTATTTAATCCGGAGATTTTTAATCCCGGTTTTTTCCTTTTCCTCAGTTTCTAGCTGCGCCAGCCACCCTTTCCCTTCCGTCTTTGCCTTCCGGTACTGGTCCGCCTGCTCATCGAAGCCTTCCTTGATCAGCCCTCCCTCCCGAACCGTAATCGGTGGTTCTTCTATAATAGAAGTCTCAATCAAGGTGAACAAATCGGACAAATCGTCTAGTTCCTCACAGGTTTCTTTTAACAGCCCGCACTGGAATTCCTTTAACAAATCTTTTATATGGGGCAGCATGGAAAGGGAATTTTTAAAGGAAATCAAATCTCTGGGATTTGCCGTCTGATTAACGATTCGGCTGGTCAGCCGTTCCAGGTCATAGATGGGATTCAGGTATTCCGCCAGCTCCTCCCGCAGCATATAATTTTGGTTCAGTTCCTCCAACGCATCCTGCCGGCACAGGATCTCCTGCCGGTCAATCAGTGGCTGCTCGATGTACCCCCGCAGCAGCCGTGCTCCCATGGCCGTACAAGTTTTGTCAAGCACCCACAAAAGGGAGCCACGCTTATTTTTTTCCCTGAGTGTCTCAGTCAGCTCTAAATTCCGTCTGGTGGAGGTATCGATTACCATATACCGCCCGGTCTGATAGGGATGGATCGAGGTCAGCTGGGCCACGTCATTTTTCTGTGTCTCATACAGATACTGCATCAGCGCCCCGGCCGCAATAACGCCAGTCTCGTACTCCGCGATGCCAAGCCCCTCCAGCTTACCTACACGAAAATGCTCCTGCAAAATATTCCTGCACCTGCCGTCGTCAAAATAATAATTTTCCAGAGAAGATAATGCAACGGACAGCCGGTTTTTCAGGTCATCGATGTCAACGCCACTCATAAAAAAAGCTTCATTACAGATCAGCTCGGAGGGCATCACCCGGTTAATCTCATCCAGCAGCGCCCGAAGATCCCCCACCTCCGTGACAAAAAAATCCCCGGTGGAAATATCCGCCATGGCAATGCCGAAAAAGTTTCCCAAATACACTACCCCCATCAGGTAATTATGCTTCCCTTCTTCAAGAGCCTGACTGTTCAGGATCGTCCCCGGCGTTACCACACGGATCACTTCCCGTTTCACCAGACCCTTAACCAGCTTCGGATCTTCCATCTGTTCGGCCACAGCCACCTTATAGCCTTTCTGTACCAAACGGTTCAGGTAAGTATCCGCCGCATGATGAGGGACGCCGCACATGGGCGCCCGCTCAGGAAGGCCGCATTCTTTTCCGGTCAGGGTAAGCTCCAGTTCTTTGGAGACCGTCACCGCATCCTCAAAAAACATTTCATAAAAGTCGCCCAGACGGTAAAACAAAATACAGTCCGGGTACTGTTCTTTTGTCGCAACATACTGCTGCATCATTGGTGATAACGTATTAGCCAAAACGATTACTCTCCTGCTGTTTCATTTCCTAACATGGAAACGCTTTCTCTTTTCAGGAACCCTGTTCTTTGGAGTCCTGTTCTCCGGTTTTTTGTTTAGGTTCTATATAAAGATCAAGTGCCACGCTCGTCCCAATTCCGTCAACCGTCCCCTCCGCCGTATACTGCCACAGCTTAAAATCGTAGGGAATACTGGGCTGCGCCTCCTCCTCGGCATACCACAATCCATAATCTTTTAGTTTCGACAGATTATACCGCAAAAGCGCTGTTTTCTTACTGGCGTAGTAGACGGCCTCATAGCCTTCTGCCTCCACCATCCGGCAAAATACCGCTGCGTTTTCCGTCATCGTAGTAACGGAAAGCTTCTGAGTCCTGGACCCGTTTTCACTGACAATCTCCAGGTCATAAGCCACCGGCATCGTAATCGGATAGCTTGACAACATCGACAGCACTGTTTCCGCCTCCCGTTTGGCTTCCTGCACATTGACCGCCTGGGAGAAAAAATATACGCCCACTTCCAGCCCGGCTTCCAAGGCTCCGTTGATATTTTCCGTAAACTGGTCATCGATCACAATGTTTCCCGTGCCGTAGCCCCTGTACCCCAGGCGTATCATAGCGAAATCGATGCCGTCCGCCTTCACCTTCTCCCAGTCGATCTCTCCCTGGAAATAGGACACATCCACACCCAGTTTAGAACGGAACTCCTCCGTGTGATAAGATAGGCGGCGATCATTGTCAGACAGTCTGTCCCAGTCATATGTATGGGCGGCCACGTCCGTCATAACTGGAACAGAAATCACACCGAGAACCGGATCATCATACTCAATCCGCTCTCCCGGCTCCGGTTCCTTAACCGACGTGGCTTCTTCTGTCACATCTTCAGTCACCGGAACCAGCGTCTCCATCTCACTAATGGAAACCTCGCCGCTTTGACCCGCTCCGTCCTTTCCAAAATAGAGGACTAAAACCACGGCCAGCGCCATGGTCAAAATGGCAATCAGCACCGCCTCAAAAACCAATATATTTTTTCTCCCGGTTTTTCGATCATTCATTATGCAAATCCTTATTTTTAATCCACATTCAAATTTGCTGATGTCTGGGCCAGCAGACACGTCCCTTTATTCTTGAAACAGCGAACAAAAGTCAAAGGTAGCAAAATAGTCCTTCGGCGTTTCCGCCCGTCTAATCATCCGTACCGTGCCATCCTCTTTTTTCAAAAGCTCCGCAGAGCGCAGCTTTCCATTATAATTATATCCCATGGAAAAGCCGTGAGCGCCAGTATCATGGATATAGAGATAATCTCCCACCTCAATCTCAGGCAGCATCCGGTCGATGGCGAATTTATCACTGTTTTCACACAGGGCTCCGGTCACGTCATATTGATGGTCACAGGGTGCATCCTCCTTGCCCAGCACTGTGATATGGTGGTAGGCTCCGTAAATGGCAGGCCGCATCAGGTTTGCCGCACAGGCGTCGCAGCCAATATATTCCTTATAAATATGCTTCTGATGAATGGCCTGAGTCACCAGCGCCCCATAAGGCCCCAGCATAAACCGGCCAAGCTCCGTATAGATGGCCACATCCCCAAGCCCTGCCGGAACCAGTACCTGGTTATAGACCTCCTGCACGCCTTTCCCGATCTCATAAATATCGTTTGGCTTCTGGTCCGGATGATAAGGAATACCAATCCCGCCCGACAAATTGATAAACTCCACGCTGATGCCGATTTCTTTTTTCAGCTTCACGGCTGTCTCAAACAGAACCTTCGCCAGCAGCGGATAATACTCATTAGTCACCGTATTGCTGGCCAGAAACGCATGCAGTCCGAAATGCTTTACACCTTTTTCCTTTAAAATACGAAATCCGTCAATCAACTGTTCCGCCGTAAATCCGTATTTTGCGTCACCGGGATTATCCATAATTCCATTGCTCATCCGGAAAACGCCGCCGGGATTATAACGGCAGCTAATCGTCTCCGGAATCCCTGCACAGTCCTCAAGAAACTGAATATGGGTAAAATCATCCAGGTTAATGACCGCGCCCAGCTTTCTGGCATAGACAAACTCCTCCGCCGGCGTGGCATTGGAGGAAAACATAATGTCCTGTCCGCGGACGCCCACAGCGTCGGACAGCATCAATTCCGTCATAGAGGAACAATCACAGCCACAGCCATACTCCTTTAAAATCTGAATCAAAAAGGGATTCGGCGTAGCCTTCACCGCAAAATATTCTTTAAATCCCGGATTCCAGGAAAAGGCTTCTTTTAACTGCCTTACGTTTTCCCGGATTCCTGCCTCGTCATAGATATGAAAGGGCGTAGGATATATTTTCGTAATTTCCTTTACCTCCTCCAATGTCAGAAAAGGTTCTTTTTTCATCTTGGTTACTCCTCCAGTATCTTAATTTGCAAACCTATTTATCTTCCAGCAGCTTTTCCACAGAGGCCAGCTTTACACACAGCGTAAACAGCCGGGCCGCCGTCTTCAACTCCTCCAGCGTCGGGAAGGAAGGGGCGATACGAATATTGCTGTCATGAGGGTCTTTTCCATAAGGATAGGTAGCGCCTGCGCCCGTCATCACCACACCGGCCTCCTTCGCCTTCCGGACAATCGCTTTTGCGCAGCCGTCCATGGAATCAAAGGAAATAAAATATCCGCCTCTGGGCCTGATCCAGCTGCCGATCTGAAGTCCTCCCAGTTCCTTCTCCAAAATATCCAGAACTGCCTCGAACTTAGGGCGCAGGATCTCCGCATGCTTTTTCATATGGGCCGTGATTCCGTCGATATCCTTATAAAACTTCACATGACGCAGCTGATTCAGCTTGTCATGACCAATGGTCTGAATGGTCAGCGCCTTCTTAATCTCTTCCATATTGTTCGGAGAGGTAGCAATCGCCGCAACGCCAGAACCAGGGAAACTGATTTTGGAGGTGGAGCTGAACTTGTATACCATATCCGGATTCCCCGCTTTTTCACACTCTGCCAGAATCTCGATCAGCTGATCCTGCTTGTCGTCATACAGATGATGAACCGAATAGGCATTGTCCCAGAAAATCCGGAAATCCTTTGCGGCCGGCTTTAAACGGGCAAACCGGCGCACGGTCTCGTCGGAATAGGTCAAACCCTGAGGATTGGAATACTTCGGAACGCACCAGATTCCTTTGATGGCCTTATCCTCGCTGACCAGCCGTTCCACCATATCCATATCAGGGCCATCCGGCGTCATGGGCACAGTGATCATTTCAATACCAAAATACTCCGTAATAGCAAAGTGACGGTCATATCCCGGAGAAGGACACAAAAACTTCACATGATCCAGCTTACACCATGGCGTACTGCCCATCACACCATGGGTCATCGCTCTGGACACGGTGTCAAACATCACGTTCAGACTGGAATTTCCATAAATAATAATATTGTCAATCGGCACCTCAATAATGGCTGCCAGAAGCTCCTTTGCTTCCTTGATGCCATCCAAAATTCCGTAATTCCGGCAATCCACTCCCTGCTCGCCCTTTAAATCCATACCACTGTGCAGCACGTCCATCATTTCCATAGACAGGTCCAGCTGTTCGGCGGACGGCTTACCTCTGGACATATCCAGTTGCAAACCCTTTCCCTGATACTCCTTATATTCCAGTTCCAGTTGTTCCTTTAAACAGAGTAATTCTTCTTTGTTCAGTTCTTTGTACGGTCTCATCGCAAGCAGTCCTTTCTCTCTGGTTTACTATTGCCAATAATTTTCTCCTCATTATAACTCGGCCCAGCTAAAAAACGCAAGTAGCAATTTCACGAATGTCGAATGCTCCACAGCAAACTGCGGAATATTCAGCCCTCGCGGCAGTCGCCAAATGCCTGCAAGCAGTCACTTGACTCGCTGCTCGCGGGAATGACATGCTAAATCGAATCTATAATATGCGGAACAGGTATCCCGCCCATTCTAAAATCCAGGGATTTACACAAGCCTCCAGAAATGAGGCTGCCAGAAGCAGCAGGCATAAGGCCAGAAAAAGAGGACTTTGGCGCAGTAGGCCGGAGGTCTCCTGTTTCATGCTGCGGCAAAAGAAATAAAAGAGCAGCCAGACAGGAATATAGATCAGATTATGGGGAAATCCGACTGCCAACGCCATCGGATAGCCGATCACCCCATACAGATACGTCAAAGCCGAAACAGTGTAGGCCGTGGTCACGCCAAAACAGAAAACAGCACTGTTTAACACTGGCATTGCAAACTGGGTCATACTGGCCAGCCACAAGGCCAGCGCAATCAGAAAACGGCGCTGAAAAATGTAGCGGAACAAGAGAAAACCTGAAGATTGTCCCACACGGACCGCATTCATAAAAATCTGGCTGTCTGCCAGCAAAGAAGCCTCCTCATAACGGCTGGCGACATAGAACAAAAATGTTCCCGCTGCCAGTCCGGACAGCCAGAAAAAAAGAAAAGGCATCTGTTCCGCTCTTGATCTCATCGTCATGATCCTCCCTACTAAAATATATGCGACAGGAAGGAGAATCATGTCTCAAATATTTGTGATATACACTCAGATGCTACAGGATCTGTCAGAAGCAGACAGGGCAAAACGTTCGAATGTATATGGAAGAGATCAAAAACTGCCCATAATCAGGGGACGTATTTCACTTTATAGGCCAAAAGCGCTGCGATGGTTTTACCATCTGTTATCTTCTGGCCGTAGATCATATCCAGAAGCTCATCCAGCTCGTAGGCCTGCACATCCACAAACTCATCCTCATCCAAATGCTGTTTCGATGGAATCAAATTCTTTGCCACAAATATGCCGATCAATTCGTTACAGAAAGCAACCGTGGTATTCAGCATCAGCAATGGCTCCAAAGTTCCGGCCCGGTATCCGGTTTCTTCTTCCAGTTCACGGGAAGCGCAATCGATCTTCGGCTCTCCAACCCTGTCCAAAGAACCCGCCGGAATCTCCAATGTATAGCGTTCCAGCGCATTTCGGTATTGACGCACCATCAGAATCTTTCCCTCATCCGTCACAGCCACCACGGCTGCAGCTCCCTTATGTTCGATATAATCCCACTTGGCCGTATGCCCGTTGGCAAAGGCCATCGTGTCCGTATAAAAATCTACCACAGCGCCTTTATAAATCAAATCCCGCTTTACTCGTTTGACTTCATCCATATTTTTCACTCCTTATGACGATAAAAAGACATGCCTGATCAACAGACATGTCCTTTATAATTAACAGATTTTACTTCGCGTAATCTGTAACTCTCGACTCACGAATTACATTTACCTTTATCTGCCCCGGGTATTCTAATTCTGATTCGATCTGTTTTGAAATATTTCTCGCCAGCAATACCATCTCATCATCGCTGACCTGTTCAGGAACTACCATAACACGGACTTCTCTGCCTGCCTGAACAGCAAAGGACTTGTCCACTCCTTTGAAGGAGTTTGTAATATCTTCTAATTGCTGCAGTCTGTTGGTATATGTTTCTAATGTTTCTCTTCTTGCGCCAGGACGGGCTGCGGAAATCGTATCCGCCGCCTGTACAATACATGCAATCAAGGATGTAGGTTCCACATCGCCATGATGGGATTCCACTGCGTTGATGACCACCGCCGATTCCTTATACTTTTTGCACAGCTCCACACCCAATTGAATATGGGAGCCCTCCATCTCATGGTCCACTGCCTTGCCGATATCATGCAGCAAGCCGGCACGCTTGGCCAGCCGTGCATCCAGGCCAATTTCGCCTGCAAGCAAGCCTGACAGATGAGCCACCTCGACCGAATGCTTCAACGCATTCTGGCCATAGCTGGTACGATAACGCATCTTTCCCAGCAGTCTGATCAATTCGGGATGAATCCCGTGAATGCCAACCTCAAGAGTTGCGGCCTCACCTTCCTCGCGAATGATGGACTCCACTTCTTTCTGCGCTTTCTCCACCATCTCTTCGATTCTAGCCGGATGAATCCGTCCATCCACAATCAGCTTCTCCAACGCAATGCGGGCAACTTCCCTGCGGATCGGATCAAATGCGGACAAAACCACAGCCTCCGGTGTATCGTCGATAATCAAATCTACGCCAGTCAGCGTCTCCAGCGTACGAATATTCCGACCTTCACGTCCGATAATCCGTCCCTTCATCTCGTCATTCGGAAGCTGTACCACAGAAATCGTCGTCTCGGACACATGATCGGCAGCGCACTTCTGTATCGCCGTCACCACATAATCTTTCGCTTTTTTCTCCGCTTCCTCTTTGGCCCTGCTCTCTAACTCTTTGATCATTTTCGCAGTGTCATGTTTTACATCTTCTTCAACAGTTTTTAAAAGATATTCCTTTGCCTGTTCGGAGGTTAACCCGGAAATACGTTCCAGTTCCTGTTCCTGTTTTTCGAGAAGCTCGTCTACTTCCTGACTTCTCTTGTTCAATGAATCTTCTTTTGCTGCTAATCCGGCCTCTCGTTTTTCAAGAGCATCAGCCTTTTTGTCCAGGTTTTCCTCTTTGTTCAAAACCCGGCGCTCGTATCGCTGCAACTCATTTCTGCGCTCTTTCGTTTCTTTCTCCAGCTCATTTTTGGTCCTCAAAGATTCTTCTTTGGCTTCCAAAAGGGCTTCGCGCTTCTTTGTCTCGGCGACCTTCAATGCTTCATCTATTATCTCTCTTGATTTTTCCTCCGCGCTGCCGATTTTGTCTTCATAGACTTTTTTCCGGTAAGCCACGGCGACGAACCAAGTAATAGGTGCTACAACACAGAGTGTGATTAACACAGCAATGATATAACTACCCATCGATCCAGGAGCACCTCCTTATTTAGTTTTCATTGTACAAAATACAATATCTAAATTTTAAACTGTTTTTCGCCGCATGTCAAGTGTATTGGTGGTTTGTTACATTATTTTATGAATATTAAAACAATTTACACAACAGACT
>CAJUPT010000041.1 GCA_910588405.1 uncultured Lachnospiraceae bacterium | reverse complement strand
CACGGAGATGGCGGCTTTACTGTCCGGGATCGCGCCTGGCGATGAAGTGATTATGCCTTCCTATACTTTTGTGTCCACAGCGGATGCTTTCGTACTGCGGGGGGCAATCCCTGTCTTTGTGGATATCCGGCCGGACACGATGAATCTGGATGAGACGCTTATTGAGGACGCGGTTACGGAGCGGACGAAGGCGATTGTGCCGGTACATTACGCAGGCATAAGCTGTGAGATGGATCAAATCTGTGGGCTGGCTGAAAAGTATCATCTATTGGTGATCGAGGACGCGGCCCAGGGGATGATGGCTTCTTATAAAGGGAAGCCGCTGGGAACCATCGGGGACTTTGGCTGCTACAGCTTCCATGAGACGAAAAATTACAGTATGGGAGAGGGCGGCGCGCTGCTGATACAGGACCCGGCTTATATCGAGCAGGCGGAGATTATCCGGGAAAAGGGAACCAACCGCAGTAAATTTTTCCGTGGGCAGATCGATAAATATACCTGGGTGGACGCAGGCTCCTCTTACCTGCCCAGCGAGCTGAACGCCGCCTATCTGTGGGCTCAGCTGGAGCTGGCTGATGAGATCAACGAATGGCGGCTTAGCCGATTTTATCAATATATGGAGCTGCTTGCGCCTTTGGAGGAAAAAGGATTGCTTCAGCTGCCCCAGGTGCCTGAAGGCTGTGTGCATAACGGG
Source organism: uncultured Lachnospiraceae bacterium (assembly GCA_910588405.1). Classification (GTDB taxonomy): domain Bacteria; phylum Bacillota; class Clostridia; order Lachnospirales; family Lachnospiraceae; genus Paralachnospira_A. Next base: position 31,181 of record CAJUPT010000041.1, on the reverse strand, counting down.
CATATGTTTTATATTAAGGTAAAGGATATCGAGGAGAGAAGTCTGTTGATCCGTTATCTGGACCAGCAGGGGGTGAATGCGGTCTTTCATTATATTCCTCTTCACACGGCGCCGGCCGGAAAGCGATTCGGTCGTTTCCACGGCGAGGATCGGTACACGACGAAGGAGAGTGAGCGTCTTCTCAGGCTGCCTATGTACTATGGACTTCGTGAGGAACAGGTGTCCTATGTGGCGGAAATGCTCTATCATTTTTATGATGAGAAATTTTGATTGAAGAAAGGTTTCATGAAGACGATGACAAAGACCAGGGAATGGATTCTGTATACTGGCTGTGGCTTGCTGATTGCGGCGCTGAGCTTTGCGCTGTTTTATCGGACGGCCATGGCGGATGTGGGAGATCTGATTTTTCATGCCAGGACGGCGGACAGTCTGGGGCTTTTGCGTTCCATATCGGTGGGAGAGTATATCTCTACCGTTGAATTTTCTCATATATTAGGATATCCTGCTTGGCACTTTGTATGCAAAGTGATGATTGAGCTATTGTCTGCCGTAGCACATCCGGAGACGGAAGAAGCGGTACAGCAGATCCTGGCCATTGCAGCGTCCATGGCAAATACCTTCTTTCTGCTCATTACCTTCGGACTATACATCGCCGTTTTCCGGCATTTTTTTCAGGGAACGCATAAAAATTTACTGGCTGCGGCCGGGGCCTGCGCCATGGTTTTTGCTGGGCCACTGTATTGTAAGCTGATCAATCCGGCATACTACTGGGGACAGGATTCCGTGGCCATCTGGCACAATCCCACTTATCTGGCCGTAGAGCCGCTGGCTTTGCTCTGTTTCTTTCTGTATTTGAAAATGGCGGAGGAGAAACGGACAGACTGGCGGCAGTTTGTGATGTTTGGGACGCTGCTTTTGATCAGTGGGCTGTTTAAACCCAGTTTTTACCAAATGTTTATTCCGGCGTTGGTGATTTTCTGTGTGGTAAATACGCTGTATACCCGCTGGGAAGCGTTCCGTTTTTCGCTGTGTACGGCGTTTTCTGTGGTTCCATCGGGGCTGCTGGCACTGGTGCAGATGAATATTTTAAGTGATGCGGATGCAAAAATTGACGAGGCCAATGGAATGGCCGTGGGACTGTTCAAGGTGCTCGGATATTATTCGCCCCATCCATTGCTGTCCACGGTATTGACGCTGGGATTTCCTCTTGTGATGCTTGTCATATGCAGGAAAGAGCTGCTGAAAAATAAAATGCTGCTGCTGGCCGGCTGCGCCGTGCTGTCCGGATTCCTTCAATATGCGCTGTTATATAAGGAAGTCAATACATATGCGGGAGATTTCGGCTGGGGCTACAGCCTGTCACTGGTATTGATTTTTACAGCTTGTCTGATTCAGCTGAACCAGCGCTTTCATAACGGAGAGAGGCGGGGGCCGCTATATGTTGGGCTGACGGTGTTTGGGCTTCATGTGTTTTTTGGGCTGCTTTATTATAAAGAAATTTTGCTGCATATGAATTTGTATGGACCGTTGTGGTAAGGGGAAAAATCGGTTGTACACCCAGGTGCATTTCAGAGGGAAATTATAAAAAAGATGCGTATTGGCGTGAAGCTGAGCGACCATATTATTGTTGGGAGCGAGTATTTTTGCAGCAGGGCAAATGAGGAGACGAGATGGCTGACCGAATTATTTTTCATGAGGAGTCAGGAAAAATACGGAATATATCGCGAACTGGGCGGACGGTTCCGTATGTGTGTGCAGCGATGGTTACGGTGCTTCTGCCATGGCTGATCGATTTTTGTATGCTTCAGTTCTTGGGCCACGGGATATTCGATGTGGTGCCTTATTTTAATGACGAGGTAAATTACTGGCATTTGGTGGCGGATATGCTGGAATATGGGAAGCCAATTGGATATATGGGATTTTATGGAAGTCATGCGCCGGTAGGCACCTTTGGGTTTCATGGCTTTGTTATTTTGCTGCCCTATTATGTATTTGCCAAAATGTTCGGTCTGCATTTTTATACGCTGGCCATCTGTAATATGGTACTGGTTTCCCTGGCGCTGCTGTCGTTTATCCTGTTGCTGCGCCCTTCGATCAAAAACATGTTGGTAACGGGTGCTTTGGTTACGCTGCCTTCCATGGTCAGTAAGTTTTATTCCACCTCTATGCTGGAAGGGTTAAATGTGTTTCTGGCGGTGCTGTTTGGTGTGCTGTTTGTAAAAATCTTGGACACAGGCCGTAAAAGATACATGGTGGCGGCCTGGCTCTTGATGGTATTTGCCGTTCTGGCCAAGGTGACATGGGTGATCTGTGTGCCGCCTCTGGCCATGGTTTGCCTGAAAGGAAGGCTTCGGCGCAGAGCGGCAGGCTCGTCTTTTTTGACGGCAGTGATTTCGCTGGTGGGATACAAGGTTTATTCGCTGTTCAGCGCGCCGTATTATCAGTCGAAGTTTATGGACTTCCGGGATGTGTTTGCAGAGAGAGGCATTGTAAAAGGCAGTCTGATTATGCTTCGGGAGACCTTTTATGATCTGTTCCGGCCGATGCTGATTGCCTTGCGGGGACAGGACGGAGAAGGCAGCCTGGAGGTATTAAACGGTCTGCTGCTCTATGGGATGTTTCTGGTGCTGACCTTATGGGTTTTGCGTCTGCTGTATATAAAATATTTGAAAAAACAGGATATTTATGAGATAACTGGCCTGAATGGCAGGCAGACAGCCTTGCTTGCGGCAGCGTTTTCTGTTATGGCGATAGATCTGGCAGGCGTGGCAGTGTTGTATATGCCGATTCAGACCATACGGACGGCGTTTCACAGCTATCTGTTTGCCATTGTACTGCTGTCGGCCTGGAATTCGGCCCAGGCAGAGGATATGGGGTATGCGGGAGAGACTGAAAAAACAGAAAGATCAATAAAGATAGAAGGGTCAGTAAACGCAGAAAGGCCGGAAAAGTCAGTAAAAGGGGCTGTACCGCTGTGGCTTCGGGGACTGTTCTGCGGGCTCTTAGCCGTATCTTTCGTCAGTACGGTTACTTTGTGTGTAACCGGAGATGGCTTTGGGGAAAAGCTGTTTTGGTCAGAGCAGTTTCAGGAAGAGTATGACCAGACTAAAGCATTTTTAAGCCGGTATATTCATCTGGATGAGAGCCAGGTGGGGTGGAGGAATACGGTGGCTTATATGGAAGGGACGCCAGAGATCTACTGGATGTGTATGCCCCCAGGGACCGGCCTGAACTATCATGTATGGCTGTCGCCGGAGTATGAGGAGCAGTGGGCTATGATGCGCACCCATCCGAAAGGGGTATTGGATTATGAAACCATCTATGGTTCTTTTATCGGCGCAGGTTATCAGGAAGTGGCAAGGGATGAGAATGTGATAGTATTCGAAAAGCAGTAACGGTGTGTTTGATGTGACAGAAAGAGGAAACAGAAAGAAAAGAAAAAAATGGAAGAAAAAATCGTGATTATCGGCGCCAGCGATTTTCAGAATCCGCTGATTTTAAAAGCAAAGGAAAAGGGATATGAAACCCATGTATTTGCATGGCAGGATGGTTCGGTGGGAGAACATACCGCAGATTATTTTTATCCGGTGAGTATTACGGAAAAAGAGAAAATACTGGAAATCTGCCGCAGCATCGGCCCCTCTGGTGTGGTTTCCATCGGCTCTGACCTGGCGGTGGTGACGGTGAACTATGTGGCGGAGCGTCTGGGACTTGTATGCAATGGCCCGGAGAATACCCGACTGGCTACTAATAAATATGAAATGCGCAAAGCCTTTGCCCGAAACGGAGACCCCTCCCCGGCTTACAGGCTGGTGTCATGGCGTGATGGACATGTGGCATTTACGGAGGGAGGAGAATGGGCGGATTTTTTGGTGAAAGATTCGGAAAAGGATTTCATCAACACCCACGGACAGATCGCCGGCCTTGCTTTTCCGGTAATCGTAAAACCGGTTGACCGGTCGGGAAGCCGGGGGATTACGCTGCTCTCAGGGCCGGAAGGCTTGGAACAGGCCGTGGAGGCTGCCTGTGCCCAGTCATTTCTTCATCAGGCGGTAATCGAGGAATTTGTAGAGGGGGAAGAATTCAGTGTCGAGTTTATTTCCTATGAGAAGCAGCATTATTTCTTGGCCTTGACCCGGAAATTTACCACAGGAGCGCCTCATTTTATTGAGACAGGCCATATACAGCCTGCCGCGGTGCCCGATTTAGTGGCGGAGCAGGTGAAGCAGGTGGTAAGCCATGCATTAGATACTCTCTGCGTAGCCTATGGGGCATCCCATGGGGAGGTAAAAGTCAGTCCGGAAGGAAAGGTGACAATTATTGAGATTGGCGCCCGGATGGGGGGCGATTGTATTGGTTCGGATTTGGTGCCGCTGTCTACGGGATATGATTTTGTGGGGATGACTGTGGATATTGCCTGTGGAAAACCGTTAAAGCTGGTACAGGAAGCACATCACAGGGAGGCTAGGATTCGCTTTGTGTTTTCACCGGAGGATTTGGAGGAGCAGGAAGCCATCAGAAAGGCGGGCGTGGAGCAGGTTTGGCGCATCAGTCCCATGGAGCCTTTTGACGGACATGGGGTGACTGACAGCTCCAATCGATATGGGTATATGATTACGACGAGGGATTGAGAATTGATACGCACAAGCATCCTGATTTGCAGAAGCATTTGCTGTTTCTGATTGAAACAGCAGACATATGCGGACAAATCATTTCGTTTACGGGTATGGCCCGTATTAAATAAAAATAAAGAGGAAAAAATGGAGAAGAAAACAGAGCAGATCAGGGAAATGCTTTCTTTTGTGATTCCCTGCTATGGATCGGAGCTGACGATTGAGGCTGTGGTGGAGGAAATCCGCGAGACGATGGCAGGGCGTCCGGAATATAAATATGAGATTATCTTAGTCAATGACAGCTCGCCTGACCAGGTATGGCAGGTGCTAAAAAGGCTGGCAATGGAGGATGACCGAATCAAAAGTGTCAATCTGGCCAGGAACTTTGGCCAGCATGGGGCGTTGATGGCCGGGTATCAGATGGCAGTTGGTGATTATATCGTCTCCTTGGATGACGACGGACAGACGCCTGCCAACGAGGTGTTCTCTCTGTTGGATCATTTACGAGAAGGCAGATATGATCTGGTTTACGGAGTCTATGACCATATTCAGCAGACAGCCTTCCGCCGGTTTGGCAGCTGGGTTAATGAGAAAATGTCGGAGATGATGATCGATAAGCCTAAGGGATTGAAAACCACCAGCTATTTTGTGGCGCGGCGGTTTTTAATCCGGGAGATGCTGAGGTATCAGCATTCCTATACGTATATCGGGGGCCTGATTTTCCGCAGCACCCAGAATATTTCCACTGTCCCGGTAAAGCACCGCAAACGGGAGGTGGGACATTCCGGTTATGATCTGAAAAAGCTGTTTTCCCTCTGGTTCAACGGTTTTACCGCATTTTCCGTGAAGCCGCTGCGGGCTGCCACGGTTATTGGTGTGCTTTGCGCGTTGTTTGGCGTATTGTTTGGAATTTATACGGTGATCAAGAAGCTGGTTTATACCACTCAAATTGATGCGGGATGGAGCTCTATGATTGTGGCTGTGACCTTCATTGGCGGGATGATTTTGTTTATGCTGGGGATTGTGGGAGAATATATCGGCCGGATTTATATCTGTATGAACCAGGCGCCTCAGTATGTGATCCGGGAGATTGTGAGCCAGGAAGCCGTTCAGGCCGCACCGGATTCTTGAAAGAAAGTTTTGAAATTCGACCGGAGGACGTGACAAGCTGTGTCAGAAAAGAGGAGAGAATGGATCATATAAAAACCTGGCTGATTTTACACTGTGCCATGCTCATCTATTCCCTGTCCAATGTCTGTACGAAAATGGCGGGAATGCAGGAAGTTCTGTCGGTTCGGTTTATACTTTGGTGCGGCGGTATGGTGTTTTTGATGGGAGTGTATGCGCTGCTGTGGCAGCAGGCGCTGAAACGACTGTCCCTTATGACTGCTTACTCCAATAAGGCAGTAGTGATTCTATGGGGATTTCTGTGGGGATGGCTTTTTTTTCAGGAGAGTGTAAGCTTGGGAAAGCTGTTAGGAGCGGCGATTGTGATGGGCGGGGTTTGGCTGATGGTGACGGAAAAGGAGGAAGGCTGAGTGAAATATACGTTTTTGGCGATTTATGCGGCTTCTGTTTTTCTGGCATCGGTGGCTCAGATTCTGTTAAAAATCGGCGCAGACAGGCAGTATAGCAGCAGAATCAGGGAATATCTGAACGTTCCGGTCATTTCGGGCTATAGCCTGATGGCCGTTTCCCTGCTGGCAGGTATGCTTGCCTATCGGGGCGTGCCTTTGTCTTTTGGGCCGGTGATCGAGTCACTTGGCTATGTGTTTGTAGCCGCGCTTGGCTGGCTGTTTTTAAAAGAAAAGCTGAGTCGGCGGAAATTGTTTGGGATGGCTTTGATTATTGTGGGTATTTTGGCGATTGAGGCGGCAGGGTAAGGAGGCTGTCCGGATTTGAAAGAGTTGTGATGGTCGCGGGGCCTGGGAGGTATGATGGAACAGAAAAAAGGTCTGGTGAAAACGGCGGTGCAGTTTGTGAAATTCGGCATTGTGGGCGTGTCCAATACGCTGATTTCACTGGTGATTTATTATATAGGGCTATATTTTGGCATTTATTATGTGATATCCAATGTGCTGGGTTTTTTTGCGGGGACGCTGAACGCCTATTACTGGAATAACAAATATGTGTTCCGGAAGGAAGAAGGGGAGGAACGGTCCACGGCCAAATCCATGGTGAAGGTGTTTGTCTCCTACGGGATTTCTCTGGGGCTGTCTACAGCGCTGCTGGTGTTGTGGGTAGATGTGGTGGGAATTCATGAAAAAATCGCGCCGCTTCTGAATTTGTGCATCACAATACCGCTGAATTTTGTGATGAATAAGTTTTGGGCGTTCCGAGCGGAGAAGAAAGCAGGTCTGTAAGGGGAAAGACAAACATACAGGCGGGAAAAATCAATATATAGGTAAGAAAATCTATGGTTTCCGAAGAAAGAGTTGAAAAATCAGGGCAGAAATCTTGTGAGAATACGGTAAAAACTGAAAAAAGGAACTGGCTCTGTTCCAGGTTTTTTCTGATGGCAGCTTTTTTATGTCTGTTTGTGAATCAGGCAGCGGAAGCCCCGGGTTTGTTTTCCGTGCTTTTTTCAGCCGGGATTCAGGCAGGAATTTTGGGTGCCGTTGGAAAAAGGCTTAAGAAGGGCAGGGAGAAAGAAAAGATCCTGCAGTGGGAAAGCGTATTTGTGGCCCTCGGTTTTGCCGGGATGTTCTGTGCCCAGTTCTTGCTGCTTACCCAGGCCGGAGGGTATCCTGAGGAGCGGGAGCTGTGGATCAAATGCTGGGGCGGTCTGCCGGGCTTTGGAGAATGGATATGGAATCATTGGAGGATGGCCGGGTTTGCCGCGGCCGTGTGTGTTGACCTGTCGATTTTGCTGGCAGTCCAGGCGGCAGGGAAAGCAGTTCGCGGACAGGTTGATCCGGGTTATAGGGAAGCATATGTTGGTGCCGGGCGTTTTCGGGTGTTGTTTTTTTTGATTCTGCTGCTCGGTATCTCTCCATGGATTCTGGTTCCACAGCCGGTACTTTTTGTGATGCCGGTGATAACAGGTTTGTTGCTGTATGCGGGGAAAAGGCTGGAGACGACGGATGGAGAGCGAAAGGGAAACCAGGGTGAAAACAGGGTTATCACTGAGAACGAAAGCCAGATTATTTCCGAAAATGAAAGCCGGATTGCCGCTGAGAACGAAGACTGGATTAGCACCAAGAATGAAAAACAAGCTATCGCCAAGAGCGGAAGTCGCAGAGAATTTCAAGACAAAAGCTGTGTACGGGATGGGAGCAAAGCGCATACGAAGACAAAAGGCTGTCTTGCAGGCGGCGTGGTGGTGCTGTTGTTTTTGCTATGCCTTGTGGCCGCGGGCTTGGACGGAGCCGGGATCAGGGAGGTTTTTGAAGGAAAATCACTGCTAGGGCTGCTGCTTCACTGGTTTGAATCGCTGAAAAGCGGACTTTCCGACGGCACATTTGGCTGGCTGTCCGCTCCGAAATTGGAGCCCTTTACGATGAACGGCCAGGCGCTGCGGCTGCAGAATACGATTTATCCGGGAGCCGACCGTTACGGCTGGTATGCCGGACTGGTGCAGGGAACTTGGGTGCTGCTTTTGTGGATGGAGGCGGCAGTGTCGGTGAAAAAGGCAGGGAAGGAAACGACATTTTTCCTGGCGGCCATGCTGCTTTTGCCGTTGTGGCAGCCGGCGGGGAGCTGTATGGCGGCTGCGGTTTTCCTGCCCTGGCTGGCGGTGCGGGCAGGCTTGGCAGGGGAGTTGCGGAACTGAATAAACAGCAACGGACCGAACAAGCCCCGGAAGGATTTACAGACACTGTAGTGGCTGGAAAAACTTCCAGGTTTAAGGGGCTTGGCAGGGGAGTTGCGGAACTGAATAAACAGCAACGGACCGTACAAGCCCCGGAAGGATTTACAGACACTGTAGTGGCTGGAAAAACTTCCAGGTTTAAGGGGCTTGGCAGGGGAGTTGCGGAACTGAATTAGAAAAGGATGTTAAATTTGAACACTGCGTTAGTAACCGGCGCTACCGGCTTTATCGGTCAGTGGCTGACCCGGGAATTATTGGAGAATGGGATTAAAGTTTACGCGGTAGTCCGCCCGGATTCCGAGAATATGGGGAAGCTGCCGGAGCATAAAGGGCTGACGGTGGTTCCTTGTGATCTGCAGGACTATGGAAACCTGCCGGACAAGCTGCCAGAGGAAGCGCTTGGCAGCATCGATGTCTGTTATCATCTGGCCTGGGAGGGGGTGTCCGGCCCGAAATCCACAGATTACCGCATTCAGCTGAAAAATGTGGAAGCGCTGATGGAGCTGACTGCCCACCTGACTTTGCTGGGCGTGAAAAAATTCATTGCCCCCGGCAGTATGCATGAGATTGAAAGTCAGATCGAGATGGAAAAGCATGAGCCTTGTGTCAATATGGGTATGATGTACAAGGGGGCGAAGCATGCCGCCCACTATATGTCGAAAGCGGATGTATGCCGCCAGGGCATCGATTTCCTCTGGCCGGTGGTGACTAACGCTTACGGCGTAGGGGAGCGGTCCCGGCGGCTGATCAACAGCGCGGTTCGCAGTTTGCTGAAAGGAGAGTCCCCGGCTTTTACCAAGGGGGACCAGTATTATGATTTCGTCTATATTTCCGATGTGGCCAGGGCGTTCCGGCTGATCGGGGAACACGGGGTCAGCTGCAGACCTTACGTGATCGGCAGCGGCCATGCCCGGCCATTGAAAGAATTTCTGACAACGGCAGGTCAGCTGGTGGCGCCGGAGATACCGCTTAGGTTTGGGGCCCATATTTTCCAGGGGGTTTATGTGCCTAAAGAGTATTATGACGAGAATGAGGCGCTGCTTGGGCAGGACACGGGATTCTATCCGGAGGTTTCCTTTGAGGAGGGAATTCGCAGGCTGGCGAAGTGGATGAAGGTAGAATAGAAGGGATTTTCAGAAACAGGAATTTTTTTTCCGGATAATATTGACTTATATTTTGTAAAAGCATATATTGAAAACACAGAAATAAAAAGTAGAAAGAAACAGGATGCTGTTAAAATGAGTCGATATAGCAAAATACGGGATGAAATATTGTCCGGAAAATCCGATAAAAATATCTCTGAATTGATTAGTATTCAGCCGCAGGACGGGAAGATAAAGCCTTATCAGGTAAGGGAGAAATGCATATGTTTACATTTGAAAAAACAGAAATCGAAGGCGTCATCGTGGTAACGCCTCATATGTTCGGGGATGAGCGGGGGCTTTTGAAAAAGACTTATGAGAAGAATATTTTTGCGGAGAACGGCATTGTGTTTACGGCCATCGAGGAGCTGGAAACCACTTCGAAGAAGGGTGTGCTGCGGGGCATTCATATGCAGACGAAGCACTCTCAGGGAAAGCTGATGCGGGTGGTCCGGGGGGCGATTTATGATGTGGCCGTGGACATGCGGCCCGGTTCCGCCACCTTTGGGTCATGGTTTGGCATCACTTTATCGGAGGAAAATAAGAAGATGGTGTATATCCCGGAGGGCTTTGCCCACGGCTGCCTGGCGCTGGAGGAGGATACCACCTTTTATTATCTGTGTTCTCAGGACTATCAGCCGGGCTTTGATACCGGCATCCGTTGGGATGATGAGACCTTGCATATTTCCTGGCCGCTTGATAAAATAGAGAAAGTGATTGTATCGGAAAAGGATGGGAACCTGGGTTCGTTTTTGGAGCTGAAAAAAAAATTGGAGGGCATGGGGAAAAATGTTTGATTGTGAAGTATCCGACAATAAGGAGCGGCAGAATGCTTTGCCGGATTGCATCGTGGTAGGCAGCGGTTTCTGTGGAAGCGTGATCGCAAGGCGGCTGGCGGAGGAATGTGACAAAAAAGTGATGGTTCTTGAGCGCAGGCAGCAGGTGTCCGGAAATATGTATGATGAGTATGACGAGAACGGCCTGCTGATTCAGAAATATGGTCCTCATGTGTTCCATACCAGCAAGGAAGCGGTGAACGGGTTTGTGAATCGTTTTTCCAAAATGGACGACTATACCTTCCGCTGCTCGGCGGAGATTGACGGGATTATGGTGCCGTCTCCTTTTAATTTTAAGACGGTGGACCTGTTGTATCCTGCGGAAAAAGCGGAGGCCATCAAGGCGGCCTGCAACGAGGCTTATCCGGGGCGGGATGCCGTTCCGATTCTGGAAATGCTGCGCTGTGAGAACCTGCTGGTAAAAGAATATGCTCAGATGCTGTTTGAGAAGGACTATATGCCTTATACCTGCAAGCAGTGGGATCTGCGCCCCGATCAGATGGATGTCAGCGTGCTGAACCGGGTGCAGGTGATGTTAAGCTACCGGGATACCTATTTTAATGATACCTATGAGAGTATGCCTGCGGAAGGCTATACGAAAATGTTCTTAAATATGCTGGATCATCCCAATATTACCGTCCGTCTAAATACGGATGCGCTGGATGAACTGGAAGTTTTGCCGGAACAGGGGCAGGTTCTTTATCAGGGGCAGCCGGTTTCCTGTCCGGTAGTATATACCGGCGCATTGGACGAGCTGTTCGGATACCGGTTCGGGCATCTGCCTTATCGGGCATTGTGGTTTGAATATAAACGCTTAGATCAGGAGCGTTATATAAAGGAAACACCCATTGCCGTCTATCCCATGCGCCCCGGCTATACGAGGATCACGGAGTATAAGACCTTTTTGCGGCAGGAGGATAAAGCCAAGGGCTTTACGGTGATCGCCCTGGAATATCCCCTGGAATATGACAAGGACAGCGAGAAAGCCAATGAGCCCAGTTATCCGGTGGTGAATCAGCAGAATATGGATCTGTATGCAAAGTACACCGGGCTGGCGGCAAAGGTAGCTAATCTGTTCCCCTGCGGACGGCTGGGAGATTACAAATATTATAATATGGACGATGTGATCGACCGGGCGTTCCAGGTTTATGAGACGGTGAAAGGGTATATGGAAGAAAGATAAGAAAGTGGTAATGAGATAAAAGAATGACACTGAATTAGGAGAGCATAGATTATGATCGTTAGAGCGAAAACAAAACTATTATTTGAGGGACGTCCGCTGACCGAGCGGCAGCAGGCCAATTCTCAGTTAAATCTGGAGGAGATCGACAGAGGGGAAACAGTGCTGAAATCTTATCCCCGACGCCTGGTGCTGGAGCTGACCAACGCCTGTAATTTAAACTGTGTGATGTGCGGGCGTAACGCGGCGGATTTTAAGGCGACCCGGTTTGATATGGATGTGTTCCGCAGCTTAGAGCCGCTGATGGATACCATCGAGGAAGTAACGCTGATGGGCTGGGGCGAGCCCACGGTTCACCCGGATTTTCCGGAAATGCTGCGGATTATCAACGAGCACAGCGCCAGGGCCTATTTCTGTACCAACGGCATGCGTCTGGACCACCTGAAAGACGCCCTGTTCGATTACAATGTGGAAGTGTTCGGTGTCAGCTTGGACGGAGCAAATCCCGAGACCAATGCCAGAATCCGTCGGGGCTCCGACCTGCTGAAAATCAAAGAAAGCCTGAAGGCTATCGTGGCGGAGAAAAAGGCCCGGGGGCTGAAATACCCCTGGATTAATTTCGTATTCTGCGCCATGCGCTCCAACCTTCACGAGCTGCCCGACCTGGTACGGCTGGCGGCGGAGATCGGTATCGAGGAAGTGAAGGTGGTTTACCTGACCGTTTTTGGAGACGATCTGATGAACGAAACCCTCTGGGGACATGAGGAGGAGGTGCGCCAGGTATTCTCCGAGGCCGTGGAAGTGGCGGAAAACTTAGGCATTCTGATGAAGCTGCCCCACTATGCGGGCGAGGACGTGGCAGGAGACCGGTTCCATAAGGACTGCTTTGTGTCATGGAGGGATTTCTTCCTGGGCTCCGACGGCTATGTGCGTCCATGCATGTCCACGCCGGTGAAATTTTTCAAATATGACAAAGACCGGGATTTCATGGACATGTGGAATGACCCGGCTTATCAGAACTATCGGGCGATCGTCAATGACCGGAACCGGATGGAGGATGCCTGCCGCAGGTGCTATCAGTCTTCCCATTGTAACTGGAACCGGAAGGAATCCTTTATTCAGGTAGGGGAGGAGTTCTCGCCGGAGTGGGAGAAGGCATGAATAGTGTGATTTCCGGATATTTAGTGCGGGAGGAATTGTAATGCTTCATTTTAAAAGGATAGCGTTAAAAAATTGGAGAAATTTTGGAAACGCCCATATTGATATCAAAAAAATGGAGAAACGCTGCTTATACGCAGGTATAACGATGAAAATGAAGATTATTTATCTAAACAATTTACTCATTTAGAACAGCCGGCTATTAATATTAGATTTAGGATTTTATATGATGCTTTTAAGAATATTTCTTATGTGAATATTATTCCCCAGTTGGTAAGAGAATCCGAAGCTTTCATTCCGTCAAATGCATTTGAAGATTTTTATGGGCGGAATTTGTTGGAAAGCATTTCGGAAACTCCGATGAAAGTAAGAAATGCGCGTCTTAAAAATATAACAAGAGTTTTGAAGATGGCTGTTCCCCAATTTTCAGATTTGGAGTATATACAGGATGAGAAAGGACATCCCCATCTTCAGATTCGCTATGAACATTTTCGCCCCAAAGGAGCATTGCACAGTGGGAAGACCAGTTTTCTGACGGAACTTTGAGGCTTTTAGGGATTATTTGGGCGATTTTAGACGGAGAAGGGCTGTGGCTGCTGGAGGAACCGGAATTATACCTGCATACGGAAATCATTAAACAGCCGCCGATGTTCATAGCAAATGCCCAGCAGTTAAAGAATGGGAAAAAACGCCAGGTATTTATTTCTTCTCATAGCTATGATATCCTGAACACAGATACAATATCTGTTGAGGAAATCGCGGTGCTGGAGCAGGGAAAAGAGGATACGCTTATTATGTCTGCCAGTGCCGTTGCATCTATAACAGATAAGATTGAGGCTGGATTTACACCGGCAGATGCAGTGATACCCCATGTGGGAGCGAAAGATGACATTTTAATGAGCTTTATCATGAATGAAAGAGGATGTACCGCAGCGAAGTTCTCTGCTTCATTACGGTATACCCTCTTTTTATCTCATTATGGAATATATAAGAGAATATGTCAGTATCCAAAGGCATAATTTGCGACGATGAATTTTGACGGATTTGCAAGACATATTCCAGCTGTTTATCCCCAGCAATCAGGGAATTACCCCCGTTTGTTCATCAGTACGGGGATGAGGATTTTGATATCACAGAAACATGGCCATATATAGCGGCAGAGTAATTTTTGTATCATTGACTCCCAGATTACCCGACGTCAGTTTGTAGGCATAGGGAGGGGCAAATTCCTCAATGAAATGATTCAGGGAAACGGTGGCGCCACGTTTGGATTTTACCTCAACAGGGATGACAGCCCCATCCCGGACGAGAAGAAACTCGATCTCCTGGGTGTTTTTGTCATTCTTATAATAGTTCAGTCCATAGCCTTTCTTCGTCAGCATGTCAAAGACCAGATTCTCATAGATGCCGCCTTTTGCCGGCCCCGTCAGGGTATCTTTCAGCAGGGCGGTCTGGGTGTCATATCCGTAAAGGGAGGTCAGCAGGCCGATGTCCGTCACATAAGCCTTGAACTGGTCCGGCCTTTCGTAGGCCACGAGGGGAAACTGAGGCGTGGATACGTTGAGGCACAGCCTGATCATACCGGCGTCCACCAGCCAGTTCAGGCAATTCTCATACCGGCGGGCGTTTCCTTCTTTGCTTACTACCTTGTACTGGAATTTCGTATATTCTTTTGCCAGCTGCCGGGGAATGGACAGGTAGCAATCGCTGATTTTCTGCCGGCTGGCCGTGGAAGCATAATGCTTAATGTCCTCCCCGTAGCTTTCCATGATTTTTTTCTGCGTGGTGTGGGCTTCCTGGTAGTTATTTGTTTTCAGGAACGTATTGACCACCTCGGGCATCCCTCCCACCACCAGGTATTCTCGTAACAGCGCCATGAATCGCTCATGGATTCCGGCCTCCACCTTTTCCCTCTTTTCGAAAAAATTTCGCAATGCTTCAACGGCGCAGGGCTGCCAGCCCACAGCCCAGAGGAATTCCTCAAAATCCAGAGAGTGCATTTCCATGGTACGCTCATAGCCCACGGGAATCGAAGCCATTTCCTTGGAGTGGAGTCCCAGCATGGAACCGGATGCAATCACATCGTATCGGTCGTCGATGGCCAGAAATTTCAGCGCCGTCCTGGCGTTGGGGCAGTCCTGGATCTCATCAAGAAAAATCAACGTCTCCTTTTCCGAAAACCGAACGTTTTTGACATACAGGGATATTTTCTTATAAATCTCCTCCGCCTCCAGAGAGCCCTGGAATATTTGCTTGTGCTCCGGATTCCGATAAAAGTTCAGATACACATAGCTTTTGTACTGTTTCTTTCCGAACTCCTCGATGATGAAAGTCTTTCCGATCTGTCTGGCTCCCCGCACCAGAAGGCATTCTCGGCTTTTTTTGCTTTTCCAGTCCAGAAGCCTGTCATAGATTTTTCGTTTCAGCATACTGTCACCTGCCAATGTATTTTCGTTTATTATACGACCGGTATTTCAGGATGTCAACAGAGGATGCATCTTTTTGGAGGATTTCAGGAGATGAAAATGCATTTTTTAAGAGGATTTTAGATAGAAAAACTGCATATTTTTTGACAATTGGTGTAATGCATAAATCAAGCTGGCGATAACATTTCTGCAAATATTGCTTTACATCCAAAAACAAAAAACATACCGCAATTTCGTATACAGATCCGGATGATACCGGAGAAGCAGCTGATCTTCCCCCATCAAACTCCGGAAAAATCCCAGGAAAACGGCGATGGCCGCCGCAATCAGCAGGAGCTTTGAAAGTAATCCGGTCAGCTCTTTTTCCTCGGCAGCAGGATACAGGCCAAAGAAGATCAGCAGCGCCACGCCGGACATGACTACGCCGTAGTCTGTGGCGTAGCGGACGGCCACGCCTCCGGTAAAAGAGCTTAAAGTAAAGACAGCCAGAGCACAGGCCAATGTGAAAAGAACAGCCCGGACGGGCCCTTTTCCATAGGCCCTTTTTGCCTGTCTGACAGCGGCGGGACTTGCCAGGATAAACAGAATCGGATTCAGGAAAAAGAGGCCGATTTCCCTGTTTTGCCGGGCAAGTCTTCCTAAAAAGTAAAGCTGTCCTGTCATGTCGCCGTATACGAAAGGAAAATTACAGTTAATCACAGGAGGCGTCAGCATGGTCAGCCAGATACAGATAGGAAGAGCCTGGGGCTTCCAGCTTTCGCCGGTCATGTCGATGGTGGAAAGCTGGTAGGTGACGCCAAATTCCGTGATAGAGCCGAAGCGTGCCAGATTGTAGTAGGCCAGCAGTCCCCCCACCAGCAGGTAGGGCAGGGCGATGGCGGCGGCAGCCCGGCGGACGGTTGTCCGATCAGTTTTATATTTTTGGTACTGTGTCCATAAAACAGGCACAATAGCTGCGGAATACAGAATACTCAAAGGTCTGCAGCACACGGCCAGTGCCAGCGAAAGGCAGCCGCCCGCCAGCGGAGCCATAAACAGCTTTTCTTCACCGATTGCGTTGATGATCAGATAAAAGCCCAGAGATACAAATGCGGCGCTGGACAGGATCGCCAGCTCATAAAACATGGGCCGCCTCACATTCCACAGCAGGCCGCCGGAAAACCAGAGAATCAGATTTCCCAAAAACAGGTAGCCGTAAGGAAGACTGCCGTAATATTTCTTTACAAATGCTTCCAGGGCCATAGCCATAAAAATGGCGGCGAAAACGGCGAAAATCAGGCAGGCCCAGCCTGTCTGCAGGTACTGTCCGGTGGCCAGGGTATAGGGCACAAACAGCAGGAGAGAAGGAACCGGTCCGAAATAGCAGTAATATTTGTTATTATAATAGGATACGTCCATCCGGTACTGCCAGTCCGCATACAAATCTACTGCCAGCCGGGCATTGATATCATAAGGATTATCCAGTGTCTGTAACAGGGGGTCCGGTTCTGTCAGCAGGGAAAACTGTCCGGCCAGAAAAGCGTCGGTCAGATCCTGACTGTACAGGTCGCCGGAATCCAGACCGGTTGTCTTATATTCCAGAGAGGTATAAGCAGTAAAATAGAGAAAGGCGCAAAAGGCCAGCATACCGCACAGCGTAACCAGCCGGTGACTGATGCGCTGTTCCTTTGCAGGGCATAAAAACCAACGGTTTTTCGTGATCAGATAAGCCAGCAAAAGGATACCGAACACGGCACAAAACCGCAGCGGTTCAAATTTCCAGGGGACAGGCTTATTGATCTCAAATCCGGTTACAGTGATCGGCGTGGTATCAAAATAAACCCGCAGGTCACGGGACGGGCCGTAAAACCAGCAGGTGAAATATTTGCTTTCTTCTACATTGGCGGACACAGGCCGCAGGTCTGACGCGGCGTAGTCCGTGTTTGACCGGTCTGTGTACCAGATGGCGGCATTGCACAGAGCGTCCTCTCCCCGGGCCGGGGCGCCGCCCTCCTGATTTTCCGTATTGTTCATCAGGAAATTGATATAGATGGTTCCCGCCTTCTGGTTGAAATTTTTCAGTTCAAAATAGTAATCTCCCTGGTCGGGAATATGGTTCAGGTATCCGGTGGTTTCATCATAGGTAAAGCCCTGAACCTCCACCTGGTTTAGCGGAACATTGTGATGGGAGAAACCGCCGCCAAGGAGCCGGAAGGAATGGAAATTAAAAAACAGCCCTTCGACGGCAAAGGCCAGCAGGGCAAGGAAGCCGACGGCAAAAAGGGTTTTCTTTTCAGTCTTTATGGGTATCACGGACATGGCGGAGACTCTCCTTTAACAGTTTGTTTCGCTTTTTCGGGTTGGATGGCAGAATCATCCAATCTATTCCGGCATTTCTGGCGGCCATCCCGTCCTTTTCATACCGGTCGCCAACCATCAGCGCCTGCTCCGGGGAAAGGCCGGTGACGGACAGGATATGGGAAAGTCCTTTTGGGTCGGGCTTCAGACACATGATGTCCGCGTCAAGAGCGGAAAAAATATAGTCCGGTTCGATGTTCAGTGCGCGAGCTTTTTCTATGGCCGGATAATCGGAATAGATGATAACGGTAATATGCCGTTTGCGGAGTGTCCGAATCAGTCCGGCCAGCTGCCGGTCCTGACAGAGAGGGAGCAGCGCCAGAGGAACCTGATACATCCAGTGCTCCACAGTCTGTTTTACCCATTCCGGCCTAACGCCGCCGCTTAATTTTTCGGCGGTCTGGCAGTATTGACGCCAGTCAAGGGAAGACGCTTGTTCTGCGCTGCTGCCATCGTCGACAGAGGCATTATGTTTCACGCTGCCGTTATGTTCGACTTCCGGCCATCGTTCCCGAATTTCCCGAAAGGTTTTGACAGCCAGCAGTTCTTTATACCGCAGCGGATGGCGCAGATAATAAGCCGCCAGCTTTCCACCCATGCGAAGCCGGAGGGGCAGCTGATAATAAAGGGTTCCGTCCATGTCAAAGATGACGGCCCGGTAATTTAACAACGGTTTGGTCATAAGGATCTGCCGGTTTTCACTGTGGGATTTCCTGCTCATCGTGCCCTCTTTTCCGATTATTCTGATTACAAAGTTAGACAGGAAAACTGTCAGATTTTATCTTACACCCCGATCAGCAGCGTCTCCACAAAATAGTCCAATGCCGGAATCCTGATATAAGTCAGAATCACCATAACCGCAACCATAAAAATAATATAGACAAACAGCTTTTTCTCCCGATAAAGTTTCTCCGGCTTCTGCACTGCGGAGTCCGGTTTAAAGGCTATGTACAAATAGAAACAGAACAAACCGAACAGCAACGGCATGGCCAGCAGATACTCGATCCGGTACTTCAGCATAAAGATGCCGATCAGGAAAGCCGCCGCCAGCGCGTAGAAGAATGCGGAGATCAGCAGGGAGTGCTCGGTGTAATGCCGGAAGGACTTCCGGTACAGCCCGGCCCGTTTCGGATCGTCGATCATCCGGTACTCCGCGAACCGCTTGGTGGCCATCAGAAAAGCGCCGCCCATCCAGTAGCCCACCATAATGCTTAAAGGCGGCTGATACTGATTTGTGATAATGAACCAGCCTAGCAGCAGCCGGATCAGGTTATTGACCGATTCGCTTAAGACATCCAGATAGGCGATATCCTTGGTGCGGACCGGTTCTACATTGTACAGAACACCCATGATCAGCAGCCACAGTTCCATGTATACAAAGTATCGGGATACCAGCAGGGACAGACCCAGTCCGGCGGCGATCAGCAGAGCGTATTCCAGCATCACCAGGGAAAACTTCATATTGCCTGCCACAACCGGGCGGTTTTTCTTTGTGGGGTGATATTTATCAAATTTGGCATCCAGCCATTCATTAATCACATAGTTGGCGGACGCGATCAGGCATGTGGCGAGAAATCCGATGATAAACCGGATTCCGATCTCCGGGGTAAAGGCCGTCTCCGTCAGCAGGTTTGCCAGAATTACGCCGGGCACGATAAAAAGATTTTTGATCCAGTGGTCCGGACGGGCAATTTTTATGTAGCTTTTCATAAATATAGAGCCTCCAAAATTTTGCTATACACAGTTTATCATGAGTGGATGGAAGATTCAAGGATTTGATGAAAAATCCGGTTTTGGCCGACTTTGCCAGTTTGGGAAAATGAGAAAAGAGTGTATTTAAATATGAGATATCCGGCAAAATGCGCCTGTACCCAAAGGCATGCTTCACAATGGCACATTTTTCCGGATATTTCGTGTATGTTAAATAATTCGTATAGCGTTAGGCTGCTTAGTGTATGCAAGCTATGCTGCCTTGGAGCTTGTTGTGGGGATTCCGCTTATGGTGCTGTCGGCAGATCCGGTGTGGACATTTACTGCGCTGCGGCAATGATCCTTCCACAGATTTTTTCTAACTGTACTTTTATGGCATCCAGTGAAATGTTGTCTGCCATAGCCACGAACTGAACGCGGATCTCCTCTTTTTCCGGCACGACAGAATCCATGCTTTTGCCGTCCTCGGTCATGGCGATCATGGTGCTGTGAATGGCCACCAGCGCCGATTTCATCTGGATAATGGCGCCGTTCTCACCGATGACCCAGTCTGCGAGACCCTGCAGTTCTTTTTTGGCCAGAGCTTCGGTATCGGCATATTTTGCCATGACTGTGACCGTAGCGGTAGCCACGGCGGAGGTTCCAAGCATCTGCCCCTGGACTACATAGGGAGCGGCCTGGGCCTGCTGGTCGCCGTGATGGTGGTGTCCGCAGCCACAGCCTTCCCCCTCCTCGTGGTGGTGTCCGCAGCCACAGCCTTCCCCCTCCTCATGGTGGTGTCCGCAGCCACAGCCTTCGCCGTCTTCGTGATGGTGTTCACAGCCGCAGCCTTCATCCTCTCTGTGATGATGTCCGCAGCCGCATGTTTCTTCAAATTGTTCCTGTTCGCTCATAATGCAAAATTCTCCTTTCAGCTGCCCCGGCGGGGCAGAGGTGTTGTCTATCATCATATCCTATTTTCTATAAAAAATCTACAGAAATCTTTCGCGTCCGCGTCATGTAAGCCATCCGTATGTATTTGCATAATACATGTGCAGCGCCGCAGTTCATGCCGTATCCGGGCAATGCACTGAATATTTCCATGAAAAATCCCTCCGTATCCTTGACAAATTTTATTTTTTCACTAAAATAGTTCTAAAAAGAACTAAATTCACTGTAAAGGAGAGATGTACCACAATGATTCCCCTAAACCCATGGGAACATCAAAATGCGATCAAGACGTTATATGCCCGGTGTGTGGAGGAGGTCTGTATCAGGCGCCGGATTACCCGAATGGAGCTAGATATCCTTCTTTTTCTGGCAAATAATCCGATTTATGACACTGCTACGGACATCGCGGAGCTGAGATTCCTGTCCAAATCCCAGGTTTCCGCATCCATAAAGCTGCTGGAAAAACAGGGCTATCTCAGAAAGGAATATACAAAAGGCAACCGGAAAACCGCCCACCTAAAAATATGCGAAGCGGCAGCTCCCATTATCAGCGACGGCCGCCGGGCACAGGAGGAATTTGTCGGAATTCTATTTCGGAATCTTACCCCGGAGGAGACTTCCTGCCTGAAAAAATGCTTTGACCAGATCTGGGAAAACATTGACGCTTATCTGAGGTAGCGTCAAATGAGCCATAAAAAAACAGCAACGGACCGGACAAGCCCCGGAAAATAGCAAGCGGCTAAAGGACATGTTCCCAGATTCAGGGGGCTTGGGAGGGGAGTTGCGGAACTAAATTGAGAGGAGAGAGTGTGATGTATAAATTGATCATTTGCTTTATTGCAGGTATCGGGGCAGGGCTTGGAACCGGCTTTGCAGGCATGAGCGCTGCGGCGGTAATCAGCCCAATGCTGATTACGTTTTTGGGGATGCCGGCTTATGAGGCCGTGGGCATTGCCTTAGCCAGCGATGTGCTGGCCAGTGCAGTCAGCGCCTACACCTATGGAAAAAATAAAAACCTGGATATCCGTAACGGGTTAGTGATGATGGTGACGGTCCTAGCCTTTACGCTGGTAGGAAGCTTTGTGGCAAGCCAGGTGTCGAATACGACGATGGGAAGCTTTTCCGTGTTTATGACGCTGCTTCTGGGCATTAAGTTTATCGTCAAGCCGGTGATGACGACAAAAGAATCCATGAATCAGACAAGCGGCAGGAAACGGTTCATCCAGTCTGTGGCAAGCGGTATGGCAGTGGGCTTTATCTGCGGCTTTATCGGTGCGGGCGGCGGCATGATGATGCTGCTCCTTTTGACCAGCCTGCTGGGCTATGAGTTAAAAACGGCGGTGGGCACCAGTGTGTTTATTATGGCTTTTACAGCGTTTACAGGGGCGGCCAGCCATTTTGCCATCGGCGGTATGCCGGATCTGTGGTGCCTGGTATTCTGCGTGGCCTCCACCCTTTTATGGGCCAGAGTCGCCGCGAAGTTCGCAAATAAAGCCAGCGCGGTGACGTTAAACCGTGCGACTGGCGTGGTCCTGGCTGTGCTTGGCGCGGCGATTCTGGTGGTTAATTTTCTTTTTCGACTATAATTTTACATCTTTACTTGACTTCCGAATCATTTGGTACTAGAATAGTTCAGTGATGTAAAGCGTTACGCTTTTATCAGATAAAATATTTCCATGTATTTCCATGGAAGAGGGGAGGATATGAACCCATGAAAAAAATTAGTAAACTCGTATCATGTGCACTGGCATTTGCCATGGTGTTATCCCTGGCAGCCTGCGGCGGCAATTCCGATCAGAAGTCTACGACTGCGGCGCCTGCCGAGACAGAAGCCGTAACGACGGCAGCCCAGGCGGAGAATGATACAAAAGCGCCTGCCGAGACAGAGGCTGGCACGACTGCAGCCGCGGCGGACACAGACGGAAAAACCTTTAAGATCGGTATTATTCAGCTGACCGAGCATCCTGCCCTGGACGCTTCTTATGAAGGCTTTGTGGAAGGCCTGAAGGCTTCCGGACTGGAAGAAGGCGTAAACATCGAGATCGATTACCAGAATGCCCAGAACGAGATCGCGAACTGCGATACCATCGCCGAGAAGCTGATAAACGACGGCTGTGATCTGATCCTGGCTATTGCGACGCCTGCGGCACAGGCAGTAGCCGGAAAGACCACGACGATCCCGATCCTGGTAACTGCTGTGACGGACCCTGCGGACGCAGGTCTGGTGGAGAGCAATGAGGCTCCCGGCGGAAACGTATCCGGTACTTCCGATCTGACCCCCGTAAAGGAGCAGATCCGGCTGCTGCAGCAGATTCTTCCCGACGCGAAGAAGATTGCCATTATGTACTGTTCTTCCGAGGATAATTCCATATTCCAGGCAAATATGGCAAAAGCAGAGTGTGAGGCCGCAAAACTGGAATATGATGAAGTGACCGTTTCTGATTCCAATCAGATTCAGCAGGTGGTTGAGTCGATTATCGGAAAATATGATGCGATATACATTCCTACCGACAACCTGTTGGCAGAAGGCATGGCTACCGTAACACAGGTGGCAAATGTAAACGGTCTGCCCTGCATCGTAGGCGAGGAAGGCATGGTGGAGAATGGCGGTCTGGCTACCTACGGCATCGATTATTTTGAGATCGGCCGTATGGCTGGCGAGCAGGCGGCGGATATCCTGCTGAACGGCACAGACATCGCAACCATTCCAATCGGATATCTGGCAGCGGAGGATTGCTCCCTGTCCGTGAATACGACGGCGGCGAAGGATCTGGGAATCGAGCTTCCTGAGGACCTTCTGAAAGATGCGAACGTGTACGAATAAGTAAAGAAGAAACAAAAGCTGGAGGACATTATGGGAATATTGTTGGCGATTCAGGGCGCAGTAAGCCAGGGCGTGCTCTGGGGAATCATGGCTCTTGGCGTATATATGACATACAGGGTGCTGGATATCGCGGATCTGACGGTAGACGGCAGCTTCGCCCTGGGCGGTTCTATCTGCGCAACGATGATTACGATAGGTGTGAATCCCTGGCTGTCTCTGATCGTTGCAATCGCAGCCGGCGCGGCGGCTGGTGCGGTGACAGGTTTTTTACATACAAAATGTGATATCCCTGCTATCCTGGCCGGAATTCTCACACAGATCGGTCTCTATTCCGTGAATTTGCGGATTATGGGAAGGTCCAATACTCCATTATTAAAATTGGATACCATGTTTAAGCAGCTGGTGGCCTTGACCGGGCTGCCAGCTGCCTGGGTATCCCTGATTATTGGCACAGTGTTCTGCTCTGCATTGATCGCGCTGCTCTACTGCTTTTTTGGCACTGAGATCGGTTCAGCCATCCGTGCCACCGGTAGCAATGAGCATATGGTCCGTTCTCTGGGAGTAAACACCAATTTTACCAAGGTATTGGGACTGATGGTGGGCAATGCTCTCATCGCGCTTTCCGGCGCGCTGGTTACTCAGAGCCAGGGATATGCGGATATTAAGATGGGAACGGGAGCCATCGTCATCGGTCTGGCCTCCATCATTATCGGTGAGGTGCTGTTTAGTGGCAAAAAGCGGATGGCATTTGGAACCAAGCTGTTTTCCGTTATTCTGGGCTCTGTGATCTATAGAATTATTGTAGCGCTTGTGCTGCAGATGGGTCTGAATACGGACGACTTAAAGCTTTTGACTGCGATTCTGGTAGCTGTGGCTCTGGCTGTTCCGGTTGCCATTGATAAGCGGCGACAGGTGCAAAGCTATAAAGCTTCTCTGGGGAAGGAGGATGACGGTCATGCTGGAAATTAGTCATGTATATAAAACCTTTAACAGAGGCACCGTAAACGAAAAGAAAGCGCTGACCGATCTGAATTTGAAGCTTGAGGAAGAAGATTTTGTAACTGTGATCGGCGGCAACGGCGCCGGTAAGTCTACGATGCTGAACATGGTGGCCGGAGTGTATCCCATCGATGCCGGGAAGATTATCATTGATGGGACGGATGTGTCTCTGATGCCGGAGTATAAGCGGGCTCATTTTATGGGACGGGTGTTTCAGGACCCTATGATGGGTACGGCTGCCGGCATGGAAATTCAGGAGAATCTGAGCATGGCTTTCCGCCGGGGCAAGTCCCGGGGGCTGCGCTGGGGAATCACGAAAAGGGAAAGAGAACAGTATTATGAGGAGCTGAAACGGCTGGGCTTAGGGCTTGAGGAACGTATGAGCGCCAAAGTGGGCCTGCTGTCCGGCGGACAGCGTCAGGCGCTGACCCTTTTGATGGCTACCCTGCAGAAGCCCAGGCTTTTGCTGCTGGATGAACATACGGCCGCTCTGGACCCCAGGACGGCGAAAAAGGTGCTGGATCTGACGAAGGAGATCGTGGAAGAACAGAAGCTGACCGCAATCATGGTGACGCATAATATGAAAGATGCCATTCAGATCGGCAACCGTCTGATTATGATGCACGACGGTCATATTATCTATGATGTAAAGGGCGAGGAGAAGAAGGGGCTTCAAGTATCCGATCTGCTGGCCAAGTTCGAGGAAGCCAGCGGCGAGGAATTTTCCAATGACAGGATGCTTCTTTCCTGAAAATTATACCTTTTATTCCTAATTATTATAGGTGATTCCGGGTCAAAAGAGTTGACAATGGATAATGGGCTGTATATAATATAGCTGTTTTATATACCCGTCAGCAAAACGATTTACAGGCATACGCAAGTGACTTTTGAGAGAATAGCAAATCGTTTGGCGGATCAGTATACGATTGAGTACAAAAATGCAAATGCTTCATAATTGTTATGGTGCTTTGCATTTTTATACATAGAAAAAACGAGGAGGAAAAAGAAATGAAAAAAATCTTAAGTCTGTGCATGGCTATGGCTTTGGTTGTTTCCATGACTGCATGCGGATCTAAGGATGATGGCAAGACCACAACCGCAGCCGCTGATAATGCGACGACTGCCGCAGCCGCAGAAAACAACAGCGAAGCAGCAGGCGGCGAAACGACTGCCGCAGCTGCCGGCGGCGAAACGACTGCCGCAGCTGCCGGCGAGACCGTTGCGTTTACCGGCGAGGGCGTATTTAAGATCGGCGGAATCGGGCCGACCACCGGCGGGGCTTCCGCTTATGGTATCGCCGTACAGAGAGGCGCGCAGATCGCGGCTGACGAGATCAATGCCGCAGGCGGCATCAACGGCTGCCAGGTTGAGCTGAACTTCCAGGATGACGAGCATGATCCCGAGAAGTCCGTAAATGCATACAACACTCTGAAAGACTGGGGGGTGCAGGTACTGGTGGGAAGCGTAACTTCCAATCCCTGTATCGCGGTTGCCGAGAAGACCCAGGCTGACAATATGTTCCAGCTGACTCCTTCAGGAACTGCTGTGGACTGTGTAAAATATGACAATGCGTTCCGTATGTGTTTCTCCGATCCGAACCAGGGTCTGGAATCTGCAAAATACATCGGTGAGAACAGTCTGGCCACCAAGGTTGCCGTAATCTACGACAGCTCCGATCCCTACTCCGTAGGTATCTACGAGGCATTCCGTGCCGAGGCTGAGAACCAGAGCTTTGAGATCGTGTCCGCCGAGGCTTTCACCGCTGACAGCAAGACCGATTTCTCCGTACAGGTACAGAAGGCCAAGGATGCGCAGGCAGATCTGCTGTACATGCCTTTCTACTATACCGAGGCTTCCCTGGTACTGCAGGAATGCGACAAGCAGAGCTATAAACCGGTATTCTTCGGCGTAGACGGTATGGACGGTATCCTGAGCGTGGAGAACTTTAAGGTAGAGCTGGCCAATGAGCTGATGTACATGGCTCCTTTCGTTGCTACCTCCGAGGATGAGATGGTAAAGAGCTTTGTAACCAAGTATGAAACCCAGTTTGGCGAGACGCCTAACCAGTTTGCGGCAGACGCTTATGACTGTATGTACGTGGTAAAGGCTGCGATTGAAAAAGCAGGCGTAACCCCTGATATGGATGCTTCCGCGATCTGCGATGCTCTGAAAACGGCTATGACCGAGATCAGCTATGACGGCATCACCGGCAAGGGAATCAGCTGGGAAGCAACCGGCGAGCCCAACAAGGCTCCTATGATCGTACAGATCAAAGATGGTGTGACCGTTGAGCTTCAGTAAGATAAGAACGATATAGCAGGCAAAGGGGTCCGATTATTCCGGGCCTCTTTTCCTATATTAATGCCGGGAAATTTGAAAAGCTTTTCAAAAAATTTCCGAACCTTTCTTTTGGCTTGTGCGGGACATTTTTCTATGTTATAATAGGAACACTTGACGAAATTACGGTAATGCGGCAAAGTGTTATTGCAGCCAGTGTCAAGTGACATATGAGAAACCGCAACGGACCGGATTTTCGGGAGGGAAGTTACGGAACTATAACTAAAGGGGTGTTGTGTATGATGGGATTCATCTCCTACCTTGTGAATGGTATCAGCCTCGGCAGCGTATACGCGCTGATTGCCCTTGGCTATACGATGGTATATGGCATTGCGAAAATGCTGAATTTCGCGCATGGCGACGTCATTATGATCGGCAGCTTCGTGGTTTTCTCCACCGTGAGTACGATGGGACTTCCGCCTGCACTGGGCATTTTGATTTCCGTGGCGGTCTGTACGGCGCTGGGCGTAGTGATCGAGCGGATTGCCTACAGGCCCTTGCGCCAGGCCTCCAAATTGGTTGTTTTGATCACGGCTATCGGCGTCAGCTATCTTCTGCAGAATGTGGCGCTGCTGATTTACGGCGCAAATACAAAATCATTTACTTCAGTAGTCACCATTCCTCCGCTTTCTCTGGCAGACGGCGCCCTGATCATCTCCGGCGAGACCATCGTTACGATTCTGGCCTGTATCGTTATTATGATCGTTCTGACGCTGTTTATCCGCCATTCCAAGCCGGGACGCGCCATGTTGGCTGTTTCTGAGGACGGCGGTGCGGCTCAGCTGATGGGTGTGAATGTGGACGGAACCATTGCGCTGACCTTTGCCATCGGCTCCGCTCTGGCGGCTGTCGCCGGCGTGCTTCTGTGTTCCTCTTATCCGTCCCTGACGCCTTATACGGGAGCTATGCCCGGCATCAAAGCCTTTGTGGCGGCGGTGTTCGGCGGAATCGGTTCGATTCCGGGCGCGTTTATCGGCGGAATTTTGCTGGGTATTATAGAGATTCTGGGTAAGGCTTATATTTCCTCTCAGCTGGCGGACGCCATCGTGTTTGCGGTTCTGATTGTGGTGCTGCTGGTGAAGCCCACCGGAATTTTAGGCAAACAGATTCAGGAGAAAGTGTAGGTGAGCCGGATGAAGACAAAAGCGATGAGTAAACAGATGAAAAATAATCTCATTACATACGGGCTTGTGATCGCGGCATATATCGTGGTGGAGGTTCTGATGCGGGCCGGTATGGTTTCCAGCCTGATTAAAGGTCTGCTGGTGCCTTTGTGTATCTATGTGATTCTTGCGGTGTCTCTGAACCTGACCGTGGGTATTCTGGGTGAGCTGAGCCTGGGCCATGCCGGGTTTATGTGTGTGGGAGCCTTTGCGGGCGCAATTTTTTCCAAATGTACGATGAACGCGATTCCCGTGGCGGGTCTGCGGTTTTTCCTGGCGCTGCTGACCGGGGCGGCCTTTGCCGCGCTGGCAGGGATTCTGGTAGGGATTCCGGTGCTCCGGTTAAAGGGCGATTATCTGGCGATCGTAACGCTGGCTTTCGGCGAAATTATTAAAAATGTGATCAATATCATTTTCCTGGGCAGAGACAGCAGGGGATTTCATATCTCGCTGAAGGATGCCTTTGAGCTGGGCCTGGAGCCTGAGGGGGAAGTGATTATCAAAGGGCCTCAGGGCATTACGGGAACGCCCAATGACTCCACCTTTTTCATCGGCGTCCTGTTGATTCTGGTTACGCTTTTTATTGTGCTCAATCTGATTCACTCCCGTACGGGCAGGGCGATCATGTCCATCCGTGACAACCGGATTGCCGCCGAGTCCGTGGGAATCAACGTGACGAAATATAAGCTGCTGGCCTTTACCGTATCGGCATCTTTAGCCGGCGTAGCCGGCGTACTGTACGCTCATAACCTGTCCACGCTGGCAGCGCAGCCCAAAAACTTCGGTTACAATATGTCCATCATGATTCTTGTATTTGTGGTGCTGGGCGGTATCGGAAATATCCGCGGCTCCATCATAGCGGCGGTGGTGCTGACTTTGCTTCCCGAGCTGCTGCGTTCTCTCAACGATTACAGAATGCTGATCTATGCGGTAGTGCTGATCGTGGTTATGATTTTCAGCTGGAGCCCCAAATGCAGGGAGTTCAGAGAGCGTTATGGTCTGAAGCGCCTGTTTAACAGTAAGAAAAGTGCAAAGGAGGAGGCATAGACATGGCATTGTTAGAAGTGGAAAGCCTGGGAATCTCCTTCGGAGGACTGCGGGCGGTAGATAATTTTAATATCAGCGTGGAGAAGGAACAGCTTTACGGCCTGATCGGCCCCAACGGCGCCGGAAAGACTACGATTTTTAATCTGCTGACAGGCGTATACAAACCGGATAAGGGAACGATCGTCCTGGACGGCGAAAGTATGGTCGGGAAAAATACCATTGATATCAACAAAGCCGGAATTGCCAGAACCTTTCAGAACATCCGGCTGTTTAAGGATATGTCCGTAATCGATAATGTAAAGGTGGGACTGCATAACCATCACAGCTATTCCACGCTGTCCGCCGTTTTCCGGCTGCCTTCCTATTATAAGGTGGAAAAGGAGATCCGGGAGAAGGCCATGGAGCTGTTAAAGGTGTTCGGCCTGGAAAATGAACATGACTATCTGGCTTCCAACCTGCCCTACGGAAAACAGCGGAAGCTGGAGATCGCCAGAGCGCTGGCTACCGACCCCAAGCTTCTCCTTCTGGATGAGCCGGCGGCGGGCATGAATCCCAACGAGACCGGTGAGCTGATGGATACCATTCGTTTTGTGAGGGACAACTTCCATATGACGATCTTGCTGATCGAGCATGATATGAAGCTGGTATCAGGGATTTGCGAGGAACTGACCGTGTTAAACTTCGGCCAGGTACTGGCAGAGGGAAAAACCAGCGAGGTTCTGAACAATCCCGAAGTAATCAAGGCGTATCTGGGAGAATAAGAGCGGTACTGTAATTGGAGGGATAAAAAGATGGCAATGCTTGAGGTAAAGGATCTGGAAGTGTACTATGGCGTGATCAAAGCCATAAAAGGGATCTCATTTGAGGTAAATGAGGGAGAGGTAATCGCCCTGATCGGCGCCAACGGCGCCGGAAAGACCACGATCCTGCACACAGTCACCGGGCTGATCTCCGCAAAGGCGGGCAGCATCCAGTTTGATGGAAAGAATATCACAAAGACGCCCGGCTATAAGATTGTGGGCATGGGCATGGCTCATGTGCCGGAAGGCCGCCGCGTCTTCGCGGAACTGAGCGTATATGACAATCTGCTGATGGGGGCTTACACCCGGAAGGATAAAAAAGAAATCCAGGACTCTCTGGAAATGGTTTACACCCGTTTCCCCCGTCTGAAGGAGAGAAAAGGGCAGATGGCAGGAACCCTGTCCGGCGGCGAGCAGCAGATGCTGGCTATGGGGCGGGCGCTGATGTCCCATCCGAAGATTATATTGATGGATGAGCCCTCCATGGGATTGTCGCCGATCTATGTAAACGAGATTTTTGATATCATCAAAGAGATTAATGCGTCCGGCACCACGGTGCTTTTGGTGGAACAGAACGCAAAGAAAGCCCTTTCCATCGCCAACCGGGCCTATGTTCTGGAAACGGGGAATATTGTTCTGGAAGGCGACGCCAAAGAACTGATGAATGATGATTCCGTAAAAAAGGCATACCTGGGAGAATAGACCGGGTATGCCTTTTTTATAGAGTATGTTTTGATGATGGTTTTCAGATACTATTGTCAATGATTTTATAAAAGACAGCAAGTGTTCTGGAATGATGCTTGTGTACGGTTATTCGAAAACCTTCTGATAAAGTTCCTCACAGAGATATTCCACATACCCATTATCCAGCTGCCGGTATTCCCGTTTCAGGTATTCCCGGATCACGTCCATCCGTTTCAGGCAGCGGATTTCATCGGAGATGATCGTGTACTGTTTCTCCGGGTTCATGGCCACATCCTGATCCATCTCGGCGTCGGCGGACTGATCGATCTGGTCGCCGGTGTAGGTGGAGAGGAACCACTGGTATACGGATTCGTTAAACTGGTCCTCCTCCTGAATTTTTGACTCAAGTTCCAGTGCTTTCCGCCAGGAAAGAAAGCCGACGCACAGAAAAGCGATGCTGACTGCGGTCAATACGATGTCCGCCAGCGTTCTGGCCTGGCCCAGAAAGGAGATGCGGATAATGTCAAAGGCGGTCAGCAGCAGGATCATCATCAGAAACGAGCCGACCAGCAGGAAAGAAAGCGCAGAGGAGCTGGTATTGGTATATTTGTCGGAAGCCCTTACATGAACCCTGACAGGTTCCGTGTCAAGGGGCCTGTCTCGCCGTTCATCCTCCATGGAATGC
This sequence comes from uncultured Lachnospiraceae bacterium, assembly GCA_910588405.1. Taxonomy (GTDB): domain Bacteria; phylum Bacillota; class Clostridia; order Lachnospirales; family Lachnospiraceae; genus Paralachnospira_A. Next base: position 499 of record CAJUPT010000041.1, on the reverse strand, counting down.
ATCACTTCACTGGCCAGCAGCACCCGCATCAGCTTTACGCCTTTTTCATACTGATTTTCAGGGACTGTAAGGGAGAACAGATCGGCTTCCTGGTCAAAGTCCATATGCACATCCATTCCGGAATAGCTTAAAAATTCCAGAATCCGCTCTGCCAGCGGCGCCTCGGCCGCGATCAGGTTTACCATGGCAGGAGCAGCCGTACGGGGCCCGTCAGCCGGAGGCAAATCAAAAATCTCGCAGCTGTCCATTCCTCGTGCATATTCTACTTTGCATTTCGCGGATACTGGCATGGAACCCTTCCTTTCTGAATGAAACCAAAATAATGGAACTATTATAGTATAAATGATAATCTTTTTCAATCATAAGAAAGGAGTTATGTGCATCTTTTATAAAATTTTTATAGTTATTTCAAAATTTTAGAAATTATATTATATTAGGATTCGAGTGTCAAAAGGTCTGAATTTCCCTTGCAGGCCAATTTCTCCAATCTTGCACCACA
>CAJUPT010000040.1 GCA_910588405.1 uncultured Lachnospiraceae bacterium | reverse complement strand
ATACCGACATATAAGAACTTCTAAAGAGATAATCTAAATTCACCATAAATTTTATACTGAAAATTTATAAATCAGGCGTTGCATCATATGGGAGAAGGCTATGAAATGGTTGCAGGGGACAGGAACCAGCGGCGGTATCGCAGAGGGTCCGGTTTATGTGGTTCGAAAAAAGCAATATGATATCCGCTGCCTGCCGTTTACCGATCCGGAGGAGGAAGGAAAGCGGTTTGAGGCAGCCAGGCAGCTGGCTATGGAACGGCTGTCCGGGTTATATGAAACAGCGGTCAGCCGCGCCGGCGAGGAAAGCGCCCAGGTGTTTGAGATTCATCGGATGATGCTGGAGGATGAGGAATATCTTGACTGTGTCCGGGAAGGGCTTGGGCAATGGAACGCGGAGTGGGCGGTAGACCGGGCGGGAAAACAGTTCGCGGAAATGTTCCGGCAGATGGAAGACGATTATATGCGGGCCCGGGCGGCAGATGTGGAAGACATTACCCGGCAGCTTTTGTCCTTTCTGGTGGGAAGGGAAGGCGAGGATACGGATGTCTCAGAGCTTTCTTCTGACGGGCCGGTGATTCTGGCGGCGGAGGACCTGACGCCCAGCGAGACGGTCCGGTTGGATAAAAGCCGGATTCTGGCGTTTTTAACCGCGAAGGGCTCCGCGAATTCCCATACGGCGATTCTGGCCCGCAGCATGGGGATTCCTGCCGTGGCGGCGCTGGGGCCGGAGCTTCTGTCGGTGGAAAGCGGTACGCCGGCCGTGATAGACGGCGGGACAGGCATTGTTTATCTGTCTCCGGATGAGGAGACGCAGGCGCTGTTTCACGGGAAAATAGAGAAAAACAGACTTTATAAGGAGCGGCTGGAACAGCTGAAGGGTCTTCCTTCCGTGACGCGGGACGGAAGAAAAGTGGCGATTTTCGCCAACATTGGTGGTGAGGATGAGGCGAAGCTGGCCATGGAGCAGGATGCGGAGGGAATCGGCCTGTTCCGCACGGAATTCATCTATCTGGATAGCTCTGATTATCCGGATGAGGAGACGCAGTTTCGGATCTATAAGCGTGTGGTAGAATGTATGCAGGGCCGGCAGGTAATCTTCCGGACGCTGGATATCGGCGCAGATAAACAGGCAGACTATTTCCGGCTTCCTGCGGAAGAAAACCCGGCTATGGGGATTCGGGCGATCCGGCTCTGTCTGATCCGTCCGGAGCTGTTCCGAACCCAGCTGCGGGCATTGTACAGGGCAAGCGCGTTTGGCCCTGTGGGAATTATGTTTCCCATGATTGCTTCCGAGTGGGAACTGGAGGAGGCGGTGGGATACTGCGAGACGGTTCAGAAGGAGCTGAAAGAGGAGGGAATCCCTTTTTCCGGTGATGTGGAGCTGGGCGTGATGATCGAGACGCCTGCGGCGGTGATGATCAGCCGGAGCCTGGCAAAGCATGTGTCCTTTTTCTCCATCGGCACCAATGACCTGACCCAGTACACGCTGGCCATGGACCGTCAGAATCCGGAGTTCGGCCGCTTTTTCGACCCGCATCATCCGGCGGTGCTGGAAATGATCCGCATGACGGCGGAGAATGCCCACCAGGAAGGCATCTGGTGCGGTATCTGCGGAGAGCTGGCCGGGGATACGGCGCTGACAGAGTTGTTTTTGGAGTATGGGATGGATGAATTGTCGGTGGGTCCGTCTAAAGTTCTGGAGCTGCGGGAAAAAGTGAGAAAAATTTAGGTTCAGGCATTGACAAATCAGCCGATCCTATTTATGATAATGGAAAAGTAACCGAAATAAAAAAGGTAGTGACGGAGAAGAGTAGGACTGTTCCGCGCCAAAAGAGAGGATGCCCCTCAGGCTGAAAGGGAATCCGGGATGCGCCGGTCCGAAGGTAGCTCTCGAACCGGGCCTGCGAAATTCTGGTTGTTTATGTCCGGACAGAAAACATTCGATACAGGAGGATGTTTCCGGAGACGGGCGGGACAGCCGGCAGAGTAGTCGGTCACGTCCGGCCCCCGTTATCGGGCACAGGGTTGAAGAAAAAGACCCGATAAGTGATAAATGAAGGTGGTACCGCGTATTTAACGCCCTTTGCTGACAGGAGATGTCGGCGGAGGGCGTTTTTGTAGTTGTCGGTAGGAAGGATTCTTGAAAAATGGCAGCAGACCGGAAAACAAAACAGCAAGAGTAAAAAGTATTCACGGAGAGCTGCGAAACCAAATTGAAAAGGAGATCGTTATGAAAAAAGAACTGGAAAAAACCTACGACCCGCAGCAGATCGAGGGTCGTCTGTATGAAAAATGGCTGAATCGTAAATACTTTGCCGCAAAGGTGGACAAAAAGAAAAAGCCCTTTACCATTGTGATGCCGCCACCCAACATCACCGGCCAGCTCCATATGGGACATGCTCTGGACAATACGATGCAGGATATCCTGATTCGCTACAAACGGATGCAGGGCTATGAAGCGCTCTGGCAGCCGGGAACCGATCATGCCAGCATTGCCACCGAAGTGAAGATTACCGAAAAGCTGAAAGAGGAAGGCATCGACAAAGCCGAGCTTGGACGGGAGAAATTCCTGGAACGGGCCTGGGAGTGGCGGAAAGAGTACGGCGGCCGGATCGTCAGCCAGCTGCACAAGATGGGCTCCTCGGCGGACTGGGACAGAGAGCGGTTCACCATGGACGAGGGCTGTTCCAGGGCGGTGCTGGATGTATTTGTAAAGCTGTATGAGAAAGGCTATATCTATAAAGGCTCCAGAATCATCAACTGGTGCCCGGTATGCCAGACTTCGATTTCCGACGCTGAGGTGGAGCATCAGGAACAGGATGGGCATTTCTGGCATATTAATTACCCGATTGCCGGGACGACGGATGAGTTTGTGGAGATTGCCACAACCCGTCCGGAAACCATGCTGGGGGATATGGCCGTAGCCGTCCATCCCGACGACGAGCGGTATCGGCATCTGATCGGAAAAACCGTGATCCTGCCCATCGTAAATCGGGAGATTCCGGTGGTGGCCGACGAATATGTGGACATGGAGTTCGGCACCGGCGTGGTAAAGATCACCCCGGCTCACGACCCTAACGATTTTGAGGTGGGAAAACGCCATGACCTGCCGATGATCAACGTGATGAACGACGACGCCACCATCAATGAAAACGGCGGCGAATATGCCGGAATGGACCGGTATGAGGCCAGAAAAAAGATCGTGGCGAGGCTGGAGGAACTGGGCCTGCTGGTAAAGGTAGAGCCTCATTCCCACAATGTGGGAACCCATGACCGCTGCAAGACTACGGTAGAGCCCATGGTAAAGCCCCAGTGGTTTGTGCGCATGGACGAGATGGCAAAGCCTGCCATCGAGGCGCTGAAAAGCGGCCGTCTGAAATTTGTACCGGAGAGCTTCGGAAAGACGTACCTCCACTGGCTGGAGGGTATCCGGGACTGGTGTATCTCCCGGCAGCTGTGGTGGGGACACCGGATTCCCGCCTACTATTGCGATCAGTGCGGCGAGACGGTGGTGGCAAAGGAAGCGCCGGAAAAATGCCCGAAATGCGGCTGTACCCATCTGACCCAGGACGAGGATACGCTGGATACCTGGTTTAGCTCCGCCCTGTGGCCCTTCTCCACACTGGGCTGGCCAGAGCAGACGGAGGATCTGGATTACTTCTATCCGACGGATGTGCTGGTGACCGGCTATGACATTATTTTCTTCTGGGTAATCCGGATGGTATTCTCCGGTTTGGAGCAGACCGGGAAGGAGCCGTTCCACACGGTGCTGATTCATGGACTGGTGAGGGATTCCCAGGGCAGAAAGATGAGCAAATCTCTGGGCAACGGCATCGACCCCTTAGAGGTGATCGACAAGTACGGCGCCGACGCTTTGCGTATGACGCTGATGACCGGAAATGCGCCGGGCAACGACATGCGTTTTTACTGGGAGCGGGTAGAAGCCAGCCGGAATTTTGCCAATAAGGTGTGGAATGCCTCCCGGTTTATCATGATGAATATGAGAGACGAGGAAGAACCGGTCGGCCTGGACGCGCTGATCGACGCGGACCGGTGGATTTTGTCCAAGGTAAACCGTCTGGCGAAAGATGTGACGGAAAACATGGACAAGTATGAGCTTGGAATCGCTTTGCAGAAGGTTTACGATTTTATCTGGGAAGAATTCTGCGACTGGTATATCGAGATGGTGAAGCCCCGTCTGTACAGCGATACCGACGAGACGAAGGCGGCGGTGCTTTGGACATTGAAAACCGTGCTGATTCAGTCGCTGAAGCTGCTTCATCCTTTTATGCCTTTTATCACCGAGGAAATCTTCTGCAACCTGCAGGAGGAAGAAGAGTCAATTATGATTTCCGACTGGCCGGTGTATAAAGAGGAATGGAATTTTGCTTCGGAGGAAAATTCCATCGAGACCATAAAGGAAGCGGTGCGGGGCATCCGGAACGTGCGCAGCTCCATGAATGTGCCGCCCAGCAAAAAGGCCACCGTATATGTGGTTTCCGACAAACAGGGGGTTCGGGAGATTTTCGAGAAAGGGAAACTATTCTTCGGCGCGCTGGGCTATGCCAGCGAGGTTCTGGTGCAGGAGAACCGGGAGGGAATCGCGGACGACGCGGTTTCGGCGGTGATCAGCGACGCAGTGATTTATATGCCTTTTGCGGAGCTGGTGGATATCGGTAAGGAGATCGAGCGGCTTAAGAAGGAAGAACAGCGGCTTGAGAAAGAGCTGGCCAGGGTGAACGGGATGCTGAACAATGAGAAGTTTATCTCAAAGGCGCCGGAGGCCAAGATTAAGGAAGAAAAGGAAAAGCAGGCGAAATACGCACAGATGATGGAGCAGGTGAAGGAGCGGTTAAAGCAGCTGGCGTAAGGATAACATTATCGGGTCAATCAAGTCAAAATTTATCAAATATATTGACTTGATTGATCCGATTCGTTGTACTATGACCAGATTGACGCAGGCTATTGCTTAGTTCTCATCCTCTTCCCTGTTCACGCTGACAATCTGCTGCCGCTTTCTGGCCGCCGTATCGTTTTCCAGATATTCGTCGTAGGTGGTAATCTTATCGATCAGCCCGGTCTCCGTAATCTCCATAATTCGGTTGGCCGTGGTCTGCACGAACTGGTGGTCGTGGCAGGAGAACAGTACCACTCCGGGGAATTTGATCAGGCCGTTGTTCAGGGCCGTGATGGATTCCATATCCAGATGGTTGGTGGGCTCGTCGAAGATCAGGCAGTTGGTGGCCTGGATCATCATCATGGACAGCTGGCAGCGCACCCGCTCGCCGCCGGACAGTACGTTTAGCTTTTTCACGCCGTCGTCTCCGGCGAACAGCATTCTGCCCAGGAAGCCCCGCACATAAGTGGCATCTTTTACCGGGGAAAACTGGGTCAGCCAGTCCACGATGGTTTCGTCGGAATTAAAAATATGGGTGTTGTCCTTGGCAAAATAAGCCTGGGAGGTGGTGATGCCCCATTTGTAAGAACCCTCATCCGGCTCGATCTCTCCGGCCAGGATCTGAAACAGTGTGGTTTTTGCCAGTTCATTGGCGCCGATAAATGCCACTTTATCGCCCTTGTTTAAAATAAAGGAGATGTTATCCAGCACCTTGACTCCGCCCACGGTCTTGGACAGGTTCTCCACTACCAGCACCTCATTGCCGATCTCCCGTTCGGGGCGGAAATCGATGTAGGGATACTTCCGGCTGGAAGGACGGATCTCGTCTAATTGGATTTTTTCCAGAGCCCGTTTTCTTGAGGTAGCCTGCTTGGATTTTGAGGCATTGGCGCTGAACCGCTGGATAAATTCCTGCAGTTCCTTGATCTTCTCCTCTTTCTTCTTGTTGGCTTCCTTCATCTGCTTGATCATCAGCTGGCTGGACTCGTACCAGAAGTCATAGTTTCCGGCGTAAAGCTGGATTTTGGCATAGTCGATGTCGGCAATCTGGGTGCAGACCTTGTTCAGGAAATACCGGTCATGTGAAACCACGATGACCGTATTGTCAAAGTTAATCAGAAATTCCTCCAGCCAGGCGATGGCGTCCAGATCCAGGTGGTTGGTAGGCTCATCCAGCAGCAGGATGTCCGGATTGCCGAACAATGCCTGGGCTAACAACACTTTTACCTTTTCATTGCCGCCTAAATCTTTCATCATCATATAGTGGAGGCTGGTGTCGATCCCTAAGCCGTTTAACAGCGTAGCGGCATCGGACTCTGCCTCCCAGCCATTCATGGCGGCAAACTCCGCCTCCAAATCGGCAGCCTTGATGCCGTCCTCGTCGGAAAAGTCTTCCTTCATATAGATGGCTTCCTTTTCCTTCATAATCTCATAAAGCCGGGCATTTCCCATGATAACGGTGTCCAGTACGGGAAACTCGTCATATTTGAAATGATCCTGCTGTAAAAAGGAAAGCCGCTGTCCGGGAGTAATGCTGACGTCGCCCTTGCTGGGCTCTAACTGACCGGACAGAATTTTTAAAAATGTGGACTTGCCTGCGCCGTTGGCTCCGATCAGGCCGTAGCAGTTGCCCTCGGTGAATTTGATATTGACATCTTCGAATAAGGCTTTTTTGCCTAAGCGGAGCGTCACGTTGTTTGCACTAATCATATGAAAACCTCTGTTTTTCGAATATTTTTAATTTGACAGTTACCAGTGCGCAGGCCCTGTATTTCAGGGCCTTTGCAGGATACGTTTGGCCGCTGCCTTCTATTATACATAAAAATGTTGATATTTCAAGGAAAAGTGAGGGAAAGTGCGAAAGTATGGAGGGGTCGCAGCAGATGCCGGAAGCTGGTTTCCGCCGGATTTACGCAGAGGGTGCCGGTTCTGCAAACGCTATTTCCGGGCCCGGGAGATCTGTAAAAAAGAGGAACTGGAGATGGCGAAAATCAGGGAGCGGCACTGGATTCGCTGTCATTTTGCGAAACCGGCAAATGAAATGCTAACTGTGGAGTCATAGATAAGGGTATAAAAATCATGATATGATATTTGCAAAAACGCAGTCGGTAGTTTAAAATGAAAACGGTGTTTTTTATATCGGCAGGAAAATACCTTGCCAGGTGCGGTAAATGTGGGGCACAGAATCCTGTGCTGCAGGATTTTGATGGATAGAATGCAGGAATGGTGATAGACAATGAATAAAATTTTACTGGTGGAAGACGATGGGGAAATCGCCGCTATGCTGAAGGAATTTCTAGAGATGGAGCAGTATCAGGTGGAGATTGCTTCGGACGGGGAGCGTGCCTGTGAGATGTTCTTTTCGGGAGACTACCGGTTGGTGCTGCTGGATTTGATGATTCCGAAAATCAGCGGTATGGAAGTGATGAAAAAAATCAGGGAGGAAAGCACGGTTCCGATTATCATTGTGTCGGCGAAAGACGGGGATGCTGATAAGATTCTGGGACTGGGGTTGGGGGCCGACGATTATATCACGAAGCCGTTTTCAGTTACGGAGGTTCTGGCCAGGATTCGGGCGAATATCAGGCGGGATATGGAGTACAGGAAGAGCATCAGGGAGCAGTTACTGTCTGCCGGCGGTATTGTCATGGATACGGATACGTATTCGGTGACAAAGGATGGAAAGTCGGTTCAGCTTACCGCTAAGGAATTTGAGATTCTGCGGCTGTTTCTGCAAAATCCCCACAAGGTATACACGAAAGAGCAGATCTATTCCCTGGTTTGGAACGATGCCTATCTTGGGGATGAAAACGCCGTGAATGTTCATATCAGCAGGCTGCGGAACAAGATTGAGGATGATCCCAGGAAACCGGTGTATATTCTGACGGTGTGGGGGATCGGATATAAGCTGGGGACGGTGAAATGAGCGGCGATGTATTGATTGTTTTACTGCTTGCATTGATTGTATTTTTGGCCTTCCTTGTCGTATACCAGCAATTTGCCTTTACAAAAGGCATTCGAAAAGAATTGAAGCAGGCCGGCGAAAAACTGGAAAAAATCTTGGGGACGGATAGTGATGAAAAACTGACTGTTTTTACGGATCATAAGGAGCTGACGGAGCTGGCGGCACAGATCAACGAGCTTCTGCTGGACCGGCAGAGGATGAAAGCGGAATACAGGCGGCAGAAACTGGCATCGAAGAAAATGCTGGCAAATATTTCTCACGATATCAAAACACCGTTGACCGTGATCTTGGGATATCTGGAGATGATGCGGCTGGAGCAGGGGAAAGGCGCTGGCGCTGCGGATGCCACGCTGGAAAAGGTAGAGGCAAAAGCGAAACAGGTGTCGGAGCTGATCAGTCAGTTTTTTACGCTGGCAAAGCTAGAGGCCGGGGATATGAAGCTTGAGGAGGAACGGCTGGAGATCGGCGAGTTGTGCAGAGAAAATGTCCTCGGCTTTTATGACGTGCTCAGTCAAAAGGGTTATGAGGTGGAACTATCCATACCGGATGAAAAAATTTTTGTACGGGGCGACAGGAACGCCGTAGAAAGGATTTTGTATAATTTGCTTTCCAATGCGATCCGTTACGGAGGGGATGGAAAGTATCTGGGTATCGATTTAAGAAAAGAGGGAGGAACGGTACTGATCGATGTCATTGACAAAGGCCAGGGAATTTCAGGAGAGGCGGCGGAGCATGTATTTGACCGGCTGTATACGGGGGAAGATTCCCGAAACCGGGAGATTAAGGGAAACGGCCTTGGACTGACCATCGCCAGGAATCTGGCAAGACAGATGGGCGGCGACATCACCCTGTCCAGCCAGCCGGGGGTGAGGACGGTGTTTGAGGTGACGCTGAAATTTGATGAGACGATTCAGTAAAAAGCGGAGGGATGATTCGCGGCAATGAAATAAAAGCGTTTTTCGGCGGCCATTATGGCCGCCTGTTTTCGTGTTCGGAATTATCAGAAGAGGAATCGTTTCTGTTATATCAGTATATTTGAAACAGATATTTCTTTGATCTGTGTTGATACAAAAAGTTATAATTGTTATATTTTACTGAAAAAGAAAGAAGTCTTTGTGCAAAAAGTCAGTAAAAATGATGAATCATAAAAAAATGTATAGGAATGGTTGACAGAACAGACTCATTACTCTATACTTGTACGTACAGGTAAGTATAAATGAGCGGAACACAATTTTTAAACAGGAGGAAAAAATTGAATGGTTGTTATAGGGGAAAAAATTAACGGCGCTATTCCGAGCGTGGCTGCCGCTATTGAGGAGCGGGACGCATCACTGATCGGGGAACTGGTGTCGGCTCAGGAGGAAGCCGGGGCGGATTATCTGGACGTATGCGCGGGAACCAGCCCGGATAAGGAATATGACGCTTTATGCTGGCTGATCGATGTGGTTCAGGAGCATGCGCGCAAACCGGTCTGCATCGACAGCCCTGACCCGGAGATGCTTGTCCGTGTGTTTCCGAAGCTGGAAAAGCCCGGACTGGTAAATTCCATTTCTCTGGAAGGGAATAAATGTGAGATTCTCCTGCCCCTTTTAAAGGATAATCCTGAATGGGGCGTTGTGGCTCTGTGCTGTGATAATTCCGGCGTGGCAAATGCCTGGGAGGAGAAAACGGCGCATGCGTTCACTCTGATTGAGAAAGCGGCGGAATATGGCATTGCGCCGGAACGGATACATATTGACCCTCTGGTACTTGCCTTATCGGCAGTCAATGATTCGGCGCTGAATTTTTTTGAGGCGGTCCGCCGGATTAAAGAACGGTATCAAAAAGTAAATGTAACGGCGGCATTATCAAACATTTCCTTTGGCATGCCGGCCAGAAAGCTGGTAAATCAGAATTTCCTGACTCTTTCCATGTATGCGGGTCTGGATTCCGTGATCATGAATCCTCTGGACAGGGAACTAATGGGTGCTGTTTATGCTACGGATGCGCTGATGAACAAAGATAAATTCTGCCGGAAATATAATAAAGCATATCGGAATGGGCAAATCGGGGCTAAGAAATAAACGGCCGTGAACTTAATAAAGTAATAATCATTTACATAAAAAATTAAAAAGCAGGAGGGAAAAAACATGTTGGATGCAACAAAATTGTGCGAGGCAATGGGAGAACTGGAAGAGGATGAGATCATCGAAATTCTGGAAGGCGTTATGGCAGAGGGAGGCGCCCAGGCATCGGAGGCTATGGAAGCATGCCAGAAGGGAATGGACGAGGTAGGAAACCGTTTTGAAACCGGAGAATATTTTGTGGGAGACCTGATCTACGCAGGGCAGCTGATGACCCAGGCCGTGGAAATTTTAAAGCCTGCGCTGGTAAGCGGCGAGTCCGGCAGCGCGGCAAAGGAAAAGGTTGTGCTGTGTACGGTAGAAGGCGATTTGCACGACATCGGAAAAAATATCGTGAAAGCCATGATGGAGGCTGCAGGCTTTGAGATTATCGATCTGGGCATTGATGTGAAGCCGCGGGTAATCATAGACGCGGTAAAAGAGAGCGGGGCGAAAATCGTGGCCTTAAGCGGTGTGCTGACACTGGCTTTGGATTCCATGAAAAAGACGGTGGATGTATTCAAAGAAGCCGGGCTGCGGGAACAGGTGAAGTTTATCGTGGGCGGCGCTCCGGTCAACAAAGATTCCGGCCCGGACACCGGCGCGGACGCATGGGCAAGCAATCCGCAGCAGACTGTTCAGATCTGCCGTGGATGGGTATAATACATATTGAAGGGGGAGAATGAAAATGTCAGATAACGCAAAAAAGACAGCGTTGCTGCTGCCGATTATTACGGTATTAAGTCTCTGTTTTGCAGATGCGTTAACGAACTATTTAACACCGGCCATGGCTGATTTTGCAAACCTTTATCCTGCTGTGGAACCGGCTTTGGTCGCCCAGATCATTTCTGTTCCCACACTGTTTTACATGATATCCTCTGTGGTGGCGGGGGGAATGGCTGATAAGTTTGGATACAAGCCTATGCTGATTGCCGGCCTGACGCTGATTCTTGTGGGCGGTATGGTGCCTATGGCATTATCTGATTTTACGGTTGTTCTAATATTCAGAGCTGTGTTCGGTCTTGGCATAGGCATCTGTATGGCATTGTCGAAGGCTTTGATTGCCCTGATGTTTGAAGGGGAATTGCGGGCAAGGCTGTATGGGTATCAGAATACATTGGGAACTGTCATTATGGCAGGGCTGCAAATCCTGGCTGGTTATGTGGTTGTGGTAAATGCCCGGGCTGCCTATGCGATTCATGGAGTTGCGGCTATTGCTCTGGTTATGGTAATCTTTGTGCTGAAAGAACCTGAAAAAAAGACAGAAACAGCGGTACAAAAGGATGCGGAGAATCAGTCGGCAGGCCGGGCGCATGTTCCGGCACTGGCACTTATTTTAATCATTATGTTCACGCTGCGGGCACTGCCAATGATTACTATTATGCTGAATACCTCTGGCATGCTGTTAGAACTGGGTGTGGGCGATGCTTCTACAGGTGGTTTGGTCTCTGCTTGTATGACGGGCGGGACGCTGGCAGCGGGCGTATTGTTTGTTTATTCGGAAAGGATATTTAAAAACTATACGGCGGCGGCGGGCCTGACCATTGAGATCATCGGCGGATTGCTGATGAGTTTTGGAACTTCTGTTCCTGTTTTCATACTGAGTTATATTCTGATGGGGTTTGGCATGATTACTTTTGCGCCCGCTATGAATGTGATTGTTGCAAAGACAACGCCGAAAGCCGCGATGGGAACAGCTATGGGGCTTCTGGTATCCATCCCTTATCTTGCAAACTTTGTGGCGCCTTATTATATGCTGACGGTTCAGAAAATACTTGCCAATTATACTACACAGGGAATGTTTAAAGTAGGAGTGGCAATACAGGTTGTTTTGGCTGTTATTTTGTATTATATCTGTATAAAGAAGAAAAATGAAATTTTAGCTGATTAAGCATAACTGCTTAATAAAAGGAGAAAAATATGGCAACTAGAGAAGAACGGAAAGAGTTATTTAACCATGTGATCAGGCGGGACGGGAAGCCAGGAAGAGTACCGCTTTTATGTAATGTCAGCAGTTCATGGAAGGTATTGGAGTCCAGATACCCATTATCTGATGCGCTGCGCAATGGGGAACACTTAAAACAATGTACTCTGGATTTCCATGAAAAGTATGATTATGATGCTTATTGTGATATGGGAGGCAGGAATCCGCTGCGGGTGGCAGATGCTTTGGGAATATCCGGCCATATTATCGATGATGCCGCAGGAACGATTTCCATTAAAGATAATAAATATATGACAGAGGATGACTATGATATCATTCTGAAAAAGGGATGGAAACGGTGGCTGCTGGAAAATTATCTGCCCCGCCGCCTGCAAGTGAGAAGCGCAGAAGAATTTGCGGATAAGCTGGATAGCGGCGTGCCGGAGATGCTGAAATATTTTGAAGAGATGGGGCAGATCGGAGCTGCAATGAATGAGAGAAATGCTTTGGGCGGAGGAATGTCCTTTGTCATTCAGCCAGCCTGTATGCTGATGAACTGGTACAGGGGAATCGAAAATTTTTCCATCGACTTAAGGCGGCGCAAGGAGAAGGTAAAAGCAGTTCTGGATATTATCTGGGAAGAAACCAGCCCGTATGCTCATGCAGACAGTACGCTGGAGGAGCAGGCTGATGTCAGTACTGCGAACAAAATGATTATGACCAGCAAAATCAATGCGGATGATCCTAACTGTATGGCGATGGCAAATCATCAGGCTACATTCCTGTCCAATGCCGTGATGAATCCGAAACAGTTTGAGTATTTTATCTGGCCTTACTTCAGCCAGGCGCTGGATTATGCCGTGGCTCACAACCAGACAGTGTTCCTGTATGCAGAAGCAGATGTGTTGCGGTTTAAGGATTATATTAATTCCGTGCCGAAAGGGACAATGGCAGTAATGCTGGAAATGGATGACTTGTTTGAAGCTAAAAAGGTGATCGGAGACCATGTCGCCTTAGTAGGCGGTTATCCTGTGAATTATCTGTATCATAAGTCAATAGAGGAAAATATTGATCTGTGTAAAAGGATTATGGATGAAGTGGCATATGACGGCACTTATATTTATTCTGAAAATAAAATTGTCTGCCATAAAACAGATGCCGATCCGGAAAAGCTGAAAGCGGTTGTGGACTTTTTCAGGAATACCAAATATTAAAAGGAGGGATTTTTTATGGGAGCGGAAAAACAGGAAGTATTAACAGAGCTGACTGAAGAATGGTACAAAGAATATGTGGAAACCAGGATGGACTATATGGGAGAAGCGCCTTTTGAGGCCAGATATGAAACATTAATTGGATTTGTGGATATCGTGAATATGGGCTGACGGTTTATGGAATTTGACCGGCGCATGGGCATAACCTGTGTGCCGGTTTTCCTTACATATATCAGGGTAATTGCTTTTGTGTCAGAAAAATAATGAAATTAGAAAAAAGGTGTGTTATGATGGAGAGAGAAAAGCAGGAGAATGCAGAGGGACAGATAAATGGAAGAAATGGAACGGGAAATAATAGAAGCCATGGAAACGCTAAATGAGGACAGGCTGATGGAATATGCCACCCGGTTATTTCATGAAGGCTATAACTTTTTCGCGATGCAGAATCTGCTGAATAAGGGTGTCGGCCGTGTGGGAAAGCTGTTTGAATCAGGGGAATATTTCATAGCTGACCTGATGTTTTCCGGCGTTCTGTATAATCAGGTGCTGGAGCTTTATTATCAGAAATTCAGCGCTGTGGAGCATCCGAAGCTGGGGACGGTTATGGTGGCCGTCATGAAAAATGATATCCATGACATCGGAAAAAATATTATATGCAATGTGCTGCGTACGGAAGGATTTCAGGTGATCGACCTGGGGGTAGATGTGGACTGCCAGACGATTGTGGAGGCAGTGCGGATTCATAGGCCGGATATTCTGGCATTGACAGGAGTGATGACCTACTCCCGGGATGAAATGAAAAATACGGTGGACGAACTGAAAAAGCAGGGACTTAGAGACCAGGTGGCGGTAATCATAGGCGGAAGCTGTGTCAACGACGACTCCAAAGACGAGGTGGGAGCCGACGCATGTACGAGAGACCCTTTAAAAACGGTGTTCTTCTGCCAGAAGACGGTCGTGGAAAAATATGATTAGGAAAAATACGGGAGAACCGGTCTATGTTACCATTGCCGCCAGTTTAAGGGCGCAGATTGTGGAAGGAAAAATGAATCCTGGCGATTTGCTGCCTTCTGAGAATGTCCTCGTCACTCAGTTTTCTGCCAGCCGGGATACGGTTCGGAAAAGCTTAAAAGCGCTGGAAACGGAAAACTATATTTATTCTCAGCCTGGAAAAGGGTATTTTGTGGCACAGCCAAAGCATGATCAGTTTGTGTTTGATTTTTCAGAAGAACCGAGAAACGCACAGGCGAATGTGAAAAATATTACAATGAAAAAGCCTGACCCGGAGGTGCGGGCTGCTTTGAATCTGCCGGAAACCAGAACTGTAATCGAGATCGCGAAAACATTACTATACAAAGGGGTTGTGGTGGCGTATGATTTGAAATATTTGCCCTATGATAAAGGGCAGCCATTGATTGAATCGGAAATTCAGTATGCGGTGTTTCCGGAAATTGCCTCTGCCAAAACAGCGCCGTTCGCATTTTATACGAAGATGGAAATTTTTGCTGAATCGGCTACGGAAGAATTGGGGAAATTACTGGATTGTCCGCCGGGTACAGCTCTTTTGGTGGTGAAGCGTTATTTTGTGGACCATAAGGATGATGTGATCGGGTATGGAAAACAGTATATGAAGCCTTCCCATAGAAATCTCGTGGGATATTCAGGATATGGAGAGAATACATAATCAAGATTGTAATGGATAAAAAGTGGTGGCAGCGTGCTGTCTGTTTCTTTATGTCGAAAGGAACAGGCAGTTTTTAAATATGTCATTCTATAAGCCGCCGAAAGAAATTCGTAAGATTTCGTCAACAGTTTTGAAAGTCCGGGCTGTTATACTGTGATCTATAAAACAGCAACGGAACGGGAGGGCAGTTGCGGAACTCTAAAAACAGCAACGGACCGTACAAGCCCCGGGAGGGTAGTTGCGGAACTCTAATGGAGGAAACAGGATGGACAATATTTTACAGACCAGCCACCTGGCAAAGACAATCAAAGGCAGGGATCTGGTTACGGATGTGAATATCCATGTGAGGAAGGGAGAGATTTACGGCTTTTTAGGCCCGAACGGAGCCGGAAAAACCACGGTGATGCGGATGCTTACGAACCTCTGGCGGCCCACCGGCGGCGTGATCGAGCTGTTTGGGGAGAAAATGGAGCCAGGTTCTTATCAGATGCTGGGCCGTATGGGGAGCATCATTGAATTTCCGGCTTTTTATGAAAATCTGACAGGAAGAAAGAACCTGTGGCTTCACTGTGAGTATATGGGTTACTATCATCACGGAAGCATAGAGGAAGCCCTGGAAATGCTCCAATTGGCCGAGGCGGCGGACCAGCCGGTAAAAAACTATTCTCTGGGAATGAAGCAGCGGCTTGGAATCGCCAGGGCAATCCTGTGCAGGCCGGAGCTTCTGATTCTGGATGAGCCGACGAATGGCCTGGACCCTGCCGGATTAAAACAGAACCGGGAGTTGTTCAGAACCCTGAGCAGGGAATATGAGATGACCATTTTTTTATCCAGTCATCTTTTGTCAGAGGTAGAAGACATTGCCGATACCATCGGTATTATTCATCAGGGAAAAACCCTGCGGGAGATTTCCATGAAGGACATCACGAAGATGAATACAGCCTATATAGAGCTTTCTGTGGACAATGTCCGTCAGGCTTCCCGTATACTCTCAGATCAGCTGAGCCTGGACCGGTTTAAAGTGACGGACGGTTCCGAGATTCGTATCTATACGGAAAACATAGAAACCTCCGAGATATCCCGCGCCCTGGCGCAGAGCGGCGTGGGGCTTCATGCCATCAGCCGGAAAACGGAGACATTGGAGGACTATTATCTATCTGTGACAGAGGGGGCAGAGCGGTTATGATCAAATTGATAAAATTAGAGTGGATAAAAAATAATACCAGGAAATATATGATAAAAGCAGCGCTGGTGACAGCGATTATCTGCGCTTTTGTTCTGGCGCTGGCCTTCCTTGGTATCGCCGATGACCCGGATGGCACCCTGGACGCGGCGCTCGGCGCGGAAGGGATTTCTCTGACGGTGGAGATGTTTTCCAATATGACTTACCTGCTTCTTACCAGTTCCATGTTTGGTTCTTTTATCATCAACAGCTATAAAAACAGGACCATGGAGCTGATGTTTATTTATCCGATCAGACGACAGAGGGTACTGGCCTCTCAGATACTGGCTGTGTGGCTGTTCTGTTTTTCAGCGTTGATTCTGACGAAGCTTTTGATCTATGCCGCAGTCGTAGGCGTGGCCAAAGCCGGAGTCTGGCGGTCCTCTTTTGTGATTGACATACATCTGGGAAGCCTGTCATTCTGGATGATTTTGGTAATACGCTCTTTTGTGACAGTCAGCCTTGGATTGATCTGCCTTTTCGTGGGGATGATCAGAAAATCGTCAAAAACGGCGCTGATTGCCGCGTTCCTGCTGTTTCTGATTACACAGGGTAATGTGGGCGACTTTTCCATGGCGGGGAATAAAGCGTTTATGCTGGCGCTTACGGTGATTTCCTTTGTTCTGGCGGGAGTGGTGATTGGCCGTGCGGAAACGGGGGAGTTGAATTGAGAATGTTAAAGTCAGTGAATTGTGTGCATCTGACAAAAATCATTTCACAAAATCAGGCATTGCGAGACTTCGAGAGTATATAAAAAACAGGCGGAGGAAAGTGAAATAATCATCTTTCACCGCCTGTTTTAATTTCCCGAAAATTCTTTTATGACTGAGGTAAAGAGGATATTCTTATCGTGTTTATTCCTCCTCCGACATTAACAGAATAATCGTCCTGGCCGGCACGGTCAATGTTTTGCGATCTTCTAAAAGCGGCGCATCTTCAATTTCATAATAATTGGGCGCTGTCTTAGTGGTATGAATCAGTATACGCCATCCGGTCTGTTCCGAAAGATGGGGGAGACAGAATTCCTGGTCTGTCCAGTGCATGTTGTAGAGAACATAAAACATATGGTTCTCCGCAGGATTCCCATAGGCGGCGTTATACAGGATGCCCATCTGGCGGCGGTAAGGCTCGAATTCCGGCTTCCACGGGTTGGTTCCATGGAAGGAAATGGGCGGATAGCCTCTGTTCTGGCTGTCGATGGAGCTTAAAGGAGTTTGGCTGCGGAAAATGGCGTGTTCCCAGCGCAGCCGGATCAGGTACATGACAAACTGACGGATTTCCTCGCCGTTTTTGGTGCGGCGCCAGTTCAGCCAGGACAGTTCGTTATCCTGGCAATAGGTATTATTATTTCCCTTTTTGGTATGACAGCATTCGTCTCCGGCCTCCAGAAGCGGAATGCCCTGGCTTAAAAAAACCATGGCAAGGGCGTTGCGCAGCTGGTTTTTCCGCAGGCGCAAGACAGCTTTGCCGCGGGTATCGCCTTCAATGCCGCAGTTCCAGCTGTAGTTGCAGTCGGTGCCGTCGTGGTTCTGTTCTCCGTTAGCTTCGTTATGTTTCTGGTCGTAAGAGACCATATCATACAGGGTGAAGCCGTTTGAATGGGCCATATAATTGACGACACCCATATTTTCCGGGTTATGACGTGTGCGGAAAACAGCGTTTTCCAGCTGTCCTTCGTCGCCCTTCAGAAAACGGCGCATATCTGCGAGAAAGCCGTCATGGTACTGCGCCAGCATATGGTTTTGATCCCCCGGGGCGCAGCCCCAGTCGGCGGCAAACAGTTTGGTTTCCGCCAGAATCGGGTCCTTCGCGGCGGCGGGAAACAGAGAGCGCCCGGAGATGTGGAGGCCGTCCGCATGGTATTCCAGCGCCCAGAAGCGTAAGACTTCCAATACCTGGATATCGCTGGTTTCCGGCGGAAAATACAGTTCGAAAATAATCTCGATCTGATTCTGATGCAGCGCCTTTACCAGCTCTTTCAGCTCCTGACTCTGATTTCCGCCGCCCGTATGGCTATGGTAGGCGGATTTCGGCGCAAACAGGAAAGAAGGAGCGTAGCCCCAGTAATTAATCTGCCCGGTTGGCTTACACAGCAGAGGCATATTGCTCTGCCCGCTTATTTGATTTTTGACGCAGGACTGCCGCAGCATGACAGACTGAACCTCTTCAAATTCCGTCACCGGCATCAGTTCCACGGCGGTGATGCCCAGCTCCTTCAGATAAGGAATTTTTTGAATCAGGCCCCGGAAGGTTCCCCTGCTTTTTACATGAGAAGACGCATGGGCGGTAAAGCCCCGGACGTGAAGCCGGTAGACGATCAGTTCGTCGAAGGCTTTTTTCAATGGCCGGTCGCCTTCCCAGTCGAAATTGTCCGCTAAAAATCCCGCCTTTAATAAATGCGTTAAATGCGACGTATCGCCGAATTTTTCCCGTCCCAGGACAATCCGCGCGTAAGGGTCGCAGAAAATCCGGTCTCCGGCGCGAAAGGCATAGTAATGGCGGCCGGGGCGGATTCCTTTTACAATCATGGCATACACATTTCCGAACCTGTTTTCAGGCGGGAAAGGAATGTCCGCCACAGGCTCCGGGGACTGTTTTGTGTACAGCAGAAGGCTGGGGGGCTGGCTGTCTGTTGATTCTACGCTGAAATGAATGCCGTTTTCCATAAGGAAAGCGCCCATAATCTCAGGGTGCAGTTTCCCTGGGATCTGACGAAATGCAGGGGTGTGTTTCCTCACCGGTTTTGACGGCTGTTTCTGTGCTGATTCATTTTTCGGTGTCAGCGTATCATTCTGCGCCGATTCTTTTTCCGGTGTCGTCGTATCATGTTGCGCCGGTTCTTTTTTCTGGGGCAGATTTTGCTCTTTGTTACTCGCCATATGATATGGTTTCCCTTCTGTTATATTTAGCAGGCAGCAAATGTACCAGTTGGACAGACTTTCGAAGCGGCCGGGATATACGTGAATTTAATTAATTTAGCCTGTTAAGGGTTTCATATGATAGGTGGATGATTTGCGGCCGTACTGTTTTTAGTCCTGCAGCAATAATTCCACCGGGCAGTGGTCGGACCCCATAACCTCCGTATGGATTTTCGCGTCCGCCAGCTTTGGCTTCAGCACTTCGGATACGCAGAAATAGTCGATACGCCACCCGGCGTTCTTTGCCCTGGCGCCAAACCGGTAGGACCACCAGGAATAGATCCCTTCCTGGTCAGGATAAAAATGACGGAATGTGTCGATAAAGCCGGTGTCCAGAAGGGCGGTAAATTTCTCTCGTTACTCGTCGGTAAAACCGGCGTTTTTTCGGTTGGTTTTTGGGTTTTTCAGATCGATTTCTTTATGGGCTACGTTCAGGTCGCCGCAGAAAATCACCGGTTTTGTCTCTTCCAGGCCCTTTAGATAATGGCGGAACGCGTCCTCCCATTCCATCCGGTAGGAGAGCCGGGCCAGGCCGTCCTGGGAATTCGGGGTGTAACAGGTTACCAGATAGTAGCCGGGGAAGCCCAGTGTGATCACCCTGCCCTCCTGGTCATGCTCCTCTATGCCGATGCCGTAAGCCACGGATTCCGATTCTTCCTTTGTAAAAACAGCCGTGCCGGAATAGCCCTTTTTTTTCGCGTAGTTCCAGTATTGATGATAACCGGGCATGTCCAGTTCGATCTGTCCTTCCTGCAGCTTGCTTTCCTGTATGCAGAAAGCGTCCGCCTCCGCCTGGTTAAAATAATCCATAAAGCCTTTTCCCACACAGGCCCGCAGCCCGTTTACATTCCAGGAAATCAGTTTTTTCAATGCATTTTCCTCCGAGTATTTTATTCTCGTTGTCAGATGATTCTTTGATATCATAGAAAAGTTCTTAGAACATGAGACTCCAGCCGATAGTCGCTCTGTTTTCACGGCCGCTATGATACGGTACACTAGCGGTATTATAGCATATCTGGTGGGAAAAGGAAATCGGGATTTTGACCGTAGAAAAATAAAATTGGAAAGAACACGGATTTATGTGAGTTTCTTGTAAATTTATTAATTATGTGTTAAACTTTGTTTAGAAAAAACGCGAAATAGAAGATGGAGCGGAGGAGAGTAATAGAGTGGTCTGCATATTGAAGTGGGATAGCGGATATGATTGTGGCGTGATACGCGTCTGCCGCAAAATCAGGATCATTCAAAATTTTATTAAAGAGAACTATGAGTCAATGTATATGACATGGAGAACCATGAGTGTGAACGGTTTTTATATGGACAGGAATTGATGAAAAATGCGTAAGCGAGGAGGATAACAATATGGAAAAAATAGCAAGTTTTCAGGTGAATCATTTGAATCTACTTCCCGGTGTCTATGTTTCCCGCAAGGATTACGCCGGCGATGCGGTGATCACCACCTTTGATCTGCGGATGAAGCAGCCGAATAAAGAGCCGGTGATGAATACGGCCGAGGTGCATACGATTGAGCATCTGGGGGCCACCTTCTTAAGGAACCACAAAGAGTTTGGCAGCAAAACCGTCTATTTCGGGCCGATGGGCTGCCGGACCGGCTTTTATCTTTTGCTGGCCGGGGATTATCAGTCGGAGGATATCGTGCCGCTGATGAAGGAGCTGTTTGAATTTATCCGGGATTATAATGACGAGGTTCCCGGCGCAAGCCCCAGAGACTGCGGGAATTATCTGGATATGAACCTGCCCATGGCCAATTATCTGGCGAAGGAGTATCTGGACCGCTGCCTGAACGTGATCAGGGCGGAAAATTTGAATTATCCGGAATAAGGAATTTGAAATTTGCAGTTAAAAACGGAGCCGGGCATGATGTCCGGCTCCTGAATCATTCAAGTCATCGTTTCGTGTCTGTGCTGTCAGAGTTATCGAATCCGTTCAGGGAATCCAACCTTTTTCTGCACTTTCCTAAGTGTCTTTGTCGCCGCATAGTTTGCCTTTTCCGCATTTGTTTTGATGGCGTTGTCGATATAGGCTTTATCTTTTTCCAGTCTTGCAACTTCATCCTGCAGAGGTTTCAAAACGGCCACCACCGATTCGCCGACGGCGGTTTTCAATTCGCCGTATCCTTTTCCGTCAAATTCTTTTACGGCCTCGTCGGCAGTTTTGCCGGTACATGCGCAGTAGATATCAAGAAGGTTTTTTACGCCGGGCTGCTCATCCCGGTATAAAATCTGGGCTTCCGAGTCGGTGACGGCCCGTTTGCATTTGCGCATAACCGTGTCCGGATCGTCCATCAGGTAGATGCTGGCGTTTGCGTTTTCGTCGGATTTGGACATTTTTTTCGTCGGGTCCTGCAGGCTCATAATCTTTGCGCCGACCTTTCCCAGGTATGCTTCGGGAATGGTGAATACATCTCCGTAAATGCCGTTAAACCGCTGGGCGATATCCCTGGTAATCTCCAGGTGCTGCATCTGGTCGATGCCCACAGGAACCACGTCTGCCTGGAACAGCAGAATATCGGCGGCCATCAGCACCGGGTAGGTGAACAGACCGGCATTGATATTGTCCGCGTGCTTGGCGGCCTTATCTTTAAACTGGGTCATCCGGTTCAGTTCGCCCATGTAGGTGAAACAGTTTAAGATCCAGGCCAGCTCCGCATGGGCGGATACGTGGGACTGGTAGTAGATGCAGTTTTTCTCAGGGTCAAGGCCGGCTGCAATATAAAGGGTCAGCAGCGCCCGGGCCCTTTTGCGCAGAACGGCAGGGTCCTGCCGGATCGTGATAGAGTGTTCGTCCACTACACAGTAAAAACATTCATATTCTTCATTGAGCGTAACCCAGTTTCTCAGCGCGCCCAGGTAGTTTCCAAGGGTCAGGTTTCCCGTGGCCTGCATGCCGCTGAATAAAGATTTCTTTTCGCCAATCATAATTGTAAGTCCTCCATTGCTGTGAAAATATTCGGAAATTTATTTGAAAGTTTCTAAAATTTTTTGGTGGGATCGCGCAGGATCATTCGCTGGATACTGTCAAATACCCGGGACTGCCGGATTATTACTGTTTTCCGGATTCGTTATATTGCCGCCCGGAAGATTGCCGCTGTTGACCGTATTGTTGTTATTGTTATTGACCGTATTATTGTTTGCACCATTATCAACTACATTACTGTTATCGCCATTGTTGCCTGCCGGATTGTTATTATTTCCATTGTTATCTGTGGTTGGTGGATTTGCCGGGTTTTCCGGCTGTTCCGTGTTATTCGGGAATAACCCGTTCCACATGTTGCCGGCGTGCAGGATGCAGCTTCCGGCGGGCAGGGCATACAGGGAATCATCGGTGCTGCCCGTATCGTCAGCGGGGAGTACCATATAGGTTCGTCTCTGCCGCAGTTCGAACGGGCATCCGTCGGTGGCCAGTTGGCCTGACTGAGCGCAGATGGTGGCAGCGGTATGAACATCGCAGTAGGTTTTGGGCACAGAACCTTTCGCGAAATATTCCTGATAAGTCATAGAGCCTCTGGGATCTTGGTCGCAGACGCCCTCCACCGCCAGCTTACCGGATTTTCGGCAGATTGTGGCGGTTTCAATGCCTGAGGGAGTAGGGAAGCCGATATCTGGTAAATCCTCATGAATCCGTGTCATAATGGCGGACCAGATTCTTTTATGGTAGCTTTCTGACAGTCTGATCGTCTGATTTTCATCATAGCCAGTCCAGATTGTGGCGGTATAATATGGTGAATAACCGGCAAACCAGGTATCATAGGTGCTGGTAGTGGTACCGGTCTTGCCGGCGATGGACATGCCGGCCACATCCGCAGCCTTACCGGTGCCGGCAATTCCGCCGCTGGGATTGGTCATGGGGTATAATCCGCCGTCCATGGTTTCTTCCATGGCATTGGTCAGAAGGAAAGCTGTGGATTCCTTCATGACCGTCCGGGTTTCCGGCTGGTTGTCGATCAGGACGTTGCCGTCATTGTCCAGGATCTTTGTATAGAAAATCGGTTTGGTATATACGCCGCCGTTGGCAATCGCGGCATATGCTGCCGTGGTTTCCAGATTGGTTACGCCGTCGGTCAGACCGCCCAGGCCTAAGGATGGGTTGATATCTGAGGTGATGGCGCCGCTTTCCTCTACCCGGCTGTCTACCAGGGTGGTAAAGCCGTAGTTCAGCAGGTATTCATAGGCCAGCGTGGGGTTGACGGTATCCACCAGACAGCGTGTCGCTACAATGTTCATCGAGTAGACGATGGCCTGCCGGATATTGGAATAGCCCGTATATATATTGCCCCAGTAATTGGAATAGGTTTTCTCGCCGATCGAGTAAGGTCCGTCATAATAGACGGTTCCCAGCGTGTCGCCCTGAATGTCCAGAGCGGGGGTAAATGTGGCCAGCACCTTAAACAGGGAGCCAGGCTGTCTTGGCGTATTCGTAGCCCGGTTCAGGGAGAGGTTATAGGTTTTCTCGCCCCGCCCGCCGCAGATGCCCCGCACGCAGCCGGTGGACTGCTCGATGACCACGAAGGAAACCTGGGGCTGCAGGGTGTAGTCTATGCTTTCGACTTTGGCCTCGCCGCCGTTTCGGGAGATATAATCACAGAATTCCTCCAGAAGAGCATCCAGCTCCTCTTTGGTATCCCTGACCAGTTTAAACGTGCTCTGTTCCTTTTCGGTCCGAAAATAGCGTTTTACGTCATTTTCCGTATAATTTTCCACGCTGCCGTCTTTTTTGGTCAGGGTGATGACGCAGGTGCAGGCGTACTGGGTACAGGTGGCGGGGTAGTAGTCCTCATTGTTTACTTCCTCGTCGATAATCTGCTGAATTTTCGGGTCCATAGCCGTATAAATCTGCAGGCCGCCGCTGTACAGCAGGTTATAAGCCTGGCTTTCCGTATAGCCTCTGTAAGACTGCAGATCGGCGATCACCTGTTCGATCAGCTCATCCACATAATAGCTGTAGATGGAGTTGGTATTTTCTCTGGAATTGTTTACCGCGGCGATTCTGTCGTAAACAGGATCGGCAAGGGCTTCATCCCATTCCTCCTGGGATATGTATTCCTGATCATACATATCCTTTAATACCTTTCTTCGGCGCTCATCGTTCTCCTCCGGGTTGCGGATCGGGTCGTACCGGGTGGGGCTTTTGGTGATGGCGGCCAGCACGGCGCATTCGGACAGGGTCAGATCCTGGACTTCTTTATTAAAATACCGCTG
Organism: uncultured Lachnospiraceae bacterium; assembly: GCA_910588405.1. Taxonomy (GTDB): domain Bacteria; phylum Bacillota; class Clostridia; order Lachnospirales; family Lachnospiraceae; genus Paralachnospira_A. The sequence continues at coordinate 8,094 of CAJUPT010000040.1, read as the reverse complement.
CGTCGCTGCTTTTACGCCCAAAGTGTTATTGCCCAGGTTGATGGAATTTAAGTAGTTGAGCAGGATCAGTTCCTTGGACATCTGTTTTTCCAGTTCCATGGCCAGATACTGTTCCTGAAGCTTTCGCTCTACCCGGGAGCCGAAGCTGTTTTCTTCCATCCAGTTGGTGAACACATTATTTTTCAAAAGCTGCTGGGTAATGGTGCTGCCGCCCTCGGTAAGACCACCGTGGGTCAGGGCCACGGAGCCGGCGCGCAGGATGCCCTTGATATCGATACCGTTGTGGGTCCAGAAGCGGGAGTCCTCTACGGCTACAAAGGCATTTACCAGGTTTTTCGGAAGATCCTCATATTTAGCCACGGAGGAACGGTTGGAGCCGGAACGGACCAGCTTTTCAATCACATTTCCCTCCGCGTCATAGACGGTGGTCATAAAACCGTCGGGCGCCACGTCGTCCGGGTTCAGCCGGGGAGCGTTATAGATAATGCCCCGCATCACGCCGATGCCTGCCGCCAGACCGGAAAAGCCGGCGAATAATACCGCAAGAATCAGGCATTTGACCAGTGTGATGACGACTTTATTTTTTAATCTGTCAGAAGTGGGAACCGTGTCCTTCAAACGGTCCCGGACTCCCTTTCTGCTATAATCCATAGACTGCCTCCTTATAGCCATTCATTATAGCAGACTATTACAAATAAGTCAAAAACAGGCTGAAACGAATGGAAATACAAATGTGTGGGAAGTTGCTGTTCAGGCGCCACTATTCCGCGAAGCGTGTTGCTGGTCACGAAATGAACAGTGACTATTTTAGAACACAAGCAGGCGGAGGAAAAGAGGAGGAGAAAAACGGAGCCAGAGTCGTCGCCGCAGGTTGACAACGGATTTGATTAATGGTATGATGGACTGCAAGTAGAGGTTGCGTATTTTATCAGTAGGTCCCGGGATGGTTCAGGAACAGAAGAACGGGAGAGAAAGGAAACTACGCCGAAGGTGATGCCGGTTCCTGTCCGGTGTTGTCTGGGGATATGGTTAAGAGCCATATAACTGTCACTGAATCAGTGGAGCGCTACGTAAGATTGTGAAAATGAAAGGGATAGAACGGAACGGAGGATTCCGGCAGTTCCTGCTTACGAGTGAAGTTAGCCGCCGCACTGGTTCGGGCTAACTTTTTGTATTATGGAAGAGGAGGATTGATCTATGGCTATATTTACGGGAGCAGGGGTTGCCCTGGTGACACCATTTCATGAGGATGGAGCGGTCAATTATGAGAAGCTTTCCGAATTAATCGAGGAGCAGATTGAGAAGGGAACGGATGCACTGATTATCTGCGGGACTACGGGTGAGGCGTCCACCCTTTCCCATGAGGAGCATCTGGATGTGATTGCCCATGCGGTAAAAGCGGTAAACAAGCGGATTCCGGTGGTGGCGGGAACCGGTTCCAACTGTACCGAGACGGCCATTTATCTGTCCCGGGAGGCGGAAAAATCGGGCACTGACGGGCTGCTGATCGTAACGCCTTATTATAACAAGGCGACGCAGAAGGGATTAATCGAGCACTATACGATGATTGCGGAATCGGTGTCTCTGCCGATTATCATGTATAACGTGCCCGGCCGTACCGGCTGCAATATTCTGCCGGAAACCGCCGTGACGCTGGCGAAAAACGTGAAAAATATCGTGGGAATCAAGGAAGCCTCAGGCAATATCGCGCAGGTGGCCAGGCTGATGGCGCTGGCCGACGGCTGCATCGACCTCTATTCCGGAAATGACGACCAGATTGTGCCGATTCTTTCTCTGGGAGGCAAGGGTGTGATTTCCGTTTTATCTAATGTAGCGCCGGCCCAGACCCATGAGATCTGTGCCCGTTATTTTGCCGGAGACGCGGACGGTTCAAGGAAAATGCAGTTAGAGGTTATTCCGCTGATCGACGCGCTGTTTTGCGAGGTAAATCCGATTCCGGTAAAGGAAGCCATGAATCTGATGGGGAAGCAGGCAGGCCCGCTGCGCCGTCCGCTGTCGCCGATGGAACCGCAGAATAAGGAGCGGTTGGAGAAAGCGATGAAAGCGTATGGATTGCTGTAGGGGCTGTTAATGGTACCGGAGATCCGGAGCAGAACTGACTCAGTGGAAGCCTGGCCAGTGTCCATAACAATTTATGGTGATCGGACAGACGGAAATCGTTATGCCGATGAAGGTACTGGCAGGGATATGGCAGACTCTATATAGGAGAGAATAAACTATGGTACGAATTATTTTACATGGCTGTAATGGCCGGATGGGGCAGGCGGTTACGCAGTTTGGGCTGGAAGATCCGGAAATTGAGATTGTGGCCGGGATAGATGTAACAGGTGAACAGAAAAGCAGTTATCCGGTATGGGGAGAGATCGGAGACTGCGACACAGAGGCGGATGCCGTCATCGACTTCTCTTCCGCAAAGGCGGTGGATGGGCTGTTAGACTATTGCGCGAAAAAGCATCTGCCGGTGGTTTTATGCACCACCGGGATGTCGGAAGAACAGTTGGAACGGGCTGCTCAGATCAGTAAAGAGACCGCCGTTTTGAAATCGGCGAATATGTCTCTGGGGGTTAATACGATGATGAAGCTGGTACAGGCTGCGGCGAAGGTGCTGGCGGAGGCGGGATATGACATGGAAATCGTGGAACGTCATCATAATCAGAAGCTGGACGCCCCCAGCGGTACGGCCATCGCGCTGGCGGACGCCATTAATGAGGCGATGAACGGGCAGTATCATTATCAGTACGATCGTTCCGCCATCCGGGCAAAGCGTGACCCGAAAGAGATCGGCATCCAGGCGGTCAGGGGCGGCAGCATTGTGGGCGACCATCAGGTGCTGTTCTGCGGCCCGGACGAGGTGGTGGAAATCCGCCACACGGCCTATTCCAGATCCATCTTCGCAAAAGGCGCTCTGCAGGCGGCAAAATTCCTGAAAGGAAAGGCGGCGGGATATTATACGATGAGCGACGTAATAGAGGACTGCTGATCTTCCGGGAGACGCTGAGAAACAACCTAATGCCAGGGGTAGACATTTGCCTGAAAATCTGTTAAAATGAGTCCTGTTAATAATAATACCCGGGCAGGGTTTCTGATATCATAGGAAAGTCCTCCGAACTTCCCCATGATATCAAAACGCTCCGCGAGGATGCACAGGGTCTGCCCCAGCGAAGCGAGGGTACGCAAACGCAGAGGGAATTGCCGCTTAAAAGCGACGCGTTTGCGGCGCAGAATCCTGCTTTGCAGGATTTTATTTATACAGATTTTTTAGAAAATTCCGTGGGTTCGGAAGCCGGCTGAGAAAGGTCAGGAATAGATTTTTGCGGCTCGGGCAGACTCTAACGGAACTTGAAAAAAGGAGAAGGCAAAATGAGTGAACAAACCAGCGAAAATTGCAATCATAACTGCTCAAGCTGCGGTTCTGACTGCTCAGAGAGAAAAGAAAGCTTCCTGGAAGCGACGAATGAATTCAGTAATGTGAAAAAGGTGATCGGCGTTATCAGCGGCAAGGGCGGCGTTGGAAAGTCCATGGTGACTTCCCTGCTGGCTGTTCTGATGAAGCGTCAGGGCTATCAGACGGCGATTCTGGATGCCGATATTACCGGCCCTTCGATTCCGAAGGCATTTGGCGTGAAGGAAAAGGCAAAGGGAAATGAAGCGGGTATTCTTCCCAATGAAACCGTTATGGGCATTAAGATGATGTCCGTAAACCTGCTCCTTCCCGACGAGACAGATCCGGTGATCTGGAGAGGCCCTGTGATCGCGGGCACCGTAAAGCAGTTCTGGACGGACGTAATCTGGGAGGACGTTGATTATATGTTCGTGGATATGCCTCCGGGAACCGGCGATGTGCCGCTGACCGTATTCCAGTCCCTTCCGGTGGACGGTATCATAATCGTAACCTCCCCGCAGGAGCTGGTATCCATGATTGTGGGCAAGGCTGTGAAGATGGCTAAGCGGATGAATATCCCGATTCTTGGACTGGTGGAGAATATGAGCTATGCGGTATGTCCCGACTGCGGCAAGGAACTGAAGATTTTCGGTGAGAGCCATCTGGACGAGATTGCGAAAGAGTATGAGATCGAGCATACGGCGAAGCTGCCCATCGATTCCAAGCTGTCGGCCGCCATGGACAAAGGCAGTATCGAGCTGTTTGAAGGAACCTGGCTGGACGGCATGGCGGATATGCTGGCTAAACTGTAAAACAGGAAAGGTGAAAGCCCTGCACCGGAAGGCAAAGAAGCCATTTTCGGGACAGGGCTTTTGTGCCTTGTTATTATGCCGGGCGTCAGATATGCGTGCGGGCATAAATCTGCCGTGCGTATGAGTGAAAGATATAGAAGAAATGGATACGGAGGAGAACCCATGCTGGAATTGAAAAACGTTTCCTTTGAGGTCAGCGACGAGGCGGATGAGAAGGAAATTTTAAAGGATATCAATCTGGTCATTGAGGATAATCAGTTTGTTGTTATTACGGGCCCCAACGGCGGCGGCAAGTCTACGCTGGCCAGGGTGATCGCCGGGATTGAAAAGCCGACCTGCGGCCAGATTCTTCTGGACGGGGAGGATATCACAAAGCTGGATGTAACCGGCCGGGCGAAAAAAGGGATCAGCTATGCCTTTCAGCAGCCGGTGCGCTTTAAAGGCGTTACGGTGCTGGATCTGATCCGTCTGGCGGTGGGAGAAAAAATTTCCGTGGCGGGCGCCTGCGAATACCTGTCAGAGGTAGGACTGTGCGCCAAGGATTATATTAACCGGGAAGTGAACGCCAGCCTATCCGGCGGCGAGCTGAAACGGATCGAGATCGCCACGGTTCTGGCCCGGGGCACGAAAATGTCGGTGTTCGACGAGCCGGAGGCAGGCATCGATTTGTGGAGTTTCGGCAATCTGATCAAGGTGTTTGAAAAGATGCATGACAGCATTCATGGTTCTATCATGATTATCTCCCATCAGGAGAGGATCTTAAACATAGCGGACAAGATTGTGGTAATCGCGAAAGGACAGGTAACCGCCCAGGGAAAGAAGGACGAGATACTGCCGGAGCTTTTGGGCAATACGGGCGGGGCGGCAAGCTGTAAGCTTTACCAGAATTCATAAAAACACATTGGAACAGCAACGGACTGGACAGGCCCTAAATGCTCATAGCGAGGGAGGATTTACTGACGCTTTAGCGGCAGGAAATTCTCCCAGATCCAGGGGGCTTGGGAGGGGAGTTGCGGAACTCAATTGGAGGGTTATGTATGGAATTAGATGCGATTCAGCAGCAGCTTTTAGAGGCGGTGGCGGGGCTTCACAAGATTCCCACCGGAGCCTATAATATCAGGGCAAACGGAAAAAGCGCCGGGAGAAATTCCACGGAGCATATCGATATTGTGCCGAAGGAGGACGGGAGCGGCATTGATATTATAATCAAGCCAGGCACCAAAAATGAGAGTGTTCATATGCCGGTGGTGCTGAGCCAGACCGGATTAACCGAGGTGGTGTACAATGATTTTCATATCGGCGACGACTGTGATGTGACCATTATCGCCGGCTGCGGCATTCACAACGGCGGCGACGCGTCCTCTCGTCATGACGGCATTCACCGGTTTTTTGTGGGAAAGAATGCAAGGATTAAATACGTAGAGAAGCATTATGGAAGCGGCGACGGCAAAGGGGAAAGAATTATGAATCCCCAGACGATCGTGGAGATCGACGAGGGCGGCTATATGGAGATGGATACCGTCCAGATCAAAGGTGTGGACTCCACGGACCGGAAGACGGAGGCCGTGCTGAAAGCGGGGGCCAAGCTGGTGGTTATGGAGCGGCTGATGACCCACGGAACCCAGTCTGCAGTCAGCGAATTTAAGGTAGATCTGGACGGAGAGGATTCCGGCGCCAACATTGTATCCCGTTCCGTGGCCAGAGATGAGTCTTCTCAGGTATTTATTTCAAAAATTAACGGCAATAATAAGTGCAGCGGCCATAGCGAATGCGACGCGATTATTATGGGCAACGCGAAAATCAGCGCCATTCCTGAGATTACGGCCAATAACCCGGATTCTGCTTTGATTCATGAAGCGGCCATCGGCAAAATCGCCGGGGACCAGATTATCAAACTGATGACGCTGGGGCTGACCGAAGCGGAAGCGGAAGAACAGATCGTTAACGGATTCCTGAAATAAATTGTCAGGGCGCCGGAAATGGCAGTGGGGATTGCTGAAAGCAGTTACTGCGGCTGCCAGAAAAAACGAATTTGAAAAATATAAATCCGTACATCATACGGGCAGTGACAAAATATATGCTCGATGACACAGTAGGAGGACATAGATTATGGTTAGAGCAATTGTAGGAGCCAACTGGGGCGACGAGGGCAAAGGCAAGATTACGGATATGCTGGCGAAGGAGTCGGATATTATTGTCCGGTTTCAGGGCGGAAGCAACGCAGGACATACGATTATCAATGATTATGGAAAGTTCGCGCTGCATTTGCTGCCTTCCGGCGTATTTTATCAGCATACCACCAGCATTATCGGCAACGGCGTGGCGCTGAACATTCCTTATCTGCTGAAGGAAATCAAAGACCTGGAGGAGAAGGGCGTGCCTACGCCGAAGATTCTGGTTTCCGACAGGGCCCAGGTGCTGATGCCCTATCATGTGGATTTTGACACTTATGAAGAGGCCCGGCTGGCGGGAAAATCCTTTGGCTCTACCAAATCCGGTATCGCTCCTTTTTATTCCGATAAATACGCGAAAATCGGTATTCAGGTGAATGAATTGTTTGATGCGGACATCCTCCGGGAACGGGTGAAAAAAATCTGTACTCTAAAGAATGTCATGCTGGAACATCTGTATCATCAGCCGCTGCTTGTGGAGGAGGAGCTGATGGAGCTTCTGGCAGAGTACAGAGAGATGATTGCGCCTTATGTATGCGATGTCTCCGCCTATCTTTACGACGCGGTCAGGGAAGGAAAGAATATATTGCTGGAGGGGCAGCTGGGTTCTCTGAAGGACCCTGACCACGGCATTTATCCCATGGTGACTTCTTCTTCCACGCTGGCTTCTTACGGCGCCATCGGAGCGGGGATTCCGCCTTATGAGATAAAAAATATCACAGTGGTGGTAAAAGCTTACTCCAGCGCGGTGGGAGCAGGCGCTTTCACCAGCGAAATCTTCGGGGACGAGGCCGACGAGCTGCGCCGAAGGGGCGGCGACGGCGGCGAATTCGGCGCAACCACCGGACGGCCCAGGCGTATGGGCTGGTTTGACGCCGTGGCTACCCGTTACGGCTGCCGGGTGCAGGGAGCGACTGAGGTGGCGCTGACCGTTCTGGATGTGCTGGGTTATCTGGATGAGATTCCCATATGCGTCGGATATGATATCGGCGGTCAGATTACCAGGGATTTCCCTTCGGCCGTGAAACTGGCTAAAGCGAAACCGGTTTGGAAGAGGATGCCCGGATGGAAGTGTGAGATCAAAGGGATCAGGAAATATGAGGAACTTCCCAAGGCCTGCCGCGATTATATAGAGGCCATCGAGCAGGAGATCGGCGTACCGATTAAGATGGTTTCCAATGGGCCGAAGAGGGATGATATTATTATGAGGTAAGATGCAGGGAAAGTATTCCTGTTTATATGGGCGGCTCCGAATGATGGGGTCTGCAAAGAGAGAAAAAACTGCCGCACCGGCTGCCGAAAGGGTCAGAGGTGGGGCAGTTTTTTATATCATAGGATTCGGGTGTCAAAAGGTCTGAATTTCCCTTGCAGGCCAATTTCTCCAATCTTGCACAACAATATCTATCAACGATGCGCCGCATCGCCTCAAGATATTGTGGCATAATTTTGAAAAAATTTGCTCTGCAATGAAAATGGACCTTTTGACACCCGAATCATCATAGGAAAGTCTTCCGTACTTCCCTATGATACAAAAACGCTCCGCGAGGGTGCACAGGGTCTGCCCCAGCGAAGCGAGGGTACGCAAACGCAGAGGAATTTGTCGCTTAAAAGCGACGCGTTCACAGTGTGCGCTATTGCACTAAGCTCGAAAAAACCTCGCTAAGTGCAATATGTGTGCGGCGCAGAATCCTGTGAAGCAGGATTCTTA
>CAJUPT010000039.1:2176-32980 GCA_910588405.1 uncultured Lachnospiraceae bacterium | reverse complement strand
AGGTGGTAGAGCACTTGACTTTTAATCAAGTTGTCCGGGGTTCGAGTCCCCGGTGTCTCATGGAAAAGAAAATGGCTGAAACCTTAAGGAAATTAAGGGGTTCAGCCATTTTTGCATTTAAAGCGTCCGTTCTGCTTGCCATGCTTCATGCCCAATGCCGAAAAGGCTTATGCAATCATCCGTTATTCCAGCAGCTCGGCGACAGTAATTTTTAAGTCACTGTAAATCTCAACCTGGATCGGCTGGTCAAAAGGAATGATCAGGGGGGCAGCCCCTGTCCGTAAGCTTGTCAGGGCCGCAGATTACGCTGATATCCGGTTCTACCCAGTTTTTGTCATCGGTATTTAAATTGACGGCAAAGGGGGCAGGATATAGTTCACAGGAACCTTGTTTGGCGTCAATATAATTTGTGATTTTCTATGAAAAACGATTAATTAATTTCTGGTGGATTCGATATGGCAGCGCCATATTATATAATCGCCCTTTGATCAATTCGGCCCTATGCCCGTCGGGCAGGTTCCAGTAATCGTCTGATGTATAAATCCTTTCTTTAAGCAGTGGCATAATCACCCATCCTTTGCAAATCTGTTTCACGGTTCCGGCGCCAAAATGTAATATGGCCATTGTTCTTATTCTATGCCCTTATTGTACGGTGATTCCCCAAAAAGTCAACGAATGCCAGACAGAAATCCTGTTTTGCCCGAATGTTTGTAAAATACGGGGATAATTAAAAATGACCACTTGTCAAAAAAACCTGTATATACTATAATGCACTATAGCAGATTTGATCCGGGGAGATTTTCAGGAGACAGATGCTTTCATCTGCCCGGATGATGCGGTGAATTCCATTAAATCATTGCCTGTGTCGAAACAGAAAAAACGGAGGTGTGACAGGATGTCGGCAGAGTCAAAAAAAGGCAAGGAGGACGGCGGCTTTATGGTAAAAGCGGCCACCTTCATTGTGGACAGACGGAATTTATTTTTCCTGCTTTTCGGCATTGCCCTGATCTTTTCGGTGGTGTCGATGAACTGGGTGAAGGTGGAGAACGCCATGTCGGCGTATCTGCCGGATTCCACGGAGACCCGTCAGGGCCTTGACCGGATGGAGGAGCAGTTTATTACATATGGCACGGCCAGGGTGATGGTGACGAATATCCCCTACAAAGAGGCGGAAAGAATTTCGGAAGAAATCGAGGCGCTGGATACGGTGATTATGCTGGATTTTGACAGCACGACAGACCATTACAACAATTTTTCCGCCCTGTATGATATCACCTTTGGATATGAGGAGACGGACGACCGGGCTTTGGAGGCGCTGGATGAGGTGGAGTCGATGTTAACCGGCTATGACCTTTATGTGTCTACCTCCATGGGCGACGCCTCGGCGGAGCAGATTGCCAGCGAGATGCAGGTGATCAGCGTGCTGGTGGCCATCGTGGTGGTTTCCGTCCTTTTGCTGACCTCGGAAACCTGGGCGGAGGTGCCGGTGCTCCTTCTGACCTTCTGCGCGGCGGCGCTGATCACCAAGGGCACCAACTTCTTTATGGGAACCATTTCCTTCGTGTCCAATTCGGTGACGATTGTGCTGCAGCTGGCCTTGTCCATCGATTATGCGGTCATATTCTGCAACCGTTATAAGGAGGAGCATCAGAAGCTGCCCATCAGGGAGGCGGACATCGTGGCCTTGAGCAAGGCGATCCCGGAGATTTCCTCCAGCTCCCTGACCACGGTGGGCGGCCTGATCGCCATGATGTTTATGCAGTTCGGCATCGGCAGCGATATGGCCCTCTGCCTGATCCGGGCCATTGTCTTAAGCCTGCTGTCCGTATTCCTGCTGATGCCGGGGCTGATTATGCTGTTCGGCAAGGCCATGGATAAAACAAAGCATAAAAGCTTTATCCCGAAAATTCCATTTGTGGGGAAATTCGCCTATGCCACAAAGCATATTATGCCGCCGCTTTTTTTGGCGCTGATTATCGTGGCCTATATTGTGTCTTCCAAATGCCCTTACGTATACGGCTACACCATGCTGGAAACCCCGGTGAAAAGCGACGCCATGGTGGTGGATGAGATGATCACGGAAAGCTTCGGCGACAGCAATATGGTGGCGCTGGTGGTGCCCGGAGGAAATTATGACAAGGAAAAGCGGCTGCTGGCAGAACTGGATGCGAGAGAAGAAATCGACTATACGATGGGCCTGGCCAATACCGAGGCCATGGACGGCTATATGCTGACCGACAAGCTGACGGCCAGAGACTTCTCGGAGCTTCTGGAGCTGGACTATGAGGTGGCCGAGCTGCTTTATATGGCTTATGCGGTCAATGACGAAAACTATGCAAAGATTGTCAATGGCCTTTCCGCATACAGCGTACCGCTGATCGATATGTTTATGTTCCTGTATGACGAGGTGGACGAGGGGTATGTGACCCTGGACGATGATATGATGGATACGCTGGAGGAGGCCCATACCAAGATGCAGATCGCCCTGGACCAGCTGCAGGGGAAGAATTACAGCCGTATGCTGATCTATCTGAACCTGCCGGAGGAAGGGGAGGAGACCTTTGCCTTCCTGGATGAGATGCATCAGATCGCGAAGAAGTATTATGAAGAGCCGGTGCTGATTCCCGGCGAGGCTACCAGCCAGTACGACCTTTACAAAACCTTCCAGCGGGATAATACGGTGGTCAATGTGGTTTCCATCCTGGCCGTGCTGGTGGTGCTTCTGTTTACTTTTATGTCGGCGGGTATGCCGGTGCTTCTGATTATGGTAATCCAGGGCGTGATCTGGCTGAATTTCGCCGTGCCGGCCATGCAGCAGAAAAATGTGTTTTTCATGAGCTATCTGATCGTCAGCTCGATTCAGATGGGCGCGAATATCGACTATGCCATCGTGATCTCCGGCCGGTTTATGGAGCTGAAGGAGAAGATGTCGAAAAAAGAGGCGATTATCGAGACGATGAATTTCGCCTTCCCCACTATTGTCACATCGGGCTCCATGCTGGCGCTGGCCGGCATCCTGATTGGGCGGATGTCCTCCGACGGCGCCATCTGCGGTATCGGTCAGTGTCTGGGGCGGGGGACGATTATGTCCATTATTATCGTTATGTTCGTTCTGCCTCAGATCTTGCTGCTGGGCGAAAAGGTGATCGACAGGACTTCCTTCGCCGTGTCTATCCCTTTGAAACTGGAGAAAGGCTCCGGGCTGATGCGGGTGGACGGACTGGTGCGGGGGCAGGTAAACGGAAGCGTGATGGGAGAATTCCACGGGTATATCCGGGGCGATGCCAGCCTGTTCGTCAATATGGGGCAGATGGAGCCCAAGGAGGACGACGGCAGCGACCTGGCGGCGCTTATGCGGCGGGATAAGGAGGTTGGCAATGAAGCGTAGGGCGTTTTTTATAAAAATGATTTCTCTGGGGCTGGCCTTTGCCCTGCTTTGTGCCGGTGTTCCTGTGGAAAGGCTGCATGCCGAGCCCCAGAGCCGGGCAGGGCAGCAGGATGGTGAGATACAGGGGAGCGGAACAGCCGATGGAGAAACGGCTGGTGAAAAACCGGCGAATAGCGGGACAAAAAATGATGGAACAGAGAAGAATGGGACGAAAGATGATGGAACACAGAACAACGGTGTGACTGACAGCAGAGCGGAGCATGATGAAGAATCCCAAAACGGGGATGAAAACGGCGGCAGCGAAGCATCAGCGCCGGAGATTATTGAGATTGGCACGTCAGGCGATTTCCTGGACTTTGTGAAGTCTTGTTCTCTGGATTCCTGGTCTTCCGATAAGCAGGTGGTTCTGACGGCGGATATCGATCTGTCCGGAATGATATTTGACCCTGTACCCATATTTACAGGCGCGTTTAACGGACAGAACCATACTATTTCCGGTTTCCGGTACGGCGGCGACGGCTATGTGGCGGGCTTGTTCCGCTATATCGGAAAGGACGGCCTGGTAGAAAACCTGAAATTAGAAGGAGAAATCATCGCTGCCGATGAAAAGGAGTGTATCGGAAGCCTGTGCGGCGTCAATTACGGAACCATCAAAAACTGCAGCTTCCAGGGAACTGTCAGCGGCAAGACCACGGTGGGCGGTCTTGTGGGCGTCAATGACGGCACGGGCATGATCCGGAACAGCTCCGTGACTGGGAGGGTGACGGGCTACTATTCCACAGGCGGAATCGCCGGGCGGAACCACGGAACCATATCCTACTGCATCAATCGTTCCTGTATCAACAACGACAGCGAATGGGTGGAAGAGGATGACGAGATGGGGGCGGGGCTTTTCCTAAGCATCGATGCCAGCGGTTCGGACACGACGCTGTTCAGCGGCGTGGATACCGGAGGTATCGCCGGCCATTCCGACGGTACGGTGATCCGGTGTATCAATTATGGGAAAATCGGTTATGAGCATGCCGGTTATAATATCGGCGGAATCGTGGGAAGGCAGTCCGGCGTCGTGTCTCTGTGTACGAATAACGGCCCGGTAGCGGGCCGAAAAGATGTGGGCGGAATCGTGGGACAGATGGAGCCTTACATCGAGGTGGACGAGGCCGAATCCCTGCGCAACGCGGTGAATAAGCTTCATGATCTGATTGAAAAGACACTGGATGATCTGGGAGAAGAGAAAAATGTGCTGAAACAGGACCTGGACGGCTTGACGGCTTACGGCGACGGCGCGGTGGATGCGGGAGACGCCCTGGCGGAACAGATAGCGGATTTCGCGGACAACAATCTGGATCAGGCTCAGGCGCTGGCAGACCGTCTGGATCATGTGACGGATATGCTGCCGGAGGTGTTTGACGACGTTCACGCCTCCCAGGACCGCTTCTCCGATATGAGCCGGGAGCTGGCAAAGATCGGCGACGGATTGAAAACGGCAGGGGACGGCCTCAGCGTAAGCGGCGGCAATTTAAGCCAGAACATCGATGAGCTGATCAGGGCGCAGCAGGATGCGGCTCTGAGGGTGGATGAAATAATCAAAGAAATTCAGGACGGCGGCGGAGCGGCGAGTGAAGAGCAGATTGACGCACTGGCAGAGGCCCTTGGCTCCATGTCGGAGGCCACGACCGCCGTGCTGGGCAGCTTAAGCGGAATTGCCGGCGACGCAGGGGGCCAGGTCTTTGACCAGGCGAAGGATATGGGAGACCATATGACGACGGCCATGGACCATTTACAGGAGGCCGTGGATTCCATAAAATCAGCCGCCAGAGATACGAACAGTATCGTGGACTATGTGAACGGACAGGAAGAAATCCGTTTCTCGAAGCTGGGTGAGGAATTTGACGTAAACCGGGAGGTATTACATAGTCAGCTGAGCGGAATTTCGGACGCCGTTTCAAGCCTGAGCGGCCATGCCTCGGATTACTCCGATGTGGTCAATGAGGATTTGCGGGCGGTAAATGACCAGATCAATGTGGTGTTTAACCTGCTGGCAGATCATTTGACCAATTACGGCGAGTTCAGCGTGGAGGAGCTCTATGAGGATGTGGATATCGAGAATCCGGAGAGCATTGCCACCGGCAAAACCGATAACTGCAGAAATAAAGGCATGATCAGAGGCGATATCAATGTGGGCGGAATCGCCGGCGCCATGTCCATCGACGAGGAAGATCCGGAGGACAGCGCGGCAGGCAGCGTGGAATATCAGATCGGAAGAAAATATTTCACCAAATGCCTGATTACCGACAGTGTGAATGAAGGGTTTGTGACAGCCAAAAAGGATGGAGCCGGCGGGATTGTGGGCTATATGCGGCATGGGATTGTCACCGATTCGGAAGGGTACGGCAGCGTGGAGAGCACGGAGGGCGGCTATGTGGGCGGCATCTGCGGCGAGTCGCTGACGGTGATCCGGAATTGTTATGCGCTGTGTACCGTGTCCGGCGGCAGGAATGTGGGCGGCATCGCAGGATTTGCCGATACGTTGAAGAATTGTTATTCCATGGCGGACTGCCAGGCCACTGTGGGCAGAAAAGGGGCGATCGCCGGGCAGACAATGCAATATGACAACGGGCACAGTGAGGATGAAGAAGAGGGAACGCTTAAGGTCAGTGACAATTATTTTGTCAGCGACCGGCTCTGCGGGATCGACGACGTCAGCTATGTCGGGGTGGCGGAGCCCATTGATTATACCAGCCTGCTGGAGGTGGAGGGCCTGCCGGGGCAGTTTCGTCATCTGAAAGTTATTTTCCGGGTGGAAGACCGGTATCTGGGGGCACAGGAGCTGAAATATGGGGAGAGCCTGGCAAACCTGGATTACCCGCCGTTTCCGGAAAAAGAGGGATATTACGGCGTGTGGCCGGACTATGCGGGTCAGGTGATGACGGGAAATCTGCTGATCGACGGAGAATATAAAGAGGATGTTACGGTGGTGCAGAGCAATGAGCTTAAGGAGTCGGAAAGCAAAGAAGGAGAGGATACGGCTTCGGCCCCGGGGCTGGGGAGATGGGAAAAACCCTATGCGCTGGTGGAGCAGCGGTTTACCGAGGACACGAAGCTTACGGTCAGCGTAAGCGCCATGGCGCCCCCTGCAGCGGCTGACGGCCAGGAGCATGTGCTCTATGACATTGCGCTGGAAAATGCCGGCGTCAAAGAGGGGGATTCCTTTGCTGTCAGGCTGTACAATCCATATGAGGATGCCTGGGTGTGGGGATACCAGAACGGCGTATGGACAGAGCTGGAGAGTAAGGTGAGAGGGCAGTACCTCCAGGTGGAGATGACCGGAACAAAGCAGAGCTTCTGCGTGGTCCAAAAGACCTCCACTCTGTGGGTGGTGCTGGGAACGGTAGTCGGCGGAGCCGCCGCTATGGCGGTATTGGCGCTGGCGGTTAAGGAGCTGCGGCAAAAGAAGCGGAAAAAGGCAGAGAAAAAAGGGAAATAAATTTTCATTCCGCCCTTGACGTCTGGCGGCCTGTCTGCTACAATCAAGTAGATATGAGGGAGTAGTTCGCACCGTACCGGTGTTATGTATCACGTCATCACGCCTTTAAGGCCGGGATATATACTGAGATAAGAACGAGACTTTTATCGCATTATTTTGTGTGCGGTGGAAGTCTCTTTTTTGCGCCGTGAAAAAGGCATTGTGAAAAGGTGTTATGAAAACCTTTTTGGCTGGACATGCTAAAAAGGAGTGTACGGTTTTCCACAGATCGCATGCAGAATCCTTGAGGAACAAAGCTGCTGCGCCTGAAATAACAGTATGGGCGCAAAGGCGAGGCGAAACAGAAAGCGGCGAAAACAGACCTTAAGAATTTGTCATCAGGTTATAAAAGGAGAGCCGCGATACTGCTTTCATGCATACGGAGGTAGAAAATGGAGATGTTGATTCAAATCTTAGTGCTGGCAGTCGGTTTTACGATGCTTGTAAAAGGTGCGGACTGGTTTGTGGACGGTGCGGCAGGCATTGCGGCGAAATTCGGGATTCCGCCGCTGGTGATCGGGCTGACCATCGTGGCCATGGGAACCAGCGCGCCGGAGGCGGCGGTGAGTATTACCTCCGCCATCAAGGGAAATGCCGGAATCACTGTCGGAAATGTGGTGGGCAGCAATATCATGAACATTCTGGTGATTTTGGGCATCGCCTCCCTGATTGCGCCGATTGCGGTGCAGAAATCCACGGTGAAGGTGGAGATTCCCTTTATGCTGTTTGTCACCGGGCTTTTGCTGTTGCTGGGATATTCGGGAAACAAGATCGGCTTTTTCGAGGGCGTTGTGCTTTGGGTCGCTTTTCTGGCCTATCTGGGCTATCTGCTTTGGAGCGCGAAAAAGAATCCGGCGGAGGCGGAAGAGGAGCGGCTCCGCCCGGTGTGGAAGCTTTTGCTGTTGGTGGCCGTGGGCATGGGCCTGATCCTGTGGGGCAGCGACCTGGCGGTGGACGCGGCCTCCGCCATCGCGAAAATGCTGGGGATGAGCGACCGGCTGATCGGGCTGACCATCGTGGCTTTAGGCACATCCCTGCCGGAACTGGTCACTTCTGTGGCGGCATCCCGAAAAGGAGAGGCAGATATCGCTATCGGCAATATCGTGGGCAGCAATATTTTCAACATTCTGTTTGTGGCGGGCACCACGGCGCTGATTACGCCGGTGGCCTTTGAGCCGGGCTTTGTCATCGACACGCTGATCGCGGCCGCCGCGGGAGTCCTGCTGTGGGTCTGTGTATTCCGGAAGAGAAAGCTGTCCCGGTTAGGCGGCGGCGTGATGCTGGCGGCCTATGCGGTCTATTTTGTATATCTGGTGCGGTAAGGATACATCTGTGTGCTAAATCTGATAAAAGATGCTATTGGCATATCTGCCCGAATACCTGAGACATCCGGAAGCATTCGTTCTGTGAGTGTGCTGCGAGGTTTTTTCGAGCTTAGTGTAATAGCGTACACAGTAGTGCGATCCTGCCCGGAGGGCTTTTTGTATGATAAAAAAAGCCCCCCTGCCGCGTACACGCAGCAGGGGGACTCTATTAAAGGGGAGGATAAGTATTTCTTTTTTCTTTGGTAATGATGCTTGGTGAATCCATCAGATACATCGGAGGGGGTCCGTGTACTTTATGTCTGATGGATTATTTATAGTATGTCCCGGAAATTCAGGGTTATACATATAATATTCTTTTTTTTAAAATTTTTTCCGCCTCCAGCTTGTTCTGCGGACTGTAGCGCAGCAGGATATCCGGGCATCGTGCGCCGATCTCGTCTATGAGGGCGTCGCCGTCGCTTTCCGGAGGCAGCGGGATATCGAAATGTCTGCCGGACCGGTTCCACCAGGTAAAATACAGCCGCCCCCGGCGGAATCGTCTGAACGGACCGGGAAAATATTTATGGGTGTATATCCAGCAGATTTGTTCCAGTGGCTGGAATAAAAAATTGGCGTCGGCAAGGTTGATCAGATAGTGTTCCGTCAGATACAGAGACTGCATACAGCCTGTCCGGCCGCCTGATAATTCATCTTCCAGATCTATCAGGATATAAGGATTTCTGGTCTCCCGACGGATTCGGCGCAGCCTGGGATGCAGTCTGGGAAAGATGATATAAAACAGCAGACGCAGAAAACCCGCGCAGGAAACCAGGATGCAGGAGGGCAGCAGCAGAAAAAGAATCCGGTTCAGCAGGCAGGATTCCGAGACCGTATCCAGAATATACGGGCAGGTAAGCTCAAGAATCCTTCTCTGGGACCAGGCCAGTTCCTTTGCCATGGAATCGGTCACCTGGTAGAGGAGTTCCTGCTGTTCCCGCAGGACGCCTTTCAGCGTAACATGTTCCAATATGGGCGCCGGATCTTCTTTCTGCCGGGGCAGCAGGTAAAGCTGGCAGCGTTCCCGGGTCATGGAGTAGTAGTAATGGCCGCTCACCTGTCCTTTGGACAATGCGTCGCAGCCCGTATAGTAAAGCCGTTCAGGGGCGATTTGATAAAAGGTCTGTTCATCGGGCGTAAAATCGATGGGAAGCAGCGGATTCAGCGCTTCAGGAAACAAATAGGCTTTCCACGGAAGGAGAAAACTGAGCCACAGGGCGGTCAGCAGTAAAACGGCCGGGAAAAACAGGGACCTGATCTGACTGGTTCGGATTGTTTTTAAAATCATGCTGGGCTGTTCTCCTTCTCATCTGTGAACTATGTGGGTCTTCGGTTATCGTACTCTTTGCGGCCGCTAACATGCTTGAACAGTATGTTGGCGAGTCTGCAGTGATTACCGGCTTATTATTACCGACTTATTATAATGCTTTTTGTTGCCCATGTCCATTGTTTCCGATATAATGGGGAGACAGGACGACATGGAGTGAAAAGATCATTGCGTTGGAATGAAAGCCGAAAAGCAAAATCAGGAGGGAAAAATATTTTAGAATCTCCAAATGTCAGCGATTGGTTTGCGCCCGCTGCGGGCAAAGAGTAAGCAGTGAGGATGGGATTCCGCCCGCCGCAAAAAGGCAGTGACCTCCGGACTGGGACGGGCAGCCAGCTCTGCCGGAAGCACCGTCGGCCGCGAGGTAGGCAGCAGCCTGGGAGAGCAGCTAGGCGGCAAGTTCGGAAAAAGCCGGGAGGAAACGTAGGGGCTTCCCTGGGCCGCAGCTTTTTCGGGACGTTTTTTAAGTCAAGGTAACAGATCGTAAAAACGGATGGCGAACGGCAGATGATTTTGCCGTTCGCCATAATGGATGTTTTGCTAAATGTTTGAAAAAACAGTATGGCTGCGGCGGTATCCATCATTGTCCTTTTGTCTCAATTCATTTTCCACCAGGGCCAGTTCTTTTTTCAGCTTTTCGGCTTTCTCAGGATCTTCGCAGGTATTGATCTGCTGTTTCAACTGTTCTTTTTTCTTTTTCAGCTTTTCGATTTCTCGGTCTACCTGATCCGTATTGCCTACACAGCGCTCGGTTTTTGCTTTTTTTTCTGATTTGTCAGCTTTTTCGGGTTTATCTGTCTTGTCTGATTTGTCAGCTTTTTCGGGCTGATCTGTCTTGTCTGATTTGTCAGTTTTATCCCTTTGGTTGGCGCCGTTTGGCTCATAGCGGTCCCGGTCAGCGGGCCGCTGCTTCGGCACGGTATTGGGGTCTAAAGCCTGCTTGGCCTCCTCGTCTGCTTCAGAGGCCAGCTTTGCCAGCTCTGCTTCACGGGCTTGCCGTTCCTCCTGGGCCTGGAGACGTCTTTCCTGCGCACGAATGAAAAAAGCCTGTTGATCTGAATGGTTCCGGATGCCATTAATGTTCATACATGATACCTCCCTGAAAAGTATGATTTACAAATGCTTGACAATGCCGCAATAATTTCCGGCTGTCCGGCTGTTTTCCTTATTATAGCATCTCGACAAAAAGATACAATGCTTTTGATGCGGGATGACAGGCAGATGGTGTGAAAGGGATTCCTTTTGGTACGGTATCAGGGCAGAGGAGGAAAAACGGCGGTCGGACTTACCGGTATAAACGAATTTCCGCAATCGACCAGTTGCTTTTGACGCCAGGCGCTTCATCAGCGATCAGCCGAAGTGCCTTGACCGGCACAGCGTCGAAAGAAAAATAGATATCCGCGGTGCTTTCCGTATTCAATTCCTCCCAGCTTTCCCCGTCCGGCGTGGCGAAAATTTTAAGGGAGCGTGGATAATCGTCATAAGCGTCGCCCACTGACAGCCAGATTCCCCTAAGCTGTGTCGTTTCCGATAACATAATGTCGAAAACTGCCCGTCCGTCTTCCTGGGGCTTTCCGCTGCTCCAGCAGGTATTCGGATCGCCGTCCATGGCCCTTTCCGCTGCGGAGCCGGTTTCATGGGAAACCAGCCGTTCCACCAGCGAGGGGGTATCGGCCGGCCCTGGCATATCCGGATTCAGGCTATACTGATACACGTAAGAATGATTTCCGCCCCAGCGGATAACGTCTACGAGACGGCAGGAAAAATCCGGATAATTCTTTTCATACATCCGCCGTATATCGTCCAGGCCATCTTCCTTGGCGCTGATTACATACATGGAACTGTTATCCAAAAATTTTTCATGAAAATTTTCACTGCCGTATCTTGCCACCTTTTCCATGGCAGAAGGTGTGAATACCGCCGGGCTGCCGGCCTTTATATAGTTTGCCACCGGTTCCGTGCGAAAGCAATAAGGTTCCGTGTATTCCGTCAGGGCAATCAGGTCGACAACATAGAAACAGTCCGGGTGGGAAGCGCAGTAGTCAATAATGGCCCGATACTGGGGCACTCTGCCGTAAAACTCTTTTTCCGTCACGACCCCGTCATGGATTCCCATCCCGGCCGCCCCAATCAGCCCTGCCGTGATCAGGGCGAAAAAGGGCTTTGGAAGCTTTTTTCCTCTGATATATGGTTCCAGCAGTCCCGCCATTGTCATCATGCCCAAAAGATGCATGGAGATCCCTACCCGCTCCGGCGTCCTGCCCTGATAACTCAGGTAGAACCAGAGCAGGAAGTAAACGATGGCCGCGGCAAGGCAGAAGCCGCCTAATTGCTGGTCCCGTTTTTTCAGTATGATAAAAATAGCGGCCAGCCATAGAAGTCCGTGGATCAGATTCAGCGGCATCAATGCGCTCCAGATCTGGTTGAAACCAGTTAATTTTAGTGCGTGCAGTGATTTTTCGAAAGCTGTGCGGGTATCCAGTTCGCGTGCTTTCATGGAAATTTTTTTGATGTTTTCCGTCGTCAGCTGGTCGTGAATAAACAGAGGATTGATTTCCAATGCTTTGTATTCTTCTTTGCCAAAACCGATCCCGTTGTAAAATTCTTTGTTGGCTTCATATTCCGGCAGTCCGTAATAGTCAAAGATTAATTTCTGGTACGATTCTTGCTCCAAGTATCCGTTCCAGTCTCCCAGGGAATAAACGTACAGGTTTACGGCAGCCGTTATCAGGGTTCCGGCCAGCAAAGGGAGCAGCAGCCCTTTTATTAATAAAGCCCGGCTCTTTGGATAGCAGATCATCCGGAAGAAAAAGCATACCAGCGCCATGGCGGCGGTCATCAGAAATACCTCATAGCGCAGGCAGAGGGTCAGCAGGGCGAGAAGAACGGTGACTGCCAGTTCCATATAGATTCTTTTTTTGCTTTTGCCGAAATCAATGGTTAAAAACCAGAAGACAGTAGCCGCGCCCACCAGGGCTGTAGTGACCGTGTATATGAAAACCGTCAGATAGCGGGTCCAGACGGCCAGGAAGCATAGCAGGCAGCAGGCCGCCCGGAAAGCCTTGCCGCCAAACGTGCCGCCGCCCTCCAGTGCGCGGGCCAGAGTCAGCGTCAGACATAGCCAGCTTAATCCGATCAGAAAGGCGCCGTACCAGTCAAAGCCGGGAAGCAGGCGGAATGGTAGGGTGAGCAGCCAGGATAAAGGGTATGAAATCCATGTCAGATGCCCGTCGCTTGTGCCGGTATAATTACCAAAAAGCATATCCCGCGTCGCCATGTCGTCCACGCTGTCATAGATAAACGGAATCGTTTTGTACAGTATTAAAATGCAGGCAGCGGATAAAAGGGCGGCGGATAAAAATATCCCGGCCAGCTGGCTGCACTTGTTTTTTTCGGATATTGTTGCTGGCAAAATCATTCCTCCTGAAATTTTAGTGTATTTCCGTAACTTCGCGGTATCTGATTTTACAGGGCTGCAAAAGCAGATTTCAGCGAAATCGCCGGATTCTTAAGTTATAATCATACCTCTGAAAAGCTGTTTTTTCAATCACTTTAAAAGCCTTAGCATTTTTCTTTGCATTTTTCAAGCACTCCGTATAAATCTGCCTGTCTTTGTTCAGGATTGTGAATTTTTCGTTACTATTCAGGCGCCACGATTACGCGAGGTGTTTCATGCGTGATATGCATAAAATCCCGAGTTGTATAAGCGTGAAATTATGCGGAATACATCATTTCCGTGCATCGCGAAGCGCGCTGCCGGTCACGAGGCGAACAGTAATAATTTGCGGAATACAAGAATATCTTGACATTAGCGATATTCGATAATATAATGAATTTGATGTAATATAGCGATATTCGATAATTATACCGTGCGTCAGATCACTCTGCCGCCCGGTATGTATGGACCGCAGGGAGGTGAAGCCTATGCCCAGGGAAAAGTTTCAGACGCTGACAGAGCAGATGTTTTATATTCTCCTCTGTATGCGCACGGAGTGCTGCGGCATGGATATGATGAGGCGGGTGGAGGAGATGACGGGCGGGCGTGTCAGCGTGGGTCCGGGAACGCTGTATAATCTGCTGGATCAGTTTTCCGCCGCGGGAATGATCCGGGAAACCAGTGTGGAAGGGCGCAGAAGAAGCTATCTGCTGACCCAAAAGGGCAGTCAGGCTCTGCGGAAAGAATATGAGCGGCTGTGTCAGATGACGGAGGATTATAACCGAGTGACGGAGGAATGATGACTTTGGGTGCTCATAAAAAATCCCGGCAGGGGTGTTGCGGAATGATCATGGAGGAAAGTGATGAAGAACGTGAAATACTATTTTTGGGATTATCTTTTATATGATTTTGCCGGCGTGGAAGAACGGCTGTCTGCCCTGGCGGCCCAGGGCTGGTATCTGGATAAAATCGGGGCGATGCTGTGGAAGTTCAGGAAAGGCGAACCCAGGGCTGTGACCTATGCGGTGACTTATGTGCCGGAGGCGTCGGAATTTAACGCAAGCCCCACCAAAGGCCAGCGGGAGCTGGAAACTTACTGTGAGGAAGCGGGGTGGACAAAAGTGGCGGATTGGTTTCAGATGCAGATTTACGCCACGGAGCAGCCGTCGCCTCTGCCCCTTGAAACGGACGAGAAACTGCGGCTTATCACGATCCACAGGTCAATGCGGAAAAATTATCTGCCATCGTCGATATTGCTGGCAGTGATCGGCGTGATGCTGCTGATTATGCAGGGAAGTAATCTGTTATCGCCCCCGTCCTATGCGGGCGCGACTTTGCGCTCCACCTATCTGGTGGGCGTTCTGGACGCCCTTTTGCTGCTGATGATGAGCGGCGTGAATCTGGGCGGATACTACTTCTGGTATCGAAAGTCCGGAGAGCAGGTGGAACGGGGAGGCGGCTGCGCCAGGGCTTCTTTCTACCGGGGCTTCAATAAGGCCGCGCTGACGGCGCTGCTGATCCTGATGATCTACTGGCTGGGCAGTATGCTGGCGGGCAGCGACCTGGGGATGGCCGTATATATCGTAGGGTATATGGCGGTGATCTCTCTGCTGACTTTCCTGCTGAAAAAAATCCAGCGGGGGCTGAAACGGTTTGGGCTGTCCAGAGGAATGAATATTTTTCTGACCCTGCTTGCGGATCTGGTGCTGGCATTTGTATTTATCGGAATTCTGATATATGTGGTTTTGAAAACCGGTTTGTTGTTCTGAAAAACTGTGTTACTGAAAGCCGGTGTGGAAAACGCAGAGAGGAATCTGACGCGGAAATTCGGCGTTAAAAACGCGGGAAGATTCTGACGTGGAAAGCCGGTGTGGAAAACAGAAGGAGAACGGAGCAAAAAATTTCGGATGGAAATTGTCTGTAAGGGGTGTTATAATAGCAGGACGGGAGCGCTTCCGCATAGAAACGGCGGGGCGCTGATTTTGAAACGGAAAGAAGGACAGATAAAACGTGGAAGATCAGAAAAAGATAGCCCTGTTTGAACAGACGCCCGTGCCCCGGGCAGTGGCGCAGCTGGCGGTGCCCACCATAATCAGCTCCCTGGTGATGGTGATTTATAATCTGGCGGATACCTATTTTGTGGGAATGCTCAACGACCCTGTGGAGAATGCCGCCGTGACGCTGGCGGCCCCGGTGCTGCTGGCCTTTAACGCGGTTAATAATCTGTTCGGTGTGGGAAGCTCCAGCATGATGAGCCGGGCACTGGGCAGGAAGGATTTTGACACGGTAAGGAAAAGCTCGGCTTTTGGTTTTTACTGCTCTTTGCTGTGCGGCGTGCTGTTCGCCGTTTTGTGTACGGTGTTTAAACAGCCGCTGCTTGGGATTCTGGGCGCGGATGCCCGGACGATTGAGGCTACCTCTGCCTATATGAAATGGACAGTCAGCTGGGGCGCCGCACCGGCGATCCTGAATGTGGTGCTGGCTTATCTGGTGCGGGCGGAAGGATCAGCGCTTCATGCCAGCGTCGGAACCATGAGCGGCTGTCTGCTGAATATTGTGCTGGACCCTATTTTTATTCTGCCCTGGGGGTTTGATCTGGGAGCGGCAGGAGCCGGTCTGGCCACCTTTCTGTCAAACTGCGTGGCCTGCGCCTATTTTCTGATTCTCCTGGCAGTGAAGAAGGGCAATACCTATGTCTGCATTCATCCAAAGGAGATCAGCCTGTCGGGAAAAATCGTGGCAGGGGTGTGCGGCGTAGGCGTCCCGGCCTGCATCCAGAATCTTCTGAATGTAACCGGAATGACGATCCTGAACAATTTCACCTCATCCTTCGGCGCCGACGCGGTGGCCGCCATGGGAATTTCCCAGAAAATCAATATGGTTCCCATGTATGTGGCTATGGGGATTTCCCAGGGAATTATGCCGCTGATCAGTTATAATTATTCCAGCGGAAATCATAAAAGGATGAAGGATACGCTGGGATTCTCGCTGAAAATAGCGGTGGGCTTTCTGACGGCCATGGGTGTTGACTATTATATCGGCGCCGGAAGTCTGATCGCCGCCTTTATGAAAAACGAAATCATTATCGGCTACGGCACCCGTCTGCTGCGGGGCATGTGCCTGTCTCTGCCCTTTCTGTGCATCGATTTTCAGGCCGTGGGCGTGTTTCAGGCCACTGGCATGGGAAAAAAGGCGCTGGTATTCGCCGTTATGCGGAAGATTATTCTGGAGATTCCGGCGCTGTATATCCTCAACTGGCTGATGCCCCTTTACGGACTGGCTTACGCCCAGTTTACCGCGGAACTGATACTGGCGGTCGCGGCGGTGATTGTGCTGCTGCGAATGTTCCGGGCTATGGAACGAGAGAATGTGGGAAAATGATTTGCTCAGGATGACAGCTTCTCCATTTCCCGGTTTGCCGTTTTCTCGCAGCTTGAAAGCGACGCGTTCATGGTGTGCGTTATTGCGCTAAGCTCGAAAGAACTTCTGTTTGTGTCATTCGTTTCCGAAATAATTTCTGACTTCTTTCAGCAGTTCGGGAATCTCCAGATGCTGGGGGCAGGCTTCCACGCACTGTCCGCATTCCACGCAGTCTGCCAGATTGGAGCAGGAACGCTCGTAGATCCGCATCTGGGCATCACGGTTGTTATATTTTTTTCCGCTGTTGTAAAGGCTGAACGCAGCAGGAATCTGAATATTCTGAGGGCATCCCTCGCAGCAATAACGGCATCCCGTGCACTGGATGTTCTCAATCTTTTCCAGAAATGCCCGGATTTCTTCCACACAAGCCTGTTCCGCAGCCGTAAAGCAGCCCTGTTCGCAGCGATTAGCGATGGCGATGTTTTCCTTTACCTGTTCCAGCGTGCTCATGCCGCTTAAAACCACCAGAAGGCCGGATTTGTCAAATACATAGCGCAGGCCCAGCTCGGCGTTTGACATGCTTTCCAGGCCGTGGCGGGCCTTGATAGCATCGATTTCCGGATAGTCGGGGAAGATCAGATTGCCGCCCTTCAAAGGCTCCATAATATTCAGCGGAATCCCTTTGCAGCGTGCATATTCCAGTCCGGCGTCCCCGGCCTGAATCTGGTTGTCCAGATAATTGTATTGAATCTGGGCGAATTCCCAGTCGTAGTCGTCGATAATTCTTTTGAAAACCGGATATTCGTCGTGGAAGGAAAAACCGATATGGCGGATGGTTCCATCCCTGCGCAGCTTGTCCAGGAAGGGAAGAATGTCAAATTTATTTTTCAGCGTTTCCCACTGATCGCCGTGCAGCCCATGAATCAGGTAAAAATCGATGTGATCCGTTTTCAGCCGGGAGAGCTGCTCCTCGAACATGGCTCTGGGATTATAATCAGGACGTTCCATCCCTAATGTGAACAGCTTAGTGGCGATATTTACCTTGTCCCGCAGATGATTGTTCTCAAGAATCTTCCCCAGCGTCATCTCCGAGTGGCCATTGTGATAGGGATAGGCGGTGTCGTAATAGTTGACGCCGTTTTCGTAGGCATAGAGGAACATTTCCTCTACCTTGTCATAGTCAACTTTAGACTGGTCTTGGTCGATGACGGGAAGGCGCATAAGGCCGAATCCCAGCTGAAAAAACTTTTCTCCGTGAAATTCTCTGTGATACATGTGATCCTCCATTTTTTTGCTCTGTGATATGTATTTTCGGGTTCGCTCTGTTTGTATTATAACATGTCAGATAATGGATGGCAACGAATCTTTCTGAAAGGGAATTCAGAAAAAAAGCAGATGGAAATCGCAAGGATCTAAAGGGCAAAGTGCTGACGGAAACGGTTGTATAAAATTAAATACAGGATATTTTGGCTAATTTAGAAAAAATATATTGTTTTTTTTCGGCATTATGCTATAATGCTCCTAAGAATATACGCAAAATAGAATCCCATGCGTGAAGTGTTTGGCGAATGGGGAGTTGTCGCCGAAACGAAAAGAGGAATCAGTCTTACGATATGGAATTCGCACCCATTGCAACAATATAGGAGAACATCTCATATTGTACAGGGATAGTTTTGTTACGTGTTCTGTTACAAGATGGAGATGTTTTTCGTATTTTATGAGGCACGAGAAGGCCTGAAAACGCAAGCGTTTCCCGTTTATATCTATAGAGATATAAAGCCTTTTGTGCAGAGTAAAAGATTATATGAAATAGTGAAAAGCAGTCTCCGGATACTGATGCGGCGCGTTTACCGTGTACGGTGTATGATATTGCGTGAAGCCTGAAAATTTCCTGCTGAACGCGATATGGGCGCGGCGTGGAATCCTGCGAAGCAGGGTTCGTAATCGTTCTTTTTAGAAAGGAGTCTGTTTTTTTATGGACAAAAACAAAATCGAAGCGGCCGTCAGAATGTTGCTGGAAGGAATCGGCGAGGATGTGGAGCGGGAAGGGCTTCTGGAAACCCCTGCCCGGATCGCGAGAATGTGCGAGGAAATTTATGGGGGATTGAACCAGGACGCCGGCGTCCATCTGGAAAAGCAGTTTCAGGTGGAGAATAATGAGATGGTGGTGGAAAAAGATATCACCTTCTATTCCACCTGCGAGCATCATTTACTTCCCTTTTATGGAAAAGCCCATGTGGCTTATATTCCCAACGGCAGGGTGGCCGGCTTAAGCAAGCTGGCGAGAACCGTGGACGTCTATGCCAGAAGACCCCAGATTCAGGAGAAGATGACTGCTCAGATCGCGGATGCTCTGGAAGAACATCTGAACCCTCAGGGCGTAATGGTGATGGTGGAGGGCGAGCACACCTGCATGACCATGAGGGGAATCAAGAAGCCGGGCAGCAAGACCGTTACGATTGTCACCAGAGGCGTGTTTCAGGAAGACGCCCAGCTGCAGAATCTGTTTATGCAGATGGTGAAGGACTGAACATACAAAGCTGCAGAACTAAATTTTAGAAAGGCGGGGCGATTATGGAGCGGGTGAATCAAATTCGGAACCATCCTCTGTATCAGGAACATATGCAGAAGATTCTGAAGCTGGAGCAGGACCGGATCTTTTGCGGCCACGGCCCGGAACACCTTCTGGATGTGGCCCGTCTGGCCTGGATCATGAATCTGGAGCTGGGTCTGGGCTATGACAAGACTGTGGTCTACGCAGCGGCGCTGATTCATGATATCGGCAGAGCCATGGAATATGAATCGGGGATTTCCCATGAGGAGGGAAGCCGCCGGCTGGGTCTTTTGATTCTTCCGGACTGCGGCTATGATGAAAAAGAACAGAAGCTGATTTTAGAGGCGGCGGCCAGTCACCGGCAGATCACGGAGCGGCAGGATTTGAACCAGCTTCTTTACAGGGCGGATAAAATGAGCCGTCTCTGTTTCTCCTGCCCTGCAGAAAAGCTTTGCGACTGGCCGGCGGAAAAGAAAAATATGGAGATTAAGGGATAGAGAAGGGCGGTGAAAACCGAATGAAAATAGGCAACAGAGAATTTGATGTGGAAAATCGGACCTATATCATGGGTATTCTGAACGTGACCCCCGATTCCTTTTCCGACGGAGGAAAATGGACGGAGACGGACAGGGCGCTTAAGCATGTGGAGGAAATGCAAAAAGACGGCGCGGATCTGATCGATATCGGCGGAGAATCCACCAGACCGGGCCATACGCCGGTACCGGCACAGGAGGAAATGGACCGGGTGCTTCCGATGGTAGAGGCGGTTCGTTCCCGGTTTGACATACCCATCTCCGTGGATACCTATAAGGCCTGCGTGGCGGAAGCCGCCGTAAAGGCCGGGGCTGATCTGATCAATGACGTCTGGGGCGCGAAAAAGGACCCGGATATGGCGGGCGTGATGGCAAAAACAGGGGCTGTCTGCTGTTTGATGCACAATAAAGACGAGGCATTGTACGAAAATTTCCTGGAGGATCTGGCGGAAGAACTGAAATATTCCGTTGATCTGGTGAGAAAGGCGGGGGTGGAGCCGGACAAGATTATTCTTGACCCCGGCGTGGGTTTTGGAAAAACCTATGAGATGAACCTGGAGGCGATCCGCCATGTGGAGGTGCTCCGCCGTCTGGGTTATCCGGTGCTGCTGGCCACTTCGAGAAAATCGGTGATCGGACTGGCCCTTGACCTGCCTGCGGACCAGCGGGTGGAGGGCACGCTGGCGACTACCGTGCTGGGCGTTATGAAGGGCTGCGCTTTTGTCCGGGTTCATGATGTGAAGGAAAACAAGCGGGCGATTCAGATGACGGAGGCGATTCTGGGACGGTGACGGAGAAAAATTGAAAAGAACTTACATGATATGACCACACCCGCGGGTAATGGCCATATGGCCATCCACATTGAGAAACGGCAGTTTTGCAGTGGACCTTTTCAATTTATCTGGGCGCGGGCGGGTTGTGTCAGAAAAGAGGAAACAATGGATAAGATCTATATTAGGGATTTGGAGATTTTCGCAAAGCACGGCGTCTTTACGGAGGAGAACGTACTGGGACAGAAATTTCTGGTTTCGGCGGTGCTGTACACCGAAACCCGCAGCGCCGGGAAGACAGATGATCTGACCAGATCCATTCATTACGGCGAAGTCAGCCATATGATAAAGGCATTTATGGAGGAGCATACATTTAAGCTGCTGGAAACGGTTGCGGAGCGGCTGGCGGAAAAAATGCTTTTGGAGATTCCACGGCTTAAAAAGGTCAGGCTGGAAATCAAAAAGCCATGGGCGCCCATAGGGCTTCCGCTGGATACCGTATCCGTGGAGATCGAAAGGGGCTGGCATACGGCCTGTATCGCTCTCGGCTCCAATATGGGAGACAGGGAAGGATATCTGAATATGGGCGTGGAGGAATTGAAGCGGACTCCCGGATGTCAGGTGGACAGTGTATCTGCCTGGATTAACACGGCTCCCTACGGCGGGGTGGAGCAGGATGACTTTTTAAACGGCTGCCTTACGATGCGGACGCTGCTGCCCCCGGAGGAACTGCTGGACCGTCTCCATCAGATCGAGCAGATGGCCAACCGGGTCAGGGAAATCCACTGGGGACCCAGAACGCTGGATCTGGATATTATTTTTTATGACGATCTGGTGATGGGCACGCCGACGCTGCAGATTCCCCATATTGAGATGCATAAAAGGGATTTTGTGCTGGTTCCGCTGAATGAAATCGTTCCTTATTACATGCATCCGGTGCTGCATCGGACGGTGGGGCAGCTGCTGGAGGAACTGAAATAGGCGGGCGTGTGCCTGTGTGTAGAGTTAAAAAATCATTCGGAATGTAAATAATAACGGCTGTTATCGGGAAATATAACCTGGTAGCGGCCGTTTTTTCTCCGGGGATTTCACAGAAAGTTCACAATTTTCTTGCTGAAAACCGTTGACAGCATTGAAAATCAGTGTTATAGTACATATATAACAAAGATAACAAATAACACAAACAATACAAATAGAAAAGGAGAGATGACTTATGATGATGCCCAGTATTTTTGGAAGAGATATGTTTGACGACTTTTTCGATGCGCCTTTTGGTTTCCGCGGCACTCATAATTCCGGTGAGCTGATGCGGACGGATATTAAGGACAGCGGCAATGGCTATGAGATTACGATGAACATGCCGGGTGTGAAAAAAGAAGATGTCAAGGCAGAGCTGAAGGACGGTTATCTCACCGTTCAGGCCACAACCAATTCCAGCAACGAAGAAAAGGACGAGAACAGCCGCTATATCCGCCGGGAGAGATATGTGGGCTCCTGCAGAAGAAGCTTCTATGTAGGCGAAGCGGTGGAGCAGACGGATATCAAAGCGAAATTCGAGGACGGTACCCTGAAGCTGTCAGTACCGAAGAAGGAAGCGAAGCCGGCGGTGGAGGAGAAGAGGTATATTGCCATCGAAGGATAATTTTTACAAAAAAAGGGGCGGTTATGGGCTGGAAACCTATAACCGCCCCTTTTGCGGGTTTTGCGGGTTATTCTTTTATTTCGTCTTTTCTTTTTTGGCATTTTTCATATGTGCCCTGCACCTTCTGAAAATCATTTGCATAACAAGCCTGTTGCTTGACAACCCCTTATTTTCTGTGTAGAATTGGTATAGTTACGTAATTCCTGATTAGGAATACAAAGCTGAAGCATCCATACGTTTAAGGAGAATGAATCATATGGAACAGTACAAAAGGGAATTTATCGAATTCATGGTAGACTGCGAAGTGCTGAAATTTGGCGACTTTGTGACGAAAAGTGGGAGAAGGACCCCGTTTTTTATCAATACAGGTTTTTACAGGACAGGGGTGCAGCTTCGGAAGCTGGGCGAGTATTACGCGAAAGCGATTTATGGAACCTTTGGAACGGATTTTGACGTGCTGTTCGGCCCGGCTTACAAGGGGATTCCGCTGACGGTTGCGGCCAGCATGGCGTTAAGCGAGCAGTACGGCGCTGAGATCCGCTATTGCTCCAACCGGAAAGAGGTAAAGGACCATGGTGACAAAGGAATTTTGCTGGGAAGCCCCATTGCGGACGGCGACCGGGTGGTGATCATCGAGGATGTGACCACAGCCGGAACCTCTATCGGCGAAACCCTTCCTATTATAAAAGCCCAGGGAGACATAAAGGCGCTGGGGCTGGTGGTGTCCGTGGACCGTATGGAGCGGGGCCAGGGGGAGAAGTCCGCATTGACGGAGATTTCTGAGAAATATGGTCTGAGAACGACGGCGATTGTGACCATGGAAGAAGTGATTGCCCACTTATATAATCGCCCTTATAAGGGAAAAATGATTATTGACGACAGCCTGAAAGAGGCAATCGACAAATATTATGAGTTATATGGAGTAAAGGAAGCGTAAATAAGGGCAGGGCCGGATTTTTGGAAAGTCATGCCGGGTACAGAATAATTTGGAGGTGTTCGATGGGAGAGAAAATTTATAAGACCATGAACCGTACCGGCGGATGGAGCGTCGCTATGGGAATCGTGATTCTGGTGGTGGGAATCAGTGCCGGTATCGGCTGTATTGTCAACGGAGGCATTTTGTTAAAGCGAAAGTCACAGATTACCTTTTAGGCAGATGAGGAAGGATGA
The DNA here is from genome assembly GCA_910588405.1 of uncultured Lachnospiraceae bacterium. Lineage (GTDB taxonomy): Bacteria > Bacillota > Clostridia > Lachnospirales > Lachnospiraceae > Paralachnospira_A. The sequence continues at coordinate 9,913 of CAJUPT010000039.1, read as the reverse complement.
TAAATCTCAGTCCGGATGGGTTGGATGGCTGTGCTTTGTAGCTTATTTGGGGTTTCTTCTTTATCTGGTATTTTTTGCCGAGCAGTTTGGAAGGACGGATACGAACCGGGTTTATCGGTATAATCTGGTGCCTTTTCAGGAGATCAGCCGATATATCCGCCATTTCCGTGTGCTTGGCATTTATGCAGTCATAAACCTGGCAGGGAATGTGGCTGTTTTTGTCCCTTTTGGAATGTGGCTGCCGATTCTGGCGGCTCCGGCCAGGAAGGGATGTCATCTGGTGTTTTATACATTCCTGTTCAGTTTGATGATCGAGTCTGTCCAGCTTTTGTTTCGGGTAGGGTCCTTTGATGTGGATGATATTCTCCTGAATACGCTGGGTGGGTTGATTGGATATATTGTGTACCGCTTTTTAAACCGGAGATCCGGGGAGAAAGTTTGAAAGTGTATTTTAAGCCTGTCCGGATGATGCGGCAGGTTATGCCAGGAAAGCGGAAAGATTGGCGGCGGCATGAAAAACGGGAGAAAATGGAAGGGTCTTATGAAGCGTAGAAGGGTAAAAGTAAAATATACGCAGGAGCATGGCGGGGAGCATACCGGCAGCGGCGTACAGAAAGACAGGGCTTTTTCGCCCTTTTCTTTGCTTTCCTGTGTGACGGCGGTTGGGGCGGGCATTTTGGCCGCGGTCGGCATTGTACCTTCCATTCTTACGGCAGGCTCTGTTCCGGAGAATTATGCGGTATTGGGGCTGTGCGGTATGCCGACAGCTATTTTCGGGCTATGGCTGGGCATTAAAGGAAAGTATGACAGAGTCGAGAAACGGCAGACGGCCGGCCTTGTAGGCTGTGTGGCTAATGCGGCCGTGTATATTGTGTTGGCATCCATATACGGAGCCGGTTTGTTTTTGTCATAGAAGCCGCTGCAGAAGGCGAAAAAGAGAGGAAAATTATGGTTGGCGAAAAGATGTCAGAGCAGGAGTATGGGCAGGAGCAGACATTCGTGGAAGAGCGTTACCGGCTTGTTTTGGGCCGGATCAAAGAGATTGCCGGAGATGGGCGGGATGCCGGAACAGAGGAAATCAATGCTCCGCACAGAGATTTTTTCAGGAGAACCGCCGCATTTATTCTGACAGCTGTTCGGTATAACGAGGACCGACGTTCGGGGCGGCTTGCGCAAATGTCCCTGGAGGAGCTTCAGCAATATAATGAAAGGCTATATGAGGATATCACCGGCGGCGCCTACGACTACAGCTATGCCAATCCGGCTTACGCGGTAAAACGGCTGGGGACGGAGCTTGGGCGGCTGCTTTCCTTTTTATATATGGAAATCAGGGGCATGATTGTCTATGCCGCTGAAGGCCGTCTTTTTGATATGACCATATGCTGTGAGATTTTTGTGGAGGTGTACGGCATTTTGGAGGACGGCGGCGGCGAGCCGGAGGTGCGGAAGGCTCTTTATTATTTCCTGAGCGATTACTGTGATGTAACGGTAGATTACAGAAACAGGGAGCTTTTGGACCCGGCGCTGTCTTTTGCCACGGATATCGTCACAGGCAGCGATTTGGAGGACCTTCGTTATCTGTACCGGTACGGAGAATATGTCAGTGAGAACGAGCTGGAGATCGCCCGCTATCTGAACAGTCTGCCGGAAGAGACGATCACGGCCATGGCGTCCACCTATACGGAAGGATACCGCAAAGGCTTTGAACTGGCCCATGTGGACTTGTCTAAAAAACAGTTTGTGGACGTGCGGTATTGCCTGGGCTTTGAGCGGGTGATTAGGGCGGCTGTCAGGCAGTTTGAACAGATGGGGCTTAAAGCGATCCTGTACCGTTCCCCTGTCAACCTGATGAACCGCCGGGATAATGTGAAGATCGGCTATTACGGCACTTCGCCCAATCAGCAGTGCGATTATGATCATCGTTGCGACTTAGGGCTGTTTTTGGACGGCGATTTAAAGGAGCGGAAGCTGTCGGTTATGCGGGTGGCGTTTGAGAAACGTAAAGAGCTGGCCGCAGGCATGGCGGGGCCGGCAGTGATGGAAACTTTCGGGGAAGAAAATTTCATTCCGGTCAATAAGCCGGAGGCGCCGGGCTATTCGGAGGGACAGTTAAAGCTATTGGCGCAGCTGCAGCAGGAATCCACCAGGATTACGTATCAGTATATCAATGGGGAGGAGCGCAGCTTTACGATTATCTCTTATCCGGTTCCGGCCATCGGCAGGGACTTTGAGGAGATATTTGCCGAGACGATCCGGTTGAACAATTTGGATTGTAAGCTGTATGGACAGGTGCAGGAGACGATGATTCAGGCACTGGATCAGTGCGAACAGGTGGAGATCAGAGGACGGGAGGGCAATGAGACATGCCTGACCGTGGCATTGATGAATTTGGAGGAGCCAGCCGTTCAGACGAAGTTTGAAAACTGTTTGGCGGATGTGAATATTCCGCTGGGAGAGGTGTTTACCTCTCCGGTTTTGAAAGGGACAAAAGGTCGTCTCCATGTAAAGGAATTATATATAGAGGGATTGGGGTATAAGGATCTCTGGTTTCGGATTGAAGACGGTATGGTGCGGGATTTTGGCTGCGGCAGCTTTTCCACGGCGGAGGAGGGAAAGCGGCTGGTGCAGGAGACCATTATGCACCATCACCAGACGCTGCCCATGGGAGAATTTGCCATCGGGACCAACACGGCGGCTTACCGGATGGCGAAAAAATATGGGATCTTCGACAAACTGAAAATATTGATCGCTGAGAAGACCGGTCCCCATTTTGCCTTTGGAGATACCTGTTACTCGAATGGGGAAGAACGAAGGGTATTTAATCCGGACGGGAAGGAAATCGTGGCAAAGGATAATGAGATCTCCATTCTCAGAAAGACCAATCCAAAGGAAGCCTACTTCGGATGCCACACCGACATCACCCTGCCCTATGATGAGCTGGATACGATTACAGGCATAAGGGATGACGGAAGTCGGATCGAGATCGTCAAAGGCGGCAAGTTTGTGCTGCCGGGAACAGAGGAATTGAATAAGGAACTGTAGCGGAACTAAAAACAGCGGAAGCCCCTGAGATGCACGGAAGGATTTACAGACATGGAACATGGCTGGAAATTCTTCCAGATCAGAGTGTATCGAAGGGGCTGTAGCGGAACTAAAAATCAGCGGAAGTCCGTACGAACCCCGGGAGGACTGTAGCGGAACTGAATTAAAAGCGGGACTGAATTAGGAGGAAAGATGAAACCAGTAATTGGCATTGTAATGGGCAGTGATTCTGATTTGGCGGTGATGCAGAAAGCTGCAAAGACATTGGAGGATTTTGGCGTACCTTATGAGCTGACGATTATTTCTGCGCACAGGACGCCGGACAAGATGGTGGAGTATGCCAGGAGTGCAAAAGAGAGAGGGCTGAAGGTGATTATTTCAGGCGCAGGCTGGGCGGCAGCCCTGCCGGGGATGCTGGCCGCCCTGACCACGCTTCCGGTGATCGGCGTACCGTTGCATTCAAAATATTTCGGCGGCCAGGACGCTTTGTATTCCATTGTTATGACGCCGCCAGGCGTGCCCGTAGCCACAGTAGCCATAGACGGCGCGGCCAATGCGGCGCTGCTGGCCATAAAGATGCTGGCCATCGGCGACGAGGAGCTGTCTGAGAAGCTGGCAGCCTACAGTGAAAATATGAAAACCTCCGTAGAGAAAAAAGCGGAGAAGATCGAAGAAATCAAATATGAGGAATATCTGAAACAGATGTAAAAGCACAGCCTGGGAAGACTGTAGCGGAACTAAAAAACAGTGGAAGACTGTAGCGGAACTAAATTAAAAGCGGAACTCTAATTAGGAGGATCATTATGGATTATAAGAATTCCGGAGTGGATATCGAGGCTGGCTATAAGTCAGTGGAACTGATGAAAAAACATGTACGGACCACCATGAGGCCGGAAGTATTGTCAGGGCTGGGCGGTTTTTCCGGCGCATTCTCTATGGAGAACTTTAAAAATATGGAAAAGCCTGTTTTACTGTCAGGTACGGACGGCGTGGGAACAAAGCTGAAACTGGCATTTCTGATGGACAGGCATAATACCATCGGCATCGACTGCGTGGCCATGTGCGTAAACGATGTGGCCTGCGCAGGGGGAGAGCCGCTGTTTTTCCTGGATTACATAGCCTGCGGCAAAAATGATCCGGAAAAAATCGCGGAGATCGTAAGCGGTGTAGCGGAAGGATGTCGCCAGGCCGGGGCGGCGCTGATCGGCGGCGAGACGGCGGAGATGCCCGGCTTTTACTCGGTGGATGAATATGATCTGGCCGGTTTTGCGGTAGGCGTGGCTGACGAGAAAAACCTGATCAACGGCTCAGGCGTAAAGGACGGCGACCTGCTGATCGGCATGGCTTCCTCCGGCGTCCACAGCAACGGTTTTTCCCTGGTGCGCAAGGTGTTTGACATGACGAAGGAAAGCCTGTCCACTTATTATGACAGCTTAGGCGGAACCCTGGGCGACGTGCTGCTGGCGCCCACCAAGATTTATGTGAAGGCATTAAAAGCTTTGAAGGATGCAGGCGTACGGGTAAAGGCATGCAGCCATATTACCGGCGGTGGTTTTTATGAGAACGTGCCCAGGATGTTGCCGGAAGGCGCCTGTGCGGTAATCGAGAAATCCAGTTATCCTGTGCCTCCGATTTTTGCGCTGATTGCAGAGCGGGGCCAGGTGGAGGAACAGGCCATGTACAATACCTTTAATATGGGCATCGGCATGGTGGTAGCCGTGGACCCGTCGGCAAAGGACGCGGCCATGGAAGCGATCAGAGCAGCCGGTGAGACCCCTTATGTGATCGGTTCCGTGAAAGCGGGAGAAAAAGGAGTCGTCTTATGCTAAGGGTGGCGGTTCTGGTATCCGGCGGCGGAACCAATCTGCAGGCGATTATAGACGCCATCAAGGCCGGAACGGTAAAAAATACGGAGCTGGCGGTGGTGATCAGCAACAATGAGGGCGCCTACGCTCTGGCCAGAGCCAAGGCAAACGGCATCGACGCGGCTTGCGTTTCTCCTGGGGCTTATGGGACACGGGAGGAATTCCATCAGGCATTGATGGAGAAGCTTTTGGAATATGAGCCGGATCTGATTGTGTTGGCCGGGTATCTGGTAAAGATACCGCCGGAGATGGTACGCGCTTATCCCGGGCGGATTATTAACATCCATCCTTCCCTGATCCCGTCTTTTTGCGGTGTGGGATATTATGGTCTGCAGGTGCATGAGGCGGCGTTGGCCAGAGGGGTGAAAGTGACGGGAGCCACCGTCCATTATGTGGATGAGGGGACCGATACCGGCCCGATTATTCTGCAGAAAGCAGTGGAGGTAGAGCCTGGCGACACACCGGAGCTTTTGCAGCGTCGGGTGATGGAACAGGCCGAGTGGGTCATTCTGCCCCAGGCCATTCATATGCTGGCCTGCAAAAAGGAAGCGATGGGACAACTATAAAACAGCAAGCGGAACTGCAATTAGGAGAAATAATTATGAAAGTTTTAATTATCGGCAGCGGCGGCAGGGAGCATGCCATCGCCTGGAAGGTGGCCCAGAGCAGACGGGTCAGCAAAATTTACTGCGCCCCGGGCAATGCCGGGATCAGCCAGCTGGCGGAATGTGTCCCCATCGGCGCGATGGAAATCGATCAGCTGGTTGACTTTGCGAAAGAAAAAGAAATCGATCTGACTGTGGTAGGAATGGATGACCCGTTGGTGGCCGGCGTGGTGGACGCCTTTGAAGCCGCGGGTCTGCGGGTGTTCGGCCCCAGAAAAAATGCGGCGGTGCTGGAAGGCTCCAAAGCATTTGCCAAAGACCTGATGAAAAAATACCAGATTCCCACGGCGGCATACGAGGTATTTGACAATGCGGAGGATGCATTGAACTATCTTGATACCCAAGCGGTTTTCCCTACCGTTTTAAAAGCCGACGGCCTGGCTCTTGGGAAGGGCGTGCTGATCTGCAATACGCCGGAAGAAGCAAAGGACGGCGTAAAAGAGATTATGCTGGACAAAAAGTTCGGCGCCGCAGGCAATAAGCTGGTCATTGAGGAATTTATGACCGGGCGGGAGGTGTCGGTACTCTCCTTTGTGGACGGCGACACTATCCGGATTATGACCTCCGCCCAGGACCACAAGCGTGCCCAGGACGGGGACCAGGGCCTGAACACCGGAGGAATGGGAACCTTTTCTCCCAGCCCTTTCTATACGGCCAAGGTGGATGAATTCTGCAAAAAATATATTTACCAGCCCACCGTAGACGCCATGAAGGCGGAGGGCAGAACCTTTAAGGGAATTATTTTCTTCGGCCTGATGCTGACGGAAAAAGGACCCAGGGTACTGGAATACAATGCCCGTTTCGGCGACCCGGAGGCCCAGGTAGTGATTCCCAGAATGAAAAACGATATCGTAGACCTGTTCGATGCCTGTATCGACGGCACGCTGTCCCAGATCGACCTGGATTTTGAGGACAATGCGGCGGTCTGCGTGGTGCTGGCTTCTGACGGCTATCCTGTCTCTTATGAGAAGGGCTATCCCATCAAAGGGCTGGATACCTTCCGGGAAAAAGAGGGCTGCTGGGTATTTCATGCCGGAACCAAATGGGACGGCGGCCAGATCGTCACCAACGGCGGCCGGGTGCTGGGCGTGACAGCCACCGGGGCAGACCTGCATAAGGCCCGCGCCAATGCCTATGAGGCAGTGAAGTGGATTGATTTTGACAATAAATATTGCAGAAGCGATATCGGGAAAGCGATCGACGAGGCGTAAAAGGATATTCCGCGTGTTGATCGGAGTAATGTGCAAACACAAAGCTTTCGGCGGCCATTATGGCCGCCGATTTCTGTCTGCCGATTGATTTTATTCCGCCGTCTCCCCCTGCACTTGCACCTGCACGCCGTTCACCTCCACGCCGTCCTCGATGGCGATGACCAGACATTTTCTGCCGTCGATTACACGGGTTTCAATCAGGTCTGTCCGTTCCGGGCTGACGCTGATGCTGACGTCTGGGGTACGGATGCTGAAAGAGCGGGCGGAGATGATGTTGGAAACCACCAGCGGGGTATCCGGCTCGTCTTCCGCGTCAAAGGTATCCTCGAAATGTGTGAGCTTTTCATCAGGCACGCCGCTGGCCTCCATCAGCCGCTTGACGTCGGGCCGGGAGAGAATCAGAGGATCGGGGGAGTCCTTGGCCTCCTCCATCAATCCGTTTAAAGTGTCATGGATATTTTTCACCGTCTCATAGTCACAGTCGTCGCCTAAGGTGGAGCTGATGATGGTATTGAAGGTTTCCTTCTGGTTTTTGGCTGTCAGCGGATAGGTGCAGCCGAACATGGAGTCGATAAATCCTTCCTGAAGCTGCTCCGGGTTTTTGGTATAATACAGAATGCTGTGGATGTCGGTGCACCGGTCGTTAAACACCGGAAACAGGAAGCCCTTGGCCGGCATGTCCACCACCCAGTCCTGGATAATGGTTTCGATGGTATTGGTCTCGGCATTGTAGTGGAGGCCGGGCTGGGACAGATGAACCGGACAGATGCTGCACAGCAGATACTCGTATACCTCATCGGAAGCGTCGAACAGTTCCGCCCCGTCCTTTGCCCTGCCGGGTACGTCGTAAGCGGCATGAACCAGGATGATGTAATAATTTTCAGAAAAATCATAGGACTCGATGATGCGTGTGTAAAATTCGGAAAGCAGTCCTGCGTCTCTTAGCTGGCTGTC
>CAJUPT010000039.1:0-2166 GCA_910588405.1 uncultured Lachnospiraceae bacterium | reverse complement strand
GAGCCTTAGCAGGAATTCCTGGGTTCCTCCCTCCCGTTCCTGCTCCAAGGGGAAATCCATATTCAACAGGTTCTTCCCAATGGAACCGGAAAGAGTCTTCTTGAAAATGGCAAAATATTTAAAAGCCTCCTCCTCGGGGAGGGAGAGAAAGGCTTCTTTCAGTTCGGTTTTGATCTTCTTTTCATAATCCACATAGCAGCCACAGATTCGGGTGATGGTGCAGCGCTCGGGCGTAAATTGTTTTTTGATCTCGGAGATTTCCTTTTTGTTCATTTGTTCCTCTTTCCGAAATATACGTCCGGATTCTCTCAAGTTCAGAAACTGCGGATTTTTGGGCGTACGTTCCTTTATGTAATGGCTCCGTGAATGTGCGGTTATTTACTCATCTTACCATATAATGATGAGGCGGTCAAAAGATATTTTGCATCGTTGATAAATGCTTTCGTCATAAAAGACGAAAATAATGTTAAAAGGGATCGAAAATAAAATGAAATTTGTATGCTCCGGCCGTAGTAATTTATTTGAAAAGTAATATACTTATTCAGGTAAAGGGAATTAAGTAGCTTCTATAAAATGACTGCGGCTGTTTTGTTCTTGCCGCTTAGCAGCCGTGTGTACGATGATTAGTCGTTTATGAGGGACTTAATAAGGGGAATACGATTGAAACAGGGATATGTCTTGGGAGGACATATCCCTGTTCGGTTATGTTGTTACTGCTCATTTCGTGACCAGCAACACGCTTCGCGACTCTTATCATCTCCTCCTCTTTTTTCTATCATTATGATATAATGAGCGCTAGTGAGGAGAGCATGCTTGCATGTTGGACGAGCAGCGAATGACAAACATACATACGACACGCAGGAGGGACATAAATGAGCAGACAGATCACAAGGGAAATCATAGACGGCTACAGGAATTATCTTTATTGGGAAGAGAAAGCGGCGGCGACGATAAAAAAGTATGTGAGGGAGGTGGGGATCTTTGCGGCATGGCTTTCGGAAAGAGAGGTGACAAAAGAACTGGCGTCTCAGTGGAAGGAAGAACTGAAAAACGCTGGCTATGACCCGAGGACTGTGAACGCCATGCTCTCAGCTGTCAATGGCTTTTTTTCGTTTATGGGCTGGAACGACTGCCGGGTAAAATTTATAAAAATCCAGCGGCAGATGTTTCGAGATGCGTCAAAAGACCTGGATTTGGAGGAATATAAAAGGCTTGTGGACACGGCTTACCGTTTGGGGAAACGGCGCCTGGGACTGGTGGCTGAGATGATCTGCGGCACAGGCATACGGGTATCGGAGCTGGCGTATATTACTGTGGATGCAGTGAATACGGGACACACTTTACCACGGACAATATACTGGATACCCTGAAGAACATGAATGTGGTGAATACACAGGACATGTTTTATACGGCGGCTTACAAAAGCAGCAAAGTATGTACTGCATTAAATGGGATATTTGGCCTTGGTCCGGACAAAAAATACTACCAGCCGAAAGAACTAAATAAAAAATTAAAAAAAATTTCCGGATAGAGATTCCATACAACATCTCCGACATTTAAAAAGAGAAGAAAACCCAGTGTTTATGCGGGGTTTCTTCTCTTTTTTCTTTTTTAAGTGTCGAAAACGGGATTATAATCCAAACATCCGTTCCTGTCAAGCCCTGCCGAAGAAAATTCTTGAGGGGCGGCGGATAGTCGGTCAGCGATGGTACAAATGCAAAAGAAAGACTCCCACAAGGTCCCGCCCATAGGGGGAGCCTTGCGGAAGCCTGTACGCTTTTGCGCTGGTGCAAATGCCGGGTGAAAGTCATGTATAAATCAGTTCACACTTGATGCTTTCCTCGGCGCGATTCACGATGCTGTTCATGGCCCTGACCCACTCCCACTGCGACCGCCGCTTCAAGTCTTCAGTCACGCCCTCGGCGGCGGCCATCTGCCTGATGATGAGCCGATAGCGATTCTGCGCCTGATCGTCCAGGTCGGCAAGGTAAGTGTGCAGTTTGCCCGTCAAAATCAGGTGGTTCAGCAGAAGCGGGTTTGTTTCTTCCGGATACGCCCGGTGCATCCGTCCCCATTTCCCGATGGGGCGGTCATCATCCTCCGGCAGTTCAATAGCCGGGATGTAGTAGTCCCCGACCAGGACATAATCAAGGCCGGTTGCCTCGT